>NZ_VFSV01000005.1 GCF_007004065.1 Palleronia caenipelagi | reverse complement strand
TCGGATTGGTGGTCATAGCGCGAGCAAAACACCCGACCCCATACCGAACTCGGAAGTTAAGTGCCGCTGCGCCAATGGTACTCCGTCTTAAGACGCGGGAGAGTAGGTCACCGCCAATCCTAGAAAATACCCAAATCCCTCAAAACGATACAAAAAAAACGACCCAAAAATAAAATAACTCATGCAAACAGTGTGGAGTACAGGGTCATGAACGCTGAAACACGAAACAATCTCTCTATATACGATGACGTCGCCCAAAAATGGTGGGCTGATGATGTCCGTTGGCTGCGCGTCCTCCGAAAAATGGTCCCCGGCCGCCTGAAATGGTTCAACCGCCACATGGAATGGCAGGGAAAGAAGGTCCTTGATCTGGGCTGCGCCGGCGGATTTATGGCCGAAGCGCTGGCTGAGCGGGGCGCTAACGTCACCGGAATCGACCCGGCCGCTGAGGCGATTGCCGCCGCCCGTGCTCATGCGGAAGCTGGTGGGCTCACGATCCGTTACGATGTTGGTGTGGGCGAGGATCTCCCCTACGAAAGCGGCCATTTCGATGCGGTGGTTTGTGTGGACGTGCTGGAGCATGTCCAGGATCTCGATCAGGTGCTTCGGGAGGTGGAGCGGGTGCTGAAACCCGGTGGCCGGTTCCTCTTTGACACGCTGGACCGCAATCCCGTAGCTCGCTTTGCTGCGATCACCATGGCCGAGAACGTGCTGCGGGTTTTGCCCAAGGGCGCCCATGACCCCGACATGTTTATCAAGAAACCGGAACTCCGCGCTGCGCTCACCCGAGCGGGTCTCGCAGCTCGCGACTTCACCGGGTTGGGACCTGTTGGGATCGATGGCAAGCTCGACCCGGTCTTTGGGCCGATCCCGGTGCAGACGGTGATCTATATGGGCTACGCGGATAAGGGCTGGTGACCCATCCGCTGGCGTCCGCGGCAGGGGCTGGTGTAGACTAAACCTCCGCAGTTGCCCTGATAGTCTGAAAGTCCGAGCCGATGGTTGATCTCGCCACCCGTGTCTGGAACCACAAATGGAAGATCGACCCGATCGTCCGGTCCCTTATCGATACGGATTTCTATAAGCTTCTGATGTGTCAGACCGTCTTCAGGCGCCGCCCTGACACGCGGGTCACGTTCAGCCTGATCAACCGGACCAGCTCGGTCCCGCTGGCAAAGCTGGTGGATGAGGGCGAGCTGCGCGAACAGCTCGACCACGTGCGCAGTCTGTCGCTCCGGCGCGGCGAGTCCACGTGGATGCGGGGCAACACCTTCTACGGTAAACGCCAGATGTTCACCCCGGATTTCATGGACTGGTTCGAACGGCTGCGGCTGCCCGACTACCATCTTGAGCGTGTGGGGGACCAGTTTGAGCTGGTCTTCGAGGGCAGCTGGCCCGAAGTGATGCTCTGGGAGATTCCGGCGCTGGCGATCCTGATGGAGCTGCGCGGCAGGGCGGTTCTGCGCGATCTCGGGCGGTTTGAGCTGCAGGTGCTCTATGCCCGCGCCATGACGAAGCTTTGGGAGAAAATCGAGCATCTCAGGCAGCTTGACGGGCTCAAGATCGCCGATTTCGGCACTCGCCGTCGGCACTCCTATCTTTGGCAAGACTGGTGCGTGCAGGCCATGCACGAGGGGCTTGGCGAAAGCTTTATCGGCACGTCGAACTGCCTGATCGCCAAGGAACGCGACCTTGAGGCCATCGGTACCAATGCCCATGAGCTACCTATGGTCTACGCAGCTCTGGCCGAGGATGATGCGGCTCTGCGGCAGGCGCCCTATAACGTGCTCGCCGACTGGCATGAAGAGCACGAGGGCAATCTGCGGATCATCCTCCCCGACACTTACGGGACCGAGCAGTTTCTCGCAGGCGCGCCAGACTGGCTGGCGGGCTGGACCGGCATCCGCATCGACTCCGGAGATCCTGCCACCGGAGCCGAGACGGCGATCCGCTGGTGGCAGGAGCGCGGCGAGGATCCGCGTGAAAAGCTGGTCATTTTCTCCGACGGGCTCACCGAAGCAAAGATCGCCGAGCTGCATACGCGGTTCCGCAACCGGGTGCGGGTGAGCTTTGGATGGGGGACGAACCTGACCAATGATTTCCGTGGGCTGGTTGCAGGCGATGCGCTGGCGCCATTCTCGCTGGTCTGCAAAGCTCAGACGGCGAATGGTCATCCGACGGTCAAGCTGTCCGATAACCCGGGTAAGGCCACTGGCCCTGCGGACGAGATCGCCCGGTATCGCCGGGTGTTTGGGGTGCCGGAGCAGGAGCGACAGGAAGTTCTGGTCTGAACTTCAGCCGCTGAGCGCGGCGAGGGTCACCCAGATCGCGGCCTCGCTGGTGAGTTGGATCGCGCCCAGAACGTCGCCGGTTTGTCCGCCGATCCGTTTTAGGGCCAGCCGAGCGAGACCAAAGGCGACCGCGGCCGCGATGAGCGCTGCCGGGATCGCGGCGGCGCCGGTCCAGAGACCCAGAAATGCCACGATTATCGCGCCCCAGAGCAAGTTTGCTCTCCCGCCTGCGTCTTCGCCAAGACCATCCGTCCGCGCCGGGGGCATCCGGGTCATGGCGACCAGCATCGCGAGGCGGCTGGACACGCCTGCGAAAAGAAACGCGGGCAGAGACGCGCCAACTTCGGCCATCGCCAACGCGGGCAGGGTCGTGAACAGGATCAGCGCCAGCACCCCGTAGCTGCCGGTGCGGCTGTCGCGCATGATCTCCAGAACGCGTGCCTTGTCACGCCCGCCCCAGATGCCGTCCGCGAAATCCGCCAGCCCGTCATGGTGTAGCGCGCCGGTGATCAGCACCATGGCCAGCACTGCCAGCATTCCGCCCAGAACGCCTCCGGTCAGGGAGAGGGCCAGCCAGCCCGCCAACCCCGGAATGAGCCCAACCAAAGGAAAGGCCCAGGCCGCGCGGCTGAGGGGCGGCGGGTCTGTCAGCGTCCCCACAGGCAGGCGGGTGAGGAACATCACCGCCAGCCGCAGCTCATCAAGCCGGGAGTGCATCAGCCGCCGATGCCCGCTTCGGCGAATGTCGCCATGCCGTTGTGGCAGGCGAGCGCCGCGCGTAGGATCGGCAGAGCCAGTGCCGCGCCCGAACCCTCGCCCAGTGCCATGTCCATGTCCAGGATCGCAGGCTTGCCGATGGCGTCGAGGATACGGATGTGACCGGGCTCACGGCTGCGGTGGGAGACGAGGCAATGGTCCAAAAGGGCGGGGTTGATCCGCCACAGGGGCAGCATGGCCGCCGTGCAGATATAGCCGTCGAGCAACACCGGGATGCGCGCCGCCCGGGCGGCGAGGACCGCGCCCGCCATGGCGGCTTGCTCCCGCCCGCCGAGGGCCGCGAGGATTTCCAGCGGAGTGCCTGTCCCGTGCAGGGCGACGCCCTTCGCCACCACGTCGGCCTTCAACGCCATCCCCGCATCGTCGGAGCCGGTGCCGCGCCCGATCCAGTCGCGCGCCTCGCCGCCGAGGCAGGCGCAGGCCAGCGCGGCGGAAATGGTGGAGTTGCCGATGCCCATTTCGCCCAGCACCAGAACCGATGCGCTTGGGTCCACGGCCTCAGCCCCCTTTGCCATGGCCGCGCGGGTTTCCCCGGCGCTCATGGCGGGGCCCGTGGTGAAATCGGCGGTGGGCGTGTCGAGATCCAGCGCGATCACGCTCAGATCCGCCCCGGCCACGGCGCAAAGCTGGTTGATCGCTGCGCCTCCGGCCTCGAAATTTGCCACCATGGCGGCGGTGACCTCCTGCGGAAACGGGTTCACGCCCTGCGCGCAGATCCCGTGGTTCCCGGCAAAGACAAGCGCTTGCGCTCGCTCGATCCGGGGCTGGGCCGTCCCCTGCCAGCCCGCCATAAAGATCGCCAGCTCTTCGAGCCGCCCCAGCGCGCCGGGCGGCTTCGTCAGTTCCGCCTGCCGGGCGCGGGCCGCCTCGGCGGCTGCCTCGTCGAATTGCGGCAGGTCCGTGCCTGCGATCAGCGCGTCAAGATCCATGGGGTTTTACCTTGAGGGGTTGGCCTGCGACGCAGAGAAACACCTCGTCGCAGCGCCCGGCAACCTGTTGATTGAGCGTCCCGGCCGCGTCCCGGAACGCGCGGCCAAGAGGCGTTTCGGGCACGATCCCGAGCCCGACTTCGTTGGTCACGAACACGACCGGACCGGGCAGAGTGCCGATCAGCGCCGCGAGGCGGTCCGCTTCCTCACGCCAGTCACGTTCGGCCAGCATGAGGTTGGTCAGCCAGAGGGTCAGGCAATCCACGAGGCAAGGCCGGGTTCCCGCCTGCGCCAGCGCGCCGGTCAGGTCCAAAGGCGCTTCGATCAGCCCCCATTCCGGTCCGCGACGGTCCTGGTGGAGGCCAATGCGATCCTCCATCTCACCGTCGAACGCCTGAGCAGTCGCAATATAAAGGGGATCTGGCCCAATATCCTGCACCAGCCGCTCAGCCAGAGCGGATTTTCCGGACCGGGCCCCGCCGGTGATGAGGATCGACTTTGCCATCGTGAGATGACACATCATAACACGCCTCGAAATGGAAGCCGTCTGACAGCGAAAATGCCTCTGCCTGCCTCTTTGATCCTGATCCGTCACGCCCGGATCACAACGCCGGACCGGCTGGCCGGGCGCAGCGACTTTGCCGCAGAGCCTGACCCGACGGCCTGCGCGGCGCTGGCCGCCACCCTGCCGCCGGTCGCACACGTGATTAACTCTCCCGCGCAGCGCTGCCGGGTGACGGCGGAGGCGCTCTTTCCGGGGCGTGCCCTCCGGTCAGAGCCTGATATCTGGGAGCAGGATTTCGGCATCTGGGACGGGCAGCCTCTGGCGGATCTGCCGGATCTCGGGCCGCTGACTCCCGAAGCGCTGGCAATGCACCTCTGGGACAGGGGCGAGAGCTTTGCCGATCTCTGCGATCGCGTGACCCCGGCCTTGACCCGTCTGGCGGTGGCGGGCGAGACCATCGCCGTGGTGGCCCATGCCGGCACCATCCGCGCCGCGCTGTCCATGGCGCTGGGCGGACCGGGACCGGCGCTGGCGTTTCACATCGCCCCACTCTCGGCCACGCAGATCAGCCTGCACCCCTCGGGGGCGGCGGTGGGTTATGTGAACCGGATCGCCTCATGAGCCTGCGTGTCAGCGGTCATTTCGGGGAGTGGATCCAGGGGCGCATGGGCCCGGACGGTCCGCTGGCCCTCGTAACGCTGCCTTGTCCCGATCTGGGGGTGATCTTGGATGCGGCGGGTTCCGGACTGGTGGAAGCGGAGCAGCGGGAGCGCTTTGCGCGGGCGCTCGGGGTTCCGGTGCCGCTGCTGACCTTGAGGGCCGACCTGCCGCCGGGGTGCGGAGCGGGAATATCCACGGCGGCCTTAGTGGCGCTGGGCCGTGCGGCGGGGGGCATTGAGCCGGAAGTGCTCGCCCGCGCCTGCCTCGCGGCCGAGGGCGCCACGGACCCGCTCATGTACCCCCACCCCGACCGTTTGCTCTGGGCGCCGCGCGAGGCCCGCGTGCTGCGCGACCTGCCGCCGCCGCCGCAAGCGCTGATCGTTGGCGGCACCTTTGGCGCGGGAGAGTATACGGACGCTCAGGACCTCCGCTTCCCGGATGTCTCCGATCTGGTGGCGCGCTGGCCGGGGGCTTGCGGGGACCTCGCGATCCTCGCGCAACTGTCGAGCCTTTCGGCCTCCCGCACAACGGCCTTACGCGGCCCTGCGGATGATCCGACCCCAGAGATTGCGCAGGCGCTTGGCGCGCTGGGGTGGCTGCGCGCGCATACGGGGTCGCTGCGAGGTGTGATTTTTCCGCGCGGAGCCGACCCACAGCCCGCCCGCGCGGCGCTGGAGCATGCCGGGTTCCGTCATATCCTTCATTTCACTACCGGAGGCCCGGAATGATCACCCCGATGCTGCTTGCGGCCCTGTTCGATCTGGCGCTCGGCTGGCCGGATCGGCTCGTTCGCGCCATAGGCCATCCGGTGATCTGGATCGGTAACCTGATCTCGCGGCTGGAGGGACGGTTGAACACCGGTACCCCGGCGGAGAGGCGCCGGGCCGGGACGCTGACCGTGGTTGCGGTACTGGTTGCCGTGCTGATCCCCGCAGTCTTGCTGCAATTGCTGGCGGGTCCTCTGCTGACGGTGCTTCTGGCATGGCCCTTCCTCGCGGCGCGCAGCTTGCGCGACCACGTGGCCGCCGTGGCCAATCCGCTGATCGAAGGCAATCTGGCGGGCGCTCGCCAGGCCGTATCCATGATTGTCGGGCGCGATCCGAATCAGCTCGATGAGGGCGGGATCTCCCGCGCGGCCATCGAGAGCCTCGCCGAGAATGCCTCGGACGGGGTCATTGCTCCGCTCTTCTGGGGCATTCTGCTCGGTCTGCCGGGATTAGTCGCCTACAAGGCGATCAACACCATGGATTCCATGATTGGCTACCGTTCTGAGCGCTACCTCGATTTCGGGCGCAGTGCGGCACGGCTGGACGATCTGGTGAACCTGATCCCCGCACGTCTGACTGGCGCGCTGATCTGCCTCGTGGCGCCCCGACCCGGCGAGGCGTGGCGGGTGATGCAGCGGGATGCGCGGCAGCATCGCTCTCCCAATGCGGGCTGGCCGGAATCCGCCATGGCGGCGGCGCTGGGCGTGCGCCTCTCGGGGCCGCGCGCCTATGAAACCGGCGTCGAGCCGCAACCCTGGCTGTATCCCGAGGGTGAGGACGCCAGCGGGATTGATATCGACGCAGGCCTGAATCTGGCGCGCAAGGCCTATCTTCTGACGCTGGCCTTACTAACGATCGGAGCGGTGGCATGAGGGATCACGGGGGCAATCTTGACGCGGCGCGCGCCCGGTTTGGTGGTGCGGCAGAGGACTGGATCGACCTGTCGACCGGCATTAACCCACGCCCCTACCTAGTGCCGGAATTGCCGGGATCCGTCTGGGACCGCTTGCCCGAAGCCTCCGCACTGTCGGCACTGTCACGGGCCGCGTCGGATCTCTATGGCGGCGCACCCTGTCTGCCTGTGGCCGGCGCACAGGCGGCGATCCAGCTCCTGCCCCGCGTCCTGCCCGCCGGGGAGGTCCGCATCCTCGCGCCGACCTATAACGAGCACGCGGCGAGCTTTTGTTCGGCGGGGCATGACGTGCGCGAGGTCGAGAGTGTGCAGGCGCTGGCGGGAGCACCCGTGGCCGTTCTGGTGAACCCGAACAATCCCGATGGGCAAGCTCATGCGCCCGCAGACCTGCTTGATCTGGCGGGGCAGGTGGGCCATCTCATTGTTGATGAAAGCTTTGCCGACCCGGAGCCAGAGCTCTCTCTCGCTCCACATCTGGCAGACCTGCCCAACACCGTGGTTCTGCGCTCCTTCGGCAAGTTTTTCGGTCTCGCCGGGGTGCGTCTGGGCTTTGCCCTGACCACTGGGCCGTTGGAGACCCTGCTGACCGACGCTGCTGGCCCCTGGGCTGTTTCCGGTCCCGCTGCGGCGATTGGCGCGACGGCGCTTTTGGACGCGACATGGATTGCAGAGACGCGGCGCAGGTTGGCCCGTGATGCCGCCCGGCTGGACGGGATGGCGGAGCGGGCAGGGTGGCGGCTGGTCGGCGGAACGCCTCTGTTCCGCACCTATGAGACCCATGACGCGGATGCCGCGCAAGATCACCTTGCGCGGCATCATATCTGGTCCCGGATTTTTCCTTATTCCAAGAGCTGGATCCGGCTCGGGCTCACCGATGGCGAGGCGTCATGGGCGCGGTTAGAACATGCACTTGAGACGACTTAGTCCCAGGCGTTTGACGGCTGACCGTTGATGCGAACGATAAAGCGCTCCATGCCGGCATCCTTGGTCAGCAAATTTCCTTTTTTGGAGTTGTGTGGATCATTCCGCCCACGCCCCAGCCGCCGCCGCTCTCGTGAAATTCCAGCATCCGGGCGTTTGCAGTGCCGAGGTCCTTCTGACAGGCCGCGTCACCTTCCTGAGCGTTTGCCAGCGGAATGCTGACGACACCTTCTTTTCCAAAGCTTCGATAGGTCTCGTCACACCTAGCTCATTTTGCGTCCAGCCGGAATAATACCGCCAGTCGTCATTTGCGGGCTTGCTCGTGTTTGCGTCCCAGTGTGCCTGATGCGCAGCCGCATAGGAAACAGGCTCCGGGTGATTTTCAGGCACAACGCAGGCGATCCGCAGACTCGCGGTGTCTGTGGTGTCCCCCTTATACGCGTTGCAAGACATGATCTTCGTCTCTGTTTCCGGACAGTCTGATTGTTGACTCTACGCTGCGATTTCCCAACTCATCTCTGTGAACGCTTGAACCGGCGTCTGGTAGCCGATAGCTGAATGGCGGCGTTGGCGGCCCGTAGAAGACCTCGATGTACTCGAAGATCGCGGCCCTGGCCTGTTCCCGGGGTCCGAACCGATGGCGATGGACCAGCTCCTTCTTCAGCGAAGAAAAGAAGCTCTCCATCGGGGCGTTCTGCGCCTTCAAACGATCCCCCGGATCGTTTGATCCGCTGGCGCGGACCAGCTTGAACCCGAGGCACTGACCCTTGCGGCTCACGGATCGGATCAGCTTGGCGCGGTGGATGATCTTGCGATAGTCCCCACTGGCATATTGTACGCCGCGGTCCGAATGCAGGATCAGCCCCGGGAGCGGACCGCGCCGGTCCAGGGCCATCCGGAGCGCGTCGCAGCGCAGTTCAGCGCCCAGGGGGTCGGCCATGCACCAGCCGACGATTTCGCGGGTCGCATGCGCCATTGTCCTTGGAGTTGCCCATCGCGGCGCCACCGGTCGGAGCCCGATGGGCGGCGGCAGACATGGCTCATTCCTTGACCGCTGCCAGGTAGAGCCAGCCCTCGCCGGTATCAACGTAGCTGATATCCGCCAGCCAGACGGTGTTCGGGGTGGTGCAATGAAATGCCTGCAGCAGCAGGTTGGGCGACGGGGTCAGCTTGTGCTTGCTGTTTGTGGTCACCGGCTTGCGTGGCTTGCGCTGGCCGGCTGAGATCCTGTTTTCGCGCATTATTCTGGCCACGCGCCGCTCCGGGACGCGCTCCCCGTCAGCGCACAGATCCCGGTGGATACGCCTGGACCCGTAGCGGTGTTTGCTGGCTTTGAAAAAATGGCTGATCCGCTCCAGCAGTGCCTTGTCCCGTGCCGCACGCCGCGCCTCCCGACTTTCACGGGCTGCCTCACCGGCGCCGTGACCATAAAACCAACTGCGTGACAGGCGGACCAGTCGGCAAAGTGTCGAAACCGCGTTCTCCCGCTTACGCGGCCCCACTGGGGCCACGGTCAGTCGAACTGAGCTTTGTGGGCAGTGATGAAAGCGCGCTTGTTCATCGTTCGGGCAGTCGCTCGGACCAGTGGCGCTCATGCCCTCACTTCACCGCCCTTGCTGCGAAAAAAGCGTTCGCAGGCGCCCTCGGACCGGTGGCGTTCGCCTGCTCACCCATTTGTAAGATCTCGTTCTCCTCTGCCAGCCGCTCCATCTCGGCGGCATCCGCCTTCTGGCGACGTTTGGCCTCCATCGAGCCGAACGCCTCGATCTCCAGCCGCCAGGTTTTCAGCTGCGTGCCGGTGATCCCCAGCTCTTTCGCCACGCTGCCCTGCGTCGCGCCCGGCTCATAAAGCCGCTCAACCGCGTTCGATGCGGTGCTTGAACCAGTGGCGCACAGCGCATCTCACCCTTGAACTCATCCGTGTATTTCCGTCGATGCTGTCCCATGTCGTGCTCCTCTCATCGACAGGGGTAAAGTACCCCGCTGTCCGGTGACAGGCACGAAGATCATATCAGCCCGTCCGCGCGCGCCTCGCAAGCCCATCACCACGAACAGCAATCACAAGCTGACCCCATCTCCAAACCTTCTGCGGCGGGCGTTTCATTGCAACATCCCGAACACCGTCTGGCTCGCTGATATCACCTACGTGGATACCGACGAGGGCTGGCTCTACCTGGCGGCCGTCAAAGACATGGCCACGCGCGAATTTGTCGGATGGGCGATGGCCGATCATTTGCTGGTGAAGCTCTGCTGCGACGCGCTCCGAATAGCTCTGGATCGGCGCGGCCCGGTCCCGGGGCTGAGCCCGCATTCGGACCGCGGCGTGCAATATGCCAGTGGGGACTATCGCAAAATCATCCACCGCGCGAAGCTGACGCAATCCATGAGCCGAAAGGGGGAGTGCCTTGATAACGCGCCAATGGAGAGCTTCTTTTCTTCGCTCAAAAAGGAACTGGTCCACCGCCAGCGCTTCGCAACAAGGGCACACGCCAGGGCCGCTATCTTCGATTACATCAAGGTCTTCTACAACCGCCCGCGCCGCCATTCAGCCATCGGCTACCAGACACCGGCAAAGGCGTTCACAGAAATGAGTTGGAAAATCGCAGCGTAGAGGCAACATTCAGAATGTCCTGAAAACGGGACGAAGTTCAGTAGTGCCGACAAGCTCGTGAAGTTGGTCATGCCACAAGCGTCAGACGTCGCGCACCACCCCGTCAGCGACCTCGGCCAAGGTTGCTGATGGGCCTAGAATAGCAAAGCGGAGATACAGAAGGGTCAGGTGTTGTGCCGCCGAGCGATACCCAGCAACCCGTCCACATCCAGATGGGTTTCCATGTGATCGGCGAGTGCGTCCAGCGCTCGGTCCACTCCTGCCTCATAGCTGAGGTCCGAGCCAGCATCCCCGAGAAACGTCCGCCGGAACGCATCCCAGCTGAACATGCCGTGCAGATAGCTGCCTGCAATTCGACCGTCGGGACTGGTGGCGCCCTCGGGTTGGTCCGCTACATGTGCGAAGGGCCGCGCGCAATCGGGGCCGGTGGTGCGGCCCATATGGATCTCATAGCCGCCGAAAGGCGTCCCGGTGGCGGCATGGGTGGCGGTGACTTCGGTCAGGCGCTTGTCGCCGGACATCACGGTGGTGACGTCCAGAAGCCCCAGGCCGGGGCTCTCACCCGGCTCACCTTCGATCCCGTCAGGATCTGCAATGACCGTCCCAAGCATCTGATATCCGCCACAAATGCCCAGCACCCGCCCGCCGCGTCGGACATGGGCGGCGAGATCCACATCCCAGCCCTGCGCCCGGAGGTACGCCAGATCACCCCGGGTGGATTTGCTGCCGGGGAGTATTACCAGATCGGCGTCACCGGGCAGGGCTTTGCCGGGGCCGAGCATGGTCAGGCGCACGCCGGGCTCCTGCGCCAGCGGGTCCAGATCGTCGAAATTCGCAATCCGGGACAGGCGCAGGCAGACCACGTGCAGGCCCCCACGCGCAGAGGTCGTGTGGATGTCGAGCGCATCCTCGGCGGGCAGACGCCAGGCCTCGGGGAACCACGGACAGACGCCAAAGCCGCGCCAGCCCGTGCACTCTTCGATCAGCCGGTAGCCGTCATCGAACAGCGACGGGTCACCCCGGAACTTGTTGATGAGGAAGCCTTGGACCAGCGCGGCATCTTTCGGGGCCATGACCGCCTGCGTGCCGACAATCTGAGCGATCACACCGCCGCGGTCGATATCCCCGGCCAGCACCACGGGAACCCCGGCGGCGCGGGCAAAGCCCATATTCGCGATGTCGCCTTTACGCAGGTTCACTTCTGCGGGGCTGCCTGCGCCCTCGACGATCACCAGATCGTGCTGTGATGTCAGGCGGTTGAAGCTCTCCAGTACCTTTTCCAGAAGCTGCGGTTTCAGCGCGCTGTACTCGCGGGCACGGGCCGAGCGCCAGCGCCGACCCTGTACGATGATCTGGGCACCGGTATCTGTCTCGGGTTTCAGCAGTACCGGGTTCATATCCGTATGCGGCGCCAGCCCCGCCGCCCGCGCCTGAAGCGCCTGTGCCCGCCCGACCTCGCCCCCGTCCGAGGTCACGGCGGCGTTGTTGGACATGTTCTGCGGCTTGAACGGCGCCACCGACAACCCTCGCGCCCGCGCAGCCCGGATGAGCCCTGCGACCAGCATGGACTTGCCCACATTGGAGCCGGTGCCCTGAATCATGAGGGCGCGGGTCATAGCGTCAACACGTCGATCTCTTCCAAACCCAAGCGCTCCTGAATGTATCTGGCTAGTGCATAGACCAAGCCCATTCTTTCATTCGGCCGAAATCGAAACTTGGCGTCGTCAGCTGGTGCTCCCCTTTCAATCCATGCGCGAGCGCGTTCATTAATCTCCACGTTCGTTTTTGTCTTATCGAGTTCGTAGCTGTATCTTGACCTTGTAAATGCATCTTCAAGATCATTCAGAACTTTTGCCATATCAGAGTAATCGGCGTATGATCCGAATCTAGATTTTGCATTCGACTTTAAGGTCTTGCGAGCTGATTCTGGCAAGCTATTCCAAATCTTCCAGTAGTTGTGACCATCTTTGGAGAGATCATTATATTCGAGGACGTAAACGCATTTCAGCAACAGCTCAAATCCAAATATGGAGAGCATAACTGATGCCTTGCCATAATCTCCAACGCGAGAATCAAGAAGTTGTCCTCCGGAAATATAGCACAGGGCAGAGTCGTAAATTCGCTTTGCCAGTTCATGATTTTCGACCATCCTTAGTCAAAACTCCACGCCCCGCTGGGCTTTCACCCCGTCGCGGAATGGGTGCTTGACCAGCTCGAACTCGGTGACCAAGTCGGCGGCTTCGATCAACTCAGGCTTGGCGTTGCGGCCGGTGAGGCAGACATGGGTCATGTGCGGCTTTTGCGTCAGCAGGAAGTCCACCACCTCGTCGATATCGAGGTAATCATACCGAAGCGCGATGTTGATCTCGTCGAGCAACACGAGCTGGATTTCGGGGTCGAGGATCTGCTGTTTGGCGATCTCCCAGCCGTTTCTCGCCGCCGCCACATCACGCTCCCGGTCCTGCGTCTCCCAGGTAAAGCCCTCGCCCGAGACGAAAAACCGGCATTTTTCAGTGAACTTCTCGCGCAGCAGCTTCTTTTCCCCGGTCTCCCAGTTGCCCTTGACGAATTGCACGACCGCGCAGGGCATTCCCCAGGCGATGCAGCGCATGATCATGCCGAAGCCTGCCGAGCTTTTGCCTTTGCCCTTGCCGGTATGGACCATGATCAGACCTTTTTCTTCGGTCTTGGTCTTCATCATCTCGTCCCGGGCGGCCTTGATCCGCTTCATCTTTTCATTGTGCCGTTGGGTGAGTTCGTCCATGGACCGGGGCTTTCCTTGAAATACTGTGGCGTTCGACTGCAGGCGGGGACGGCATGGACCGCCCTCGCACTTTGGCACCCTTATGGGGGGCGTTATGCCTTGGGATCAAGCAGTCCGGTCTTGCAGACCATTCCCGCTCCAACGGCCCCAATGATCGGCGCCAGAATGAACAACCAAAGCTGCCCAATCGCGTGGCCGCCCGCAAAGAGTGCTGGTCCAATGGAACGCGCGGGATTGACCGAGACGCCGGTCACGTCGATGCCAACCAGATGAATCGCGATCAGCGTCAGGCCGATGACCAACCCTGCCATCGCCGCCGGTGCGGCGGCGGAGGTCGCGCCGAGTATGACGAGGACGAAGAGGAAGGTTGCGACGGCTTCAAAGATGAAGGCGGAAACCACACCATATTCGCCCAGATACCCGGCCCCCCAGCCATTCTGGCCAAGCCCGTTTGTCGCCACGCTGTAATCCGCCTTGCCGTTGGCAATCATCAGCAGCACCAGCGCCGCAGCGAGTGCACCGGCCACCTGTGCGATCATGTACCGAATGGCCAGCGACATTTCCATGCGACCGGCGACAACAGCGCCCAGCGATACGGCGGGATTGATGTGGCAGCCCGAGACAGCCCCGATCCCGTAGGCCATGCCGATCAGCGACAGGCCGAACGTAAAGCTCACGCCGGTGTAGCCAATATGGGTTCCGGCGATCACCGCTGACCCGCATCCTAGAAAGACCAATGTGAAGGTTCCGATAAACTCAGCAAACTCTCTAGTCATACTCATTGCTCCAATGCTTATTCAGGTCTGTCGGAAATCGACAGACGCTGCACGGGGGCGCGGTGAGGTCGGACGCTGACGGTCAATCCCTCATGCTTGTAGCCCCCGTCGGGTTTCAACAAACGACGAGAAAGCCCGATGAGCAACTTCTGGGCTCCCCCATGCAGGCGGGATTTCGCTGAGGTGAAGAACAGGTCTGAGATGTGCCAGCTTTTGATACCGGCTTTGCCGGTCGGAGCCGCGGCGGTTTGACGGCGCGTTATTCAGGCGCTGACGGCTTGACTTGGGGGCGTCGTTGACGCCATGCCAAGAGCGTACTGGTGCCCGTTGCAACGGGTGAAAAGGGAACAGGGCCACGCAATGTGAGCCCGGCCGCCCCCGCGACCGTGACCGGAGAGGTCTCTCACAGCCACTGGCATCGTGCCGGGAAGGCGAGGGGCCGAGGGCCCAGGCCCAAATCCGCAAGCCGGGAGACCTGCCAGCGCGGGAACGACGAACGGACGGGGTGTGCCGGTGTCGGGGGTCCGCATCGCGCCGGACGTCTGACGCCCCCCGGGAAAAGGAGCGCCATGGCCGAGGCCGAATTGCTTGTCTGCGTGAAGTGCCGCGCCGGACGGGAGATACCTGATGATGGCCAGCGCCCCGGTGAGCTGCTCGCGGACCGGCTGATGGATGCCCGGCCCGAAGGTCTGCGGGTCATCCCGGTGGAGTGCATGTCCAACTGTGATCACGGCTGCTCGGTGGCGTTTCGTGGTGAGGGGCGCTGGACCTTTGTCTACGGCAACTTCACCGAGGACGACGCGGCGCTCGTGGCCGAAGGCGCCACGCTCTACGCCGGAACCCCGGACGGGCTGGTGCCTTGGCGCAGCCGTCCCGAACATTTCAAGCGCAACTGCATCGCGCGCATCCCCCCTTTGACGACAGCAACAGCGACAGCGCCCAAGGAGGCCGCCGAATGAAGACCCTGACCAAACTGCCCGTCACCGTGATCACCGGCTTTCTCGGCTCGGGCAAGACGACGCTGATCCGGCATCTGATGCAGAACCCCGGCGGGCGGCGGCTGGCGGTGGTGGTCAATGAGTTCGGCGATGTGGGGGTGGATGGCGAGATCCTGAAGAGCTGCGCCATCCCCGACTGCCCCGCCGAGAACATCATGGAGCTGGCCAATGGCTGCATCTGCTGCACCGTGGCCGACGATTTCATCCCGACCATCGAGGCGCTGATGGCGCTGGACCCGCGCCCCGATCACATCCTGATCGAGACCTCTGGTCTGGCCCTGCCCAAGCCCCTGCTCAAGGCGTTTGACTGGCCCGATATCCGTTCGAAGATCACTGTGGACGGGGTTATCGCGCTTGCCGATGCCGAGGCCGTGGCGGCGGGACGGTTCGCGCCGGACGTGGCGCGGGTGGACGCCCAGCGCGCCGCCGATGACAGCCTCGACCATGAGACGCCGCTGTCGGAGGTTTTCGAGGACCAGATCTCCTGCGCCGACATCATCCTGCTGACCAAGCCCGATCTGGCCGGTCCCGAGGGCGTGACGAAGGCGCGCGAGATCATCGCCGCCGAGGCCCCCCGCCCGCTGCCAGTGGTTGAGGTGGCCGAGGGCGCGGTCGATCCCCGTGTGATCCTCGGGCTGGAGGCCGCCGCCGAGGACGATATTGACGCGCGCCCGTCGCACCATGACGACCCCCATGATCACGATCATGAAGATTTTGAGAGCATCGTCGTGGATCTGCCGGAGTTGGACAGCCCCGAAGCTCTGGTGCGCCGGATTGAGGAGATGGCGAAGAGCCAGAATATCCTGCGGGTCAAAGGCTACGCCGCTGTGGCGGGCAAGCCCATGCGGCTCCTCGTGCAGGCGGTGGGCGCGCGGGTGCGGCATCAGTATGACCGCCCGTGGGGACCGGGTGAGTCCCGTCAGGGCCGCGTCGTCGTGATCGCCGAGCATGACGATATCGACACCGCCCGCATCCACACCGCTCTGGGCGCGGTGCAGGAGGTCGCCGAGTAAGATGCACGTCGTTTTCCGCGAAAGCCACGGGCTGGAAGAGGCTGACACGCCGCGTGATCTGGGGCAAAGCCCGGCGGATCTGGTGGTGCTGTCCTTCTCCGACTCCGATCTCGGGGCGTTTGCGGAGGGCTGGCGACGCGGGCGCGACGGCTTGCCGTCCCTGCGGCTTGCGAACCTGTCTGCACTGACCCACCCGCTGTCGGTGGATACCTATGTGGAGCAGACGCTTGCTGGCGCGAAGGGCATCCTGATCCGGCTCATCGGCGGCGTGCCTTACTGGAGCTACGGTATCCAGCAGGTTCAGGCGCTGGCCGCCGAGAGGGGCATCGCGCTGGCGGTTCTGCCTGCGGACGGGCGGGCGGACCCGGCGCTGGATGCGGTTTCGACCCTGCCGGTCTCGACGCTCAGGCGCCTGCAACATCTCTGCGATCAGGGCGGCTCTGTCGCGGCGCAGTCCGCGCTGGCCCAGATGGCGCTGGCATCGGGGCTCTACGCCGGACCCGTGCGCGGGCAGAAGGCCCTGCCGCCCGTTGGCGCGTGGACGCCCGAAGACGGGGTGTGCTGCCCTCTGGTCGGCCTCGCGGATGTGGATATTTCCAGACGGGCGAAGGGGCTGGTGCTCGTCACCTTCTACCGGTCATTCCTTGTGGCGGCCGATCTGGCGCCTGTGGCTGCACTGATCGAGGCGCTGCGGGCGCGGGGCTTTGCAGCGATAGGGCTGTTCGCGCCGTCCCTCAAGGCGCCCGAGGCGGCGGGGTGGCTCAGGCGACAAGTGGCGCATCTGAAGCCTGTCGCCATCGTCAACGCGACTTCTTTCTCCGGGCGCGGGGCGGAGGGGACCTCGCCGCTCGACGCGGGTGGTGTCCCGGTGTTTCAGGTCGCGTTGGCAACCTCGGACAGCGCGGCGTGGCAAGGCGCTGAGCGCGGGTTGTCCCCTGCGGATCTTGCTATGCATGTGGTGTTGCCCGAGATGGACGGGCGGATCCTGACGGGAGTGGCATCATTTAAAGAGGCGGGTGCGCGGGACCCTCAGCTGCAATTCGCCCGCGCTGTCCACACGCCTCGCGCGGATCGGATTGATGCTGTGGCCGATCGGGTGGCAGCTTGGGTTTCGCTGGGGCAGACCCCGGCGGCGGAGCGGCGTGTGGCGCTGGTCCTGTCGAGCTACCCGGGCAAGGGCTGGAACATGGCGCATGCGGTTGGCCTCGACGCGGTTGCCTCAGCCGACGCGATCCTCAGTGATCTGGAGGCTGAGGGGTATTCAATGGAGGTTGCCGGGGAGATTCCGGCGCGTCTGGACGGGGGCGAACTCCGTTGGCCGGTATCCGAGTACACCGCGGCGCTGGCGCGACTTCCCGAGAAACTTCGGCGCGAACTGACGGAGATTTGGGGCGCGCCGGATGACGATCCCGATGTCGTGGGCGGTGCGTTTCCGTTCCGGGCTTTCCGGGTCGGTAAGGTGCTCGTGGCGCTCCAGCCCGAGCGGGGCAGGCCGGACGCCAAGAGTGACGACTATCACGACCTCTCCCGCGTCCCGCGCCACGGATATGTGGCGTTTTACCTCTGGCTGCAGGAACAAGCCGATGCGCTGGTCCATATCGGCGCACATGGGACGCTGGAATGGCTGCCGGGGAAGGCCGTGGCTTTGTCCGAAGAGTGCTGGCCCGAGGTACTGACCGGAGCGCTGCCCGTCATCTACCCGTTTATCGTCAACGATCCGGGTGAGGCGGCCCAGGCGAAACGTCGCATCGGGGCGGTGACGCTCGGCCATGTGCCGCCGCCGCTGAAGCCCTCGGGCACGCCTGAGCGACTGGCGCGGCTGGAAGCGCTGCTCGACGAGTTTTCTAACGCGGACGGGCTCGATCCGAAGCGGCGGGATCGGTTGCAAGAGGACATTCGCGCCGAGGCGCAGGCGCTCGGGGTTGAGGATGATCTGGGGCTTGATCGGGTCGAGTGCAGCGCTGAGGCGATCACCCGGATCGACCGCTTTGTTTGCGACGTGAAGGAAGGCCAGTTTGGTGACGGTTTGCATGTCTGGGGCCGGGAGAGTGCCTTTGACGGCGCGGGGGAGGCCGAGCGGCAGGGGTTGCTGGATGCGCTGAACGGCCGGTGGGTCGCGCCGGGGCCTTCGGGTTCGCCATATCGCGGGCGGCGTGATGTTTTGCCGACGGGGCGGAACCTCTACACGATCGACGCGCGGGCTGTGCCGACGCGGGCCGCCTATGCACAGGGCGAGCGGCTGGCCGAGGAGCTGGTGCGCCGTCATTTGCAGGACGAGGGCGACTGGCCGCGGGCGCTGGTCGTCGATCTCTGGGGCTCATCCACCATGCGCACGGCGGGCGAGGATTTTGCCATGGCGCTGGCGCTGATGGGCGTGCGTCCGGTCTGGGATGCGGGTTCCGAGCGGGTGTCGGGCGTGGAAATTCTGCCCATCGCCGAGCTGGAGCGGCCGCGCGCTGACGTGACCTTGCGGATTTCAGGGCTGTTCCGGGACACCTTCCCGCAGCTCTCCCGTCTGCATGGGCAGGCGGTCCGGGCCTTGGCGGATCGGGACGAAGCGCCTGACTGGAACCCTTACGTGACAAAAGCGGGGGCGCGGGTGTTTGGACCAGCGCCGGGCAGCTTTGGTCTCGGGTTGGACGCCGAGGTCTATGGCGCGGCGGGGCGGCAGGCGGCGGGCGAGGCCTGGCTGGCGGCCAGTGCCTGGGCCCATGACGGCGCCGAGCCGGTGCGCGACATGGAAGGTCTGCGTGACCGGGTGCGCCACGCCGAAGCTTTTGTCCACACGCAGGATCTGGCCGAAAGTGACCTCTTGCTGGCCGCCGATTATGCGGCTCATGAGGCGGGGTTCGCGGCGGCGCAGTCGGTGACGGGCGGGCAGGCAAGGCTCTGGCATCTGGACAATACCGACCCGGACCGTCCGCAGACACGGTCCTTGCCCGAAGAAATAGCCCGCGTTGTCCATGCCCGTGCGACCAATCCAGGTTGGCTCTCGGGGATGCGGCGTCATGGGTTCCGGGGCGCGGCGGAGATCGCGGCGACGCTGGAACACATGGCGGCCTTTGCGCAGTTGGCCGATGCCGTGGGACCACATCTGTTCGACGCCTATCATGACGCGACGCTGGGCGACGCCGAGCTGGTGGCGTTCATGGAACAGGCCAATCCCGAGGCGTTGCAGGCGATGCGGGACCGCTTTGCGGAGCTGCATGCGGCGGGGCTGTGGAACACACGTCGGAATTCGATCCTTGCGGAGTTGGGGCGATGATTACGGTCAAGGGTTGGTGCCCCGGCGCGCTGAAACCAATGATGTCCGGCGATGGGCTGATCGTGCGGGTGCGGGCATGGCAGGGGCGGCTCTCGGCGGAGCAGGCGGCGGGCGTGGCAGATCTGGCGGCCCGCTTCGGCTCGGGGCTGATCGACCTGACCAGCCGGGCCAATTTGCAGATCCGGGGCGTGCGCGATTATCAGGCGGTGCTGGATGGGATGGCGGCGTTGGGGCTCCTTGATGACAGCGTCGAGGTGGAGACCCGGCGCAACATCCTCACCCAGCCCTTTTGGGAACCCGGGGACCTGACCGACCGGCTGGGGCGCATCCTGCTTGATGTGCTGCCGATGTTGCCGGACCTGCCGCCGAAATTCGGCTTTGCCCTAGATACGGGGGCGGAACCGGTGCTGCGGGACGATCCCGCCGATATCCGGCTGGAGAGGATCGGCGACGCGCTGTATGTCCGGCGCGATGGCGCCACGGTCGCGGACAGCGTCTCCGAAGAAGACGCGGTCCCGGTCTTGTTCGATGTTGCGCAACAATTTGCATCGATGCGCGCTCCTGATCAGCGGCGGATGCGCGATTTCGTGAGTGCAGAAGGCCAGTCCGGCGACGTCTTGGGAGCGTACCACACCCAGCCCGGCCCTTGTGAGCAGGGCTTCCTCGCCGGCATCCCGTTTGGGGCGCTGACCGCCGATGATCTGCGCCGCGCAGCAGAGGCGGGGTCCGCTATTCGCCTGACCCCATGGCGTATGGTTCTGATCGAAGGCGCTGCGCAGGCCCCCGAAGGCTGGCTCGGCACGCCTGATCCCCGCCTGACCGCTGATGCCTGCCCCGGCGCGCCCTATTGTCAGGAGGCGAGCGTCGAGACCCGACCCCTCGCTCTCGAACTCGCCCCTGTCATCCCCGGATTACACGTGTCAGGTTGTACCAAGGGGTGCGCGCGCGCCCGTCCTGCGAAGATCACACTCGTGGGACGTGACGGTCGGTTCGATCTTGTGAAAAACGGCTTGGCAGGCGACACACCGACCGAGCGGGGGCTGACCCCCAACGATCTGCCCCAAGCCATAGGCTGACTCTGATGCCCTACGATTACGAAAAAGACGGCGCGGCGATCTATCGCCAGTCCTTTGCCACCATCCGCGCCGAGGCCGATCTCGGCCGGTTCGATGTCGATGAAGAACAGGTGGTCGTGCGGATGATCCACGCGGCCGGGATGGTGGGGCTGGAGGAGCATGTGAAACTGACCCCCGGCGCGGTCGCGGCGGCGCGCATGGCGCTGGAGAGTGGCGCCCCGATCCTGTGCGATGCGCGGATGGTCAGCGAAGGTGTCACCCGGTTCCGCCTGCCTGCGGAGAACGAGGTGATCTGCACCCTGCACGATCCCCGCGTGCCGGAGATGGCGCGCGAGATGGGCAACACGCGCTCCGCGGCGGCGCTGGAGCTGTGGAGGCCCCATCTGAAGGGCGCGCTGGTCGCGATCGGCAATGCGCCCACCGCGCTGTTTCACCTCCTGAACATGCTCGAGGACCCCGACTGCCCACGCCCGGCGGCAATCATCGGCTGCCCGGTTGGCTTTGTGGGCGCACGCGAGTCGAAGGACGCGCTCTGGGCCGACCAGCCTGTGCCCTCGATCATCGTCGAGGGGCGGCTGGGCGGCTCTGCCATCACCGTCGCTGCGATAAACGCCATCGCGAGCCGCAAGGAATGACCGGTCGTCTCATTGGCGTTGGCCTGGGTCCGGGTGATCCGGAGCTGATGAGTGTCCGCGCGGACCGGCTGATCCGGGGCGCTAGGCATTTGGCCTATTTCCGCAAGGCAGGTCGCCGGGGCCGGGCACGGAAACTGATCGACGCGCTCATCGCGCCGGGGGCCGAGGAAATCGCGCTCGAATACCCGGTGACCACCGAAATTCCTGTGACCGATCCGGCCTATAATGCGATCCTCGCGGAGTTCTACGATGCGGCCTGCGCTGATTTGCGGTTTCGCATTCAGGGCGGCCAGACCATCGTCGTGCCTTGCGAGGGGGACCCGTTCTTCTACGGCTCCTTTATGCATCTCTACACTCGCCTGCGGGATGATGTGCCGGTCGAGGTCGTGCCCGGGATCACCGGCATGTCGGCGGCCTGGACGGCGACCGGCGAGCCGATCACCTGGGGGGATGACGTGCTCTCGGTGGTCATGGCGACCTTGCCCGAGGACGAGCTGACCCGCCGGATCGCCGAGACTGACGCGCTGGTGGTGATGAAGATCGGGCGCAATTTCGATAAGCTCTGCCGGTCTCTGCGCCGCGCGGGCAAGTTCGACCGGGCGTGGCTGGTGGAGTGCGCCGCGATGGAGGAACAGCAGGTGATGAAGCTCAGCGAGGCCGAGGGGCGCCGGGTGCCCTATTTCACCATCGTGATGATCCACGGACAGGGGCGGCGCCCGTGAGCGGCTGGCTGAAGGTCATCGGGCTTGGCCCCGGAAATGAGGCGCTGATCACCCCGGAGGCGCAGGCCGCGCTGGATGCGGCAACCGATGCGGTAGGCTATATCCCTTATGTTGCGCGGTTGGAGAATCGGCCCGGTCTGGTAAAGCACGCCAGCGACAACCGGGTCGAGATAGAGCGCGCCCGGCACGCGCTTGAGATGGCTGCGGCGGGGCGACGGGTTGCGGTGGTCTCGTCCGGCGACCCTGGCGTCTTTGCCATGGCGGCCGCGATCTTTGAGGCGTTGGAGGAGGGACCGGAAGACTGGCGCGCGCTGGATCTGGAGGTGCTGCCCGGGATCACGGCCATGCTGGCGGCCAGCGCCCTGATCGGGGCGCCGCTGGGCCATGATTTCTGTGCCATCAATCTCAGCGATAACCTCAAGCCGTGGGCGCTGATCGAGAAACGTTTGCGCCTCGCAGTCGAGGCGGATTTTGCTATGGCCTTTTACAACCCAAGGTCGAAGTCTCGCCCTGAAGGGTTTGTTCGTACATTGGAGATTCTCAGGGACGCCTGCGGTGATAGCCGCCCGGTGATCTTTGCCCGGGCGGTCACCACGCCAGAGGAAGAAATCCGCGTTGTGCCTCTCACCGAGGCGCGGCCAGACATGGCAGACATGCGGACTATGGTGATCGTCGGATCCTCTCAGACCCGTATAATAACGAGAGAAGGCGCTCCGCTCGTTTACACGCCCCGATCTGCCTAGCAAAAAATAATTCGAAACTTCGTCATTTTCGAGGAACCTCGAAGGCTCTTCGTCGTTCACTGTTCAAATGTAACAGATATCCGAAAGGATTAAGAAAATGTCGAAGTTTTCCTCCAAGATCGCCCTCTCCGCTATCGCTCTGGTTGCAGTGGCCGGTGCTGCCTCCGCGACTGAAACTCTGTCCCGCGCCGGCGACAGCTTTGTTGAATATGCCAAGGCTGGTAGCTGGACGATCTACGCCAACGAGTCCCGCGACACGTGCCTGGCGGAAAAGGTCGGTTCGAACGGCGACGTCATCCAGGTGGGTATGACCGACATGGACAAGCTCGGCTATATGGGCATCTTCACCCAGTCTGACATCGACCTCGTGGACGGTGAACCGATCGTGATGACCGTGAACGGCAACACCTATTCCGCCGATGCCATCGACCGGGATCATGGTCTGTCTGGCGACTATCAGGGCGGCTACTTCCGCGTCAGCAACGCTCAGCTGGTCGAAGACATCAAAGCTGGTCAGACGCTGACCGCTTTTGAGACCGATGGTGAAGAAGGCGTGCTCATCGACCTGACCGGCACCAATGATGCGATCAACGCTGGCGCGGCTTGCACGGCATCCTTCAACAGCTGATTGCCCCCGAAGGTCCTGATGACCTGAGACCGAGGCCCGGTCCGCAAATTATGCGGACCGGGTTTTCTGTTGAACCCTGCAACGACCGTTAGTTTCGGCTTTGCGGGTCTGCGGAAGTCCCTGGAAATATCAGATCTCTCGCAGTAAATTCCGCATCGGTCTGGGGTAAATACCCGTGCTGGGTAAGCTGGCCTCCGGTGACGACCAGCTGGGCAAAATCGAGCTATTCGCACATCCGATCTCGGCGCTTTTTGCTTCTGTCAAAACGCTCCGAGCTGGTACTTTTAGCCTCATACCGCAGCGGGGCCGGTCGCACTCACAACCACTGCCACGCTGGCAGGAAATCATGGCGCCGTCAGAATGTGCACGTTGGCCCGATCTGCCGCCACCGGAAGCGCCGACAGATGGTGTTCACCTTCGCAGCGGCGAGCCGGATGCCGGCTTCTCAAAAGTCCCGGTTCTCGTAGGCGTGGAGCGCCCGGTCCCGCCCGTCCTTGGCGCTGACAATGGGCGTCGAAGGGTAGCTATCCGAGGTCGACAAGCCCCAGCTCCTTGGAATTGCGTCGTAGAACTGCGTGGCAGTTTCAGGCGGGCGCTGGCTCAGCTCGGCGATGTGGCGGGTCACGTAGCGACCGTGCTTGTCGAACTTCTCCAGCTGGGTTTCGGGGTTGAACACTCGGAAATAGGGCGTGGCATCGGGGCCAGAGCCGCTCGCCCATTGCCAGCCCAGTGCATTTGCCGCCGGGTCCCAGTCCACCAGCGTGTCGGCGAACCAGTCGAGACCGATCTTCCAGTGACTCATGAGGTTCTTTGTCAGGTAGCTGGCAACAATCATCCGGGCGCGGTTGTGCATCCGGCCCGTCACGTACAGCTCGCGCATGGCAGCATCGACAAAGCGGATGCCGGTCCGGCCCTGTTTCCAGCGCGTGACCTCATGGGTGGTGCCGTCCTCGTTCCACGGAAAGCTGTCCCAGTCCTCGCGCCAGTTCCCTGAAACCAGCCGGGGCGTATGATAGGCGAGGTGGTAGGCGAAATCGCGCCAGACCAGTTCCTTGAGCCACGTCTCGGCGCCCGGTTTGCCTTCGTGCAGCGCCCGGATTCCCGCATGCCAGCAGGAACGGATCGAGATCTCACCCCAGGCAAGGTTCTCGCTGAGACCGCTGGTGCCGGGGGTGGCCGGGTAGTCGCGGTCGGTGTCGTAGTCAGCGATGCGGTCGCGCATGAACACGCCAAGCCGGGTCTGCGCCGCCTCTTCGCCCAGCGTGAGGTACTCCGCGACAATCTCCGCGCCGCGGTTCATGGCGTTGCCCATGCCCCAGTCGTCGAGCCGCTCGCTCTCGGGCCAGCTCTCAGGCGCGGGGAGGGATGACGGCGCGGTCTCGGGCGCGGGCACATCGCGATCTTTCACCGACCGCCAATAGGGGGTGTAGACCTTATAATAACCGCCCTGCTTCGTCTCCACCGTCCACGGCTCAAAGAGTACATGCCCCGCATGGCTCTCGGCGGTCAGGCCCGCGTCGGTCAGCGCGGCCTTGACGGATTTGTCCCGGGCGATGGCGTCGGGATCATAGGCGCGGGTCCAGTAGACCGTGTCAGAGCCCGTCTCCTCGGCCAGCGTCCGCAGCACCTCCGCCGCCTTGCCCCGGCGCAGGATGAGGCGGGAGCCGAGAGCTTCGAGCCGTTCGGCGTAGTGCCCGACCCCGAGGCCGAACCGCCATTTCGGCGCTGCGCCATAGGTCTCGACCAGCTCGTCGAGGATGAAAACGGGGAGGATCGGACGACCGGATTCTAGAGCAGCCGTCAGAGCGGGGTGGTCGGTCAGCCGCAGATCGCGGCGGATCCAGACGATGATCGGAAATGTGTCAGACATGAGCCGCTAGCTAGGGCAAGAGCGCCCCTCCGAACAGCCCATGCGACGAAATTTCCCGAGGGGCAGCGCGGGGCCGCCCCTCGGGGTTGGATCAGCGGGTCGCGTTCCGCCTCTCGTCCTGCAGCCCTTTGAAGATGGCATAGCACATCACGAGGAGGACGCAGGTGAACAACAGCCCGGTGGAGATCACCATGGATTGCAGCGAGCCGAGCCCGCCCCCAATCAGCAGCGCGATGGCCACCGCGCCCTCGAACAGGCACCAGAATACACGCTGAGGTACCGGCGCATCGACCTTGCCGCCTGCGGTGATCGTGTCGATGACCAGCGAGCCTGAGTCCGACGAGGTGACGAAGAACACGATCACCAGAATGATCCCGATCAGCGATGTGATTCCGGCCAGCGGCAGCGGATCGAGCATCTTGAACAGCTGCAACTCCAGAGATGCCTCTTGCGCAGCGGTGTAGCCGTCGGCCACCACCTGATGGATCGCGGTGCCGCCGAAAATCGACATCCAGATAACGCAGACCATGGAGGGGATCAGAAGCACGCAGATGATGAACTCGCGCACGGTGCGGCCCCGGCTGACGCGGGCAATGAACATGCCGACGAACGGTGACCAGGAAATCCACCATGCCCAGTAGAAGGACGTCCAGCCTTGGGTAAAGTTCACGTCTTCGCGGCCAAAGGGCATTGAGAGGGGCAGGAGTTCCCTACCATAGGCCACGAGGCTGTCGCCGAAGAAGCCGAACAGGAACAGGGTTGGGCCGGTGATCAGCACGAACAGCGCCAGCGCCCCGGCAAGGCCCATGTTGATCTCCGACAGGATTTTCACCCCGCCATCGAGACCCCGGATCACCGAAATCAGCGCAACCAACGTGATGACGGTGATCAGCAGCACCTCCATGCCGGTGCCTTTGGGCAGGCCAAACAGTTCCGTCAGGCCGCCATTGGCCTGTGTCGCGCCGAATCCGAGCGAGGTGGCAAGGCCAAACAGCGTGGCAAACACCGCGATGATGTCGATCACGTTGCCCCAGAAGCCCCAGACCCGCTCCCCAAGGATCGGATAGAAGGCGGAGCGGATCGTCAGCGGCAGGCCTTTGTTAAAGCTGAACAAAGCCAGCGCCAGCGCCACGGTCGCGTAGACCGCCCAGGGGTGCAGACCCCAGTGATAGATCGTCGCGGCCATGCCGAGCTTGATCGCGGCCTCCTGATCGCCCTCTGCTGCCCCAAGCGGCGCCCAGTCGGTGCGCACACCGTCTTCGCCGACAGAAATTCCGCCCATGGAACTGGAGAAGTGGCTCATAGGCTCGGAAACGCCGTAGAACATGAGGCCAATTCCCATGCCTGCGGCAAAGAGCATCGCGAACCAGCCTGCATAGCTGTAATCAGGCCGGGCATCCGTGCCACCCAGCCGGATCTTGCCATAGGGCGAGACGATCAGCAGCAGCGCAAAGATCACCACAAGGTTATTCGCGCTCAGAAAAAACCAATCGAAATTCTGGGTCGTAAAGTTGAACATCGCCTTGAACACAGCCTCGGCCTGCTCCGGCAGGGCGAGGGTGTAGAAGACGAAGGCCACGATAGCGAAGCCCGACACCATGAAGACCGGGTTGTGGATGTCCACGGCCACCGGGCCGATACTTGTCTCGATATTGTCCTGACCGATTTCGTAATCGGTCTCAATTAATGCTGTTGCGCCCTCAGGCTCTGGTATTCCCAGATCCTCTGTCTGGTCTGTCTGCTCTGTCATTCAGACGCTCCCGCTCATGTTAATTTACGTCCAACCGTCATCTGGCGGTCACAGTGTCTCAGGTGACGCAACTGAACCGGACACGCTGCGACCGACCTCTGCGAGATCCGACGAGACTGATCCCTCGGGACGTCACCTTTCGGCTAGGGTAGCCGTCTTTCTCTGTCATACGCAAACGGGAAGCGCCGCATTTTGCGCAACCTATTGTTTCATATGGAAAAGAGATGTCGCAATCCGACCCCCAGGTGCTCTGGAATCAGAAATCGAGCCCCAGATCCACCGTCCGCGCTGAATGGGTGAGTGCGCCGGACGAGATGTAATCGACCCCGGTCGCGGCGATCTCGGCGATGCGGGGGAAAGTCACGTTGCCGCTGGCCTCGGTCTTCATCCGGCCGTCCACCATCTCCACCGCCTGCCGCAGGGTCCCTGTGTCCATATTATCCAGCAGGACCACCGAGGCGCCACCGACCTCCAGCACTTCGGCGAGCTGATCCAGCCGGTCCACTTCGATCTCGACGGCCATCATATGGCTGGCATAGGCCTTCGTGGCCTCCAGCACCTGCCGCACGCCACCGGCGGCGGCGATGTGGTTGTCCTTGATCAGGATTGCGTCGGACAGGGAATAACGGTGGTTGAAGCCACCGCCATGCAGCACCGCGAGTTTCTCCACGAGCCGCAGGCCCGGCGTCGTCTTGCGCGTGCAAGTGATCCGGGCGCTGGTCCCGGCGGCCTCGGCGACGAACCCGGCGGTTTTCGTGGCGATACCCGTGAGCCGCCCGGCAAAGTTCAGCGCCACCCGTTCAGCCGAGAGGATCGAGGCGGCGGAGCCCTCGACGGTCATTAGCGTGTCGCCCTTAACGCAAGCGCTGCCATCAGGCACGAGGGTGGTGACAGTCAGCGACGGATCCACCAGATGGAACGCGATCTGCGCCACCTGCATACCTGAGATCACCGCATCTTCGCGGGCGTTCAGGCGGGCGGAAAAGGTCGTATCGGCGGGGATCACGGCGCGGGTGGTCACGTCGCCATAGCTGCCCAGATCCTCCATCAGGGCGCCCCGGATCATCGGCTCGAGGATCAGGTCGGGCACAGAGGCAAAGCTCATGAGGTCTCCTTGCAGGCCGCCGCGCGAATCGCCATCGCTTCGGTCAGAAGCATCCGCGACCGTTCGCCGGGGCCGTCATATGTCTCGGGGTAGTCGGAGCGCGCATGGGCGCCGCGGCTCTCCTGACGTTGCAGGGCGGCGGCGGCGATCAGCGTCGCAGTGGCGCACATGTTGAGGAAGGACGGGCTGTCCCCATGGGCCTCCTCCAGCGCCGCAATGGTGCAGAGCGCTTCGGTCAGGCCGTTTGCATCGCGGACCACGCCGACGCAATCGGTCATGGTCCGGCGCAGGGTGGCGACGGCCTCCGGGTCGGGCGGTGTGCCGCCCTCGGGGAAGCTGATCGTGACCGGCTCAGTCGAGGCGATCTCTGGCAGGGCTGCGCCGATGCCATCGGCGCAGATCCGGGCATAGACCAGCGCCTCCAGCAGCCCGTTTGAGGCCAGCCGGTTGGCCCCGTGCAGGCCGGTCGAAGACGCCTCCCCGCAGACCCAGAGCCCGTCGAGACTGGCACGACCCTGTTGATCTGTGGCCACCCCGCCCATGTGATAATGAGCGGCGGGCGCGACCGGGATTGGCTCCCGCGCCGGATCAATGCCGTTGCGGGCGCAATAACCGCTCACCGCCGGAAAGTTCGTGTGGATGCGGTCGCCCAGCGCTGGCCGTGTGTCGAGCATCGGACTGTTGCCCGCCTGTACCTGCTGGTAGATCGCGCGGGCCACCACGTCGCGCGGCGCCAGTTCTGCATCGGGGTGGATCGCGGTCATAAAGCGCTCCCCATGGCGGTTGACGAGGATCGCGCCCTCGCCCCGCAGCGCTTCGGTGGCCAGCGGCGCGGGGTCCTCGCCCACATCCATGGCAGTCGGATGGAACTGGACGAATTCGGCATCGGCGATTTCGGCCCCGGCCCGCGCCGCCATGCCGATCACCTGCCCGCGAATGCGCGGCGGGTTGGTGGTCAGCGCGTAGAGCCCGCCAGACCCGCCGCCAGCCAGCAGGACCGCAGGGGCGCGGAGCAGCACCGGTCCCGAACGCTGGTCGTCCGAGCGCTGGACCTGCACCCCGGTGACGCGGTCCCCCTCGGTTTCCAGCGCGACGGCCATGGTGCCTTCGCAGACCTGAGTCGAGTCCGTTTCCCGGACCCGTTCCACCAAAGCCGCCATGATCTGCGCGCCCGCCTGATCGCCTTTGACCCGGACGACGCGGGCAAAGCTGTGGGCGGCCTCGCGCGAGAGCACATAGGCTCCGCTCTCGGTCCGGTCGAAGGGCGTGCCCAGCGTGGTGAGGTCGAGGATATGCTCCCGAGCCTCATGGGTGACCAAGTCGGCGACCTCCGGGACCACGGTTCCGGCCCCGGCCTTCACCGTGTCACGGGCGTGGTTCTCGGGGCTGTCGGCGGGGTCCATCGCGGCCGCCACGCCCCCCTGCGCCCAGGCGGAACTCGCGCCTTCGCCGAGGGTTTCGGGCGAGATCATCAGCACCGGGCGCGGGCTCAGACGCAGCGCGGAATAAAGCCCGCCCAGACCCGCGCCGATAATGACGATCCGGTTCGTCTCGATGATCTGCATCCGCGCTCAGATGCCCAGCTTGCGGGACAGGTCGATCATCGCCTGCACCGCGTGGCGGGCCTTTTCTGCGACCGCCGGATCGACCTCGACCTGACCTTCCATGGTGTGGAGCGACCACAGGATCTTCTCCAGCGTGATTTTCTTCATGTAGGGGCACATGTTGCACGGCCCGATGAACTCGACCTCGGGCAGCTCGTCGGCGATGTTCGATGCCATGGAGCACTCGGTGATCAGCATCGCCTTTTCGGGCTTTTCCTCGGTGACATATTTCAGGATCCCGCTGGTGGAGCCGGAGAAATCCGCCTCGGCCACCACGTCGGGGGGGCATTCCGGGTGCGCGATGAGGCGCGTGCCGGGGTTCCACTCGCGGAAATCGCGCAGGTCCTGCGCCGTGTATTGTTCATGGACGATGCAGGAGCCGGGCCAGTAGACGATGTTCTTGTGGCTTTCGTTGGCTACGTTCTGCGCCAGATACTGGTCGGGCGTCATGATCACCGTGTCGCTCTCCATCGCATTAACGATGGCCAGAGCGTTGGACGACGTGCAGCAGATATCCGACGCAGCTTTGACCTCGGCAGTCGTGTTTACATAGGACACCACGGGCGCACCGGGATATTTTGCCCGCATCTCCTCGATGCCCTCGGCGGTGATGCTCTCGGCCAGAGAACAGCCTGCCTCCATATCCGGCATCAGCACGGTTTTTTCGGGGCTGAGGATCTTCGACGTCTCGGCCATGAAGTGGACGCCCGCCTGCACGATCACATCCGCTTCGACCTCGGCGGCCTTCATCGCCAGTTGCAGGCTGTCGCCGACAAAATCCGCGACCCCGTGATAGATCTCGGGCGTCATGTAGTTATGACCGAGGATCACTGCATTCCGCTCTTTTTTCAGGGCGTTGATCGCCCGGACATAGGGCGCGTACATCACCCAGTCGGGCGGGGTGACCACCCGGTCCATACGCTCGTAGACCGACTGCATCTCGGCAGCCAGCTCGGGCGAGGGGGCGAGGTCATAATGCTCGGACAGGGTCGAGCGAATGTGCGGGAGATCGAGCAACGGCGTGCCCTCCGGGTCAGGGATGGCGCTCGTCCGAAGACAAGCGCCGGATATTGTGCGTCGCGAACCTTAAGCGTCGGGCGCTCTTTGTCCAGTCAAAGCTGGTCAGCCGTTCAGATCGACAACCACCCGGCCGCGCACCTGCCCTTTGAGGATATCTGCGCCGAGCTGGGGCAGATCGTCGAGGGTGGCGGGGTGGATCATCGACTCAAGCTTCTCCATGGGCAGGTCCGTGGCGATCCGCTGCCACGCGCGCAGGCGATTGTCATAGGGCTGCATGACGCTGTCGATGCCCAGGAGGTTCACGCCGCGCAGCAGAAACGGGATCACCGTGGCGGGCAGGTCGGCCCCACCGGCGAGACCCACAGCCGCAACAGACCCGCCATAGGCGATCTGCCCCAGAACCCGCGCCAGCATCGCGCTGCCCACGGCGTCGATGCAGCCCGCCCAGCGCTCGGCCTCAAGGGGCTTTCGCGTGGTCTCAGCCAGCTCCGCGCGGTCCACGATCTCGGTCGCGCCCAGATCGTGCAGGTAACCGGCATTGTCGGGGCGCCCGGTGACGGCGGCGACCTTGTAGCCCAGATTGGCGAGGATCGCGACGGCGACCGAACCGACCCCGCCGGACGCGCCGGTGACCAGCACCGGCAGCTCCGCATCGGGGGTGAGCCCGTGATCTTCAAGTGCCATCACCGCCAGCATAGCAGTCAGGCCAGCCGTTCCCACCGCCATGGCTTGCCGGGCGGTCAGGCCCTCGGGCAGGGGCACCAGCCATTCGGGCTTCACCCGCGCCTTTTGCGCGTATCCGCCCCAATGGACTTCGCCCACGCGCCAGCCCGTCAGCACGACGGCGTCGCCCGGCTGGTAGCACTCGTGATCGGAGGCGGAGACGGTGCCGGCAAAGTCGATCCCCGGCACATGGGGATAATTCCGCACCAGCCCGCCGCCCGGACCGATGCACAGCCCGTCTTTGTAATTCACCGTCGAGTAAGCCACATCGACCGTCACCGCTCCCTCGGGCAAGCGGTCCTCGCCGATCTCCTGCACGCTGGCATGGGTCTTTCCGTCTTCGTTCTTTTCGACGATGAGGGCCTTGAACATAACGCGCGTCTCCTGCTGGGGTCATTCAGAGGTAGCGCGTCAAACCGCGCGGGTCGAGCCTTCTGTTCCGGGGGCGGGGTCGTGCTACATCCGCCTGAGCGACATCGTTTTTCCGGAAAGAGACCCCCATGACCGACCTTTTGAACATTCTCTTCGCCCTCCTCTCCATCGGGTTCGGCGCCGTGGGCTGGCTCGCGCCGCGCTACACGATGGAGGTGCTCGATACCCGCGATGAAGGTTCGACCATGGGCCTGTCGGAGGTCCGCGCCGCCTCAGGCGCATTGTTCGTGGGGCTGGGGCTCGGTGCGATCCTGATCGGCTCTCCGGTCGCCTACGCCATGATCGGCTGTGCTTGGCTCGGCGGTGCAGTTGGGCGCGCGACCTCGCTGATCCTCGATGGCGTGCTGCGGCAGAAGGTGGTGTTCTTTGTGGTCGAACTGATCGTGGGTGTTCTGGCGATCTGGATCAATCTGGCTTGAAACAGCTGCGGCGATCGCCCATATGTTGAGAGTTCCCTCGGGGACTATGGACATAAACGCGCACGTAATAAGCGGATCGGACCCGGGGGCGGTACCCGGCGGCTCCACCAAACGCCCATCGTTGGGGGCACATGGGGCCGAAACAGGATCGACGGACGTCTAAAGGTGTTTGCTTTGTCCCGGTGAGGTACCACCGATATCGGTCCGTTAAGCATAATTGCCAACGACAATCGTGCTCCGGTTGCGGTTGCTGCGTAAGCAGTACCCAATACCGAACTTTAAGCCCTTGCCTCTAGCAAGGTAAGGCGGGGTTCGCAGGCACCTGGCAACAGAAGCCTGCACTTTCCCACCATGCTGATAAACCCGGCGCGTGACGCGAGATTTTTATCGACCGCAATGCCGGACCTGCCCTAGGCTCGCCTCGAAAGGGAGAGCGTATGGCCGTCCTGCAAAGCATGATTTCCCCCCGTTCCGAAGGGTTTCACCAGAACACAGCCGCCCACCGCGCCCATGCGGAGCCGGTTGAGGCGGCGGCGGCGCTGGCCTTGGCAGGCGGGGGGCAGGCCGCCCATGATCGCCACGTGGCGCGGGGCAAACTGCCACCGCGCGACCGGGTCGCCGGGCTGCTCGATCCCGGTTCCCCCTTCCTCGAAATCGGTCTCTTCGCCGCCCACGGCCTCTATGAAGGAACTGCCCCCGCCGCCGGGATGATCGCCGGGATCGGGCGGGTGTCGGGGCAGGAGGTGATGATCCTCTGCAATGATGCCACCGTGAAGGGTGGCACCTACTATCCCCTGAGCATGAAAAAACATCTCCGCGCTCAGGAGATTGCGGAGGAAAATCATCTGCCCTGCATTTACCTTGTCGATTCCGGCGGGGCGAATCTGCCCAATCAGGACGAGGTCTTCCCTGATCGCGATCATTTCGGGCGGATTTTCTACAATCAGGCCCGCATGTCGGCCAAGGGCATCTCCCAGATCGCGGTGGTCATGGGCTCTTGTACCGCGGGCGGCGCTTATGTGCCCGCCATGTCCGATGTGACGATCATCGTGCGGGAACAGGGCACGATCTTTCTGGCAGGCCCCCCGCTGGTCAAGGCTGCCACCGGCGAAGAGGTCACCGCAGAGGATCTCGGCGGCGGCGATGTGCATACCCGCCTCTCGGGCGTAGCCGATTATCTGGCGGAGGATGACGCCCATGCGCTGGCCCTCGCACGTCAGGCGGTGGCCGGGCTGAACCGTCAAAAGCCGTCTCCCGTCGCTCTCGCGCCGCCCGAGCCACCCCTCTACGATCCCGCTGAGATCACAGGCATTGTGCCCGGCGATTTGCGGACGCCCTATGACATCCGCGAGGTCATTGCCCGGTTGGTGGACGGGTCGCGTTTTGATGAGTTCAAGGCGCGCTACGGGTCCACACTCGTCACGGGGTTTGCCCATATCTGGGGCATTCCCTGCGGGATCATCGCCAATAACGGCGTGCTGTTCTCTGACTCGTCGCTCAAGGGTGCGCATTTCGTTGAACTGTGCAGTCAGCGGGGCATCCCTTTGGTATTTTTGCAGAATATCACCGGCTTCATGGTCGGGCGCAGTTACGAGGCCGGGGGCATCGCCAAGGACGGGGCCAAACTGGTGACCGCCGTTGCTACCTCCGCCGTGCCCAAGGTGACGCTGCTGGTTGGCGGGTCCTTTGGCGCGGGGAATTACGGCATGTGCGGGCGCGCCTATTCGCCGCGCTTCCTCTGGACCTGGCCCAACAGTCGCATTTCGGTGATGGGGGGGGAGCAGGCGGCAGGGGTGCTGGCCACCGTCCGCCGCGCCTCCATCGAGCGCCGGGGCGAGAGCTGGAGTGCGGAGGAGGAAGCCGCCTTCAAGGCTCCCACCATAGCGCAATTCGAGCAGCAGTCCCACCCGCTCTACGCGTCGGCCCGGCTCTGGGATGACGGCATCATCGACCCCCGTAAATCCCGCGACGTTCTGGGCCTCTCCCTGTCCGCGACTCTCAACGTGCCGATCCCTGAGACACGCTTTGGCGTGTTCCGGATGTGAGGGGGCGGTGATGGAGGAGCTGATGCGCCGCTATCCCGGCGCCACCACTTTTACCTTCGGAGATTGTCCCGAACTGTCCGCCCGGCTGCTGGCTCTCGTGCGCCAGGGCCAAAAGACCGCCACCTGTGGCGCGCTCCGGGACTTTGGGGTCGAGGGCGAGCCCCTGCCGGTGCAGGGACGCCGGGATATCGCGCTAAATTGGGACGGCACCCCGGAGTTGGTTATCGAGACCACCTCGGTCGAGATCCTGCACTTTGACGAAGTGCCCGAGGTGTTCGCGCTGGCGGAGGGCGAGAACACGGATCTCGCCGGGTGGCGGGCCGATCATCGCGCTTTTTTCACGCAGAATGGCGGCTGGTCAGAGGACATGTTGCTCGTCTGCGAACGGTTCCATCTGGTGGAGGATCTGAGCCCATGTTCCGAAAACTCCTGATCGCCAACCGGGGCGAGATCGCCTGCCGGGTCATCGCCACCGCCCGCCGTATGGGAATTTTCACCGTGGCGGTCTACTCCGATGCTGATCGCGAGGCGCGGCACGTGGCGATGGCGGACGAAGCCGTGCGGATCGGACCCGCGCCTGTGACAGAAAGCTACCTCCGCGCCGAAGCGATCCTCGATGCGGCGCGGATCACCGGGGCGGATGCGATCCACCCGGGTTATGGCTTCCTGTCGGAAAACCCTGAATTCGTTGAAGCGGCGGAGGCGGCGGGGCTGATCTTTGTCGGACCGCCCCCCTCGGCCATCCGCGCCATGGGGCTGAAGGACGCCGCCAAGGCGCTGATGGAGCGCGCCGGGGTGCCGGTGGTGCCGGGGTATCACAACGCGGATCAGGACGCGGACCGGCTGGCGGCTGAGGCGGACCGGATCGGCTACCCAGTGCTGATCAAAGCCCGCGCGGGCGGCGGCGGCAAGGGGATGCGGCTGGTCGAGCGCCCCGAGGACTTCGCCGATGCGCTCAGCGGCGCCCAGCGCGAGGGGCAGGCGAGCTTTGGCGATCCGGGCGTGCTGGTCGAGAAATTCGTCACCTGTCCCCGGCATGTGGAGATCCAGATTTTCGCCGACCGGCAGGGCAATGTGGTGCACCTGTTCGAGCGCGACTGTTCTCTGCAACGGCGCCACCAGAAGGTCATCGAGGAGGCCCCGGCGCCACACATGCCCGAGGAGGTCCGCGCAGCGATGGGGCAGGCCGCCGTCGAGGCCGCGCGGGCGATCGGCTATGTAGGCGCCGGGACGGTGGAGTTTATCGCCGACGGCTCCGGCCCCCTGCGCCCGGACGGGTTCTGGTTCATGGAGATGAACACCCGGCTGCAGGTCGAGCATCCTGTGACCGAGGCAATCACCGGGCAAGACCTTGTGGCGCTGCAATTGCAGGTGGCTGCCGGGACGCCACTGCCATTCGAGCAGGAGGATCTGAGGATCGATGGCCATGCCTTTGAGGCGCGGCTTTATGCCGAGGATGTGTCGGCGGGCTTTCTGCCGGCGACGGGGCGTCTGGCGCATCTGCGGTTTCCTGAGGGCGCGGAGTTCGGGCCGGCGGCGGTGCGAATCGACGCAGGCGTGCGCGCCGGAGACGAGATCACCCCCCATTATGACCCGATGATTGCCAAAATTATCACCCATGGTCCCGACCGCGCCACGGCGCTGGCGCGCCTGACCCGCGCGCTGGAGCAGACTGAGGTGGCAGGGCTGGTGACCAACCGGGCGTTCCTGACCGCCCTGACCCGGAATCAGGGATTTGCCTCGGGCGAGGTCGATACGGGGCTGATAGCGCGGGATCTGGAGGCCCTTACCGCGCCATCTGAAATGGATCCGGTGCTGCACGCAGTGCTGGCGGTGGCAGTGCTCGGTTTCCTCGATGAGGTGTCTGATGCCGATCCCTGGACCGCGCTGACCGGATGGCGTGCCTGGGGTCCGGCGGTGCAGACGGCGCGTTACGTCTTTGACGGGACGGAGCAGGCGGTGGCGGTGGAGACCCTTGCCCCCGGGCGTTTCATCGTGAACGGCGTTCGCCTCAATCTGAGCCGGGATGGGGACCGGTTCCGCGTGATATCTGAGGGGCGGAGCCGGACTGTCGCTTGCGTAAAGGACGACGACCGCTTCAAGATCATCGGAGACGGGCACGCGCTGACGGCACAGCGCCTCGATCCCTTGGCCGTTGGCGGGACAACAGAGGCCGGGGGCGACGTTATTCTGGCGCCGATGCCAGGCAAGGTCATCGCGCTGCATGTGGCGGCTGGCGACCTGGTCACGGCGAAGCAGCCGCTCTTGGTGTTGGAGGCGATGAAGATGGAGCACACCCTCACCGCGCCGCGCGATGGCACGGTCGCGGAGCTACTTGCGGCCCCCGGCGATCAGGTGGAGAACGGGGCACTCCTGATCAGGCTGGAGGCGGAGGATGGCTGAACGGGTCACTCTGGTCGAGATGGGGCCGCGCGACGGGTTGCAGAACGAGCCCGCCCCCGTCACCACCGCCGACAAGATCCGGTTGGTGGATGCGCTCTCGGGCTGTGGGTTCACGCGGATCGAAGTGACGAGTTTTGTCAGCCCGAAATGGGTGCCGCAAATGGCGGATGCGGCGGAGGTCATGGCCGGGATCGCGCGCGCCGACGGTGTCGAATATTCGGCGCTGACGCCGAACCTGCGGGGGCTGGAGGCGGCGATGCAGGCCGGAGTGGATGCGGTGGCGGTCTTCGGGTCGGCCTCCGAGGGCTTTAGTCAGGCGAATATCAACTGCTCGGTCGAGGAGAGCCTCTCGCGGTTTGCCCCGGTGGTCGCCAACGCGGTCGAGGCCGGGATCAAGGTCCGGGGCTATGTGAGCTGCGTCACGGATTGCCCCTATGACGGCCCGGTGCAGCCCAAGGCGGTCGCCCGTGTGGCCGCTGCGCTGAGCCGGATGGGATGCCACGAAATCAGCCTTGGTGATACCATCGGCAAGGGTAAGCCCGAGACCGTCTCCGCCATGCTGGATGCGGTGATGGGAGCCGTCCCGACGGAGCGGTTGGCGGGGCATTTTCACGATACGGACGGGCGCGCGCTGGAAAATATCGCGGTCTGTCTGGAGCGGGGGGTCCGGGTCTTTGACAGCGCCATTGGTGGCCTGGGGGGATGTCCCTACGCTCCGGGCGCCAAAGGCAACGTTGCCACCGAAGCGGTCGCTGCGATGTTGGCGGAGCGGGGCTATGACACCGGACTCGTCCCCGACAAACTGCGCGACGCGGCGACGGTTGCCCGCAGTCTTAGGAGCACCGGATGAGCTATGAAACCTTAACTGTGATCCGTGATGCGCGGGGCGTTGTCCGTGTCACTCTGAACCGTCCGGATAAACGGAACGCTATGTCGGGGCAGATGATTGCGGAGCTGACGCAGATGGCGCTGGGGATCGGGGCCGAGGCAGAGACCCGCGCGGTGGTGTTGGATGGGGCCGGGGACGTGTTCTGTGCGGGCGGCGATCTCGAATGGATGCGGGACCAGATTGAGGCCGATCGCCCTGGCCGGATCGCCGCCGCCCGGGAACTGGCGCATATGTTGCGGGCGCTGAACGAGATGCCGTCCCCGCTGATCGCCCGGCTGCACGGGGGCGCCTATGGGGGCGGCATCGGGATGGCGTGCGTGGCCGATGTGGTGCTGGCGGACCCGGCCACACGATTCGGCCTTACGGAAACCCGGCTGGGCCTGATCCCTGCCACGATTGGCCCGTACGTGCTGGCGCGGATGGGCGAAGGCGCCGCACGGCGGGTGTTCATGTCGGCGCGGATCTTCGATGCCGAGGAAGCGCTGGAGCTTGGCATCGTCTCGCGCATTGTCCCGGCGGATCGGATGGCTGAGGCGGTCGAGGCTGAGGTCACGCCCTATCTGTCCGTTGCGCCCGGCGCCGTTGCGGCGGCCAAATCCCTGACCCGCGCGCTCAGCCCCCGCATCGACAGTGAGGTAATCGAGGACACGATCCGCCGCCTTGCCGATATCTGGGAAGGCGACGAGGCGAGGGCTGGGATCGAGGCATTTCTGAATAGGACCCCGCCTCCCTGGGCCTGAATTTCAGCGGAAGCGCAGGTTGTGCTTGCCAAGCTGGTCGATGCGCGTGCAGCCCATCAGCCGCATGTCGCGGACGATTTCGTCCTGCATCAGACCCAGCGCCCGCTCGACCCCCGGCTGACCCGCCGCCGCGAGGGGGAAGAGGTAGTAGCGCCCGACCCCGACGGCCTTGGCCCCCAGTGACAGAGCCTTGAGCACGTGGGTTCCCCGCGTCACGCCGCTGTCCAGCAGGACATCGAGCCGATCCCCCGCCGCCTGCACGATTTCGTCGAGCTGATCGAATGGCGCGCGGGAGCCGTCGAGCTGCCGCCCTCCGTGGTTCGAAATCACCACGCCGGTGCAGCCGATCTCGGCAGCGTGGACGGCATCTTCGGCGGACATGACGCCCTTGAGGCAGAACTGCCCGCCCCAGAAGTCCACCATTTCGGCCACGTCATCCCAGTTCATCGACGGGTCGAGCATATTGGTGAAATACCCGGCAATGGACGACGCACTGCCCCCGGTGTCGATGTGGTAATCGAGCTGCGGCAAGGCGAATTTCTCGTGGGTGACGTAGTTGATCCCCCAGGCGGGTTTGATCGCGAATTGGGTCAACCCAGAGAGGTTCAGGCGGAACGGAATGGAAAACCCCGTCCGCTTGTCACGTTCGCGGTTGCCGCCGGTGATGCTGTCCACGGTCAGCATCATCACCTCGACCCCGGCCTCCTTCGCCCGTTCCATCATCGCGCGGTTCAGGCCCCGGTCCTTGTGGAAATAGAACTGGTAGCATTGCGGGTTCTTGTGTTTCTTACGCAGCTCTTCGAGGCTGACAGTCCCCAACGACGAGACCCCGAACATGGTGCCGAACTTCTCCGCCGCGGCGGCCACGGCACGTTCGCCATCGTGGTGGAACAGGCGCTGCAAAGCGGTGGGCGAGCAGTAGAACGGTGTGTCGAGCTTTTGCCCCATCACCGTGACCGAGGTATCCACCTCTTCGACTCCGCGCAGGATGCTGGGCACCAGATCCACGTCGCGAAAGGCTTCGGTGTTGCGGTTATAGGTCGTCTCATCATCCGCCGCGCCGTCGATGTAGTTGTAGATCGGCCCCGGCAGACGTTTTCGCGCCAGAGTGCGGAAATCCTGAAAGTTGTGACAATCCTTCAGACGCATGAACATCTGGTGATCCCTCCATGAACCTGAACGCGATGGAAGCCCGCCCAGCTCTTCGGAGCAAGCCCTTTCACGAGCCAGCGTCGCGATTGCCGCAGTCACTTCGCCGTTTCGGTCAGGCCGAGCGACGCCCTATCGGGGCCGGCCAAAGATATTGCTTGAATCGCGACCAATATCTGATATCTCAGATAGCAGTTGCAATGAAGCTTCGGGGAGGAAACCGTGTTCACCAAAACCACCATCGCGCTCAGCGTTGTTCTGTCAGCAGGTCTGGCGTTTACAGCGTCGGCTGAAACCGTCATAAAGGTTGGCCACGGCGCCGCCGAAGCCTTTCACATGCATCGCGCCATGCAGAAGTTCGAGGAACTGGTCGAAGCGGGCTCCGATGGTGAGATCGACGTTCAGCTTTTCCCGTCCTCGCAGATGGGCCCCGACCGCGAGATGATCGAGGGCGTCCAGACCGGTGTTCTGGAGATGGCTGTACCGCCGTCGTCCTTCTTTGCGGGCTGGGATCCGGCCTTTGCGGTGGTCGAGCTGCCCTATATGTACCCGTCCAAGGACGTGGCCTGGGACGTGCTTCAGGGTGAAGCGGGCGACAGCATGCTGTCGCGTGTGGAGCAGCAGGGCCTGAAGGGTCTGGGCTGGCTGGAGCTCGGGGTGCGCAACGTCACCAACAATGTGCGTCCGATCGAGACTCCCGAGGACCTGGAAGGTGTGAAGCTGCGCACCATGAAGGTGCCCGCCCATGTGGCAACTTTCGAGACGCTGGGCGCCAACCCCACGCCGATGAACTTTGGCGAGGTTTACTCGGCGCTTCAGCAGGGCGTGATCGACGGGCAGGAAAACCCGCTGGCGATCATCACCTCGCAGCGCTTCTACGAGGTGCAGAAATATCTCACCACCACGGGCCACGTTTTTGCAGTCTACATGCCGGTGATGTCGCAGTTCTTCTGGGACAGCCTGTCGGATGAGCACAAAGAGCTGGTGATGTCCTCCATGGCTGAAGCCCGTGACTATCAGGCCGAGCTGATCGCCTCCGAGGATGCCGCGCAACTCGAAGAGATCCGCAATGCCGGTGTCGAAGTGCTGGAGCTGACCTCCGAGCAACGTCAGGCCTTTGCCGACAAGACCGAAGAGGTCCGTCTGCAATACCGCGACGAAGTCGGTGCCGAGGCCTATGACGCCTGGGTGGCTGCGGTCGCGGCGGCCAGCGGCAACTGATCCCCGTGCGCGGGTAGACCAACCGGGGCGCCCCGACCTTCACTGGTCCGGGCGCCCTCTTTTTTCTCAGGGAGGAAACCTCATGCCGGTTCTGAAGTGGTTGAACCAGAACGCGGAAAAGGCTCTGGCGAGCCTGCTCCTCGCCGCCATTGTGTTGTTGATCTTTGGCAATGTCTTCATGCGCTACATCATGAACGCGTCCCTGTCCTGGGGCGAGGAACTGACCCTGTGGCTGTTCGTCTGGTTCGTCTGGCTGGGGGTCAGTTATGCGTTCCACACCGGCGACCATGTGCGCATTACGGTGTTGCGGGACCTGCTGGGCAAGCGCGGTCAGCTCTATGTGGACGTGGCGGTGGGCCTGTTGGTGCTGGGGTTCCTCGCAATCCTCACCTGGGAATGCCTGAAGCTCATCCAGATGCCCTTTGTCGCCAGCCAGAAATCGGTGGTGCTGGGCCTGCCCATCCCGATCCTCTACGCCTCCGCCCCCGTTGGCGCGACGCTCTCGGCGTTCCGCGTCATCCAGTACCTGAAGCGCACGCTGCACGAGATCGCAGCCCTAGACAACGCCAAGGCGTGAGGACCCGGACATGCTTGCAACCGTACTTTTTCTGACCCTGTTCGCGCTGCTCTTGTTCAGCGTCCCCATCGGTATCTGCCTCGGCCTCGCCACCATGGTGGTGATGCTGTTCGTCGACGGCACGCCGCCCTTGGTACTGCTGGCCCGTTCGGTGGTGACTGGTGCTGACAGCTTCCCCCTGATCGCCGTGCCGCTCTTCATTCTGGCAGGTGACCTGATGCAGCATGGCGGCATGTCGCGCCGTCTGGTGGATTTTGCCAACGCGCTGATCGGCCATATTCGTGGCGGCCTCGCCTATGTGAACGTGCTGGCCTGCGTGTTCTTCGCCGCGATCTCCGGTTCCTCCCCCGCGACCGTGGCGGCCATCGGCTCGAACATGATCCCCGAGATGGAAAAGGTCGGCTACACGCGCAAATTCTCCGGCGCGCTGACGGCGTCGTCGGGCATGATCGGCGTGATGATCCCGCCGAGCATCCCCTTTATCATCTACGGGGTGACCGCCGAGGTCTCCATCGGCAAGCTGTTCCTCGCGGGTGTCATCCCCGGCGTCATGTTCGCTGTGATGTTCATGCTCATGGCGCGGTTCCTGCTGCGCAAGGAAGAAGCGGTCCTCCAGTCCACCACGACCTTCTCGGGCGCCAGTGTCTGGAAAACCTTCCGAGCGTCGTTCCTGGCGCTGCTGGTGCCCGGCATCATCCTCGGTGGCATCTATAGCGGCATCTTCACGCCGACCGAAGCAGGCGCCGTGGCGGTGGTCTATGCGGCGATCATCGGAATCTTTGTCTACAAGGACCTGACGATCCGAGACCTGCCCGAAGTTCTCGCTGGCAGTGCCAAGACAAGTGGCTCAATCCTCGTCCTCGTCATCATGGCCACCGCCTTTGGCCGCCTGATCACGCTGGCGCAGATCCCCACCAACCTGTCGAACAGCATCACGGGTCTGTCGGACAATCCGATCATCATCCTCTTGCTGATCAATCTGCTCCTCCTGGTCATCGGCATGTTCATGGAGACGATCTCCTCGATCATCATCATGACACCGATCCTGTTGCCGGTGGCGCAGGCGCTGGGGGTTGATCCCATCGTGTTTGGCGTGATTCTGACGGTGAACCTCGCCATCGGGTTCTGCACGCCGCCCTTGGGGGTGAACCTCTTTGTGGCCAGTAGCATCTCGAAGGTCTCCATCGAGAGCCTCAGCCGGGCGATCCTGCCGTTCTTCGTCGGCATGCTGATCCTGTTGCTGCTGATCACCTATGTGCCCGCGCTCTCCCTGGCGCTGCCGTCGCTCTACTGACGGAGACGGAGATGCGACAGATCCTGAGCCGGACGGATCTCGATCTGTCGCATCCCTCTATCGATGATCTGCGGCGCCGCGCGCGCCGCAGAATCCCTCATTTCGTTTTTGAATATCTCGACAGTGCCACGGGCCGGCAGCGGGGGTTGCAGATCAACTGCGATGCCCTCGACGCCATCCGTTTCATGCCGCGCGTGCTGCGCGGCCAGATCAAGGCGCAGTTCGGCACGACGCTCATGGGCCGTTCCTACGACCTGCCCTTTGGCATCGCACCGGTGGGAATGTCGGGACTGATCTGGGCCGGGGCCGAGCGGATGCTCGCCCGCGCCGCCGTCGCCCACAACATCCCTTACTGCCAGTCCAGCGTCGCCGTTGCCTCTCCCGAAGATGTGGCGGACGAGATCGGGGATGTGGGGTGGTTTCAGCATTATCCGGTGAATTCCCCCGAGTTGCGGCGTGCCATGCTCGCGCGGATCAAGGCGGCGGGCTTTCACACGTTGGTCCTGACCGTGGATGTGCCCGAGGAAAGTCGCAGGGAGCGTCAGCGCCGCGCCAATCTCACGGTCCCGCCCAAGGCCGATCTGCGCACGCTCTTCGACATGGCCCGCCGCCCGTCCTGGTCGCTGGCGCAGCTGCGCGAGGCGCGGATCCCTAGGATGCGCTTCTTTGACGATTACATCCCTCAGCGGGGCCGGGAGAGCTTTACCCATGCGGGCGCGCTCATTCGTGGTATCCCGGACTGGGACTACCTGCGGGCCTTGCGCGACGAATGGGACGGACATCTCGCGGTAAAGGGTGTGCTGAACCCCGACGATGCCCGCCGTATAGCCTCCAAAGGGGCCGATTGCCTCTGGGTGTCGGACCATTCCGGTCGCCAGTTCGAAGCCGGTCCCGCCGTCATCGACCAGCTGCCGCTGATCCGCGAGGCGGTAGGCCCAGATATGCCGCTGATCTACGATTCCGGCGTCAACTGGGGTCTCGACATTCTGCGCGCATATGCGAAGGGCGCGGATTTCGTCATGCTGGGCCGCGCATTTCACTACGCTGTGGCCGCGTTCGGAGCGCGAGGCATCGAGCATGTGATACACGTGCTTAAGGCGGATATGCAGGCCAATATGAGCCAGCTTGGCATCGACCGTCTGGACGAGATCGCGACTGCTCTTCTGGATCCGGCCTAAGGCGCGCCCAGAAGTCCGTTCACGATCAGATCGGCCGTCGAGGCGGAGCAGGCCATGGGCAGGTCATAGACCGTGGCCAGCCGGGTCAGCGCTTTGACATCCACATCATGGGGCATGGGCGACAGCGGGTCGACGAAGAAGATCAGCGCGGCAATCTGGCCCTCGCAGATCATCGCGCCGATCTGCTGATCCCCGCCCAGCGGGCCGCTTTTCAATCGCGTGACGCTGAGCTCGGGGTAGGCCTCAGAGATCCGACCGCCGGTGGTGCCGGTGGAGACGATCTCCACCCGGGCCAGTTGCGCGGCGTGGCGGCCAGCCCACTTAACGATCTCGTCCTTACGCGCGTCATGGGCGACGAGCGCAACGTACGGTCGCCGGTCCGGGGCAGGGGGCACAGACAGGGCGGACATGCCGGCTACTTAGCCTCGCTGAGCCAGTGCGGAGACAAACGCCGCCGCCCGCTCCGCAATCTCCTCGAGCGTGTAGGACGGCTTGAAAAGGGCGGAGCCGAGGCCGAACCCGTTCACTCCGACCTCTGTCCACTGGTCCATGGTCTCGGGCGTGATGCCCCCAACGGCGGCGATGACAGTCTCGGGGGGCAGGACCGCGCGCATAGCCTTGATCGCGGCGGGCGGGACCAACTCGGCAGGGAAGATCTTGAGCACCGCCGCGCCGATCTCCAGCGCCGCAAAGGCTTCGGACGGGGTGATTGCGCCGGGGCACCAGTAGAGGCCCCGCTCGACCGCCGCGCGGCCCACCTCGGGGTTCATGTTCGGGCAGACGATGATCCGGCCCCCTGCCTCGGCCACAACCTCCACATCGGCGACGGTCAGAACCGTCCCGGCACCGACCACGGCGGTCTCGCCGTGGCGTTTGGCGATCCGGGCGATGGAGGCGCAGGGATCGGGCGAGTTCAGCGGCACCTCGATGATACGAAACCCCGCCTCGACCAGCACGTCAGAGACGGCTTCGGCGTTGTCAGGCACGAGCCCGCGCAGGATCGCGATCAGGGGGTTTGCGGCCATGGCGGTTGAGAGGTCAGTCATCAGATCAATCCTGCGGCTTTTGCGATGAGGAGGTGCCCCCGGGCGACGATATCATCCGGCGCGCGGCGGCTTTTCAGACCGGCGGCGCTGAGGGCGATCTCGTAGCGGTCCGCCAGATCACTGCGCCCGACAATTGTGATCTCTCCAAGCGTTCCGGCCTGTCGCCGGGCCGATGCGATCTCGGTTCCGATCAGCAGCCCTGACAGAAAATCGGCGGTCTCGGTCGCCGGGATTTGCCCCATCAGCGGCAAGGTGCGGACATGGAACAGGTCGTGGAGCAGGTTCGCGTCCTCGGCCAGCGCGGCCTTGACGCCTTTGGCGAAGCCGTCGGCGTTAAAGCCAGAGCCCTCCATCAGCCGCCCGAGGATCGTGTGACCGCTGAGCGCGGCAAAGATCTCGCCGGTCATGTAGGTCGCGAAATCTTCGATCCGGCCCCCGGCCACATGCACCCATTTGCTGTGGGTGCCCGGCATGACAAAGGTTCCGTCGGCCATGCCGATCGCAGCGGCGCCGATGATCTGGGTCTCTTCGCCCCGCATCACGTCTGGTCCCGTGGCGTGGGTGGTCGTGGCACCGGTGACAAAGTGAATCCGTGCGCCGCTCTTCGTCTCGTGGGCCACCAGCGCCGAGGCGAGGCTGTCCGCGCCTGCGGGCATCTCCACATAAGGTGTCTCGACCCAGCCATTGCGGCTGGTGATCATGCCCGAGGCGAGGATCGGCAGGTCGCGCCCGGTCCTCCACGGCCCGATCAGCCGGTCGAAGACGGCGTCGAAATCGCCGTCCTCGACCTGCATGATCCCCTCATCCGAGGCGACCCGGTCGAGCACCTCACCCTCCGCGCCGATCAGACAGGCGCGGAGCGAGGAGGTGCCCCAGTCGATCCCGATCAGGACCGGCTCAGATGCGGCCGAATTCATTCAGCAGATCCTCGACGGTCTTGCCTTTGGCAACCCATTCGCGGGTGGCCACTTCGCGGTCGGCCTGTTCCTGCGCCAGACGCACGACCTCTTCGGCGGTCTCCAGCGGGATTACGCAGACACCCATCAGGTCAGCCACAATGAAATCGCCGGGGTTCACCACCACACCGCCACAGGCGATGGGCACGTTGATCGACAGCTCTTCCTTGCGGCCCGAAAACATGGTGTGGGTGCCGCGCGGCGTGATGGCGCGGGTCCAGATGGGCCAGTTAATATCCTCAAGCTCGTCCGTATCGCGGCCAGCGCCATCGACGATCATGCCGCGGATGCCGCGGTTCTTCGCCAGGCCGCCCATCAGGCCGCCGCAGACGGAGGTGTTCACATCGCCACCGGCATCGACCACGATCACGTCACCGGGCTGGCCCATTTCCAGCGCTTTCAGGGGATCGACCAGATCGCCTTTGGACAGCTGAACCGTCACCGCCTGGCCCGTCACCTTGGCGCGGAAGGGCGGCTTGATCGCGCTGTCCATCACGCCGGTGCGGTATTGCACATCGGCGAAGATCGCCGAAGCGGAATAGGCCTCCAGCACTTTGTCGAACTTCTTGAGAAGCTCGGGATTACGTTCGAAATCGTTGAAGACTCTAAGGTCAGTGCTCGTCTCGGGCATAATGCTCTCCGTCAGGCTGATTGTTTTGCCAACGCGTCGGCGTTGACCGTGTAGTCCGGCGCCTGTCCGGTCAGGACCTTGGCGACCTGCGTCGCGGCGGTGACCCGCGCGGCGCGAATGGATTCCTCGGAGTAATACGCCGCATGGGGCGTCACGAGGACGTTTGGCAGGGTAAAAATCGGGTTGTCCGCCGGATCCCAGCTGGCCCGTTTCGCGGGCTCTTCCTCGGGATCATCGAGCCCGGCGGCGGCCAGTGTGCCTTCGGTCAGGGCGCGGTACAGCGCCTTGTTATCCACCGTCGGACCGCGCCCGGTGTTTACCAGAATGGCACCGGGCTTCATGGCGGCGAATTCCGCGTCGGACAGGAAGTGGCGGGTGTCCGGCGTCATCGGCGCCTGCATCAGGAGGTAGTCGGAGCGCGCGAGGAGATCTTCCTTGGACACCAGCTCGACCCCCAGAGAGGCCGCAACATCGGCCGGCAGGAAGGGATCGAACGCGATGACGTTCACCCCGAACGCCTGCGCCCGCGACGCGATGGCCTGGCCGATCTTGCCCAAAGAGACAACGCCCATGGTGCGGCCCCGCAGACGGTAGACCGGCTGGCCGCTTTGCCAGCGCCAGATGCCCTGATGGGTGGCGCGGTCGTAATCAGGCAGCTTGCGGGCGAGCGTCAGCCAGAGCGAAATCGCGTGGTCGGCAACCTCTTCGGTGCAGTAGTTCTGCACGTTGGTCACAAGGATACCGCGCTCGGTCGCCGTCGCCACATCGACGATATCGACGCCGACGCCATAGCGTGCGATCACTTCGCATTTCTGCATCCGCCGGATCGTTTCGCCACCGATGCGGGCGTATTGATTCATCATTGCCGCGCAATCTGCCGCCGCCTCGAAGAGGTCGGCCTCGGACTTGGCTTGCAGGGAGATCACTTCGGCACCGGCGGCCTCCAGGATCTCCCGTTCGACCTCAACATCGCCGAAATCGTAATCGGTGATCACGACCTTCGGCCGGTCTGTGCGTTTTGAATAACTTTCCGACCCCACCGTCAGCTCCTCCTAACTGAAATCTGGTATCTGATATACCAGATTGCGGACCGTTGTCCATGGGCTATAGTTCTGGAGCAGACCGGACCGCAGAGGATGGCCCATGCCGCTTGAACGACCAAAGTCACTCCGCGAACTCGCGCTGGAATATCTGCGCGCGCGGATTGTGGATGGCACGCTTGAAATGGGTCAGGTGTTATCCGAGCGGACGATTTCGGAGGAGTTGGGGGTTTCGAAATCCCCTGTTCGGGAGGCGCTCGCTCAACTCAGAGATGAAGGACTTGTCAGCATCGAGCCGCAGAAAGGCGCCCGTGTGTTCTCTCTGTCCGTTGCTGAGGTCGAGCAAATCTGTGACTTTCGGCAGGTTGTCGAAACGGCCGGTTTCGAGCTTGCCCTCGAACGGGATCCGGGTGGGCTGGCCAACGCGATGACCGACGTGGTGCAAGATATGTCCAAGACCCGGATGTCAGGGGACAAACGGGCTTATCTCGCCCTGGACACGGCGTTCCATAGTCTGATCTTCGAGCATGCGGGCAACGATTACCTCACCGCCAGCTACACGCGCTATGTCGGCAAGATCGCAGCCCTGCGCACCCTGTTGTCGCAATTGCCGCACCATACGGAGCTGTCTTTTGACGAGCATCTGGCCATCGCTGAGGCCGTACGAAACGGTCAGATGGAGCAGATCCGGCGTTTGCTGGCAGAACATATCGACCGCACGCGGAAAGCCTATATCGACGCAATGGCCTTGCTGGAGAGCCCTCCCGACCATGGGCTCCGCGCCTGACAGACGGGGCCGATCCGTGCTGTTCGGGTGGTGAGTTGGCCTCCGTCAGACCGAATGGTCCAACCCGTAGTACAGACCGACGGTCGTTGATGTCATCCGCCGGTTTACGTTCAGAGCAAATCGCGCAGGATCGGGATCAGGGGAATGTCGGCCGGGGGCATGGGGTAATCGCGCATGTCGCGCGGGTAGACCCATTTCAGCACCTGCCCTTCGCGTGCGATCGGCGTTCCGTCCCATTTGCGGCAGACAAACAGCGGCATGAGCAGATGGAATTCCTCGTAGGCGTGGCTCGCAAAGGTCAGCGGCGCGAGGCAGGAGGACCAGGTGTCGATGCCCAGTTCTTCGTGCAATTCGCGGATCAGCGCGTCTTCGGGACGTTCGCCGGGTTCGATTTTCCCGCCGGGAAACTCCCAGAGCCCCGCCATGGATTTTCCTTCCGGGCGTTGGGCAAGCAGCACCCGACCGTCCACATCGACGAGCGCCACGGCGGAGACGAGGACAACCTTCACGAGCGGTAATCCGCGTTGATCTGGATATAGGCGTGGGTCAGGTCGCAGGTCCACATAGTGGCTGCGCCATCCCCGAGGCCAAGATCCACACCGATGACCAGCTCCTGCTGCTTCATATATCCGGCGCCGGCGTCCTCGGTGTAGTCGGGCGAGACCCAGCCCTCGCGCGCCACCTCGATGTCACCAAAGCGGATGGTGAGGCGGTCGCGGTCGGCTTCGGCGTCGGATTTGCCTACCGCCATGACGATACGACCCCAGTTCGGATCCTCTCCGGCGACAGCGGTTTTCACCAGCGGTGAATTGGCGATTGCCGAGGCCACCTTGCGCGCATCGGCGTCAGTGGCGGCTCCGGTCACGGCGACCTCGACAAATTTCGTTGCACCTTCGCCATCCCTGACCACCTGATGGGCCAGATCGAGCATGACCTCGCCCAAAGCCGCTTCGAATGCTCCGCCGCGCTCTGTGATCTCCACGCTCTGGCCGGTAGCGGCCAGCAGCAGCGTGTCCGAGGTCGAGGTGTCGCCATCCACGGTTATACAGTTGAAGGTCCGGTCGGAGAGTTCCGACAGCATCTCCTGCAAGAGCGGGCGGGCGATCTTTGCGTCGGTGAAAATATAGACCAGCATCGTGGCCATATCCGGCGCGATCATGCCCGAGCCCTTGGCGATGCCAGCGATGCGGACCTCCTGCCCGTCCACCTCCACCACCCGGGCCGAGCCCTTGGGGAAGGTGTCGGTGGTCATGATGGCGCCCGCCGCGTCCTCCAGCGCGCCCGGCACCGCGTTGGCCACCAGATCGCCCACCACGGCTGTGATGCGCTCATCGGGCAGCCGTTCCCCGATCACCCCGGTCGAGGAGGTGAAGACGCGCGCCTCAGTGACCCCGGCTGCCTCGGCCACAGCGGCGCAGATCCGCGTAACGGACCCGTCCCCGGCCTTACCCGTGAAGGCGTTGGAGTTGCCGGAGTTCACGATGATCGCCGCGCCGCCTGCGCTGTCGCCGCCGATTTTCGCCTCGCAATCGCGCACGTTGGACGAACGCGTGGCCGATCGGGTGAAGACACCCGCCACGGTGGTGCCCGGATCGAGCAGAGCCAGCATCACGTCTGTGCGGCCCTGATAGCGGACCCCGGCGGCGGCGGAGGCCAGCCGCAGCCCGGCAATCTCGGGCAGGTCAGGGAAGGTGTCGGGAGCGAGAGGTGAGCGGGTGGCCATGGGCGTCAGTCCAGAAGGTCGCTGTTGCGGATGACAGAGGGATCCAGATCCAGCTCGGGGCGCTCGACCGTAGCCTTGGCCACCACGTCGGCCAGGAGCATTTCAAGCGCCTCGACCTGCAGGTCGCTCTCGATTTCGTCCCGCACCTCTTCGAAGGCGGGCGGGGGCAGATCGCGGGTCTCGTTGAGCTTAATCACATGCCAGCCGAACTGGGTTTGCACGGGTTCGGAAATGTCACCGACCTCCATGACATGCACGGCCGCGTCGAATTCAGGAACCATGGCCCCGTCGCCGAACCAGCCCAGTTCACCGCCCGACGGGCCCGAGGGGCCGGTCGATTCGGCCTTTGCCAGTTCGGCGAAATCGGCGCCGCCCTTCAGCTGTTCGATCAGCTCGGCGGCTTTTTCTTCGGTCTCGACAAGAATGTGCGATGCGTTGAACTCGTGGCCATGCACGGGGTTCGAAAACATCTCGTCATACGCGGCGCGGACGTCCTCCTCGGACACAATACCTTCGGCCAGCTTCTGGACTTCCTCGGCGGCCACCAGCGCGCGACGCTCGTTTTCGATCACCAGCTCACCGCGCTTTGACAGGCCCTCAGCCGTCGCGGCCAGTGCGGTCTGCTGGATCAGCTGCTGGGTCAGCCCGTCGAGCAGAACACCGTCGTCCAGCTGCTGGTATTCCTGCGGCAGCCGTTCCCGGAGCGCGATCACGTGACCGAGGGTGATCGCCTCACCATTCACGGTTGCGAGCACCGTGCCGGCCTCCTGTGCGACGGCGGGCATGGCGGTCGAAAAAGCAAATGCAGCAATCAAAGACGTCAGTCTGGTCATCTCGTTCCTTTCGGGCGACGCAGCCGCCGCCGTTGACACTCTACATGCCGCCCCTTACATCGCTTGAAGCCTCTGGAGGGGCGAATATTGCAGCCTTCCTATTCGGCCCTGATCGGGCGGGCAAGCGATCCCCTCACATACGTGATGTCAGGAGAAAGAATGCTGGGTCTGGGAACCGTTGCACGCAAGGTCTTTGGGACACCGAATGACCGCAAGATCAAATCGACCAGGCCTCTGGTGGACAAGATCAATGCCCTCGAAGAAGAATTCGAGGCACTGTCCGATGCCGAGCTGATCGCCCGGACCGAAGATATGAAGGCGCGCGTCGCCTCTGGCACGTTGCTGGACGATATCTTACCCGAAGCCTTTGCAAATTGTCGTGAAGGCGCGCGTCGTGCGCTGGGCCTGCGCGCCTTTGATACGCAGCTGATGGGTGGCATCTTCCTCCATCAGGGCAATATCGCCGAGATGAAGACAGGCGAGGGCAAGACCCTCGTGGCGACCTTCCCCGCTTATCTCAACGCCCTGACGGGCGGCAGCGTGCATATCGTGACGGTGAATGACTACCTCGCACGTCGCGATGCGGAGTGGATGGGAAAGGTCTTTGCGCATCTCGGTATGACCACCGGCGTCGTCTATCCCCAGCAGCCCGAGGACGAAAAGCGCGCCGCTTATGCCGCGGACGTGACCTATGCGACGAACAATGAGCTGGGCTTCGATTATCTGCGCGATAATATGAAGTCCGAGCTGGCCCAACTCGCCCAGCGGGGCCATTCCTTTGCCATCGTGGACGAGGTGGACTCGATCCTGATCGACGAGGCGCGAACGCCGCTGATCATCTCGGGCCCCAGTCAGGACCGCAGCGAGCTGTATCGCGTGACGGACACGGTCATTCCGCTGCTGAACGACAGCCACTATTCGCTCGATGAAAAGACCCGCAACGTGACCTACACGGATGAGGGCAACGAGTTCCTGGAACAACACTTGTCTCAGGCCGGGATCCTGCCCGAAGGCCAGACGCTCTATGATCCCGAATCGACAACCATCGTACACCATGTGAACCAAGGTTTGCGCGCACATAAGCTGTTCCAGAAGGACAAGGATTACATCGTTCGCGGCGGCGAGGTCGTTCTGATCGACGAGTTCACAGGCCGGATGATGCAGGGCCGCCGCCTCTCGGACGGTTTGCATCAGGCCATCGAGGCCAAGGAAGGCCTGTCCATTCAGCCAGAGAACGTGACGCTCGCCTCGGTCACGTTCCAGAACTATTTCCGCCTCTATGACAAGCTGTCGGGCATGACCGGCACGGCCCTGACCGAAGCCGAGGAGTTCATGGAAATTTACGGGCTCGGCGTGGTCGAAGTGCCCACCAACCGTCCAATTGCCCGTGTGGACGAGGACGATGCGGTGTTCCGTACAGCGGGAGAGAAATACACAGCCATCGTCGAAGAAATCCGCAAGGCGCACGAAAAGGGCCAGCCGGCTCTGGTCGGCACGACCTCCATCGAGAAGTCCGAATTTCTCTCCGGCCTCCTGCAAAAGGAGAAGATCCCGCATAATGTCCTGAACGCGCGTCAGCATGAGCAGGAAGCGCAGATCGTTGCCGATGCGGGTAAACCCGGCGCAGTGACGATTGCCACGAACATGGCCGGCCGCGGTACGGACATTCAGCTTGGCGGCAATGTGGAAATGCGGGTGCTCGATGCGCTGGCTGCCGACCCAGAGGCCGACCCCGAAGAGCTGCGCGCCCGCATCGAGGCGGAAACTGCGGCGGATAAAGAAAAGGTGAAAGAGGCCGGGGGTCTCTTCGTGCTAGCCACCGAGCGCCATGAGAGCCGACGCATCGACAACCAGCTGCGCGGCCGATCCGGGCGTCAGGGAGACCCGGGGCGCTCCGCGTTCTTCCTCAGTCTCGAAGACGACCTGATGCGGATCTTTGGCTCTGAACGTCTTGATTCGGTGCTGCGCAAGCTCGGCATGAAAGAAGGCGAGGCCATCGTGCACCCTTGGGTCAACAAGAGCCTTGAACGCGCGCAGGCGAAGGTCGAGGGGCGCAACTTCGATATCCGTAAGCAGCTCCTGAAATTCGACGATGTGATGAACGATCAGCGCAAGGTGATCTTTGCTCAGCGCCGTGAGATCATGGAATCCGAGGATCATTCAGAGATCACACAGGACATGCGTCACGAGGTGATTGATGACCTTGTGGATCAGTACATTCCGGCGAAGTCCTATGCGGATCAATGGGATGGTGAAGGGCTTTATGTGGCTGTGCTGGAGCGCCTCAACCTTGATCTGCCGATCAAGGACTGGGTTGAGGAAGATGGCGTCGACGATCAGGAAATCCGCGACCGCCTGTACGAAAAATCCGATGCGTTCATGGCCGAAAAGCTGGAGCAATTCGGTCCCGACAACATGCGCCAGATCGAAAAGCAGGTGCTGTTGCAGGCCATTGATAGCAAGTGGCGTGAGCATCTGCTGACCTTGGAGCATCTGCGCTCGGTTGTGGGGTTCCGCGGCTATGCCCAGCGTGATCCGCTGAACGAGTACAAAAACGAGGCGTTCCAGCTCTTTGAAAGTCTGCTGGACTCGCTGCGCGCTGAGGTGACGCAGAAACTCAGCCAGATCCGTCCGCTGACGGAGGCCGAGCAGCAGCAGATGATCGCCCAGATTCAGGCGCAGCGCACCCAGTTGCAGGAGGCATCCGAGGCTGAGGACAGCCATTCCGAGCATGGCGTCCCCGGGTTTGTCGAATCAGATCCGGCGACCTGGGGGAATCCGGGCCGCAATGACACGTGCCCGTGTGGCTCCGGCAAGAAGTTCAAGCACTGCCACGGGCGGCTGGCCTGACCTAGAGAAGACCCTCGGCGCGAAAGCTGAGGGTCTCTGCGCTGCCGACAATGACGTGATCGTGAAGCGTGATCGCCATCAGGTGACACGCCTCGACCATCTGCCGGGTCATTGCGATGTCTTCAGGTGAGGGCGTCGGGTCGCCCGAAGGATGATTGTGAACGAGAATAATGGCTTTGGCATTCAGCTCCAGAGCTCGCTTCACGACTTCGCGCGGATACACCGGAACATGGTCAATTGTGCCGCGCCCCAGCTCTTCATCTGCAATGACGACGTTTTTCACATTCAGAAACACCGCGCGCAAACACTCAATATGTGCTTTGCCGAGCGTCGCACTGCAATAGTCGAGCAAATCCTGCCAGCCGGACACCACCGGGCGCCCGATGACCTTGCTGCGCAGGCTGTGGCGCGTGAGCACGCCAATCATCGCGAGATCGGCAGAGAGGGCTGATCCGGATCCCTGCGTTGCTGCGATCTCCGCGGGCGTTGCCCCGAAGATTGCCCCGAGATCGCCAAATCGCTGCAATAGCCTCAGGGCAAGCGGGGTGGGATCTGTATGGGGCTGTAGCGCCAGAAGCAGCGATTCGAGCAAATCGCCATCGCTGAGAGCATCTGATCCGCTATGAAACATCCGCTCCCGTAATCGCTGCCTGCGGTGGTTCAAGCCGGCTATCCGGGCAACATCGGCCCGCTCGGCATGCGTGAAGAGACTGGATTGGAGGCCGTAATTCATTGGGTCAGACTGGACCCGAAAGCATGAACGGCGGGTAAATCCCGCCGTTCACAAGAGCTTTGACTTCAGCTTTTCATGCCGTCCCAGAAGGTTTTCACCTTGCGAAAGAACCCGGAGCTCTGCGGATTGTTCTCCTCTGAGAGCTCTTCGAACTCCCGGAGCAGTTCCTTTTGTCGCGCCGTCAGGTTCACCGGGGTCTCGACCGCCAGCTCAATATACATGTCGCCCGTAGCAGTAGAGCGCAGCAGCGGCATTCCCTTGCCCCTCAGGCGCATCTGTTTGCCAGTCTGGGCACCTGCGGGCACCTTCACCCGACTGCGTCCTCCGTCGATGGTGGGCACCTCAATATCGCCTCCCAGTGCCGCCGTGGCAACGGACACCGGCACCTGACAGAACAGGTGCTCGCCCTCACGGCTGAAGAGCTGATGCGGCGTGACCTCGATGAAGATGTAGAGGTCGCCAGACGGCCCGCCGCGCAGGCCTGCTTCGCCTTCGCCGCTGAGACGAATCCGGCTGCCGGTCTCTACGCCCTTGGGGATGTTGACACTGAGCGCGCGTTCCTTCTGGACACGACCTGCGCCGCCGCAATTGTTGCACGGGTTTTTGACGATCTGGCCTGCGCCGGAGCAGGTCGGACAGGTCCGCTCAACGGTGAAAAAGCCCTGCTGTGCCCGGACCTTGCCCATGCCGGAGCATGTAGGACAGGTTGCAGGTTCGGCCCCGCCTTCGGCGCCGGTACCCTCACAGGTCCCGCAGGAGACAGCAGTGGGCACGTTGATGGTCTTTTGCAGGCCGTTATAAGCGTCTTCGAGCGAAATGCGCAGGTTATAGCGCAGGTCTGAGCCGCGGGACGCGCGTTGCCCACCACCGCGCCGCTGGCCCATGAAGTCGCCGAACAGGTCGTCGAACACGTCGGAAAAGGCCGAGGCGAAGTCGCCCTGCTGGCCATAACCACCGCCCGGACGCCCGCCACCCATGCCACCCTCGAAGGCCGCGTGACCAAAGCGGTCATAGGCCGCCTTCTTTTCCGCGTCTTTCAGGATCTCATAGGCCTCGTTCACTTCCTTGAACTGGGCCTCAGCATTGGGGTTGTCGCTGTTGCGGTCGGGGTGAAGCTCCTTCGCCTTGCCGCGATAGGCTTTCTTGATCTCGTCGGCAGACGCGCCCTTCGACACACCGAGCACGTCGTAGTAATCACGCTTTGCCATGTTGGTATCCTCTCACGAAAAAGGGCCGGCCAGACGGGTCGGGCCGGCCCTTCGTCACATCAGGCGTCCGATCAGGAAGCGCGCTTGTTGTCGTCGAGATCCTCGAAGTCGGCATCGACGATGCCTTCATCATCGGAGGCCTCGTCAGCAGCGGCAACGTCGTCGCCCTCGTCCTGGCTCGCCTTGTAGATGGCTTCGCCCAGCTTCATGGACGCTTCGGTCACGTTCTGGATGCCGGACTTGATTTTGCCCGCGTCTTCGGTCTCGAGCTGCTCCTGCAGGTTGGCAATTGCCAGCTCAATGGCCTCGACGGTGGTCGGGTCGACCTTGTCCTTATGCTCTTCCAGGGCCTTCTCGGTCGAGTGGATCAGGCTTTCGGCCTGGTTCTTCGCTTCGACCAGCTCCCGACGCTGCTTGTCCGCATCGGCGTTGGCTTCGGCGTCCTTCACCATCTTTTCAATGTCCTCGTCGGAGAGACCGCCCGAAGCCTGAATGGTGATCTTCTGCTCTTTGCCGGTACCCTTGTCGGAGGCGGCGACGGAGACGATGCCGTTGGCGTCGATGTCAAAGGTCACCTCGATCTGCGGCATGCCGCGCGGCGCCGGGGGGATGTCCTCGAGGTTGAACTGACCGAGCATCTTGTTGTCGGCCGCCATCTCGCGCTCACCTTGGAAGACCCGGATCGTCACGGCGTTCTGGTTGTCCTCGGCGGTGGAGAAGATCTGGCTCTTCTTCGTCGGGATGGTGGTGTTGCGGTCGATCAGGCGGGTGAATACGCCACCCAGCGTTTCGATGCCCAGCGACAGCGGGGTCACGTCGAGCAGCACCACGTCCTTCACGTCGCCCTGAAGCACACCGGCCTGAATGGCCGCGCCCAGCGCCACAACCTCGTCGGGGTTTACACCCTTATGGGGCTCTTTGCCAAAGAACTTCGTCACTTCTTCGATCACGCGGGGCATACGGGTCATACCGCCGACCAGAACGATCTCGTCGATATCGTCGGTCTTCAGACCTGCATCCTTCAGCGCGGCCTGGCAGGGCTTGATGGATGCCTTGATCAGGTCGCCCACGAGGCTCTCAAGCTTCGCACGGGTCAGCTTCAGCACGAGGTGCAGCGGCTGGCCGTTGGCGCCCATGGAGATGAAGGGCTGGTTGATCTCGGTCTGGCTGGAGCTGGACAGTTCGATCTTGGCCTTTTCCGCAGCTTCTTTCAGACGCTGCAGGGCCATCTTGTCCTGACGCAGGTCAGCGCCGTGCTCTTTCTTGAACTCGTCGGCGAGGTAATCGACGATCCGCATGTCGAAATCTTCGCCACCGAGGAAGGTGTCGCCGTTGGTGGACTTCACCTCAAAGAGACCGTCATCAATCTCCAGAATGGTGATGTCGAAGGTACCGCCGCCGAGATCATAGACCGCGATGGTGCGCGTCTCTTTCTTATCGAGACCATAGGCCAGAGCGGCGGCCGTGGGCTCGTTGATGATGCGCAGCACTTCGAGACCGGCGATCTTGCCGGCGTCTTTGGTGGCCTGACGCTGCTGGTCGTTGAAATAGGCCGGAACAGTGATGACCGCCTGAGTCACGTCCTCGCCCAGATAGCTCTCGGCGGTTTCCTTCATCTTTTGCAGGATAAAGGCGGAGATCTGCGACGGAGAATACTTCTCACCGCGCGATTCAACCCACGCGTCACCCTGACCACCGTCGACGATGGAATAGGGGAGGTTCTTCTTGTCCTTCTCCAGCGCCGGGTCTGCATAACGACGACCGATCAGACGCTTTACCGCAAAAACAGTGTTTTCGGAGTTCGTGACGGCCTGACGCTTCGCGGCCTGCCCGACGAGACGCTCATCCTCGGTGAACGCGACGATCGAGGGGGTCGTGCGCGCGCCTTCGGAGTTTTCGATCACCCGGGGCTGGCTACCATCCATGATGGCGACGCAGCTGTTGGTCGTGCCGAGGTCGATACCGATGACTTTGCCCATGTAATAATCCTTCTCTTGGCGATGTCTCTGCAGGCAGACCCGTTTGCGGCACCTGCCCGCCTATCCCTAAGTTGCCCGGAGTTTTACGCCATCCGGTGGCGTCGCAGGGTATATAGGGAGGCGGAAATGCCGCTGCAATCCCGTCAGAGCGGTGTCTTTGACAGGAAATTCGGAGAAATGGTGTGAAAATTGAGATACGAGGGGTGCGGATCCTGATCGGGGCGCTTGATCAGCAGGCACAGGCGGCGCTGGTCGAGGATCTACGGCAGGTGGCTGCTGTCGCTCCGTTCTTTCAGCCTGAGACCCGTCGTGGGGGAAAACTGAGCGTCCGCATGACCTCTGCCGGGTCTGTCGGCTGGGTTAGCGACCGGCGCGGCTACCGGTATGACCCGAGGCACCCCGGCGGTGGGGAATGGCCCGCGATCCCGACGCGACTGTTGGATCTGTGGGTAGAGCACGCCCGTTCCGAGGTTCTGCCCGACACGTGTCTGGTCAATTACTATGGCGAAGACGCGCGGATGGGTCTGCATCAGGATCGTGACGAAGCGGATCTGACGCAGCCGGTGTTATCGGTTTCGCTGGGTGACTATGCGCTATTCAGGATCGGTAATGTGGAGCGCGGCGGCCCGACCGAAAGCCTCTGGCTGCGCTCTGGCGACATCGCGATACTCGAAGGCCCGGCGCGTCTGATCCACCATGGAATCGATAAAATCCGCTTCGGATCTTCCGGATTGCTGTCCCGAGGTGGACGCATAAACTGTACGCTACGCGTTGCCGGAATTAGCCCTTCGTCCAGCTCAGCGACCTATGCTGGCGGGTAAAGAATTCACCCATGAGGCCTATGACGATCAAAATGACGCACACCGTCAGAGCATACTCCCAACTCGATTTGTGCGGGAAATAGTTTATGAAGGCAAATCCCCGGGCCTGATCAATCGTGTGAAAGAGGGGATTCCAGTCGAACATCCGGATCATCTCGGGCGGCAGCGCATTTGCAACGAACATCTTGCCGGAGGTCACCATCTGCGCCCTCTGGTAAATCGTTCTGAACTTCGTGACCAGAGTTGGGACCCATGGTTGCAAGGCGTTCAACAGAATTCCGACAGCGATGCCGAAAAACCAAGCCAGAACCAGCATGCAGAATGTCCCCCACCAGTCATAGATGGTGAAATGGCTGAAACCGACGTAGTAGACGATGAGAATCGCGGTGACTGACAGGACCTGATTGTAGAGCGAAGACAAGGCGGCGGAAAAGATCATCACCGCTGCTGTAAGCGGGGCGTGCTGGGCCAATCCACCATTTGATGCACCTGCCCCGCCCATCGAACTGACGGCAGAGATGTGGGTAATGTATAGGAAGATGCCCGTCATTACATAGATCATGTAATCGCCGCGAATGGCCGAGCCGCGCATGCCGAGAATATAATAGAGGGTCATGAATGCCGCGACCATAATCAGCGCGCGGGTGATGTTGTTGATAAGTGACCAGATAGCGCTCGCTTTGCCACCGCGGACCGAACGTGCAGTCATGTGATATGTCAGCATCAGGACGTTGAAAGCCCCGGTGAGGTTGCCTGTCGGCCGTGTCGGCGTAAACATGATGACGGTCCTGCGGATGCGCGGAGTTGCGCCTTTAGAGACGCATACACGCTTGACCTTTGTGGTGGAAGCCTGCCATCGCTGCGCCCGGTTACAAACTCGTGAATGAAAGGGCTTACCGTGGATTACTCGAAGCTCACCGACGTGATGCGCAAACTCGCTTTGGAAGGCGGGGCGGCGATCATGGAAATCTATGACCAGAGCGATATCGAAGTCCGCGACAAAGCCGATGACAGTCCGGTGACACAAGCCGATGAGGCGGCAGACCGCCTGATTTCCGCCGGTCTGCGTGCCGCTTTCCCGGATGTTCCGCTGGTTACAGAAGAGCAGGCGGAGAGCCATGATCAGCAGGTTGAGACTTTCCTGATTGTGGATCCTTTGGACGGCACCAAAGAGTTCATTCAGCGGCGTGGCGATTTCACTGTGAACATTGCGTATGTGAAGAACGGGGTTCCGGTGCGCGGTGTGGTCTATGCGCCCGCCAAAGGTCGGCTCTTTTATACCGACGAGACGGGTGCATCGGTCGAGGAAAGCGGTGATTTCTCCGTTGACCAGCGTGGTCCCGTGACGCCGTTGAACGTGCGCAACTCTGACAATTCCGGACTTTTGGTTGTCGCGTCGAAATCGCATCGCGATCAGGCAACGGACGACTATATCTCCAAATACGCCGTGGATGACATGAAGAGTGCCGGATCGTCCCTGAAATTCTGTCTGGTTGCGACCGGAGAGGCGGACCTTTACCCGCGCCTGGGCCGCACGATGGAGTGGGACACAGCGGCGGGTCATGCAGTTCTGGCGGGGGCTGGCGGTGAGGTTGTGCGTTTTGACGATCGCTCGCCGCTTGTCTATGGAAAAGAAAATTTTGCTAACCCGTTCTTCATCGCCTGCACTCCAACTGTTGAGTTGAAGGCGTGAGGTTCTCAGGGGAGAGCTGTCGGCGAATGTGTGGAGAGTTGATCTGATGACGAAACGAGTCACGAAGGCCGTCCTTCCGATTGCAGGGCAGGGGACCCGTTTCCTCCCTGCGACGAAGTCGATGCCAAAGGAAATGCTCACCCTCGTGGATCGTCCGTTGATCCAGTACGCAATCGATGAGGCGCGTGCGGCAGGGATTACCGAGTTCATTTTTATCACTGCGCGCGGCAAAGGCGCTTTGGTTGATTACTTCGACCGAGCGCCGGAATTGGAGAATTCGCTAAAAGCGAAGAACAAAACAGACCTTCTCGAAGAGCTCGCGCGCACTGATATCGGGTCTGGCTCCATTGCAACTGTGCGCCAGCAGAGTGCCAAAGGTCTGGGCCACGCGGTCTGGTGCGCGCATCGGCTGATCGGGGACGAGCCCTTTGCGGTGATCCTGCCCGATGATGTGATTGATGCTGATGTGCCCGTGCTGAAGCAAATGGTTGATGCCCATGAGCAGACTGGCGGTTGCATGGTGGCAGCCATGGAAGTCTCTGATCAGGAGACGTGCAAATACGGCATTATCGATCCAGGTCAGGCGCAGGGCAGTGCCGTGCAGGTGCGCGGCATGGTCGAAAAGCCGGCTGCGGGTACGGCACCGTCCAATATGGCTGTGATTGGTCGGTATATCTTAACCCCGGAGGTCCTTTCGGCGCTGGACGCCCACGAGGTTGGTGCCGGAGGCGAGATTCAGCTCACAGACGCGATTGCCAAACAGATCAGCACCGAGGCCGGTGTCTGGGGCCTGAAATTTGACGGCCAGCGCTACGATTGCGGTGCCAAGCTCGGTTACTTGCAAGCCACGGTCGCCTATGGGTTGAAGCACCGGGAATTGAAGGACGATTTCCGCACTTATCTCGCTGATCTGGATCTCGACTGATCGCATGGTGCCCGGTCTTTACGAACGTGCCGGCGGACCGGGCGCTCGGCTTCGCAATCTGGGTGCAGCCTATGGAATGCGCCGCCGCCGCCGTCGTTTGCTCGGTCGGGCATTTCTGAAACGGCGTCAACTCAGGGCCGTGGTCGATCGGACCCCCACGCTCGGGCCGGATGACATTCTTGCTTTTGCGACAGTCCGGAACGAGGCCGACCGTCTGCCGTGGTTTCTTGATCACCATCGGCGGCTGGGCGTGACCCATTTTATCTTCGTGGACAATGACAGCGATGACGGGACAGGGGCGTTCCTGTCAGATCAACCCGATTGCTCTGTCTGGCACACCTCGCACTCCTACAAGCTGTCGCGCTTTGGTCTCGACTGGATCACATGGCTGATGATCCGGCACGGCCATGGCCGCTGGTGTCTGGTGCTCGACGCAGATGAGCTGTTCATTTATCCGCACTGGCCGACACGCCCTTTGTCGGCGCTGACCGAGCGGCTCGATCAGACCGGAACTCCGATGATGGGCGCGTTGATGCTGGACCTCTATCCGCAGGGTCCGGTGGGAGATACCGCGTATCGACCTCGGCAGGATCCGCTGGAGATCTTAACCCATTTCGACGCAGGCAATTACTCGATTCAGGTTCAGCGGCCTATGAAAAACCTCTGGGTGCAGGGGGGGGCACGGGCGCGGGCGTTTTTCGGGGATGAGCCGCGCCGGGCTCCGACGCTTCAGAAGGTGCCGTTGGTGCGCTGGCATTGGCGGTACGTCTACGTCAATTCGACGCACGCGCTCCTGCCGCCCCGACTGAACCGGATTTACGGCGAAGGCGAGACCCTGTCTGGCGTGCTGCTGCACACGAAATTCCTCGACAGCATCGTCAAACGCTCGGCCGAAGAGCGGCTGCGGCAAGAACATTTTGCAAATTCAGACCTGTACAACTCTTATTACGAGAGTCTTACTCAGAACCCATCGCTTTGGTGCGAGGCGTCCACACCCTATCGCGGCTGGCGGGCGTTGGAGGGGCTGGGGGTTATGTCGCGGGGCGATTGGGTCTAACGTGAATTGTGTAATGAATGAACGGTGTCAGAGAGGTTCACCTTGGGACTGCTGAGATCTTGGCGCATGGGCTCGAAACGCCGCCGTCTCTACATCCGCGCCATTCGCAAGCGCCGGGAGTTGAAAGCCCACAACGTCGACAGGGATCTGATCCGCTCCTCCCGTGTGGTCATCATATGCGTTTTGCGTAACGAATTTGTTCGCTTGCCCTATTTCCTTGAATATTATCGGAAGCTCGGCGTCGAACATTTCCTGTTTGTGGATAATGACAGCACGGACGGCAGTCGCGAGTATCTCTCTCGCCAACCCGATTGCTCCGTATGGATGACGAAGGCCAGCTATAATAAGTCACGCTTCGGCGTGGATTGGGTGAACTGGCTGGCCCGTCGTTATTGCCTCGGAAGATGGGTGCTCTGCGTCGACGCCGACGAGTTCTTCGTCTATCCGTTCTGCGACACCCGGGGGATCGGCGCGTTGACTGACTGGCTGGACAGCTCGGACATCCGTTCTTTTGGCGCGATGATCCTGGATATGTACCCCCAGGCGGCCATGTCCTCGCAGCCCTATCAGGCTGGGGATAATCCGTTCCGGGTGGCGGAGTGGTTTGACCCCGGGAACTACACAATGACGCGAAACTGGCAGTATGGGTCTCTCTGGATTCAGGGAGGCCCCCGCGGGCGCGTGTTCTTCCGAGACAGCCCGCGTGAAGCTCCCGCGCTCAACAAGGTGCCCTTGGTGAAATGGGGGCGTGGCAACGTCTTCGTGTCATCGACCCATATGATGCTGCCTCGGGGGCTGAACCTTGTGTTTGATGATATTGGCGGGGAGAAGGCCTGTGGCGTTCTCCTCCATGCCAAGTTCATCCACACCATAGCGGATCGCGCTGCAGAAGAGGCCCAGCGCCGGGAGCATTATCGCGCCGGGCGAGAATATGTGGCTTATACCGAGGGATTACAGGCCGGGCAGAGCCTCTGGTGTCCGCAATCAGAGCGTTACATCAACTGGCGTCAGCTTGAGCTGCTCGGCCTGATGTCGAAGGGAAACTGGGCATGAGGCTTGGCATTGTCATGTTGTGCCATTCGGCGCTGGACCGGGCCGCGCAGGTTGTGCGGCACTGGTCGGACAATGGCTGTCCTGTGGTGATCCACGTGGATCGCAAAGTCCCTGAGGATGTCTACGCCCGGTTTGTGGACAAGATCGGTGACCTGCCCGATGTGGCGGTTTGTGATCGCATCCAGTGTAATTGGGGCGATTGGTCTCTGGTCGAAGCGACCCAGCTCGCGGCATCGGAGCTGCTTGGGACATTTCCAAACCTTGACTACGTGCTCCTGACCTCTGGGACCTGCTTGCCTCTGCGGCCCGTTCCGGAGTTGACGACGTACCTCGAGGATCACCGGGGGGTGAATTTTATCGAGAGTGTGACCTGTGAGGAGGTCCCGTGGATCCAGGGCGGGCTCGGGCATGAACGGTTCACTCTGCGCTTTCCTTTCTCGTGGAAGAGGACGAAGCGCCTGTTTGATGCATTCGTCGCGCTGCAGCGCCGTGTCGGGTACAAAAGAAAAATCCCGAGCGGGCTCGTTCCTCATATGGGGTCCCAGTGGTGGTGCCTCGTGCGTGAAGATCTGGAAGCTATCCTCAACCATCATCGTCGCGCCGAGTTCGACCGCTATTTCAAGGGCGTCTGGATCCCCGATGAGAGCTACTTCCAGACCTTGATCCGTCAGGTCTCCGACAGAATCGAAAGTCGGTCGCTGACGCTGGCCAAATTCGACTTTCAGGGGCGTCCGCACCTGTTCTACGATGATCATCTGGAATTGTTGCGGCGTTCAAAATGCTTCCTTGTCCGGAAGGTCTGGCCCCAGGCTGACAAGCTGTATGACACGTTCCTGTCGGGTGATAATACCAGTTGGGGTGATGACGAACCCGAGCCTGGACGGATCGCCCGGATATGCTCTTCGGCACTTGAGCGTCGGGTGCGAGGTCGCCCTGGCCTCTATATGGTGGGACGGTTCCCGCGCAATGACTCCGAATTCATCCGCACCAGCGCGCGCTACGCTGTTTTTGAAGGCTTCGGCGATTTGTTTGAGAATTTCCCCGGCTGGATCGAACGTCGCACGGGATTTCGCTGCCATGGGCATCTGTTTGCACCGGAACGGGCTGAATTTGCGGATGGGGCGAAGCTCGTTTCGGGCGCCCTCTCGGACAATGCAAAGCTCCGAGACTACAACGCGACCGGCTTTCTGACCAATCTTCTATGGAACACGCGAGGTCGCCGACAGGCTTTCCTGTACGGGCCGCGGGACACCAAAGGTGTTGGCGGCTTCATCGCTTCGGATGTGAATGCCGATGTGGTGGTTCTCACCGGTGCGTGGGCCGTGCGTCTGTTCTGCGAAAATCTGCCATTTGCGGAAGCACGCCGGCGGGCCGCCGAGTTGCAGCAGCGTGAGGCTGACCATTTAAAAGAATTGCGGCAATCCTGGGCGCGGGCACGGGTGCAGGTCTGGTCTCTGGCCGATTTTCTGCGCAATCCTTCGGATAATCTGGATAACATTATCAATGATATCTCGCCTGCGCCGAGCCGGTCCGTTCTGCAGTTGCCACCTATGGTCGATCTGCGGGGGTTCCGCCAGTTTCTGCAAAATCTCAAGAACGAGGGCATGGACCCTTATCTCGTAGGCGATCTGCCACCATCGCAGGAGTTGCGGGCGAGCAATCCTGCGATGCCGTAAAAAGGACATTCACATGACGGCGCCGTTCGACAAATTCATCATCCTCGCGGAGATGCGGACCGGGTCGAATTTCTTCGAGGCCAATCTCAATCAGGCCGCGGGGGTTCGCTCCTTTGGGGAGATGTTCAACCCGGCTTTCATCGGAGGTGCGGCCAAGAACACCTTCGGAGCCGTGACGATGGCCGAGCGCGATGCAGACCCGCAGGTCTTGCTCGACGCGATGGCGGCGGAGGCGCAGGGTCTCTGGGGATATCGCTTCTTTCACGATCATGACCCGCGCGTTTTGCGTTTGGCGCTTGAGGACCGGCGCTGTGCCAAGATCATTCTGACCCGTAATCTGCTGGAGAGCTATGTCAGTCTCAAGATCGCACGGGTGACTGACCAGTGGCGTCTGAATGACGCAAAGGGAGCAAAGACAGCGCGGATCCGCTTTGATTTGCAGGAATTCTCGGATCATCTCGAAGTCAGGCTGGCGCACCAGGAAACAATCCGGCGGGCCTTGCAAACCAGCGGACAAACTCCGTTTTTGATTGATTACCGCGATGTCGGAAACCTTGAGGTGTTGAACGGTCTTTTGACCTGGCTGGGATGCGAGGAACCACTGCAACGACTGTCCCGGTCAACCAAAGTGCAAAATCCCGGCGAGTTGCGGGATAAAGTGGAGAATTTTGACGAGATGGTTGAGGCGCTGGGCACGCTCGACCAGTTCTCACTGTTCCGCACCCCGAGTTTTGAGCCCGCGCGGGGGCCGCAGGTCTCGCGCCATGTCACGGCGGCTCAGGCGCCGCTGATCTATCTGCCTGTTGCCGGTGGCCCCAAAACATCTGTCGAGCGCTGGATGGCCGCGCTGGATGGGGTGGACATCGCAGATTTAGGGCGGGATCTGTCACAAAAAGATGTCCGCAAGTGGCTGCGCAAAACGAGAAACCGGCGGGCGTTTACGATCTTGAGACACCCGGTTGATCGACTGTATCGCGTCTTTTGCCTCAGAATTCTGTATCCTGGTCCGGACTGTTTTGAGGATATTCGCGAAACGCTTCGCAGCAAGTATGATGTGCCGATTCCGGAGGGCGAACCCGATGACAGCTTTGACGCGGCTGCCTGCCGGGCTGCGTTTAAAGCCTTCGTCGTTTTTGTCAGTGGCAATATCGCAGGCCAGACCAGCATTCGCATCGATACCGACTGGGCCAGTCAGACCGGGCTGCTGCAGGGAATGGCTCAGTTTTTGCTGCCTGATGCGATTATTCGCGATGACGAAGCCGCGCAAAAGCTACCGGAGTTGCTGCCGTCGAACTGGGGAGATACGCCAACATATCAGGCTGGGGAAACAGCGGGCGACATAGCGTTGGCAGAGATCTATGACGACGAGATCGAGCAGGCTGTGCAAACCGTCTATCGCCGGGATTACGTGATGTTCGGCTTTGGTAAATGGAAGGCGGGATCTCAGGCCGCTCGGACGGCCTGAGATTGGGTCAATAGCGCGTGAATTGCAGCGGGTTCATTGTTGCTGCGCAACGCGTTGCAGAGATCCGCGTCTCTCATTCGCCGTGACACAGCGGCCAGCGCTTTGAGGTGCTGGACGCCGTCATCCTCAGGGGCAAACAGGGCGCAGATCAGATCCACCGGTTTGCGATCAGGGGCGCGGAAATCCACGCCATGCTCAAGCTTCACGAACGCCCCGCACATCCGGGACAGACCCGGTAGCCTTGCGTGGGGAAGGGCAACGCCGCGCCCGACACCCGTTGGCCCAAGTGTTTCACGCTCAATCAGAGCGCGCGCAACGGCATCGGAGTCCAGTCCGTAAACGTCCTGAGCCATCTCAGCGAGAAGCTGCAAAACGCGCTTCTTGCTGGTTGTGCGCGAGATAGTTTTCACGCCCTCAGGGGCGATCAACTCGGACAGTAACATGAGCAATCCTGATCGATAGTCGGCGAAGTCAGGGACAAAGAACCGGAGATCTACCCTTGGGGGTCGATCCAGCCGATATTTCCATCATCCCGTCGGTAAACCACGTTTACTCCGTTCGCCTGTTTTTCGTTTCGAAACACCAGCACCGGAGCGCCTGCGAGTTCCATTTGCATAACCGCCTCACCGACTGACAGCGAGGGGATGCGTGTCTCCATCTCAGCTACGATGATCGGCTGCAAGCTCTCGGGCTCGTTGTCATGCGCCTCATCGTTTCCCGCGATAACATACGACGCTGCGCCGGAAACTTCAACCGGTTCGGCCCGCTCCTTATGGTGGTCCTTCAACCGGCGCTTGTAGCGGCGAAGCTGCTTTTCCATTTTTTCAACGGCGGCATCACAGGCCGCGTAGATCTCATGCTCTTTCGCTTTGGCCTGCACGGTCAGTCCGGTGGACAGATGAACAACCGCCTCGCAGGCATAGGCCGGGCCGTCCTTGGAGAACACCACGAGCGCATCGGTCGGTCGGCCTGCGTATTTGCTGATCGCAGCCTCAATTTCGGTCTGCACATGGGTTTGCAGAGCCTCGCCGATATCAATCTGTTTCCCACTGATCTGGTAGCGCATACTCGATTCTCCTCTCTGGGAATCACGACCATCGACCACTGCGAGCGGCAGTAATCTCGGGGCGTGGGTAGAAAGCGGTGGTGTTTTGGCCGGATTGAGGATGTTTGTTCAAATCCTTGTTAGAATTTGATTTTCCTTCAAAATGTAACTGCAAAAACATCCACTGCATGGCCCCATTTGGCGCCCATTTACCCGCCGCTGTCAAGCGGATCTGACCAAAAGAGTAGGGGCGTTACAGGTTGAAATTCGAACCCAGATAAACGCGCTGTACGTCGGGGTCAGCGATGACTTCATCGCTGCTGCCGCTCATCAGCACGTGACCGTCGTGAAGGATATAGGCACGATCGACGATCATCAGCGTTTCCCGAACGTTGTGATCGGTGATCAGAACACCAAGCCCGCGCCGTGTGAGGCTGGACACCAGATTCCGGATATCGCCAACCGCGATCGGGTCGACACCCGCAAAAGGTTCATCAAGAAGCAGATAGCGCGGATTTGCGGCAAGGCAGCGGGCGATCTCGACCCGGCGCCGTTCTCCGCCTGAGAGCGCCACGGCGGGCGTATCTCGTAAATGATCTATGGAAAACTCGTCCAACAGCGATTCGAGCCGGTCATTCCGGGTTTGTGCACTGCGCTCGGAAATCTCAAGGATGGCGCGGATGTTCTGCTCGACCGTCAGCCCCCGAAAGATCGAGTTCTCCTGCGGAAGATAGCCAATGCCCATCCTAGCGCGGCGGTACATGGGCAGTCCGGTCACCTCCTGACCATCGATGCTGACCCGTCCGCCGTCGGGAGGAACCAAACCGGCGATGGCGTAGAAACATGTTGTCTTGCCCGACCCGTTCGGTCCAAGCAACGCCACCACTTCGCCCGTCTTCAGATGCAGGCTGACATCGCGGATGACAGGCCGCTTGTTGTAGCTCTTGGCGAGGTGCTGCGTGACGAGACCTTGCCCTGCCGGTTCATCCGTCTTTTGCATCACTGCCCGGACTTCGTCTGAAAAACTGTGCGGACGCGGCCCGACATCTGGCCCGTGCCGGTCTCCAGATTGATGGTCAGTTTTTCTCCGGCGAGTGCCGTATCGCCTTGGGTCAAAAGGACGTCACCCGTCATCACCACCTCGCCTGTGTCGATAACGTAGGTCGCGGCCCGGGATTCGGCGGCTTCCTCAGGCGTGATAAGAGTGACAGAGCCGTTGGCTGTGAGCTTCTCGATCCGCCCCTGCGCGCCGCCGGTGGCGTAGTCTACGAGGATCCGGTCTGCCGAGAGTTTCATATCACCCTGAGTGACGAGAACATCACCGATAAAGGTTGCTTGTCCGTCCGTCTGGTTGACCTGCAACTCGTTGGCCACGACCTCGACAGGTGCGGAGGTGTCCTGTGTCAACCCGCCAAGCGAAATCCCGGTCCCCTGCGCCAAAACCGGTGATGCGCAACAAAGGCACAAGGCGAAGAGTCGAAGCATCATTTGTCGGTTTCCCTTCCAGCGGTTGCGGGTTGGTATAGCACCCTGACCCCATTCGTGAATATCACAAGTGGCGTCCCCTGCACCCGCGTGACCTTCAGGCCACCGGCGTCGATCCGTCCCGGGGGGCCAAAGCCAATTATGTCCTGATCCGAGGTCAGGTCCAGCGTCGTCAGGTCGACCAGCAGTGTCTCGCCTTCGATCAGATAGCCATGGGAGTCGCGAACCAGAACGCCGCCTGTTAGGCGGAGCTGATTTTGGCGCTCCAGCAGCCGCCCCGTTTTTGCGGTCAAGGCGATCGGATTTCCGCTGACTCCATCCCACTCACCCGCAATCTCATTGGCCTCAATGGTGTAGGGGCCTTCGGCATTGGGCCAAGCCTCGGCTGCCGACAGATTTATGGCGGCGCCGTTGCTCCCCACGCCGGTATAACTCGGCTTTGCCACACGGCCCTCGGTCAGGATGCGGTCGATCTCGATTTCGGAGAATGGCAAACTGGAGCCCTGATCGCGCTTGTCCGAGAACAGAAACATTGTCGACAGCAGGATCACGGCGATGAGCGGAAACAGGATTTTCAGTCTCGCCACCCAGCGGGAATGGCGATTGTCGAAATGCCGGGGTTGGGACATGCTCATATGCAATCCTCTGCCTGATGGCCCGGTCAGTGGGCGAAGATGTCCTGTTCCGGCCAGCCTTCGAGATCAAGCTGCGCACGCATGGGCAGGAAGCCAAAGCACGCTTGCGCCATCTCGGTCCGTCCTTCGCGTTCGAGACGTTCGTCAAGTTTTTCGCGCAGCGCATGGAGATGCAGAACGTCGGAGGCCGCATAATCGATCTGCGCCGTGCTCAGGGTTTCTGCGCCCCAGTCGGACTGCTGCTGGTATTTCGAAATATCTACCCCGAGCAATTCTGTCAGGAGCTGCTTCAGCCCGTGACGGTCCGTGTAGGTGCGCACCAGCTTTGAGGCGATTTTCGTACAGTAAACCGGCGCGGTGACGACGCCGAATGTGTGCAGCAACGCGGCGATGTCGAACCGGCCGAAGTGGAACAGTTTCAACACGTTGGGATCGGCTAGCATGCGTGTCAGGTTGGGAGCCTCAGTCTGCCCCTTGGCCACCTGCACGAGATGGGCGTTGCCGTCCCCGGAGGACATCTGGACGACGCATAGCCTGTCCCGGTGGGGGTTCAGGCCCATGGTCTCGCAGTCGATGGCGACAACCGGACCCAGATCGAGGGTCGAGGGCAGATCGCCCTCGTATACGAAATTCGTCATAGCGCTTCCTTTGTTGCGCAATGCCTAGCTGCTTTGATCGGTTCCGTCCACGCTCTGGCGGCGAAGACCGCCAGAACCTGTCGCGGGGGGGTGGACTTCCGGTTGGAATACATGGTCAATCGGACAGATTTTGCGCAAACACACAAGACAAGAGGCCCGATGTCCCTTTTCCTGATCGTGCTGCTGCCGTTCCTGGGCGCTTTGTTGCCGGGTGTGATCCAACAGGCCGGGCGCCGCGCCTGTGCGATGACGACGTTCCTCGTTTCCGCACTGGCGCTGATAGGCTTGTTCAGCCACCTACCAGCGCTGTTGGCGGGCAACGTGCCCCGTGTCGAAGTGGACTGGATCCCGTCGCTGGGTCTGAACGTCGCCTTCCACCTCGACTGGCTCGCCTTCTTCTTTGCCCTGCTGATCCTCGGGATCGGGTGTCTGATCATCATCTACGCCCGGTTCTACCTGACCCGCGATGACAATATGGGCGAGTTCTTCACCTATCTGCTGTTGTTTCAGGGCGCGATGGTGGGGATCGTCCTCAGTGACAACATCCTGCTTTTGCTGATCTTCTGGGAGCTGACCTCGCTGTCATCCTTCCTGCTCATCGGGTTCTGGAAGCACCTGCCCGATGGCCGGCAAGGCGCGCGGATGGCGCTGACGGTCACCGGAATGGGCGGGCTCGCGATGATCGGGGGGATGGTGATCCTCGGGCAGATCGCCGGATCCTACAACATCACCGATATTCTCCAGCACCGCGCAGAAATCCAGGCCTCGCCCTACTACGTGCCGGCGCTGCTGCTGATCCTGCTCGGGTGCTTTACTAAATCCGCGCAGTTCCCGTTCCATTTCTGGCTACCCCACGCCATGGCGGCGCCGACGCCGGTCTCAGCCTATCTCCATTCGGCCACCATGGTTAAAGCGGGCATCTTCGTGCTCGCCCGCCTTTGGCCGGTGCTCTCGGGCACAGAGATCTGGGTGATCCTCGTCTCCGGCACCGGCATCATCACAATGGTCATCGCGGCGATCATCGCGCTGTTTAAAAACGACCTGAAGGCGTTGCTGGCCTTTTCCACCGTGTCGCATCTGGGTTTGATCGTATTCCTCTTGGGCACCGGTAACCCTTACGCGGCGGTGGCGGCAGTGTTTCATATCCTGAACCACGCAACCTTCAAAGCAGCGCTGTTTATGACGGCGGGTATCGTGGATCACGAAGCCCACACCCGCGACATCACCCGCCTCGGCGGCTTGCGCCATCTGATGCCGGTCACCACGGTGATCGCGCTCATCGCGTCGCTCTCCATGGCGGGGATCCCACTGTTCAACGGCTTTTTGTCTAAGGAGATGATGCTCGAAGAGGCCGCGCACACGACCTATCTTGGCAATCACTGGCTGATCCCGGTGCTGGCGACGGTAGGAGCGCTGTTCTCAGCGGCCTATTCCTTCCGGCTGTATTTCCATACTTTTACCGGCCCCGAGCGGCACGATTACCCGCATCACCCTCATGATCCGCCGTTCGGCATGTGGGTGTCGCCGGCGCTGCTTTGCATCCCGATCATTGCGATTGGCCTGCTGCCCTGGATTGCCGAAGGTTTCGTCTTTGCCGTCTCCGAGGCTGTCATGGGCAGCGCCGGGACGATCCCGGAAAAGCTGCACTTCAAGCTCTGGCACGGGGTCACCCCGGCACTGAAAATGTCGGGTATCGCGGTGCTGGGCGGTGCAATCCTGTTGCTTCTTTACCGCCCCGCAAATGCGGTCTGGGGCTTTTTGCCGGTGCCGTTCGCCAAGAAGATCTTCGATGCCATCGTCAACGCGCTGGTCGCCCTGTCCCGCGCGATCATCTGGCCCACCCATGACGGAAGCTTTACCCGCTCGGCCGCGATCTTTGCCGTGGCTGTCTCGGTGCTGGGTCTGCACGCGTTCATGTCCGGCACTCTGGGGCCGGTGACGCGGGAGCCTCTGGACATGCATCCGATGGTCATTCCCGGCTGGGCACTGATGATCATCTCGGCCTGCGCCATGGTTCTGTACCACCGTAACCGCTTTGCCACGCTCATTCTGATGAGCATTGTGGGTCTGATGCTCTCGGTCGCCTTCGCCTTCTTCTCGGCGCCGGATCTGGCGATGACACAAATCTCGGTCGAGGTGGTAACGCTGGTTCTGCTGCTCTTGGCGCTGAATTTCCTGCCAAACGAGACGCCTGCCGAAAGTCCGGTGATGATCAAGATCCGGGACGGTTTCATTGCAATTTTCGCGGGCCTGCTGGTTGCGGGCATGACCTATCAGATGCTGCTGCGTGACTTCGTGTCGCCGTCGATCGCTGAATACCACCTCGCCAATAGTAAGCCCGGAGGGGGCGGAACGAACGTGGTGAATGTGATCCTCGTGGACTTCCGGGGCTTTGATACCTTTGGCGAGATCATCGTCCTCGGCATCGCAGCTGTCATCATCTACGCCCTGACAGCGATGCTGATGCGCGGCCCCGTGCGCGCCAAGCTGCTGCATCGCAAACCCGATAAGCCCCTCGCGGGCGACAAGCACCCGCTGATGATGGTCGTGCTCACCCGGGTGATCATGCCTGTGGTGCTGCTGGTCGGCACGTATATCTTCTTGCGCGGGCATAACATGCCGGGCGGGGGCTTCATCGCTGGTCTGATCGTCGCCATCGCGATCATCATGCAATATATGGCCTCGGGCTATGGCTGGACCTATGACCGCCAGCGTTTCCCCCATCATGGCATTATCGGGGCCGGTGTGCTGGTGGCCGGGCTGACCGGCATCGGGGCCTGGTTCGTGGGCCATCCGTTCCTGACCAGCTCCTTCGCCTATATCAAGATTCCGGGTCTGGAGAAATTCGAGGTCGCCTCGGCCATGTTCTTCGACCTCGGCGTGTTCCTCGCGGTGTTTGGGGCGGTTCTGCTGTCCCTGTCGAGCTTCGCGCGGCTGGCACGCCACAAAGACTATGAAGAAAGCGATCATCCCATGGATATCGACCCCTCACGGACGGAGGCCGACTGATGGAGATCCTCGTTGCCTCTGCCATTGGCGTTCTGACCGCGACCGGACTGTATCTGGTCATGCGGCTTCGGACCTTTCCCGTCATCGTCGGAACGTCGCTGCTGACCTACGCGGTGAACTTCTTCCTGTTCGCTTCCGGGCGGCTTGTCGTCGGCGCGCCGCCCATCCTGTCGGAGGATGCGACGCGCTACACGGATCCGATCCCTCAGGCACTCGTGCTGACGGCCATCGTGATCTCCTTTGGCATGACCGCCGTCGTGGTGATCATCGCGCTGGGCGCGTATCTTTCCGCCGGAGAAGACAACGTGAACGAGCCTGACCCCGAAGGCCTCCTCGAAGGCATGGATGAGGAAGGAGAGCGCGCGTGAGCCACTGGATTATCCTTCCCGTCGTGCTGCCCGCGATGCTGGCAGCCGTGATCATCCTTGTCGCCCGGCACCATGTGCGCGTGCAGCGGGTCCTGTCGATCAGCGGCGCCATTGCTCTGCTGGCCATCGCCATCGGACTGATCATTCAGGCCGATGATGGCACAGTCACGCTCTATCAGCTCGGACACTGGCAAGCGCCCTTTGGCATCGTTCTCGTCGCCGACCGGCTCTCGACCTACATGGTTTTGCTGACAGCGATCCTTGCCCTGCTTGTCATTATCCACGCGACCGGATCAGGATGGGATAAGCGCGGGAACCATTTCCATGCGCTGTTCCATTTCCAGATCATGGGGATCATGGGGGCGTTCCTGACCGGCGACGTCTTTAACCTCTTCGTGTTCTTCGAGGTTCTGCTGATCTCGTCCTACGGCCTCATCGTCCATTCCGGCGGGTCGTACCGGCTGCGCACCGGAACCCAATATGTGCTGTTCAATCTGCTCGGCTCGACGCTTTTCCTGTTCGCGCTTGGCCTGATCTATGCCGAGACAGGCACCCTGAACATGGCGGATCTGGCACAGCGCATCCCGCTGATTGATCTCGACGCCAATGCGGGCATCCGGATTGCGGCGGTCCTGTTGCTGCTGGTCTTCGCTGTCAAAGGTGCGCTGGTGCCTCTGCATTTCTGGCTGCCTTCGGCTTACTCTGCCGCCCCTGCTCCGGTCGCGGCGCTGTTTGCCATCATGACGAAGGTCGGCGCCTATGCCATCATCCGCGTGTATACGCTGGTCTTTGCTCCGGATCTGGAGGTCACGGCGGATCTCTACTCCGTCTGGCTCCTGCCGCTGGCCCTGTTCTCCATGGGGATCGGCATGGTCGGCGCACTTGCGGCAATGAGAGTAGACAGGATGATCGCCTTCTCGGTGATTGGCTCGATGGGGATGGTCATGACCGCCATCGCGGTCATGACGCCCGACAGCATTACCGCAGCGCTCTATTATATCCCGCACTCCACTTTCGCCACCGCGGCCCTGTTCCTGATCGCCGATCTGGTCATAGAAAACCGCGGCAAGATGGGAGCCCGCCTCGAAGCCAGCGAACCGATTCCAGGCGCGGCCTATGTGGCGGCGATGTTTTTCATCGCGGCGATCGCCATGGTCGGTATGCCGCCGCTCTCGGGCTTTATCGGTAAGCTTCTGATCCTGCAGGCGTCCATCGCCTCCGATCTGGTCGTGTGGGTCTGGGCCGTCGTGCTCATCTCGTCCCTGATTGCGATCATGGCGTTCGCCCGGGCAGGCTCGGTCCTGTTCTGGAAGGCCAAGCAGACAGACGACGGTCAGGAATTGGATGAAAACTGCAGCGAAGAAGAAGTCGCCCGCGCCCGGACAGCCTCGGAGCTTCGTCCGACCAAGGAACTGCCCCTGCTGGCCATCTTGACGTTGATCGGGCTGCTGATCGTTCACACGGTGCTTGCGGGCCAGATCACAACGTATCTGCGCGATACCACGGCACAGCTTTTTGCGCCGGACAACTATATCTCCACCGTACTGGGGACGGAGGGCAAGACATTCGGGTCTCACGGCGATAAGGCCAAAGGGTCCGACCACGGCGAGGATAAGGAGGCAAGCCCCGGCGAGGCCCATCTGGCCGATGTGGAATCCCGCGACGGCGCAGAAGACAAAGGTGATGAGGAGGATACGCAGTAATGGCACGTCTCCTGGAAAAGCTGATCCCGCATCCCTTCCTGTCTGTATTGCTGATCATCGTCTGGTGCTTGCTCACCAATGCGGTGCATCTGGCCAACGTGTTGCTCGCGGTCTTTCTCGGGATCGTCATTCCGCTCATTACTGCGCCTTACTGGCGGGACCGGCCGCGTCCGCTGAACGTGATCAAACTCGTTGGGTACATCTTCATCGCAATATGGGACATCATGGTGTCCAATCTCGTGGTGACATGGCTGATCCTGACCCGGCCCTCCGACAAACTGCGATCGCACTGGCTGGTCATCCCGCTGGACATCAAGCGACCGGAGACCATCGCGATCCTCGCGGGGACCATTACGCTGACGCCCGGAACGGTGTCTGCGGATCTGTCTGACGATGGCAGCTACCTCTTGGTCCACGCCATCGACAGCGCCGATCCGCGCGCCGATGCGCAGGAGATCAAGGACCGCTATGAGCGCCGGTTGAAGGAGATCTTTGAATGATCACAAGCGCCACATTGATCGCGGCCAGCGTCGTGTCGCTGTCGCTCTTCCTCTGCCTGATCCGCCTGCTGCGCGGCCCGTCCATGGGGGACCGCGTTCTGGCACTGGATACCATGACCGTGAACGCCATCGCGCTGATCATCCTGCTTGGCATCTATGGGGGCACCCATCTCTATTTCGAAGGCGCCTTGCTCTTCGCGATGCTCGGCTTTGTGTCCACCGTCGCCTTCGCGCGCTTCATCCTGCGGGGAGATCTCATCGAATGATCGACACTCTGCTGCAATTCGCCGCCGTTACCTGCCTCGCCATCGGGGCGTTCTTTACCCTCGTCGGAGCTATCGGCCTGCTGAAATTCGACACGCCGATGAAGCGCCTTCACGCGCCGACCATGGTCAGCACGCTGGGTGTCGGGGCCTTCCTTGTTGCGTCAATAATCGACTCATTCGCGACCGGATCGGGATCGTTGCGCGAGATCCTGATCATGGCGTTCCTCTTCGTCACGGCACCCATTTCGGCGAACTTCATCGCCAAAGTGCATATGCATCGTGCCGACTGCAATCGTCCGCCTCGCCCCGGGTCGCGCATCTGGGCAACATACGACACTGACGAGGCCGATCAGCCAGCGGAAGAGGCCGCCTGATCACCAGATGGCCTTGGCTGTCTCAGGCCATCACATAGTCTGAAAACAGATCCAGGGGATTGAACGGGTTGTCCAGGTAAGTGTCATAGCCCATGTCTTCGAGGGCCGCGACGGTCATCTTTGAAAGGTCGTTTGCGTTGTCGCCGTCGAGATACCCCGACATGAGCTCGCTGTTGAAGACCAAATCATCCCAATGGGATCCGGCGGTTCCCGATCCGCCATCCATCTCAATCGGGACGCCAAAGGCGCTCAGGGGATCGTTCAGTGCGATCTCAGCGTATTCGTCCATGTACATCTCTGTGGCGAATGCACCTGTAAAGCGCAGATCACCGTTGAGGTCCGAGGTCAGGCCCATCTGATTCCAAGCGGATCCAAAACCCAGAGAGTGGAGCATTTCGTGCAGGACAACCGAGCCGAACTGCCCGCGTACATCAAGGGCTTCGGCATCCGAAAGGTCAAACCTCATCGTCGCCTTCGTAGGCAGCTTAGATGTGTCGCGGTGTCCAGTGGGGCCGGCCCGGCCCAACACACCGCCCGGGCCATCAATCTCGACAATTGCGGCGTAGATAAGAATGTCATCAATCTCTTGGCTGCGCGACCGGACATCAGGAACATCGCCGAGAATTAGCTGACTGACGGTTTCGGCTGCTGCTATGAAGTCCTGCTGCAGCGCACTCGTCCAGTAGGAGCCGTCGAAGACCACCTTCACATTGAAGCTCTCCGCTGCAGCGCCGCCGCTGGTATAGCTTGTCAGGCGTCCGCCATCTTCGTCGTTGTCGTCTCCTGAGCCCTTCCAGTGTCCGGCTTTTTTTATCGTCACGCCGACGATTTTATCAATTGAGCTGAGCGCTTTTTCATTGGCTGATGCGTAGTCTTGCTTTTCCCTTCCAGGAACCTGATCAAAGTCGGTGCCCTGCAATTCCTCAAACAGTGCATAGGAAAAATCGCGTTCGATCGTTTCAATTATACGCAAAGGGCCTGTGGTATCTGTGAGAGTTAAGCTATCCTGCGCCTTGTCGAACTCGGCTATCGGGTTGTCATCTGGCAATGGATGAAAGTCAGGGAGCTTGCCGCGTAGGATGTCTTGAAGTCTGAGTTTGAGAAATCCCAAATACATCTGCCCATTCTCTCCATTTACACGCTGGAGATGATGAGCTCAGGTATTGATTTCGTCCATTTCGCGAAAGTGTAGGCTGCGGTCTATTAGGAGGTGACGCCCTCCGCTTTTGGAGCGAAGGGCGTTCAATGGGTGAAGATTCTAACCCTACGGGATTAGGCGGCCATCAAATCGCCCCAGAGATCAGTGGGGTCGTTCGGATTGTCGATCACCGTGTCGTAGCCCATGTCTTCGAGAGCGGCGATGCTCATGTCAGAGAGGTAGTTCTCGGAGTTGATGATGCCGGTCATCAGTTCATTGTCGAATGTTGCCTCGTCCCAATGCCCGCCGGCTGTTCCTGAGCCATAGTCTGTTTCGACAGGGACACCGTAAAGAGCAAGAATATCGGTCGATGCGATGTCGGCGAAGTCCTCGTTATAGGCGGCAGTTGCCAGCTCGCCCCGAAAGCGCAGATCACCATTCACGCCGGTCACCAGGTCCATCAATCCCCACATTGTGCCGAAGCCGAGCGCATGGATCATCTCGTGCAACACGATGTCATCAAAGAGCCCCCGGGCGTCGAAATTCTCTGCGTCTGCCACATCGAATTCCATGAGTCCCGTTGCGGGAAGGTAGTCGCTGGTTCTGTAACTGGTCGGACCCGCCCGACCGAGCGTGCCACCAGCGCCATCGATTTCGATGAGGTCTGCGGTGATCAGAATGTCGTCAACTGCGCCGAATCCTGAGACAAAAACATCTGCCACATCGCCCAGAATGATTGAGCTGAGGTAATCGGCAGCGGCGACGAAATCTTCCTGTAATGCGGCGGTCCAGTTGCTGCCGTTGAACTGCACAGTCACGTTGTAATTCGAGGCGTCACCTCCGCTGGTGTAGGTCGTCAGCAGGCCGTCGCCCGGGCTGCCCGTGCCGCCGTCACCGGAACCGGTGGTGTCGCCGCCTGGATCCTTCTGCTTTTTGCCCCCCCTGGCACCACCGCCCTTGGCGTCGGTCCGCTCTGGTCTGGCGTCGAAAGTGCCGTTGAATGGGAGCGCGGTAAGTCCGTCGCTCCTCGCCTCCTGTGCCGTATCAGGTAGCTCCGGACTAAAGTCGAATGTTCCGGGAGCAGTCGGGTCTACGCCTTCGCGGAGGTCAAAATCTACTGTATCGGCGCCATCACGTGACAGTTCGAGCCTGCGTTCCTCACTCCAGCGGTCTGCGCGTTCCACGCGAGCCTCGTCCGCTCGACGATCCGGGAGAAACTGAAAACTGTCCACGCCCCAAGTGCTCGCCGAAGCGAGGTTCCATTGATTGTCTAACATTACATTACCCCACGTTGCGGGTGATAGATCCCGCTTTCGGAATTACAGAAGTAGTCCTTGCCCTATGTTCGGAGCGTAGCGCGCTGGAATAAATATACCCTTTCGGCTTGCAGGCGTTTTTTAGGTTTCAGTTTGATTTAGGGGAGGCGAGCAGACTGTCCGTTTCGTACCGATCAGGCATGGAAGATGCAGCACCGGATCGGGTTACAGAAATGGCGGCTGTTGCGTTGGCAAAACGCAATGCCTCCGAGATGTTACGACCTTCGGCAAGGGCTGTAGCGAGACCGCCATTAAAGGCGTCACCTGCTCCTGTTGTTTCGACCACAGGGCCTGCCGTAAGAGCGGAGACATAGACCTGCGAATTTCCGCTGGAATAGAGGGCGCCACGGTCTCCGAGCGTGATAATTGCCGCTCCCGCGCCCAAACGAATCAGCTCGCGCGCTGCGAATTCGGCTTCTTCGACGGTCGTGACCGGACAACCGGTGAGCGACTCCGCCTCCGTTTCATTGGGCGTAACAAAGTCGCAGAATGACAACATGTCCGGGGGCAGGGATGCGGCAGGGGCGGGGTTAAGAATTGTTGTGACGCCCGCCGAACGAGCAATTTCCAACGCATGGCATGCTGCATCAAGAGGCTGCTCTAACTGGCACATGAAGATTTTCGCGGCCCGGATCGTCTTAGACCAGTCATCGATGTCCGCAGGCGATATCTGTCCGGCGGCGCCCGGCGCAACGATGATTGCGTTATCCCCGGTGGCGCTGTCCACATGAATGAACGCGGCCCCGGTGGGATGATCCGGGGTCTGCGTTCCCTTGAAACTCACCCCTGCCTGGGCCCAGGTCGAGAGAGCCATGTCGCCGAAGGAGTCAGTCCCGATCCGGGTCAACATAGCAACTTTGGCGCCGGCCCGCGCTGCAGCGATCGCCTGGTTGGAGCCTTTTCCGCCGGGGCTCAGAGCGAAGCTGTCGCCGAGGATCGTCTCGCCTCTTTGTGGCAGTCTCGCGGAGCGAAATGCCGCATCCGCAGCGAAGATTCCAAGCACTGCGATTTCATGCGTCATGCCTCTCCCCCTCAAGCGTTAACCTGCACAGCCGAGAAGGGAAAATCAACGATCTTCTGTGGTTAGTCGAGACGCAGGCTGTCGATCCGTGCGGAAATACGGCTGTCGGTGTCGTCGCTATCTGCAGAAATTGCAGCACCCAGCAAGACCGCAGGACGCTCACCGAAGGCCTTTTTCAAGTCAGCGTCGAAATTCACCTGTTCGGTTGCGGAACCGGTTCCGGCGCTCCGCAAGACCACGGTTTTTCCGCGCGATCCCAGATAGGGGCTGTCCAGCACGGCACCCCGGGTAGCATTCCCGCCCCAGACATAGACAAGGACCCGCACGTTTTCTGCGCCAAGTAGCGAGCGCAGCGACGCGCCCTGCAGCGTGCCAGCCGTCGCCTCATCGGAAAAGACGAAGTAGAGGGCCAGATTCCGATCATCACCGCCTTTCCGTCGCAGATCCGTGGCTGGCACGCCCTCGGTTACTGACCAACTCCAACGGGCGGATTTGGCGGAGGATGCGTCCGGCGTTCGACGGTAGAGCAGCGAGACACTGTCTTGAGATGTGACCGTCACGCCCTTGCCATCGGTCTGATAGCTGTTGGCGGCTTGGAAGGGGAACTTCTGGTTCTGCCAGTTGCCATCGAACGCGATGGGACCGGCGCTGGCAGCGACCGGTGTCAGGGTGAGGAGAAGCGTGCAGGCAAGATTGCGGAACATCGGCGGACCTTTCACGATAAAATGCCCCCCTTGGGTGCCGGGTTTCGTCGGGGCGGCCAAGGGGGCTCACGCCGAGTTGTTCAGCCTGAAATGTCGGCACTTCGGCCCAGTCCAGCGCGCGCAATCGCGGCGGGTCGGTCAAGAGGCAGATGCACCTCACCCTGCCCATCACGTAACCGGCGTAGCTGCGCTAGGGGAACCTCAGCCTCGGCCCAGCCGGGTGTATTTGGGAGGCTTTCGTTCAGGATGCCGGTTGGAGGAAATCCCCGGTCTGGTGGCCCGTAAATTCCTGCGCGCCCATGGTTTTCGTCCAGAAAGCAGCAATCGGAGAGCGGTCCCACCGTTTGCGACAGCACCGTAATGCAGCATCCCTCCAGGGCGCGTGCGCGGGCTGCATTCCGCACACGGGCTGCACCGTGGGGGCCATCGGTGCAGGCTGGTATCAGCAGGATGTCGCAGTCGAGCGCTGCCGACAGTTCGGGGAATTCGCCGTCATGACAGATCAGCACACCGATCCGGCCCCATGCAGTGTCGGAGACCAGCAGCGGGTCGCCGGACGCGAGCGTCGTGTGGCGGCGCTCCCACGGTGTCGGGATCTGCTTGTCGTTCCAGACATACGACCCGTCCGGTGCAATCAGGTAAGCGCGATTGACGAAGCGCCCCGCCTCGGCAACCGGCAGGCTCCCCATGAGGATGTGTTTGCCGTGGGACCGGGCCAGTGTGCGGTGCACATCCAGCGCCGGGCCAGCCGCCGCCGCTGCGTGGGTGAGCCAGTCTTCGGGCGTATCTGCGGGGGGACGGGCCGTCAGACTTGCTTCGATCCCGGCATATTCGGGAAAGACCAGCAGATCCGCCTGGGTGCCTGAGATCCAGCGGTCCAGCTTGGCGGCGTAGCTGGTGGCGTCCGCGTGCCAGTCCAGTGGCCATGCAGCGGCAGCGATCCTCACAGATCGTGCGTCCAGACGCGGAGTTGCTTTTTACTGGGGCCGTTGTCCCCAAGATCCGTCCAGTGCATCCGCACAAAGGCATCGCGTGGCGTGTATCCGCGGCCCTTCCAGAATGGTGCCAGTGACCGCGCATTCTGAGGCCGTGCGGGATGGCTGTCGGGCCGCTCGACAGCGCAGAAAAGCGCGGTTTTGAAGCCCAGCGCCTTGGCATGGGCCTCCCGTCGGTCAAAGAAGACATGCCCAAGCCCGCGGCCTCTGTACTCCGGCAGCAGTACCGATTCTGCGCAGTAGAACACGTCCTCCAGTCGCAGGCCCAGATCGGTCAGAGGCAGATCGCGGGCGTCCTGATGGTGGCTGAGGGGCATCCCGGTGGCGCAGCCCACCACCCGGTCCCCATCCATTGCTGCGATCAGAATCGCGTTTGGTGTGTTGCGGTAACTACGGAGGTACTTGGATTCATTCGCCGGGTCGCCGTCGTAGAGATAAGGCCAGTCGCGAAACACCTCTGTGCGCAGCCGCGCCAGATCTTCGATGGCAGAGCTGATGGCTGCGCCGGTCAGGGTTTCGCAGCGTGGCGTCATTCACTCACCTGCCGCAGCCAGTCGGCGAGGTTGTAATACGTGGTTACGCGGGTGATCTGCCCGCTGGTGATGCTGAGGAAGGATCCGACCGGCAGGCTGTAGCGCTGGCCTGTCGCAGCCGGCAGACTGGGCTGTGTGGCCTTGTAGGTCCCATCAATCGTGAACTCAGCAGCGACGCGGCCCGGCGGTCCGTCGAACAGCGTCAAGTCCGAGATATGCTCGGAATAGGCGCGGTCCATCTCGGCGAGAAAGGCGCGAAAGGCATCCTTGCCGTGCCGGACGTCGCCTTGATTAACGAAGTGCTGCACGTCCTCAGAGATGAGGTTCAGCATCGCTTCGGCATCCCCGGCGTTGAACGCGTCGAAATAGTGCCGGGCGATGGTCAGGTCAGTGTCGCTCATGTGATATCCTCAGGTCGCGGTGGTTTGGACGATCATCTGCCTGATCGCCGCCGCGTGGTCGGGGCTGGCCACGCACAAATCCTTGGTCAGAGAGGCGATTTCGGCGTCGATGTCCTCGGTAATGCGATCAATGAGGCCGAATTGCAGGGCCTCGGTGGCAGACACTTTCGCACCACCCATGAGGATCAGTTTTGCTCGCGCTGGCCCGATCAGCCGCGTCAGTCGCGGCACGTCGGAGGGCTGTGGCAGGTAGCCCATCCGCATCACCGGATAGAAGAACCGCGCCGTCGGCATGGCAATCCTCAGGTCAGCCGCCAGAACCATGCCCATCGCCCCCCCGGCGCACGGTCCGTTCAACGCTGCGATGCTCAGCCCCGGATAGTCCGAGACAGCCGCAGAGAGCTTTTCCCAAAGGGGCGAGGTTGCGAGGCCCTCGGCGGCTTCTTTCAGATCCGCCCCGGCGGAAAACACAGAGCCGGACCCCGTGAGGATCAGCGCGCGCCGGGCGTTGGCTTGCTGCACCGCTTCGACCAACTGTTCCAGCATGGCTGAGCTAAGAGCGTTGGCCTTATCCGGGCGGTTGAGGGTGATGTGGCACAGGCCGCCCTCCACCCGTGTCTCGATCAGTCCCATGTGTCAGGCCACGAGGCCGACAGCGCGGCGGATCGTGTCATCTCGCAGGGACACTTCTTCCCCCAGCCAGTCGTTGCCCGCCGGTCCTGCCATCCAGACCAGCGCCTTGGCGGGCCAGTCCGCGGGGATGTGATCGGACCAGTCGAGGCGGCTGACGGCGTTGACGCCGGACGCCTTGATCTCGCGCTGCATATCGGTGGCGACGGTGCCCGGTGAAAGTCCCATGGCGCGGATACCACGGCCCCGGCATTCCAGATCGGCCTGACGGGTCAGCATCGCCGCTCCGGCTTTGGCGGCGCAGTACTGGGACCAGCCCTCGACGGGACGCGAAGCGGCGCCCGAGGAAACCGTGATGATGGTGCCGCCGCCTCGGGACATCATCACTGGCAAGGCGGCGCGCATCCCGTGGAAAACGCCCTTGAGGTTCACATCGACCGCGAAGCTCCACGCGTCGGGATCGACGGCCGACAGATCGGCGATGGGGTCGATGATGCCCGCATTATTGATCAGAATATCCAAGGCACCAAATGCCTCGACCGTCGCCTCGACGGCGGACTGCATTTCCCAATAGCGCGACACGTCGCAGGGGATAGCGAGGGCGGTGTCGGAACCAAGCTCACCTGCGAGATCGGCAATCGGTGCGCGGGAGCGGGCCAACAGCGCCACCTTGGCCCCCGCACGGACAAATTCCCGTGCCGCTTCGGCGCCGATCCCTTTGCTCGCGCCCGTGATCAGAACGACCTTTCCCGACATGTCCGACATGCAAATCTCTCCCTGTCCTGATTACAGCTTATGCTCCGATCCTTGCGCTGCCAACCGGTTGATGCGCTTGACCCTTCGCTCCCCGGCCCCCATCTTTGCGCAGAGCACATCACCCCGGAGCCCGTCATGCGCCACGCTGCCAAGATCGCTTTTGCCACTGCGCTGCTCGGGTCATGGAATGCCCCAGTTCAGGCTGAAATCACGCCAGAGGCGCTTTGGGGGGAGTGGCAGGCCGGAACTGGCGAAATTACGGCGCTCGCGGGCGAAATCTCGGACGCCGGCGAGGGGTTTCTTGTCCAGAACGCGGTGCTGAAAGTGGGGCGGGGCGCAGGTGCGCCAACCCTCGCTCTGACCGAGTTGAGCCTCGCCGCAGAAGGCGAGGCGACCCGGCTGGATCTGCCCGCGACTGCGCAAGCCAACGCAGCGGGCGAGACCTATGAACTCACCCTGACGGAGATGTCAGTTCTGGTATCGGGCGAGATGACCGACCCAGATTACGTCGTCTCGGGGCAGCGGATGGGGATCGCAACGGACAGCCTGCCACTGGCCTCCGGCGCGACTGCTGCCCAGGTGCAGCTCGACAATCTGATGCTCTCCTATCTCGGGCAAAGCGGTTCAGCGGAGGCGACAGAGCTCGCTCTGATCATTGATCCGGTGGGAGAAACACCGGGCGTTGCTCTGACCCGTCAGGGCGTCACCGCCGTATTCGAGGGAGACCCCGAGGCGTTTGCGGTCCCCGGAAGCGGCCCGTATTCGATAGTGCTGACCACAGAGAGCGGCACGCAGGACATGCAAATCGAGAGACCGGACCGCCCCGGGATGGCTGTTGCACTGAACAGCGGCCCGACGCGGGATGAGATCCGGTCCGACGCGCAGGATATCATCCTGCGGCAAAGCTATGCGGGGCTTCAGGCCCGGTTTTCGGGTCCTGCCGTTCCGTTGCCCGATGCGTCGATGACGATCGGCGCGACCACGATCGGCGCCCAGGTCCCGGCGCTGAGTCGGGACGCGGCGCAACCGTTCTCTCTCGATATGGCGCTGACTGATGTGGAGGTGAGCGAGCAGCTCTGGCAGCTTTTTGACCCCGCCGCGGCGCTGCCACGCGACCCCGTGCAACTGTCCTTTGCTCTGTCCGGTGACGCGGTGATGAACGGAGAAACGCCCCGGCCCGAGCGGTTGACGCTTGATGATCTCCGGCTCTCACTGCTCGGCGCGGAGATGTCCGCGAAGGGAGGGGTGCAGTTCGCGGCGACCCCGTCGACGGAGAGGGTGTTCGGGAGACCTGTCGGTGGCTTCGGCGTGACATTGACTGGGTTCAACGCCTTGATCCAGAATCTCATGGCGCTGGGTACGATCCCTCAGCAGCAGTTGTTCGGTCTCCAGATGGGGCTCAGCATGTTCACCACCGAAGGGGAGGGACCGGACACACTGACGTCTCGCATCGAGATGGGCCCCGACGGGACGTTCTCGCTCAATGGTCAGCCCATGGGCCGGGTGCCCTGACGGTTATTCATCAGGGTCGGAACGACTCAAAGGTGATCTGATCGGCGATTTTCATCGCTTCGCCCTGCTGCTGAGGTGTTGTGACTGTCCAGCAAAGAATGCTCGCACCGCGCTCTTTCAACTCCGCGATGCGCGGGATGTTCAGGGCGCGGTGATCGTAGCTGACGAACTCAAGATCATCCGTCCACGCATCCATCTGTGCCAGTGACTGACGCAACTCGGCAGACAGTCTGCCTGCGTAATCTTCGGCCGGGCAAGCGGTCAGGCCGCGATAGACATGGGCAGGCATCTTCCCCAGCGTCTGCACGCAGGTCGGGGCAAAGCTCATCACCGCGATCTCGGTCCCGCCACGGACCGCAGCCCGCACCACGTCTCCCACCGCCGAACCGATGGCGGCGAGGTCCTGCTCGGGAAGGGCCTTTATCTCTACCAATACGGGCGCTTTGGGCGCGAATTCCGCGAGGATCTCTGACAGCGGCAGGACCACATCCGCCCCGCCGGTCAGAACCATTTCGCGCAACTCGGCGGCTGTGTGATCCGCAACCCAACCAATCCGGCCCGTCAGGCGCTCCAGCCCCGGATCATGGAACACGACCGGAATGCCGTCACGGGTGATCTGCACGTCGAGCTCTATACCGTAGCCATGCTCAACGGCTGCCAGAAAGGCGCTGCGGCTGTTCTCGATGCATCCGGAGGCTTTGTCGTGAAGCCCACGATGGGCAAAAGGACGCCGGATGAAATGGGCGGGCAGGCTCATCGGACCTCGAAGATCCCTTCGATTTCTACCGAGACGTTCATCGGCAAGGCGGCCGCGCCCACGGCCGAGCGAGTATGCCGACCCGCCTCCCCCAGTGCCTCGGCGAGGAAGTCGGAGGCGCCGTTCACGACCTTGGGCTGGTCAGTGAAACTCGGCGCGGAGGCGACAAAGCCGGTAAGTTTCACGACGCGCACAAGGCGGTCGAGATCCCCGTCACAGGCGGCCTTGACCTGAGCCAGCAGCGAGATCGCACATTGCCGGGCCGCATGGGCACCGCGCTCGATATCGTCTGGCGATGTCAGGTGCCCGGTAATCAGGCCATTCTCATCCTGGCTGATCTGGCCGGAGACGTAGACCAGATCGCCAACGCGCATCCACGGCACGTAATTGGCTGCGGGAGCTGGCGCGTCGGGCAGGGTCACGCCCATCGCGGCGAGCGTATCCTCATAGCTGTGAGACATGGGTCCTCCGGGTCACTTCTGCGTTCAGCCTTCGCGGAAGGCCTTCGAGAAATACTCTGTAAGAGGTTTTGTGAGATACGCCAGAGGGGAACGATCCGCCGTTGTCAGATAAGCATCCACGGGCATGCCGGGGATCAGCGTCAGGCCCTCGGGGAGCTTCTCGATCTCACCGGGGGACAGCACGACCTTGGCTCGGTAGAAACTCGCGCGGCTCGTCTCATCCACGAAACTGTCGGCGGACACCTGAATGACCTCGCCCTGCAGTTCGGGCGTCGTCCGGGTGTCAAAAGATGGGAAGCGAAGTTGCGCGGTCTGACCGACATTAACCTGATCCACATGGATCGGGGGCACCTGTGTCTGGATCACCAGCGGACGGTCCTGCGGCACGATATACATAACGGGCTCAGCGGCCTGCACGACAGCCTGTTCGCCGAAGACGGTCAGATCGATCACCACACCGGCAACGGGTGCCACGATTTCGGTTCGGGATCGCTGCTCAAGCAAGCCATCCAGTTCTTCTGACAGCTCGGTTTCGCGCACGCGAATGTCCCTGAGCGCCGTGATTGCATCTTCCCTACGCTGGACCGTGTAGACGAGCTCCTGATTTTCCGTCTCGAAGATCCGCTCCTCGGCTTCGGCACGGGCCGCGATAAGCTCGCCAATCTGGCCCTGCAGCCGCGCTGCTTCGCGTTGCAGTGCCAAAACCCGGCTGGACTGCGCCAGTCCACGCTCCAGAAGTTGTTGTTGATCGGCCATTTCCTCGTTGATGAACTCGACTTGTAGTGCGAGGGCATCGCGCTGGGCGTCTATGCCTTCGATCTGACGACTGATCTGGGTCCGGCGGTTCCCGAGCTGTTGCAAAGTCTTGGTCGCGGTTTCGAGACGCGCCTCAAAAAGCCTTTGCTGACCCCGAACCAGATCCTCGACATCCGGATCTTCCTCGGCTCGCTCGAGCAGATCCTCGGGAAATCCGGGTGCTTCGGAGTTGTCTCGTTCGGCCTCAAAACGAGCGCGTCTCGCGCGGATTTCCACGAGCTGCGCGTCGGCGGCGTTGATCCGGTTGGTCAGAAGCTTCGTGTCCAGCACGATCAACGTCTGGCCCTTTTCAACGCGGTCGCCTTCAGTGACTTTCAGCGCCTCGACAATGCCGCCATCGGGGTGTTGCACGATCTGCCGGTTCTGATCGACCTCGATCTGCCCGCTGACAACCACCGCTCCGGAAATCTCCGTAAAGGTGGCCCAACCGCCAAAGCCGCCGACCAGAACTACAAGTGTCAGAAGGCCGACAGATAGCGGAAAGGTCACGGGCCAGAGGCGCTTTTCAGAACTCTTTTTCTCGCTCATTACGAAATTCCTCCGGGGCGCGGGGCCGCATCTGTGACCTGCTGATGGTTCTGCAACACCTGTTGCAAAACCTCGTTTTTCGGCCCGAAGGCCCGTCGCATCCCCTGATCGACCACCAGAATACGGTCGCAGCTTTGAATGGCGCTGGGCCGATGTGCCATGATGATGACAGCGCCACCGCGCGCCTTGATCTGCTCGAGGGCCGTATTCAGGGCGATGCTGCCCTCGTTGTCGAGATTCGAGTTCGGTTCATCGAGGACGAGAATCACCGGGTCGCCAAACATCGCGCGGGCCAGCCCAATCCGCTGCATTTGCCCGCCAGAAAGCCGCCCCGTCGCGCTGGTAACAGGTGTATCATACCCATCGGGCAGTTGCAGGATCATTTCATGCGCGGCAGCCCTCTTCGCCGCCTCTACAATGGCGGAGTCCTCGGCATCAGGTTGAAGACGCGCAATATTCTCGGCGATTGTGCCGTCAAAAAGCTGTACCCGCTGGGGCAAATAGCCAATGTGACGTCCGAGCACTTCGGGCTCGTACTGCTCCAGCGCACCACCATCGAGCCGGATTTTCCCGCCTGCGGCACGCCAGACCCCCACAATAGCGCGGGCAAGGGTGGATTTGCCCGAGCCCGAAGGCCCGATCACACCCACAGCCTCTCCGGGTTGAACGTCGAAGGAAATCATGCGCAACGAGGCCTGATTCTGCCCCGGCGGGATCACGGTCAACTGGTCCACGGTGAGGCGTGCCTTGGGGCGGGGCAGGGCGGTGCGGGGCTTTTCTTCGGGGACCGTCCCCAGCAATTCCGCAAGGCTCTTCCAGCCAGTCTGGGCGCGTTGCGCGATCTGCCATTGATTGATCGCAAGATCGATGGGCGCCAGCGCCCGGCCGAGCATGATCGAGCCCGCAATCATCGCGCCGGGGGTCATCTCTTCCTGCAAGACCAGCCAGGCCCCCAGAGCCAGCATGGCTGATTGGAGAAGCAATCGGAGAGTCTTCGTCAGGCTGGTATATCCCCCCGCGACATCGCCGCGCTGCATTGTGTTTTCCAGCGCCGCCTGACGATGTTCATGCCAGCGCCCAAAGGCAGCGTCCTGCATCCCCAGCGACCGGACCATCTCTGCTTCCTTGCGGATCTGTTCGGAGAGACGTTCCGCCCGGGTTTGGGCAAACTGGGCGCGGGCCTGACTCTTCTTCGAACCCATCTGGTTCAGGAATGCGATGCAGATGAGCACCGCGCCGCCCAGCAAGGCGAGCCAACCGAGGTAGGGGTGGAATGCGAAGATGATCAGAATGAACAGAGGCGTCCACGGCAGATCAAACAATGCGGTCAGAACCGGGGATGAGATAAAGCGTTGAACTGCCTCAAGGTCGCCGAGGTAGTTGCGGCTTTGGTCACCACCTTCCTGTACAGCGGACCGGCGGACCATGGCGGAAAAGACACGCTTGTCGAGGCGGGACTGAAATCGGGCCCCGATCCTAGACAGGATGCGGTTCCGAGAAAAGTCCAGAAATCCCATCATCATGAAGAGGAAGATCATCAGAAGCGTCAGCGCGACCAATGTGGCCTCTGAGCGTGAGCTGAGCACTCTGTCGTAGATCTGCAGCATGAAGAGCGGGCCGGTCAGCATCAGCAGGTTCACGAAAAAGGAGAATACTGCGACCGCCCAGAACAACCCACGGCTTTCCGAGCGGGTCGAATTGAGCTCTTCGCGCCCCATTCTGTATTGCACAGCCTGATTCTTCATAAAACGTCTGTCCTTGGTCATAATTCCGGCGCTAGTCTGCCGAAGTGTTCTAAAAAATGAGGCCGTTCATCGGCGGGTAGCAGCAACCGGAGTTCCAGCGTCCATGAAGGCCAAGATATCTTTAATTTCCCTTACTATGGCAGCAGCGCCTGCCTTTGCGCAAGAAGTGAACGTCTCTGTCTTCGAGGGACTCTGGCGGGCCAGTCCGACACAGCAATGCGTCTACGAGGCAAACAGTCTCGAAAGCGCGCTTAGAATTGCTGACAGCCGGATTGACGGGGTGGACACCACGTGCCGGATGACGAACCCGTTCGACGTCCGGGACATGGATGCCGTGCTTTTCGATCTGGTGTGCGAGAGTGTCGAAGGCGAATTCACGGAACGCGCCATGTTCGTTCAGGCGGCTGATGGCGGCCTGATCGTCGTATGGAGTGGCTATGCCTACAAGTACGAACGGTGTGACGCCGACGCCGCCGAAGGCACGGTGGTGACCTCCGATCAGGTTGGTATCCCGGACCAGGTGGAACCGAGCAATGCGCCTGTGAGTACAGACTCTACCCCGGATGCTGAACCGTCCGACACGGATTCGACCAAACTCGCAGACTAAGCGACGTCAGCGATCCTTGAGCTCTTTGGTCAGCATCACAGGGGATGTCTCACCGCTGAGGCGCGCACGGTAGATCGGGAGGCTCTCGGCGACCCGCATCACATAGTTGCGGGTTTCATCAAAGGGGATCGCCTCAATCCAGTCCACGACATCCACCAGCGGGTCTCGGGGATCGCCATTTTGCGACATCCAGCGAGCCGGTCGGCCCGGTCCCGCGTTATAACCCGCCGAGACCAGCACCGGATTTGACCCGAATCGCTTTTGTAACTGTTGCAGGTAAGCGGTCCCAAGGCGGGCATTGTAGCTGGGGTCTGAGAACAGCCGTTCGCGGTTGTAGGTGATACCAAGATCCCGCGATACATCCCGTGCTGTGCCCGGCATCAGTTGCATCAGCCCCCCTGCGCCGACGCCAGATGACACGATGGGGTCGAACTCGCTCTCGCGACGAGCGATGGCGAGGGCCAGCTCTTCAGGGACAGGCAAGCTGTCCTGCCCGAGATCGACCAGCGGGAAATAGGCCCGGGGCAGGACAATACCGCGCAGGGCAACAGCTTTGGCGATGCGCAACGCCAGATGGGGTTCGCCCAGAGCCAGCATCGTGTCCGCCAATGCCCCGGCTTCAGCTTCGCCAACGCCTTCGGCAAGATGGGTCAAGAACTGTTCGGCGAGGCTGCGTTCGCCTGCGGCCTGCAGAAGCAGCGCGGCCTGCAGAACCGAACTGCCGGCCAGATCGGTCTCCGCGAGAGGAGGATAATCTGGCGGATTCATCAGCTTTGCATCCAGATTCAGCCCGATCCGTTCGGCGGACAGGAGACCGTAAAAGGCACTCTGCCAGTTTGCCCCGGCCCTGTAGGCAGCAGCCGCTTCAGGGGCCTGATCGAGCACTTCGTGGGTGCGCCCGATCCAGTATTCCCCCCGGCTGACGGAAATCGGACTCGCGACCGCGCCGCGCATCCGAAGGAAATGGCGGAGGGCATCTTCGGGTGCGCTGAGGTAGCGCAAGGCGATATAGCCCGCGAGCCATTCCAGATCCGCGAAATCCGCGCCCTCCGTCAACCAATGTGCTGCAGCGAGCGCGTAAGCGTTTTCAGCGGTTCCGCTGCGCAGTTCACGTCGCACCAGATCGCGCCGTGCCCGCGCCCACGCCTCGGGATCACCAAGGGTGTCTGCCGACGTTGACTGCGTCAGGGCAATGTCTCGCGCCTCAGCATACCGTCTGGCCCCGTAGTCTAAGGCGAAGCGACGATAAGCGAGGCCGGGATCATCGCGCAGGGTCTCCGGCAAGTCTTCCGTGACGCTGAGTGCATCGCTGCCAGTCAAAGCTGCGAGACGCGCTCGAATGAGCGCAGTCGCCTCCAGATCGCCGCGGGCCTCAGCGCGATCTTCGGCGCGGGCGAGCGCCTGTCTCGCGCCCCGCCAGAACATGGCGTTGGCCCGGATGGTCTCCAATGGCAGCACAATGTCAGGAAGGGTATTGATGAGGTAGTTTTCCGCAGTGGGGGTCATCGACAGCCCGGCCCACGCCAGCGCCGCCCCTGCCTCAGCCTCTCCGCGACGGTCCAGAGCCAGATAGGCGGCAGTTTTGGCGATCACGCCTTGTCCGGTGGCCGGATCCGCTTCGCCAAAAAAGGCCAGCACGCGACGCGCGGTGGTCTCGTCTGTAATCTCCGTTGGGAGGGCCTCCTCCATCTCGCGGCGCAGTCGCGCCAGACCGGGCCAGTCAGGATGCCGCTCAAGAAACCCCAGCGCCTCGGCAAAGGTCCCTTGTCCTTCGCGCAGGCGCATCCAGCTGACAATGTCGGCGGCGAGGGGTCCGGTGCGCAGAGCGATCTCGTCGCGCGAGAACCATGTCCCCGCTCGTCCGGCCTCCATGACTTCAGCCATGCTGAACGGCCCACCCCCCGTCTGCGAGAGAGTGGCCGCCGGGGCGGTATGGGGGACCATGAGGCTGATCAGGAGGGCGAGCATCTTTGTCATGCTCAATTACCTAGGGGAGAACAGGGCCAACGCCAATTCACGACCTTGGCAATCGGCGCTTTGGCGCATAGGGTCCGCATCGCAAGCCAGAAGGAGAGAGGCATGTTTAAAGGGTCCATCGTCGCATTGGTCACACCGTTTCGGAACGGAAAACTGGACCTCGATGCCCTGAAACGCCTCGTGGACTGGCACGTGGCCGAGGGCACGTCCGGAATCGTCCCCGTCGGGACCACCGGCGAATCGCCGACGCTCACCTACGAGGAGCATGAGGCGGCGGTCTCAGCTACGGTGGAATTTGCCGCCGGGCGCCTCAAGGTCATCGCAGGGGCGGGTTCAAACAGCACCGCTGAGGCGACCGCATTCACCGCTCACGCCCAGCAGGCCGGGGCCGATGCGGCGCTTGTCGTCACGCCCTATTACAACAAGCCGACCCAAGCCGGCCTCTATGCGCATTACAAGGCCGTGCATGATGAGACGGATATTCCGATCATCATCTACAACATCCCCGGACGGTCCATCGTGGATATGAGCCCCGCGACCATGGGCGAGCTGGCCAAGCTGCCGCGCATTGTCGGTGTGAAGGATTCGACCGGCGACATCACCCGTGTCAGCGACCAGCGCGCCACCTGTGGCACCGATTTCTGTCAGTTGTCGGGCGAGGATGCGTCTGCGCTGGGCTTCAATGCGCATGGCGGAGTCGGCTGCATTTCGGTGACTGCGAACCTAGCGCCGCGCCTTTGCGCCGAGTTCCAGACCGCCACCCTGTCGGGCGACTGGGCCAAGGCTCTTGAGTTGCAGGATAAGCTCCTGCCGCTGCACCGTGCGGTCTTTGCCGAGCCGGGGCTGGTGGCCGCGAAATATGGCTTGTCGCTGCTGGGTAAGTGCAGCGACGAGGTGCGCCTGCCCCTGACGCCGCTCACCGACGCCACCAAGGATCGTCTGAAGGGTGTCATGGCGGATCTGGGGCTTCTGTCCTGATCCCGTCCCCGGAGACGCGCCATGTCTGACACCCTCGCCCGTCTGTCACAGGATCTGCTCCGCGCGGCCCAAAAGGCGGGCGCCGAGGCAGCTGACGCGATGGCGGTCCGCGATGCGTCGGTGAATATCGACGTGCGCGCCGGAGCGCTGGAGCAGGCCGAGCGGTCCGAGGGAATCGAGATCGGCCTGCGGGTTATCCTCGGGCAGAAACAGGCCTGTGTCTCCGCGTCCGACATTTCCGCCCGGACCATCGAGGAGATGGCTGAACGTGCTGTTCTGATGGCCCGCGAGGCGCCGGATGATCCCGGTGTCGGCCTCGCGGATCCGTCGCAACTGGCGGGGTCCGTGGATCCCGCGGCGCTGGAGCTGGTCGATGACAGCCCCGAGCCTGTTCCCGCCGCGCTACAGGAGGCTGCGCTCGTCGCCGAGGCGGCCGCACTGGGTGTCACAGGCGTGACCCAGTGCCAGTCCAGTTCCGCGAGCTGGGGGCGGCGCAAGGTGTTCCTCGCGGCCACCAACGGTTTTGCGGCGGGCTATGCGCGCACCGGGTCGTCGATCTCCTGCGTCGCTATTTCCGGCGAGGGCTCGGTGATGGAGCGCGACTACAGCGCCGAGAGCCGCATCTTCGCCTCCGATTTGCCGGATCCTGTCAGCATCGGACGTCTGGCCGGAGAACGTGCGGCTGCACTCCAGGGCGCGCGAAAGGCACCGACCGGTGCCTGGCCGGTCCTGTATGATGAGCGGATTTCCTCGGGTCTGATCGGTCATCTCCTGACCGCTATCAACGGCACATCTGTCGCGCGGGGCGCGTCCTGGGCGCTGGACCTTATGGACCAGCGGATCCTGCCCGAGGGCTTCGATCTGATCGAAGAACCCCTGCGCAAACGTATCTCCGGCTCGCGGCCATTCGATGCCGAGGGTCTGCCGACTGTCACGCGTCCCATCGTCGACAGCGGGCATCTGAGCCGCTGGGTGCTCGACCTCGCCACGGCGCGCAAGCTGGGTCTGGAAAGCACTGCCAACGCGGTGCGCGGACCGTCGGCCCCGCCGTCGCCCTCCGTCGGAAATGTGACCCTCAGCGGCCCCTCTACATCTCGCGACAAGTTGTTGGCGGAAATGGGGACGGGCCTGCTCGTGACCTCGCTTATCGGTGCGACCATCAATCCCAATACCGGCGACTACTCGCGTGGCGCTTCTGGCTTCTGGGTCGAGAATGGCGAGATCACCTACCCGGTCAATGAGATCACCATTGCGGGAAATCTGCGGGAAATGCTGCCGGGGCTCCGGCTGGCTGATGACGCGCGGGATCATCTCTCGCGTCGGGTGCCGTCCCTGCTGGTCGAAGGTCTGATGCTTGCCGGTGCCTGATCCGCTGCCCCTGCTGGTAGAAGCCGCCCGTGAGGGAGGTCTCATCGCACTGGACCACTGGCGTCAGAACCCGGAGACTTGGCAAAAGGACGACGACAGCCCCGTCTCCGCCGCAGATCTCGCCGTGGATACTCATTTACGCGAGCATCTCATGGGGGCGCATCCCGACCACGGCTGGCTTAGCGAGGAAACCGCCGACACTCCGGACCGACTGAAAGCGGAGCGGTGTTTTATCCTCGACCCGATTGACGGCACCCGCGCTTTTCTGGCCGGTGAGACGAGCTGGGCCGTTTCTCTTGCGGTGACCGAAGGTCCCGAGGTAGTGGCCGCCGTGGTCCATCTGCCTGCGCGGGACATGACCTATACGGCAGCGCACGGGAGAGGGGCGCGGCTGAACGGGTTGCGGATCTCGACCTCGGACCGCCACGAGGCCGACGGCGCGCGGATGCTGGCGAACAAGGCCACCTACGCGCCCGGCTACTGGCGCCGTCTCCCGGCGTTCCAGCGCATGTTCCGCCCGTCGCTGGCCTATCGCATCGCCTGCGTGGCGGAGGGCAAGGCGGATGCGATGCTGACCCTGCGCCGCGCGTGGGAGTGGGACATCGCCGCCGGAGCGCTGATCGCCTCGGAGGCCGGGGCGCAGGTCACCGACCGCCACGGCGCGCGCCTCCGCTTCAACACCCCCGAAGCCGCCTCCGACGGCGTCCTCATCGCCGGACCGACCCTGCACCGGGGCATTCTCGACGTGCTAGTCTGAGCTGTTGACCGGTCCGGGAGAGCGGTTTGGGTCGCGATCATGCTTTCGGTTGTTAACTTTGCCATTCTCACCCGTCTGATCATCGCGGCCTGCAAAGCGGCCAGCGATCCGGGTGCCGCGGCGTCGCCTGAGGCCTTGTGCAACGTCATTGTCGATCGGGACACACCCCGGTCGCGGATGAAGGGCGCCGAACCTTTGGTCTGGTCCCTGACAGCTGCCGCCGAGGACGCGGATCGGGCCTTGGGTCATGCGAGCCAGTGGCGCGACGATGCCAAGGCGCTGTTTTGGCAGCTCGCTCCTCAGGTGCTCAGCCGCCCCGATCTGCTGACGGGCAGCCAGTTGGACCCGGCAAAGACCTGCGATGCTATGATCGCTTAGGCCCGACACCAGGACACCGACTTTGCTAGAAGCGAGGTTTATGCCGAATATTTCCGCGCCATCGTGCAGCTCATGCTCATGCAGATATTTGCGGACACGGAAATGATCGCCCGGCTGCAACCCGCCCTGGAGCGGCAGAACCTGAAGGAGCATGGGAAGACACAGGACATGGTGGCCCTTCTCACGGAGCGCCTGGGCACCATGGAGGCAGCGCAGAAGGCGCAGGAGGCGGGGATTTCGCTTAAGGTCCTGCAAATGCTCGTCGCCCCCATTGCCGGGGATGTGACAGATGCGCAGTCGGCCCTTATCGAACTGACCCGCGCCGTCGAAATCGCGGTAAAGGTGCAGCGAGAGGGCGCGGTAGGCGCGAATCACGGGGAATTCGTGGACGAAGTGTTACAGCGGGTGGCGGAACTGTCGCGTGAGAGCGATTACTCCGGTGCGGGCGCGGAGATCAACGCGGCGCTGGCGCGGGAAGAGGCGGAGAGCGCCGCACGCAAGCTGCGTCTGATCGCCTCGGGGATCGAGACCGCCACACTAGAGCGTAATCCAGACCGTATAGCTACGCTCCTTTTGTGCAGGGCGGATCTGGAGGCGGGCGGGACGGCGACATTGCCTAAACTGCGCGCGCTTCAGGATGAGTGGTACGAGCGCGGTCGGGACAAAGGCCTCAATCTTGATCTGGAGGTCTCCATCGTGCTCGCCTCCAAAATGCGTGAACGTGCCACAAACGCGGCTGAGCGCGGTGCGATGCTGAACGATCTGGGGCTCGCGCTTTAGACACTGAGGGAGCGGGAGCCCGGGACCGGGCGTCTGGAGTAGGCGGTAACGGCCTATCGGGCGGGGCTGGACGGGCGGCGCCGGGATGTGGTTCCGCTGGACTGGGCGATTGCGACCGCAAATTTGGCCAATTGTCAGCGTGTGCTGGCGGAGCGGCGGGGTGATCTGGTACTGGCGCACGTCGCGCTGGCCGATTTGCGGGAGGCGGAGGCGGTGCTCCGGGAAGGGGGGCATGAGGTTAATGCCGATATCGTGTCCGGTTACGTCACTCTGGCCGAATCCATCGTCGCGGAGCTCACCTCCTGACATTGCCCCCGCCGTCCGCGCGGCCTAGACAGGGGGCAAAAGGAGGGGATCATGACCCAGCGTTTGCATCTTGTGTTCGGCGGCGAGCTGACCGACCCGTCAAAGAACGTCTTCAGGGACACCAGCGAGATCGATCTCGTCGGTATGTTCCCCGACTACGCCACCGCCTATGACGCTTGGAAAAACGCCGCGCAGAAGACCGTGGACAACGCACACATGCGCTACTTCATCGCCCATATTCACCGCCTGAGGGACGAAGAGCAGGCAGGCTCGCCCACCGAAGAGCTGGGCGACTGAGGCCGCGGTGGAGCTGTCGCTCTCCGTCCTGCGGCACCGGCTCAGCGCGCGCCGTCAGGCTCTGCGCCCGGTGCCTGCGGTGGAGCGGCCCGAAGGGCGGCTGCTCTGGGCGCATCTGACGCCCGGTGACAGGGTAGGGGCGATGATGGCTCTGGAGCGGCTGGAACGGCTCCACCCCGATCTGACGCTGCTGGTTACGGGCGAGCCTGTGGACGGCCGGTTGCACACTCCAACCCCCGCCGATACGCGGGGTGCGGCGGCGTTCTTCCTCGGGCACTGGAGGCCGGATCTGGCGGTCTTTTTTGGTGAAGACCTTTTCCCCAGCCTTTGGAAAGAAGCTCTGGCATTGGGTATTCCGCTGATCGCGGCCGAGGCGGATCCGGCCCGGTACGGTCAGGCGCTGGTTGCTCCCATGTCCCAGTTTGATGCGGTGCTGACAGTGGCCCCGGATCCGCGGCTGGGCGGTGTGGTCGAAGTGGTCGAGCCGCTCTCCAGAGTGCCGGCTCTGCCCTTTTACGACCCGGAGCGGATCGAGGAGCTTGGAGTGTCGGTAGCGACCCGGCCTTTGTGGCTGGCCACGGGCGTACCCGAAGCGGAGCTTTCGGTGGTTATTGAGGCGCATCGGCGCGCGTCTCAGGGAGCGCACCGCTTGCTTCTCGTGCTCGAAGATCTGTCGGGGCGGGCGGAGCAACGGTTCAAATCGCAAAACTGGCTGGTGAGCAGGGATGATCTTCCCTGTCTCTCCGATCAGGTGCTTTTGATACGAGATCAGCGCGATCTTGGGGCCTGGCTGCACCTGGCGCCGATCACTTATCTCGGTGGGACGCTTGTGGGAAGTGGACCGAATATGCCGCCATTCTGGCCCGCATCCCTGGGGTCGGCGATTATTCTGGGCCCGCGCACGACGCAACATGCCGAACAGGTCGAGGGAATCTGGGCAGGCCGGGCGGCGGAGTTGATCGATACGCCAAGAGAGCTTGGGGCGGCCGTAGAGCGGCTCAACAATCCCGAGCGTGCGGCGGCGCTGGCGGCCCGGGGCTGGCAGGTGACGGATGCGGGGGCGTTGGCGACCCAGACCCTTCTGGAACTGATCGATGATACTCTGGCGGGGGTGCCGATCTAATGCGTCCGCCCTCGTTTTGGACCCGCCCGCCAGATGCGCCCGGTCTCGCGTCCCGGCTGCTCGCACCACTGGGCGCGCTATATGCCGGGGTGACCGCACGACGCGTCAGCCAGCCCGGCGCGCGCGTTGGTGTGCCGGTGATCTGTGTGGGCAATCTCAATGCCGGGGGGACGGGAAAGACACCCACGGTGATCGCGCTCCTGCAACGGCTCTCCGCGCGGGGTCTGGCAGCGCATGTGGTGAGCCGGGGCTATGGCGGAAGCCAGTCAGAGACCCACCGGGTGGACCCGCTGGGCGACAGTGCGACGCGGGTTGGGGACGAGCCTCTGCTGCTCTCCGCGTTCGCGCCGGTTTGGATCGGTTCGGACCGGGTTGCCTCGGCCAAGGCGGCTGCCACTGCGGGCGCGGAGGTCATCGTAATGGATGATGGATTTCAAAACTCGGGTCTCGCCAAGGACCTGTCGCTGATCGTCGTCGATGCGGGTGTGGGCTTTGGCAACGGTCGGGTGATCCCGGCTGGTCCCTTGCGCGAGCCGGTTACCAAAGGGTTGGCCCGCGCCGATCTGATGCTGGCCATCGGACCGGAGGCCGCGCAGCAGAGATTCACCGAAGCGTGGGGCGCAAAGATCGCGTTGCCGGTGTTGCGCGGCACGCTGGAGCCCTTGCAGACCGGCATGCCTTGGGCGGGGCTGCGGGCCTATGCTTTTGCGGGTATCGGACGACCCTCTAAGTTCTTCGAGACATTGGAGGGGCTGGGGGTCGAGCTGGCCGCGACACGAGCGCTCGATGACCACCAGAGTCTGTCCGAACGACTCTTGGAGCGGATGAGCCGCGAGGCGGCGGCGATGAATGCGCAGATGGTGACGACGGAAAAGGACGCGGTGCGCCTGCCTGACGCCTATCGCCGCTCGGTCCTGACGGTTCCGGTGCGCCTTCAGATCCCGGAGGCCGGGGCGCTCGACGACGCCCTCGACCGGGTTTTGGGGACGACTTAGCCGTCTGCCTTTTCGAGCTTTTCGTCGAGGATCTCGCTCAGGTCCTCGTAGCTCATGTTCGAGTAGGTCTTGCCGTCGATGACAAAGCTCGGGGTGCCGGTCACCTTGTCGGCTTCCATATTCTCCTGCGAATAGGCGACCATGGCCTCAGCCTGCGCCGCATTGCCGAAACATGCGTCCAGCGCCTCGTCGCTCAGACCAGCAGTCTTGCCGATCCGGCGCAGATTATTGGCGATCTCGGCGGGCTCACCCTGTGCCCATTCGCGCTGCTTGTCGTAGAGCAGGTCGGAAATCCCGAAATATTTTTCCTCGCCACCACACCGCGCCACCATGGCGGCCCAGAGCCCGTAGCGATCAAAGAACACCTCGCGATAGACGAAGTTGATCTTGTCCGTGTCAATGTAGTCGGCCTTCAGCTTCGGCAGGACGGAGTCATGGAAAGTTGCGCAGTGCGGGCAGGTGAAGGAGGCGTATTCGATGACCTCGACGCTGGCCTCCGGGTTCCCCATCTGGAAATCGGCGATTTCGATATCCGCCGCGTCGGCGCTTTCCTGTGCCACGGCAGGGGGCACGACGTTGGGCAGCTCGATCGCCGGGGACCCGGACTGGCCCGAGTACCAGACACCACCGCCGATCACAGCGGCCAAAGCCAGAGCGGGGAACAGCAATTTCTTCATGAAGGTTTTCTCCTGAGGGGGGTTTGGGCCAGCACATTGGTCCCGAGGGCCTCCAGCGCACGGCGCAATTCTGGGTCCTGCACATCGGCCGCGGCCTCTCCGGCGCGGCGGGTGATGTCGGGTGACGGGGGCTGGCGTTCAGGCGATTTGTAGGGCGTGGCCTCCTCGCCAAAGCCGGTGGCGCTGGTCTGGGTCAGGCGGATCCGACGGATTGCCTCATAGCCGTAGCAAGCGTTGACGCGGGCGCGGATCTGCTCCTTTTGCATCTCCACCACGGGCGCATCGGCCCCCTTGACCAGCAGTGTCAGCGTCGCACCGAGCCCACCGCGCCCATAGGAAATATCGACCGGGCGGGCCAGAGCGGCGATCTCCGGGCCTATGACCTCATCCCAATGCACCAGCACCTTCGACGCGGCAAAGCCACGACTCTCGCCGATCCGCCGGATGTCCTTTTCCAGCAGGCTGGCGGCGCGCACGGCGGACTTGCGGTATCTGCGTCGATATGGCGTCTGTGTCTTCATCTTGGCCCTAACTTAAACTCAAGTCGTCCGCGTGAAAGTCGGAATCGCGGTGAAAGGCATAAAACTTGTGTGACACGGATCTGAGTGACCGCCTTCTGGACTGGTATGATCGCCATGCCCGGGTACTGCCATGGCGCGTGAGCCCCGAGGCGCGGCAGGCCGGTGTGCGCCCAGATCCATACCGGGTCTGGCTGTCGGAGATCATGCTGCAACAGACCACTGTTGCGGCGGTTAAGTCATATTTCCTGCGGTTCACCGAGCGCTGGCCGACTGTCAGCGATCTGGCCGCGGCTGCGGATGAGGACGTCATGGCGGAATGGGCGGGGCTGGGCTATTACGCCCGCGCCCGCAATCTCCTGAAATGCGCCCGCGTGGTCGCGACGGAGCATGGCGGGGCGTTTCCCGATACCCGCGAGGCGCTTCTGACGCTACCCGGCATTGGTCCCTACACAGCGGCGGCGGTGGCCTCCATCGCGTTTGATCGGCCTGAAACGGTGCTTGACGGGAATGTGGAGCGGGTCATGGCGCGGATGTATGCGGTCGAAGATCCACTGCCCGGATCGAAACCGCAACTCCACGAACTGGCCGGGCAAAGCACGCCCGCCGAGCGTCCCGGCGATTACGCGCAGGCGGTAATGGATCTGGGCGCGACGATTTGCACGCCGCGCAATCCGGCCTGCGGGATTTGCCCTTGGATGGGGGGCTGCCGCGCCCGTGACCTTGGGATCGCCTCTGATCTGCCGCGAAAGACCCGTAAGAAGCCGAAACCCGTCCGCCATGGCCATGTCTGGATTGCCCGAGATCGCGATGGAGCGTGGCTGATGGAGCGGCGCCCGGCCAAAGGGCTGCTCGGTGGAATGCTGGGCTGGCCGGGGACGGACTGGTCTGAGGACGCGCCCGAAGCCCAGCCTCCCTTTCCGGCGACGTGGCAGGAGCTGGGCGAAGTGCGCCACACCTTCACCCATTTCCACCTGCGCCTGACGGTCCACGCCACCCGCGTTGCGGCGCGCCCTGTCGACGGCCTCTGGATCGGGCCGGAGGCGTTTTCGCCGAATGACCTGCCCACCCTGATGCGCAAGGCCCACGCGCTGGCGGCAGGCGCAGAAGCGCTTGAGCCTGCGCCCGCTCCGGGCGTATGACGGGTCAGATAAGAAGGACGTGACCATGCAATCCCTCGCCAAAGCCCTCCCGTTCTGGCTTTCGCTTCTGATTCTGCCGATCCTCGGCTTTGCTGTGGCAATGGGTGGTCTCTGGGTGCTGCTGGTCCCGTTTTGCACATGGTGGCTGTTCACGGTGATCGACGCGTTTGTCGGGCTCAACGAAGCTAATGCGGACCCCGACACGCCGGATAGCCAGCTATTCTGGTACGAACTGATCACGAGGATCTGGTTTCCGATTCAGGCGGGGGTGACGTTTTTCCTGATCTGGTATGTGACGCGCCACGATTACACGGTGTGGGAAAAGGTCGGCATTTTCTTTGGTGTCGGCGTCATGAGCGGAACAGTCGGAATCAACTATTCTCACGAGCTCATGCATCAGCGCAGCAGGTTTGAGCGCTGGATGGCGGATCTGCTGCTGGCCGTGGTGTTCTATTCCCATTTCCGTTCAGAGCATCTTCTGGTGCACCATCGCTATGTGGGCACGCCCCGTGACGCTGTGACGGCGCGCTACAACGAGGGGTTCCATCGCTTCTATCCGCGGGTGCTGCACCAGTGTTGGCATTCGGCGTTCCGGGCCGAAAAGGCGATGCTTGCGCGCAAGGGTTTGTCTTGGACCCACCGCTCGAACCCGTTCTGGCGTTACTGGGCACTACAAGCTGTTTTTCTGATCGTGGCCTTTGCCTTGGGTGGCTGGCAGGGGATTGGCCTCCTTCTGTTACAGGCTGGCGTTGCGATCTGGCAGCTGGAGCTGGCCAATTATGTGGAGCATTACGGCCTGACCCGTCGCCATCTGGGGGATGGCAAATATGAGCACGTGAAACCCCACCATTCGTGGAACGACTGCCATCGTGCCTCGAACTGGCTGCTCATCAACCTCCAGCGACATTCGGACCATCACTACAAGCCTGACCGCCGCTATCCTTTGTTGCAGACCTATGATGATGATGAGGCACCGCAGCTCCCCGCAAGTTATCCCGCAATGACTGTCGCCGCGATGATCCCGCCCTTGTGGAAGCGCGTCATGAATCGGCGGGTTAAGGCCTGGCGCCGCCGCTTCTATCCCGACATTGAGGATTGGCACCCCTACAACAAGGCGTTGAACCCATTGCCGCGGTGAAGCCGCGGGGTCAGTCGTCGCGGCCGAGGATGTCGTATTTGCGCAGCTTCACATAGAGCGACTGGCGCGACAGGCCGAGCATTTCGGCGGCCGCAACGCGGTTGTTCGAGGTCAGCTCAAGCGCCGTCTCGATGCACATTTTCTCGATGACATCGGTGGTTTCGGTGACGATTTCCTTGAGTGTCGAGGATCCAACGAGCTCGCGCGTCGGTCGCATGTCCTCACCCATGGTTGTTCCGGGGCGCATGGCGTCAGCCAGACTCACATCCCGGATGACAAAGGCGATGGCAGGGTGCTTGGGATCTTCGAGGAACGCGGCGGAGATCTCCACAGGAGTTTCCACTCCGAGAGCCGTGCGCATACGTGTCGCAAAGAGCCGCATTTGCCCGCTGCGAAGAGAATTGTCGATCAGAACTTTCAGATCGACGCTGCCCCGGCCCAGAAACTCGGCAAAGGAGTGGCCACGCGCGGCGTTGGGACCGTCAATATCCACGAGTTTCTCAAACGCGGGGTTGGCCGATAAAATGATCCCACTGCGATCCGAAAAGACAATAGCATCAGCCGCCTGAGCATAGAGCTGGACCATGTGGGCGTCCGAACCGGGAGGCGTCTCGTCCGGTTGCTCGTGGCGGGTCAGCAGGCACAACAGCACTCGCTGCCCCGCTGCACGGAACGACATGGGGCGCAACCGGAGCGGGGTGGCGCAGTTATTCGACGAGAGTGTCGCCGGCGCAGCGCGTCCATCGCGAGCCGCCTCGACCAGTTGATCCACATCCACCGGCTCACTGCCATGCCGCAACAAGCGTTTTAGCGCAGTACCGGGCAGCTCGTCGGGGTTGGTTTGAAGCAACCGGCCGGCGGCCGGGTTTGCCTCTACGATACGACCTGTTGTGACGTTCACAAACAGCGCAGCCTCCTGCATCGTCTGCATAAGCGCCCGCATTCGTGTCACAGACTCACGCTGGCCTTCGTAGTCTCGCTCAAGGGCCATCTGCGCTTCGACCAGCTGCTGTTGAAGCTGCGCAATGTGCTTGAGGTCCTGACCCAGCATGAGGATCGCCCCATCGGGGCCAATCGGATGAAAGCTGTACCGAATGGGGAATTCGATCGATGTGTCGGCGGAGTGGTTCAGCTCGACGCCACGGACATGGGCGATTCCGGCGCCCAGTTCCGCCAGACGGGACTGCAGCTTTGGAATGCTCTCGGTTGTCAGAAGACTGGTCAGGTTCTGTCCCTGCCAAGCTTCCAGCCCGTCAAAGCCCTCGGTGTCAGGGTTAACCATGACCGACAGGATTTGACCCAGATCAGAGATCACAAGGGCCAGATCCGCCGACGCGGCGATAATATCCCCCAGGACATCTGGCCCGATCAGCGGAATGGCACCGCTCGACCAGTATCTGGACCCGCCACTACTCATCGCCTTATCTGCAATTCTTGAGTGAGTGATCTCATCCGGCCGCTTCCCCCGACATCTCCTTCAAAACGAACCGTAAAGCTTCTCTGATATCGTTTGTCACCAGATCTGCTCCGGTCGCAACCTTCACCCGGTTTATCCCGAGTTCTGTAATGCTGCCCCCAACGATGATTGGTATCCTGTTTCCGTTGGCACCACGTAAGTCTTTTATAGTTGCCTGCAAGTCCGAAAGTTCGTCTCGCAAAGCAACTGAAAGGAGAGCGCCGTGGTAGCTGCCGGACCCGAGTGTCGCCGAAATCTCTTGGAGTGAGCGCCCGAGCATCAGCTTGACCGATGCACCCTGCCGTCTGAGCTGTCCCGTGAGGACCATTGCGCCGAGCGTATGCATGGTATCGGCGATCACTACGAGCAGTAGTCGCGTACCGGTCGCACTCGTGTCTGGCGGTTCCTCAGGTGACAAGTCGCGCAACATGGCCTGCAGCCGCGAACATGCGATGGTGACGCCGGCAAAGCTCAATTCGTCTTCGGTCCAGAGTTCACCGAGCCTGCGCGCGACCTCTGGAACGTAGTCGTCACAGATCTGTGTCGGATGAATCCCTTCGCGCTGCATTTGATCGCTGACGTCCCGCCACGCCTCAGCACTACGGTCAGTCACGGCCAACTCTAGCGCATCAACCAACGCGGGAACGATCTGGGTCTGCCTCCGCGAGACAAGATGTCCGAGCGCATGCTGCGCCAGATTCGCCGCATTCGCGGAGAGGGGTGTTCCAGAATCGGTCTTGGTGGGCGCCATGGAAGTCCGGTCCTTCCTGTGATGGGGCACCGGGAAATACCTGCGCCTGTCTTGATCGTAACTGATGTCATCTAAAATTGACAGCACTCAGTCGCTTTTTCGGCGAAATCTGTCACGTAAAATAGATGTTCAAGATGTAAGTTTGAGTTGACACATTAAAATCGGAATGGTTCAGTTAACCTTATGAACCAGCCCGCCATCTCTAACGCAGCACTGCATTTGTCAGGGGAGATTTACACTCCCGAGGAGCGTCGTCGTCGCGATGGAACGATCTGGACACTTGTCCAGGCTGTGCTGGCGCCTCTGCAATTTCTGGTTTTTCTCGTCTCGCTCTCTTTGGTGAGCCGCGCGCTCGTGACGGGCGATGGTTACGCGCTGGCCAATCTCTCGGTGCTAGTGAAAACGCTGGTTTTGCTTACCATCATGGTAACCGGCGCGATCTGGGAAAAGGTTGTATTCGGCCAGTACCTTCTGGCGCCGTCCTTCTTCTGGGAAGACGTCGTCTCCTTCGCCGTGATCGCCCTCCATCTGGCCTATGTCTGGGCGTTGTTCACCGATGCGCTGACCCCGCAAGCTTTGCTGTGGCTCGCCCTGCTCGCCTACGCGGCGTACATGGTCAATGCGGCCCAGTTTCTCCTGAAATTCCGCCGGGCGCGGCTGTCCCGGGAGGTCTCATGACCGAGATGCCGCATATCAACTCCGGGGGGTGTGTCGATCAGCCGATTCTGCGCGAGCGGGGCCAGCATGAGGTCTTCTGCGGGTTGACTTCCATCATCTGGCTCCACCGCAAAATGCAGGACGCATTCTTCCTCGTCGTGGGCTCGCGCACCTGTGCCCATCTGCTGCAATCCGCCGCCGGGGTGATGATCTTCGCCGAGCCCCGATTCGCCACCGCGATTCTCGAAGAAACCGATCTTGCGGGACTCGCCGATGCGCAGGACGAGCTGGATCGTGAGGTTGCTCGTCTACTCGCCCGCCGCCCCGACATCAGGCAACTTTTTCTGGTGGGGTCTTGCCCGTCAGAGGTGATCAAGCTCGATCTTGCCCGCGCGGCTGAACGGCTGACCGAGGCGCATGCGCCCCATGTGCGGGTGCTTTCCTGGTCCGGGAGTGGGATCGAAACGACCTTCACCGAAGGCGAAGACGCCTGCCTCGCCGCGATGGTTCCCGGCCTGCCACGGGGTGACTCCTCCAATCTCCTCGTCGTTGGCGCTCTGCCGGACGTCGTCGAAGATCAGGCCCGTCGCCTGCTTGCCGATCTCGGCATCGCGCAGGTGGACTGGCTGCCGGCACGCCGCTCTGACGCCGCGCCGCAGGTCGGTCCGAACACGCGGTTTATCCTGAGCCAGCCATTCCTCGGCGACACCTATGCTGCTCTGGAACGCCGCGGCGCCCGGCCCATCGCAGCCCCCATGCCATTTGGTGAAGAGGGCACCACTGCCTGGCTCGCCTCCATCGCTCAGGAGTTTGACATCGGTCCGGAGCATTTCGCCCGCGTGACTGAGGCCCCACGCGAACGCGCCCGCGCCGCCGTCGCCCGGGCCACGGAAACCCTCGCAGGTAAGCGTATCTTCTTCTTCCCCGACAGCCAGCTCGAAATCCCGCTGGCCCGGTTTCTCGCCCGCGAATGTGCCATGGAGCCGGTGGAAGTCGGCAGCCCCTTCATACATCGCCAGATTACCGCGCCCGATCTGGCGCTTGTGCCCGAAGGCACACCGCTCTCCGAAGGACAGGATGTGGACCTGCAACTGGACCGGCTGCGGGCCGCAGCGCCCGACCTGACCGTCTGCGGACTTGGCCTCGCCAACCCGCTTGAAGCGGAAGGTTTGACGACAAAATGGGCCATCGAGCTCGTTTTCACGCCTGTCCATTTCTACGAACAGGCCGGGGATCTGGCTGAGCTTTTCGCCCGCCCCTTGCGCCGCAAGGCGGCTCTTCATCTTTCCCCAAATACCCCGGGGAGCGCGAGGGGTTGGCCCCTCGCAGGACAGCCGTCATGAAGCTCTCGGTCTGGACATATGAGGGCCCGCCCCATGTCGGCGCCATCCGCGTCGCCACCGGAATGCGTGGCGTGCATCTGGTCCTCCACGCCCCGCAGGGGGATACCTACGCTGATCTCCTCTTTACGATGATCGAGCGTCGCAACCATCGCCCGCCAGTGACTTACACGACCTTTCAGGCGCGGGATCTCGGAGCGGATACGGCAGACCTCTTCCGACGCTCCTGCACAGACGCGGTCGAGAGATTTCAGCCCCAGGCGCTGATGGTCGGTGCATCCTGCACCGCCGAGCTCATTCAGGACGACCCAGCCGGAATGGCGGAGACCATGGGTTTTGACATCCCGGTCATCCCGCTGGAGCTACCGTCGTACCAGCGCAAGGAAAACTTCGGCGCTGATGAGGCGTTCTACCAGATCACCCGCGCTCTGGCCCGTCCCATGGAACGGAGCGACGCGCCGTCCTGTAACATCCTCGGCCCCACCGGCCTCGGCTTCCGGCACCGTGACGACGTCGCGGAGATTGCCGCCTTGCTCGCGGATATGGGCGTCGAGGTGAACGTCACCGCGCCCATGGGCGCCAGCCCGGAGGAGATCGCCGAGCTTGGCCGCGCGCATTTTAACGTGCTTCTCTATCCTGAGACCGCCGAGAGCGCCGCGCGCTGGTGCGAGAAAGAGCTGGGCCAGCCCTGGACCCGCACTGTGCCCATCGGCGTCGGCGCGACCCGTGATTTCATCTCCGAGGTACAAGCCCTCCTGCCCGGTGCCAAAGTGCCCTCCGAGGCCCGGCTGCGACTGCCGTGGTACTCTGCCAGTGTCGATTCGACCTATTTGACGGGCAAGCGGGTCTTCCTGTTTGGAGACGCCACCCACGTCATGGCCATGGCCCGCGTCGCGCGGGACGAGATCGGGTTCGAGGTGGCTGGCCTTGGTTGCTACAACCGTGAATTTGCCCGGCCTGTCAGGGCTCTGGCCAAGGAGTATGGCATCGAGGCGCTGATCACCGATGATTATCTTGAGGTCGAGGCGCGGATTCGCGATTTGGCGCCGGAACTGATCCTCGGCACCCAGATGGAGCGCCATATCGGCAAGCGGCTTGGCATTCCCTGCGCCGTGATATCAGCTCCTGTCCATGTGCAGGACTTCCCGGCCCGCTATTCTCCGGTGATGGGGTTCGAAGGGGCGAATGTGCTGTTCGACACCCTCGTGCATCCGCTGGTCATGGGGCTGGAAGAGCATCTTTTGACGATGTTCCGGGATGATTTCGAGTTCCACGATGCAGCCGGGCCGTCCCATCATGGGGGGCAGGCTGTGGCGCGGGTGGAGACGGGCGAGGGGCCAGCCCCTCGCGCTCCCCGAGGTATTTCCGGAAAGATGAAGGAAGACGAAGTCCTCTGGCTCGATGCCGCCGAGGCGGAACTGAAGAAGATTCCCTTTTTCGTCCGTGGCAAGGCGCGGCGGAACACCGAGAGCTTTGCGATGGAGCGCGGGCTTGGGGAGATCAGTGTCGACACCCTGTATGAGGCGAAGGCGTATTATGCGAGATGAGCTGGGATATGTGACCCCCGCCTATCGGGTGGTGATCGTAACGCTTGACGCCCATGCAGCGGGGCCGGCGGCGCGGGTGTTGCCACGTCTCGTGCAGGATTTTCCGGGGCTCGAGATTTCGGTCCATGCGGCGGCGCGATGGGCGGAGGAGCCTGATCGCGCGGAAGCGGCGCGGCAGGCGATCGATCAGGCGGATCTGGTGATCAGCTCGTTGTTGTTCCTTGAGGAGCATGTGCAGGCCGTCCTGCCCAATCTCAAGGCAGCGAGGGAACGGGCTGATGCGGTGATCGGCATGGTGTCGGATGCGGCCATCGTGCGGCTGACGCGGATGGGTGAGCTGGATATGGGCGCGCCGCCCTCGGGGCTAGCCAAGCTGATGCGGCGCTTGCGGGGCGGGTCGAAGCCCGGGCAGGCCAGCGGTGAAAAGCAGATGGCGATGCTGCGGCGGTTGCCAAAGATCCTGCGGTTCATCCCCGGCAAGGCGCAGGACCTGCGGGCCTGGTTTCTGACGATGCAATACTGGCTGGGTGGCTCGGACGATAACATCGAACAGATGATCCGGTTCATCCTGTCCCGCTATGCCGGCCGGGTTGAGTGGCGCGGGGCTGAGGCGGCATTGCCGGTGAGTTACCCGGATGTGGGGCTCTACCACCCCGACACCCATATCACCGACGATCCCGAGGCGTTGCCCCGGGGACAAGAGGATGCGCCGGTGATCGGGCTGTTGATGATGCGCAGCTATATCCTCTCCGGCGATACGGCTCATTACGATGCGGTAATCCGGCGGCTCGAGGCAGAGGGTGCGCGGGTGCTGCCGGCCTTTGCCGGGGGGCTCGATGGGCGACCTGCCATTGAGGCGTATTTCTCCGGCGGCCGAGTCGATGCATTGATTTCGCTGACCGGGTTCTCGCTGATTGGTGGTCCGGCCTATAATGACAGTGACGCGGCCGTAGAGGTGCTGAAGGCGCTGGATGTGCCTTATCTCGCCGCGCATCCGCTGGAGTTTCAGACACTTGGCCAATGGGCCGGGTCCACGCGGGGTCTTGGGCCGGTCGAGACCACCATGCTCGTGGCGCTGCCCGAGCTGGATGGCGCCACGAATCCCACCGTCTTTGCCGGACGGCACGGTGGCGGTGGGTGTGACGGATGTGCGCGGGCGTGTCGGATTGCGGACGAAAGCACGGCGATGCAGCCTTGCCCCGAGCGGATCGACGCGTTGGCGGAGAAGGCTACCCGGCTGGCGCGGTTGCGCCGCTCCGGGGTGGCGGAGCGCAAAGCGGCGGTGATTCTCTACGGCTTTCCGCCCAACGCGGGGGCGGTCGGCACCGCGGCTTACCTTTCGGTTTTTGAGAGCCTGTTCAACACGCTCAACCGTATGCGGGACGAGGGTTACGACCTGACCCCGCCCGAGAGTGTCGAGGCCCTGCGCGAGGCGGTTCTGGGCGGCAACGCGGCACAATACGGCCAGGAGGCCAATGTGGCGGCTTTTGTCCCCGCCGACGAGATGGTGCGCGAGTGTCCGTGGCTCGCCGAGGTCGAGGCCGCCTGGGGGCCAGCGCCGGGCCGTCATCAGAGTGACGGGCGCGGCGTCTTCGTTCTGGGCGCGCAGTTCGGCAATGTCTTTGTCGGGGTGCAGCCGGCCTTTGGCTATGAGGGCGACCCGATGCGGCTGCTCTTTGAGCATGGCTTTGCGCCGACCCATGCCTTTGTGACCTTCTATCGGTGGGTGAAAGAGCGGTTCGGGGCCGATGTGCTGCTGCATTTCGGGATGCACGGGGCGTTGGAGTTCATGCCCGGGCGACAGGTGGGGATGGGTCCCGCGGATTGGCCCGACCGGCTGATCGGCAACCTGCCCAATGTCTATCTCTATGCGGCCAACAATCCCTCCGAGGCGACGCTGGCCAAGCGGCGGTCCAACGCGGTCTGCGTGACGCACCTGACCCCGCCGCTGGCGCAGGCCGGGCTCTATAAGGGGCTCGCTGAACTGAAGGATACGCTGGGGCGCTGGCGTAATCTGGGACCGGCAGAGGATCGCTCCGAGATGGAGGCGCTGATCGCCGACCAAGCGGCTGCGGTGGATATGGGCGGCGTGGCGCCGGACGATCTGTGGCTGGCGCTGATCGAGGCGGAGGAAGCACTGATCACGGACGGGCTTCACATCGTGGGTCGCCCCATGGATGCGGATCAGCGGGCGCGGTTAATCGAGACCATGCCGGTGATGACAGCGGAGGCGCGGGCCGAGATCGACGCTGCGCTGGCGCGCGAGACCGAACTGCCCGCGCTGATGAGGGCTTTGGCGGGCCGGTACACGCCGCCGGTGCCCGGAGGTGATCTGATCCGCGCGCCGGAGATCCTGCCGACCGGGCGCAACATCCACGCATTTGACCCGTTCCGGATGCCGACCGCCTGGGCCATGGCCGAGGGCGCGCGGCAGGCGCAACTCCTGCTCGACACCCATGGCGAGGTGCCGCGCTCGGTGGCGCTGGTGCTCTGGGGCTCTGACAACATCAAATCCGATGGCGGTCCCATCGGGCAGGCGCTCGCGCTGATGGGGGCGAAACCGCGCTTTGATAGCTACGGGCGGCTGTCGGGGGCCGATCTGATCCCGCTCTCCGAACTGGGGCGGCCGCGGGTGGACGTGATCATGACGCTGTCGGGGATCTTCCGCGATCTCCTGCCGTTGCAGACGAAGATGTTGGCCGAAGCCGCGTGGAAAGCCGCCACAGCGGACGAGGACCCTGCGCAGAACTACATCCGCGCCCATGCGCTGGCCCATGTGGCGGCGACGGGTTGCGACATGGACACTGCCGCGCTGCGGGTCTTCTCCAACGCCGAGGGGGCCTATGGCTCGAACGTGAACCAGCTGGTCGACACCTCCGCCTTTGGCGATGAGGACGAGCTGGCGGACGCATATCAAACCCGCAAAGGCTTCGCTTATGGGCGCGACGGCAAATCCGCCGCGCAGCCCGAGCTGCTGCAAAGCGCGCTGGCCTCGGTGGATCTGGCCTATCAGAACCTCGAATCGGTCGAGCTGGGTGTGACCACCGTCGATCATTATTTCGACACGCTGGGCGGCATCAGCCGGGCTGTACGCCGGGCGCGGGGCGAGGCGGCGCCGGTCTACATCGGTGACCAGACCCGAGGCGCGGCCAAGGTGCGGACGCTGAGTGAGCAGGTCGCGCTGGAGACGCGCTCCCGTGCGCTCAACCCCCGCTTTTACGAACCGCTGCTGGAGCATGGCCACGAGGGCGTGCGCCAGATCGAAGCCCATGTGACCAACACGATGGGCTGGTCGGCCACCACGGGCGAGGTTCAGCCCTGGGTTTATCAGCGCCTCAGCGAGACCTTTGTGCTCGACGAGACCATGCGCCGCCGCCTGTCGGAGCTGAACCCGACCGCGTCGGCGCGGATGGCCGGGCGGCTCTTGGAAGCCTCCGACCGCGCATATTGGCAGCCCGACGAAGAGACCCTCGCGGCCCTGCAAGGCGCGGCCGATGAGCTTGAGGACCGGATGGAGGGCATCGCGGCCGAATGACACGACACCTCGCGGCAAACGCGGGGTGAACAGGAATTAGAAAGGGGCACCCATGAGCCCGAGAGACGACGTACAGACCCTTCGCGCCGCTGCCGGTGTCCCCCGCCTTGGCGAGGATGGTGAGGGCTCGGTTCAGGTCCATCAGGACGAGGCGATGAAGATCGAAGGTGCCAAGGTCTTCTCGGTTTATGGGAAGGGCGGGATTGGCAAATCGACCACCTCGTCGAACCTCTCGGCGGCGTTTTCCATGCTGGGCCACCGGGTGCTGCAGATCGGCTGCGATCCGAAGCACGACTCGACCTTTACCCTGACGGGCCGCCTCCAGCCGACGGTGATCGACATCCTGAAGGAGGTTGATTTCCACGCCGAGGAACTGCGTCCCGAGGATTTCGTCACTACCGGCTGGAACGGTGTCCAATGCGTCGAGGCGGGTGGTCCCCCGGCGGGCACCGGGTGCGGCGGCTATGTGGTGGGGCAGACGGTAAAGCTGCTGAAGCAGCACCACATGCTCGAAGAGACCGATATCGTGATCTTTGACGTGCTGGGAGATGTGGTCTGTGGCGGCTTTGCCGCGCCGCTGCAACATGCGGACCGGGCGGTGATCGTCACGGCCAATGACTTCGATTCGATCTATGCGATGAACCGGATCATCGCCGCCGTGCAGGCGAAGGCGCGCAATTATAACGTCCGGCTGGCGGGCTGCATCGCCAACCGCTCCAAAGACACCGACGAGGTAGACCGCTACTGCCGCGAGGTGGGCTTCCGCCGTATCGCCCATATGCCGGATATCGACGCCATCCGGCGTTCGCGGCTGAAGAAGAAGACACTGTTCGAGATGCCTGACGAAGAGGACATCGTCCTCGCCCGCGCCGAATATGTGCGGCTGGCCGAGACCCTCTATCGCGGAACCGAGCCACTGGCCCCGGCACCGATGGAAGACCGCGATATCTTTGAACTTCTGGGATTCGACTGATGGGCGTGCAGGAGCATATCCAGAGCCCGCCTAACGCGGCGGAGCTTGACTACGGCGCCACCCGGAGCCGGGTGACGGATTATTTCGACAGCCATGCGACCGAAACCTGGGAGCGGCTGACTTCGGATCATGAGGTGAGCCGGATCCGCCAGACGGTCCGGGCCGGGCGCGACCGGATGCGGCAGATCCTGCTCAGCCGTCTGCCTGACGACCTGAGCGGCGCGCGGGTGCTGGACGCGGGCTGCGGGCCGGGTCAGTTGACCACAGAGCTCGCCCGACGCGGGGCGGATGTGTTGGCGGTGGACGTCTCGCCGCGTCTGTTGGAGATCGCGCAAAAGCGTTTGCCCGGCGGTTTGCCCGGTCGGGTGCTGTTTGCGCCGGGTGACATGCTCGACCCTCATTTTGGCCATTTTGACCACGTGATCGCCATGGACAGCCTGATCTATTACCGCGCGTCGCAGATCGGCACCGCACTGTCCGGGCTCGCGCGGCGCACGGCGGGCAAGATCGTCTTTACCGTCGCGCCCCGCACGCCGCTCCTGATGGCCATGTGGGGGATGGGGCAGCTGTTTCCGCGCGGCGACCGCTCGCCCACCATGGTGCCCCATGACCCGGCACGGCTTGCCCGCGCGTTGGCCGGTGCTGGCTGTCCCCGAAGCCTCACCCCGGTCGTGCGGGTCCATTCCGGGTTCTACATCTCCACCGCCTGCGAGGTGACCCCATGAAGCGAGTCGCTCGTCTGCCGCTGCAATTCCTGCCCTTCGCCGATGCCGGATCGGAGGGCTTGCCCCTGCCACAACTCCTGCGGCTGTCGCTGTTTCAGGTGTCTGTCGGCATGGCGAGCGTGTTGCTGCTGGGCACCCTGAACCGGGTGATGATCGTGGAGCTGGGCCTCGGTGCGATGCTGGTCGCGGCGATGATCGCTCTGCCGGTGCTGATCGCGCCGTTCCGGGCGCTGCTCGGCCACCGCTCCGACACCCATCGCAGCGCGCTGGGGTGGAAGCGGGTGCCTTACCTCTGGTTCGGCACCCTCTGGCAGATGGGGGGGCTGGCGCTGATGCCGTTCGCCCTGCTGGTGCTGGGGGGCGACACTGTCCATGACGTGCCATTTGCCGGTGAAGTGCTGGCGGCTGGCGCGTTCATCATGACCGGCGTGGGGCTGCATATGACCCAGACGGCGGGGCTGGCGCTGGCTTCGGACCGGGCCGATGACGCGACCCGACCCCGCGTGGTGGCGCTGCTTTATGTGATGTTCCTTGCAGGCATGGCGGTCTCGGCGCTGATCTTTGGATGGCTCCTGTCGGAATTCTCGCCCCTGCGGCTGATCCGCGTGGTGCAGGGGGCGGCGCTGGTGACGGTGCTGCTGAACATTGTGGCACTGTGGAAGCAAGAGAGCTTCCGCCCCATGACCCCCACCGAGCGCGCCGCGCCGCGCCCGAGCTTCCGTGATGCGTGGGCTGATCTGGCCTCGGGTGGGGATGCGGGGCGGCTGCTGGCGGTCGTGTTCCTCGGCACGCTGGCCTTTAACATGCAGGACGTGCTGCTGGAGCCCTATGGCGGCGAGATCCTCGGCCTCGCGGTGGCTGAGACCACACGGCTCTCGGCGCTCTGGGCCGTGGGGGCGCTGGTGGCCTTTGCCTTTGCCGCAAGGGCCATGGCGCGGGGCCGCGATCCGGTGCGGCTGGCGGCGGCGGGGCTGCTGTTTGGCATCTGCGCCTTCTCCGCCGTGGTCTTTGCCGCGCCCATGCAATCGGCGCTCCTGTTCTACGCGGGCGCCATGGGGATCGGGTTTGGCGGTGGGCTGTTTGCGGTTTCAACGCTGACCTCGGCCATGACGCTGCCCGCGCGGGGCCTTGCCGGTCGTGGTCTGGCGCTGGGCGCCTGGGGCGCGGCGCAGGCGACGGCGGCCGGGCTCTCCATCGCGCTGGGCGGGATCATCCGCGACGGGATGCAAACGCTGGTCAGCGCGACCCTGCCCGGCAGCACGCTCGACACGGCCGCCATCGGCTACACCGCCGTCTACCACATTGAGATTGTTTTACTGTTCACGACGCTGGCGGTCCTTGGGCCTCTGGTCCGCCTCAGCCTCGTTCACCCCATCCCAGAGACCCGGGACAGCGGCAGGATTGGTCTTGCCGACTTTCCAACCTGAGAGGAGGACTTCCCATGGTCGGAGTAGAGTTTTTCGGAAACACAGATCTGGCGTCCATCGCCATCTGGGGCTTTTGGATCTTCTTCGCGCTGCTGATTTTCTACCTGCAAACAGAAAATATGCGCGAGGGCTATCCGCTGGAGAAAGATGACGGCAGCCTGAGCCCCAATCAGGGGCCGTTCCCGGTGCCGAAGCCCAAGACCTTCAAAATGGCCGGCGGCAAGGAAGTCGTCGTACCGTCGCCGGAGCACGAGGCCGCGCACCGCCGCGAGGATCTGGCGCTGGCCCGGACCTCGGTCTCCGAAGGCTTCCCGCACAAGCCGACGGGCGATCCGCTGGTGGACGGCGTGGGGCCCGCGAGCTGGGCGCCGCGCGTCGATGAGCCGGAACGCGACGGCCACGGCCATATCAAGATCGAACCCATGCGGAAGAATGAGGCGTTCTTTATCTCCGCCGGGCATGATCCGCGTGGAATGCCGGTGGTCTGCTGCGATGATCATGTGGTCGGCGAGGTGGTCGATTTGTGGATCGACAAGCCCGAGCAGCTGATCCGCTATCTGGAGATTGAACTGGAGAACGGTGGTGGCCGCCGCCTTGCGCCCATGCAGCTCGTGCGGGTCAAGTCGCGCTACGTGGATATCCGCACGCTGAACACCGAGCGCATGGCGCAGGTCCCGCGGACGGCGTCGGACAGCCAGATCACGCTCCTCGAAGAAGAGAAGATCACCGCATTCTACGGTGGTGGTGAAATGTACTGCAGAGGAGCCTGAGGACCATGCCGAGGGATTATCGCGACGATCCGGACATCACCATCGAGCCGATCCCGGGCCTGCCGGGGGCGCTGCCGCGCGGTGAAACGATCCTGTGGCAGGGGCGGCCTCAGCCTCTGGCGCTGGCGCGGGCTTCCCTCGGTCTGACCTGGGTGGCCGGGTACTTCGCCCTGCTGGCGGTCTGGCGGGTGGGCTCGCTGGCCGCCGATCTCGGCTGGGCTGGGGCGATGCCCTACGCGCTGCCGTTCCTGGGGCTGGGTCTCCTCGCCTGCGGGATGCTTTACCTCGTGGCCTATGTGCAGGCGCGGGCAACTGTCTACACGATTACCACGGAGCGGGTGGCTATGCGCATCGGGGCGGCGCTGACCCTGACAGTGAACCTGCCCCTGACCCGCATCGTGTCTGCGGATCTCGGGCCGGGGCCGGGGGGCACGGGGAGCATCTCTCTGACCCCCGCCGAGGGCTCGCGGCTGAGCTACGCTGTCCTCTGGCCCCACATCCGGCCTTGGCGGATGCGCGAGCCGCAGCCGACCCTGCGCTGCATCGAAGGCGCGGAAAAGGTGGCCGCCCTGCTCGGCGATGCAGCCACCGCTCGCCAGTCCCGACCGGAGTTGTCGGCGGCTGCCATGGCCGCGGAATAGGAGGACGGACCCATGCGAGGCACTGGTCTCTACTACGACGCCGAACAGCGCGAGATGCAGGAGCGGGACCGCGAGCTGATCCCGCGCCCGCTGCTCCTTTGGATGGGGGTTCTGGTGGCGGGGGCGCTGTCCCTCGCGGGCTACAGCGCGCTGTCGCAAAAGCCCCATGCGGGCGTGCCGCAACCCGCAGAGATCGTCGAGAGCCGGACTTTTGTGCTGTCCGGGGACAGCGTCGCGGTCAGCGTCGTCGCACCTGATGGGGAGGTGCTGCTCGACAGTGCCAACGGCGCCTTTATCGCCGTGGTGGCCGATGGTTTGCGCCGGGTGCGCACGGTCAACCGCACAGAGGGCAATCCGCCCGTCACACTCGCCCGTCTCGCCAACGGGCGGCTGACGCTGATCGACCCTGCCACGGGCTGGTCGGCGGAAATGACCTCCTTTGGGGCCGGCAACGCCCGGCACTGGGAGGTGCTGTTCGACTGAGATCGGATGGCCAAAACAATAACAGAAGGGAACAAGTCATGGGATTTTTCACGAGGGAGACGGAGACCGCGCCCTGCACGGTCGAGGTTGTGCATAAATTCGAGGAACTGTCGGCCCATGTGCGGCTCGATAATGGTGCCGTGATCCATCCCGGAGATACGGTGATGGTCCATGGTGCGCCGGTCATGGCGCCCTGGGGGGAGCATGTCACCGAGCAGCGCACCGCCACGATCACCCGCGCCAGCAAGCTGGAGCGGCTCTGGACCCGCGCGACGGGCGATCTGGAGTTCATGGAGCTTTGCGAATTCTCGTTCTCAGACGAGATCGCGGCCACGGGCACCGGCGGCGAGGAGGCACGGGGATGAACGTTCAGGCCAGACACACCGCCGACGCCACCACCGTCGAAGAAGGCCTTGCCATCCAGCAGGAGCAGGCGAAGTTCGACAGCGAGGCGGCCACTGCCATCGCCATGCAGAACACCCTGCTGACGCCGCGATTCTACACGACGGATTTCGAGGAGCTTGATGCGCTCGACGTGATGCCGGTTCGCGCGGACTGGGATAAGCTGATGGAGCGGATGCGCGCCGACCCTAATAAAGGCCATTTCCGCAAGACCGAAGACTGGGACCAGATCGACTGGGAAGGTATGGATCCGGAGCTGAAGGCCGAGTTTCTCGACTTCCTCATCTCCTCCTGCACCGCCGAGTTTTCGGGCTGCGTGCTCTACAAGGAGATGAAGCGCCGGGGCACAAATCCCGACATCAAGGAGCTGTTCAGCTACATGTCCCGCGACGAGGCGCGCCATGCAGGGTTCATCAATGATGCCCTGCGTGAGGCGGGGGTGGCGGTCAATCTGGGCTTTCTCACGCGGGAGAAGAAATACACCTATTTCCGGCCCAAATTCATCTATTACGCCACCTATCTGTCGGAAAAGATCGGCTACGCCCGCTACATCACCATCTTCCGCCATCTGGAGGCGAACCCGGAGCATCGGTTCCACCCGATTTTCAAGTGGTTCAAGGAGTGGTGCAATGACGAGTTCAGCCATGGCGAGGCCTTCGCGCTCCTGATGCGGGCGAACCCGGAACTGGTTGAGACCCGGACGAACAAGCTATGGATCCGGTTCTTCCTGACCGCCGTCTACATGACCATGTGGGTGCGCGATCACGCCCGGCCACGATTCCACGAGGCGCTGGGGGTCGATATTGAATGGTACGATCTGGAGGTCTTCCGCAAGACCTCGACCATCGCGCGGCAGGTGTTCCCGGTGGAACTCGACATCGACAATCCGCGCTTTGTCGCCGGATGCCGCCGGCTTGAGCGCGCGATGCGCGACATGGATGCAGCGCGGGCCAAAGGCGGTCTGGGCGGGCTCTGGGGCCGGATTTCGGGGGGCACTCGCGCGGCGCTGGCTTTTGCCTCCGTCTACACCATGCCGGTGAAGCGGCAGGAGCTGCCCGAAAGCGTGCGGCTGGAGCCGGTTTACTAAGCAAGAGGCGCGCGGCTCCGCCGGCCGGGCGCCACGGGTATTTGAGAACACAAAGAAGGGAGGGCGCGAGATGGAACATCCGGCAGTGGCCGCACTGGCCGCGCTCTTTCTGTGGTGGTTTTCCACCGGCGCCATCTTGTGGGTTGTGCAGCGGGCCGACCGGGGCAGCGCGGGCGCCCATGGTCGGGTGTTGCTGTGGTCGCTGCCATTGCTTGTGGCGGGAATCGGCGGGGTGATCCTGAGCGACGGGGCCTATGGCGGGTTCGTCTCGGCGCTGGCGCTCTGGGGCTGGATCGAGCTGGCATTCCTGACGGGTTGTGTGACTGGTCCGGTGCGCGGCGAGATGCCGTTCTGTCTGACCGAAGCGCAGCGGTTTCGGGCGGCCTGGTCGGTTTTGATGTGGCATGAGTTGCTGCTGGCGACGGGACTTGTGCTGGTCTGGGCGGCCGGGGATGAGACGGCGCGGCTCACCTATTCGGTTCTTTTCGGGGCACGAATCTCAGCCAAGCTAAACATCTTTTTAGGTGTGCCGCGGATCAATGCGGAGTTCCTGCCCGAACGCTTGTCCCATCTGCCAAGCTATTTCCGCCGCGGCCCGGTGAGCTGGTTTTTCCCGCTCTCGGTACTTGTTCTGACGGCGGCGGTGTTCTGCTGGCTGGAGCGGGCGATGGTCACCGGGGAGGTGCAATTCGCTCTGCTGGCGACGCTGACCGGGCTGGCGTTGTTGGAGCATTGGCTGATGGTTCTACCATTGCCCGACGAAAAACTTTGGCGCTGGGCCATGCCTGCGCCGAAACCGGACTATGTCGAGGGGGAGAAGACCCATGGATTTTGAAACGCGGTTTCGCGCGCAGCTTGATGCTCTGAGGGATGAGGGCAATTACAGGATCTTCGCGGATCTGGAGCGGCAGGTGGGTCAGTTCCCGAAGGTGCGCAATCACGGGTCCGGCCCGGATGAGGTGACCGTGTGGTGCTCGAATGATTATCTGGGTATGGGCCAGCACCCGGATGTGATCGGCGCCATGGTCGATGTGACGCGGGCCTCTGGCACGGGCGCCGGGGGAACGCGGAACATTTCCGGCACCGCCCATCAGCATGTTGCGCTGGAAGAGGAGCTTGCAGATCTCCATGGCAAGGAGGACGCGCTGGTGTTCTCCTCAGGCTACGTGTCAAACTGGGCTGCGCTCTCGACGCTGGGGTCGCGGCTGCCGGGGGCTGTGATCTTTTCCGACGCGCTCAATCATGCCTCGATGATCGAGGGGATGCGCCATTCGCGGGCGCGGCGCGAGATCTGGACCCATAACGATCCGGAGGATCTGGACCGCCGGCTGTCCGCCTATGGACCTGAAGTGCCGAAGATCGTGGCCTTTGAGAGCGTTTATTCCATGGACGGAGACATCGCACCTATCGAGGAGATCTGCGACGTGGCCGATGCCCATGGGGCGATGACCTATATCGACGAGGTGCACGCGGTGGGCATGTATGGCCCGCGCGGTGGCGGTGTGGCCGAAGAGCTGGGGCTGATGGATCGCATTACGCTGATCGAGGGGACACTGGGCAAGGCTTATGGCTGCTTTGGGGGCTATATAACCGGCTCGGCGGCGCTGTGCGATTTTGTCCGTAGTTTTGCTAGCGGGTTCATCTTTACCACCGCGATCCCGCCCGCTGTTGCGGCGGCGGCGCGGGTGGCGGTAAAGCACCTGAAGAGTTCGGAGATCGAGCGGATGCGGCAGCGGCGGCAGGTGGCGCGGCTGCGGCGGCTGCTTGATGCCCATGGTATCCCGCACATGGATAATCCCAGCCATATCATTCCGGTGATGATCGGCGATCCGGTGAAATGTCGCTTTATCGCTGACGTGCTAATGCAGGAGCATGGGATTTACGTGCAGCCGATCAACTATCCGACCGTGCCGAAAGGGACGGAAAGACTGCGCTTTACCCCCGGACCGCTGCATACCGACGCGGATATCGACCATCTGGTGGCGGCGCTGAACGGGTTGTGGAAACAATGTGCTCTTGCGCGAGCGGTTGCCTGACAGACGGAGGGGATCGACGCGGCCTATTGCCACGTCGCGCAGCGACATTATGTTGCTTAGGGATGCCACTCAAAGAATGGTATTAATGACGGGAGATAACTATGAAGTTTCAAATGACTTTTGCGGCCGCCTGTCTGCTGGCCGTCCCTGCGATGGCGGCCGAGCATATGGCCGAAGGCGACGCAGCCGCCGGTGAAGCGGTATTCAACCAGTGCCAGAGCTGTCACGTTGTCGTGAATGACGAGGGCGAAACGCTGGCCGGTCGCGCGGGTCGCACCGGGCCGAACCTCTACGGCATCGCGGGTCGTACGGCAGGCACCGTTGAGGACTTCCGCTACTCCAAATCCATGGTCGAGGCTGGCGAGGCTGGCCTGATGTGGGATCAGGAGCAGTTTGTGGCCTATGTGCAGGACCCGACCGGTTTCCTGCGTGAGTATCTCGACGACAAAGGCGCGCGCGGCAAAATGTCGTTTAAGCTGCGCTCCGACGAGGACGCGGCCAACGTCTACGCCTACATCAAGTCGCTGGGCGGCGTTGAAGAGATGATGGAAGAGAAAGCCGACGGCTGATCGGTTTGCACTTCCAGCGAACGGGGCCGTCCTTCGGGGCGGCCTTTTTCGTTGGCAGCTTAGTCGCCGAAGATCCGCCACGCCGCTATGACCCGCAGGGTGGCCGTGGCAAAGCAGAGCGTCCCAAACACCGCGGCCGCGATGGGGAATATCGCGGGGAAGAGACAGAGCAGGACAAAGAACAGGATCGTCTCAGTGCCTTCCAGCAAGCCGTTTGAGTAATAGAGGGTCTTTTCCCCCTGCGACGTGGTCTCCATGCCGTTCTTTTCTGCGAGAATCGCGAAGCCAAGGAACGTCGTGCCGTTCACATAAAAGCTGACCAGCAGATAGGCCGCGGGAATGGCATTTGCGTCGGGTGCGTGGATGGCAAAAGCCAGCGGGATCGCGCCGTAAAAGGCGAAATCCGCCACAATATCCAAATAACCACCAAAGTGGGTTTTGCGCGTTGCCCGCGCCACGGCACCGTCGAGCCCGTCCGCCAGCCGCGAGAGTAGCAGCAGGGCCAATCCGGCGACCATCATATGGCTGGCGATCAGCACTGCAGAGGCCAGCCCCACGACCAGCCCGGCCAGCGTCACCCCATTGGCCGTGACGCCCCTCCCTGCGAGACCATGGCCAAGTCGGTTCAGAGGGGGATCGATATAGCGTCTCAGTCTTGCGTCCAGCACGTGCGTTTCTCCGGTCCTTTCATCGTCTTGCAGGATCGACGAAAGCCGCGCAATCGCGCTATCGGGAACGTGACGATCTGTTACAATCGTTAGAATGCGGCGGCGAGGTCGCCAATCATTCGAATGGCGGTGATAAGCAGGAACAGGCCAAAGCTGAGGCGCAGGGTCCGACGGGGAATGCGATGGGCCAGCGCCACGCCGACCCGCGCGAATGGGATCGTCAGCGGGATGATCAGTGCCGCTGCCAGTAGGTTTACGTAACCCAACGAAAAGGGCGGCAGTCCCTCCTGTCCAAGACCCGTCAGCATGTAGGTGATCGCGCCGGGCAAGCCGATTATGAACCCGATGGCTGCCGAGGTGCCGACGGCTTTGCGGATGTCATAGCCGAGGAGGCTCAGGAGTGGGACGCAGACAGAGCCTCCGCCGATTCCCATCATCGCCGAGATCGCCCCGGCCATCACACCCAGCGTGGCCCAGACAGGCTTGGAGAAGCTGCGCGGGGTAGGGCTGTGTGTTGGATTGCGCAGGATCATGTCGGCGGCCACCAGCAGCGCGGTGACGGCGAAGACGCCGACGAGGAAGAGCCCCGAGACCAGCCCGCCGATGATTCCCCCGACCACTACGCCGACGAGGATCGCCGGTCCCCAGAGGCGCAGCAGAGCGAAGTCTATGGCGCCTCTTTTATGGTGCCCCCATGCCGAGCTGAGCGAGGTGAACACGATGGTCGCCAGCGATGTGCCCACAGAGACCTGCATCACCAGTGCCGGATCCATGCCCGTCAGGGACAAGGCAAAATAGAGTGCGGGCACTATGATAATGCCGCCTCCCACGCCCAGAAGTCCTGCGAGGACACCCCCGGCGATCCCGGCGGCGATGGCGGGGCCAGCGATGGTCATCAGCAGGTCCATGGGTGTTTATCCTCGGCAGTCTCGTCAGGCCGCTGTTGCGTGACGGGGGCGGAAAATCCAACCGCTCCAGACGGATGGTTCACACAGAAAAAGACCGGATCACTTTCGTGACCCGGCCTGATCTTTCAGAAGACGGCAGCGCAGTCAGGCGCTGGCCTGGGCCTTCTGGATCTCTTTCTTCACCTTGAGCGCGCGGGGCGACAGCTCGGCATCCTTGGCCTTCGCCATGAAGCCGTCCAGACCGCCGCGGTGGTCCACGGTGCGCAGGGCGGCCGAGGAGATCCGCAGCTTGACCGTGCGGCCAAGGGTCTCGGACATCAGGGTAACGTCGTTCAGGTTGGGCAGGAAACGACGGCGGGTTTTGTTGTTGGCGTGGCTGACATTGTTGCCCACGGCGGGGCCCTTGCCGGTCAGTTCGCAGACGCGTGACATGTTGTGTCCTCGTTATGCGGTCCGGGCATGCGCCCAGGGACGTGGTGATAGTGTTCTAAGATGCGAGCCACTAGAGGGGGTTCGTGGAAAGGTCAAGGCTTTGGCCGCCGGTGACGGCAAGAAACCTCTCGACCAGCCGATCTGCCGCAGCGCCGGGGGCCATCTGCCCCTCTGACACGGCGTGTCCCAGTGTTTCCATGGAGCCGCGCAGGGCGGGATCCTGTCGCAAGCGCTGGAGAATGCCGCTGAGCACGGCCTCCTCGAACCAGTCGCGGTTCTGGGTGGCGCGGCGGGTGACGAAGAAGCCCGAATCGCGGCGGTGGGTGGTTAGGGCCAGCATCGCTTCCCAAGCCTCGTCCAGCCCCCGCTGGTCCAGCGCCGAGACTGACAGCGCCTTGGGAAAGTCGTCAGGATCGCCCTCGCGCCGCCGCAGGAGCCGCAGCGCCCCCGCGTAATCGGCGCGGGTGGCCTCGGCCTGCGGTTTCAGCGCGCCATCGGCCTTGTTCACCAGAATGAGATCGGCGATCTCCATGATGCCGCGCTTCACCCCCTGCAACTCGTCGCCGCCCCCCGGCGCCAGCAAGAGCACAAACAGGTCGGTCATCTGCGCCACCATTGTCTCGGACTGGCCCACGCCCACCGTCTCGACCAGCACCGCGTCATACCCCGCCGCTTCGCAGAGGAGGATCGCCTCGCGGGTCCGCCGCGCCACGCCGCCCAGCTCCGTCTGACTGGGAGAGGGGCGGATGAAGGCGGCGGGGTTGCGGCTGAGCCGCTCCATCCGCGTCTTGTCCCCGAGGATCGAGCCTCCGGACCGCGCTGAAGATGGGTCTATTGCCAGCACCGCGACCCGGTGCCCCTCTGCGATGAGCGTCTGCCCGAACGCCTCGATAAATGTGGATTTGCCGACCCCCGGTGTACCCGACAGCCCGATGCGCAGCGTTTGCCGCGACGGATCGGCCAGCCGCTCCAACAGCTCGGTGGCCTGCGCCCGGTGATCGGGCCGGTGCGATTCGATGAGGGTGATCCCCCGGGCCAGAGCACGACGATTGCCCGAGCGGAGGCGGGTGGCGAGGTCTGCGATATCCATGGGATCTGTCTTGCTGTCCGGGGCTGGGCTTGTCCAGCGGGGCGCGCTAACGGTAGCGCCATGGATCTGCCTATCGATGCCATTCTGCCCGACCTTCGGAGTGCCGTGACCCGTCATGGCCGCGCCGTGCTGCAGGCGCCACCGGGCGCGGGCAAGACCACCCGCGTGCCCCTGGCCTTGCTGGAGGAGGTCGAGGGCAGGATCGTGATGCTGGAGCCCCGCCGTCTCGCCGCCCGTGCGGCCGCCGAGCGCATGGCCGCGACATTGGGCGAAAAGGTCGGCGAGACAGTGGGCTACGCGATTCGCGGCGAACGCGTGGTCTCGGACGCCACCCGGATCGAGGTAGTGACCGAAGGTATCCTGACCCGCCGCATCCAGAGCGATCCGGGGCTTGGGGGCATCGGTTGTGTGATCTTTGACGAGTTTCACGAGCGCTCCCTGAACGCCGATCTGGGGCTGGCGCTGGTCTGGGAGGTCCGGCAGGCCCTGCGCGAAGATCTGGCGGTGATCGTCATGTCCGCGACGCTGGACGCGGCTCCGGTGGCCGCTTTGCTCGACGATGCGCCGATGATCACCAGCGAAGGGCGCTCTCACCCGGTGACGCCGCGCTGGCTTGACCGTCCGCTGCCGAAGGGCACGCGGTTTGAGGTCGCCATCGCACGGCTGATCACCGAGGCTATCATGACGGAGGAAAGCGGGGTGCTGGCCTTTCTGCCCGGCGAAGGCGAGATCCGCCGGGTGATGGGGCAGCTCGACCTGCCCGGTGTCGAGATCCGGCCTCTCTACGGCGCCATGCCCTTTGCCGAGCAACGCCGCGCGATCCGGCCTGCGGACGGGCGCAAGCTGGTCCTCGCCACCGCCATCGCCGAGACCTCCCTGACCATCGAGGATGTGCGCATCGTGGTCGATGGGGGACGGGCGCGACGGGCGCGGTTCGATCCCGGCTCCGGCATGACCCGGCTGGTCACCGAGCGCGTCTCCCGCGCCGAAGCCGCCCAGCGCGCCGGTCGCGCGGGCCGCGTCGCGCCCGGCACCGCGTGGAAGCTCTGGACGAAGGGCGAGGAGGGCGCACTCCCGGCCTTCCCCCCGGCCGAGATCGAGGTGGCGGACCTGACTGCGCTGGCTCTGGAACTGGCGCTCTGGGGCGATCCGGATGGGTCGGGCCTGCCCTTTCTCACGCCCCCGCCGCCCAGCGGGTTGGCCGAGGCGCAGGCCTTGCTGGCGGGACTCGGGGCGCTGGAGGACGGGCGGATCACCGATCACGGACGGGCGCTGGCGCGAATGCCCCTGCATCCGCGTCTGGGCCATATGCTGGCCAAGGCCGGACCCGCCGCCACCGATCTGGCCGCGCTCCTGTCCGAGCGCGATCTCCTGCGTGACCGGGGCGCGGATCTGACCCTGCGCCTCCGCGCGCTGCGCAATCCGGCTGAGTTCGCCGTGGCGCGAGGCGCGGTGGAGCGCGTGCGGTCCGAGGCGAAACGTCTGCGCCGTCATGCGGGTCCTACGCAGGATCTCAGCCCCGCCCAGATGGCCGCGCTGGCCTATCCCGACCGCGTTGGCTTGCGCCGACCGGGAGACGCGCCGCGCTGGCTGTTATCTGGCGGCAAGGGCGCACAGATGGCCGAGGGGGATGCGCTGGCCGGGCAGCGGCTGCTGGTGGTGACTGACACGGACGGCCATCCGAGAGACGCGACGATCCGGCAGGCCATCGCAATTTCGGAGGGGGAGCTGCGCGCTGTGCTGGGGGACCGCATGGGGTGGGTCGAGATTTGCGAATGGTCGCGGCGCGATCGCCGGGTGGTGACGCGCAGGCAAGAGCGCCTTGGGGCGATCGCGCTCGACGACCGCACCTGGCCCGATGCGCCGCCCGACCGGGTCGCTCGGGCCATGCTGGACGGCGTGCGGGAGCTTGGGCTGCGCCCATCGGACGCCGCGCGCCGCTTCCTAGCGCGGGTCGCGCTGCTGGAGCTGTTTGACACCTCTGAGGAGGCGCTGCTGGCTGAGGCCGAAGACTGGCTGCTGCCGTTTCTCGACGGTGTGCGGACTGCCTCAGACTGGACGAATTTCGACATCCTGCCTGCGCTCCGCGCCCGGCTCGACTACGCAGCGCAAACCCGGCTCGATCAGGAGGTGCCAGGCCATCTGGAGACGCCTTTGGGGCGGCGCGTTCCGATTGATTACAGCAGCGAAGCGCCCGAGGTGGCGGTGCGGGTGCAGGAGCTTTTTGGCATGACCCGTCATCCCACCGTCGCAGGCCGCCCCCTGCGCCTCAGTCTTCTGTCCCCGGCGGGGCGACCAGTTCAGTTCACGCAGGATCTGCCGGGTTTTTGGGCTGGGAGCTATGCCGATGTCGCCAAGGACATGCGCGCCCGCTACCCCAAACATCCCTGGCCCGACGATCCGACTGAGGCCGATCCGACCCTTCGGGCCAAGCGGCGCAAGGGCTGAGGCGTCAGGCCTGCTCGTCCCGACCCCGGAGGCAGGAAACGACACCGGGAAATGGGGGTAGCCATGCCTCGCGACGGTCAGACCAAAGCTCATAGGTCGGGGTGAACAGGTTCGGCATATCGAAGGCGCCGAGATAGAGCTCGATCTCGTCACCGCTACGGGCAAAGACTGGTGAACCGCAGACCGGGCAAAAATGGCGATCTTTGTAGGCGCTGGTTTCGCCCCGGATCGTGACGGTCTCCTGCGGAAAAATTGCGGCGGCGTAGAAGACCGCGCCGTGTTGCTTGCGGCAGTCGAGGCAATGGCAGATCCCGACCCGCTGCGGCGCGCCGGTTGCGACAAAGCGGATCCGTCGGCAACGGCATCCTCCGTCATGTGTTTCGGTCATTGCGTCCTCCCTCGGCCAGACTCCTATTCCGGACGTCACAGAGGTGTCTCACGTTTAACTGTCGCGCGCGCGCAGCCGCTCCTCGATGGCCTCCAGGCGCGCAAGCACCTCGTCGCGGTAGGCGTCGCGGGTGGCGGCGTCTTCTTCCTCGTGGGCGTCCTGCATGGAGTTTACGATCAGACCCACCACGAGGTTCACCACCGCGAAAGTCGTCATCAGGATGAAGGGCACAAAGAACACCCAGGCCAGCGGATAGACCTCCATGACCGGGCGGACGATCCCCATGGACCAGCTCTCCAGCGTCATCACCTGAAATAGTGTGTAGGCCGACTCGCCAAGTGTGCCGAACCAGTCGGGGAAGGCGTCGCCAAAGAGCTTCGTCGACATGACCGCGCCGATATAGAAGATCAGCGCCATCAAAAGGAACACGCTGGCCATGCCGGGCAGAGCGGTGAGGAAGGCTTCGACCACGCGGCGCAGGCGGGGGGCGATGGAGATGACGCGCAGGACCCGAAGGATTCGGAGCGCTCGCAGGACTGAGAAGCCCTCGGAGGCCGGGACCAGTGCAATGGCGACAACGGCGAAGTCGAAGAGGTTCCAGCCGTTGCGGAAGAAGGCCATACGGTGGGCGTATAGCTTTGCGGCGATCTCAAAGACAAAGATTGTGAGACAGAGCGCGTCGAGCGCGAGGATCAATCCCCCGGCCGCCGCCATGGCGGTATCCGAGGTCTCCAGCCCGAGCAGGATCGCGTTCAGGATGATGACCGCGGTGATTGCATTGCGGGTGGCGGCACGGTCGAGGACATCGGCGATTCGCTGTCGGGCAGGGCTCATGGGGGGCTCCGTCGTCATTCAGGTGCCATATGCGCAGCGAGTCCCCGGAATTCCATGGGGGGCGCTGAGGAAAGTACGGATTTCAGGTGCGATGCCACCAATCCAGAGCGTCTGCTTCGGTCCTTTGGACGAAAGCCGCTTTGCCGTCCTGATAACCGCCCCAATCGAGATTGGGCGTGGTTACGAGGCGGGTCTTTAGCGCGCCGTAGCGCGCGGCGGTTTCCGGATGGGCCCGCAGATAGTCGCGAAAGGCGAGGTGGCGGGTGATATGCGACGAACCCTCCGCAAAGACATGCAGGTGGTGGGTCCGCCTGCCTGACGCGGAGATCTTGCGGAAGTAACGGCGGCCTTCGATGCCAAAAGCACCCATGGCCTCGTATCCCAGCGCTTCGATCCGCAGAGCGCCAGTGTCGATCCCGTCGAGATCGGGTGCGACGCCCAGCAGGTCAATGATCGGCTTGGCGAGAAGGTCCGGGATGGCGGTGCTGCCGATATGGTGGAACCGGACGGCGAAAGGGGCGAGCGCGCGGGTCAGGGATCTGGCTTCGACCTCGAACTCGTCTGCCCAAGCAGGATCATGGGGCGCGAGACAGATCTGGTCCCGCGCCACGGGCCTCAGACCCCGAGACAGTAGCGCATGACGGCTTTCTGAGCATGGAGGCGGTTTTCGGCCTCGTCCCAGATCACCGAATGGGGGCCGTCCATGACCTCCGACGTGGCTTCGTCATCCCGATGGGCGGGCAGGCAATGCATGAAGAGTGCGTCGGGCTTGGCCTTTGACATAAGCTCGGCATTCACCTGATAGGGGCGGAGCTGGTTGTGGCGCCGCTCGCGGGCCGATTGCGGGTCATGCATGGACACCCAGGTGTCTGTGACCACGAGATCGGCGCCCTCCACGGCCTTATGCGGATCGCGCTCGATGGTGATCCCGGCATGGAGATCCGGTTCGGGGTCGAGGGGCGGGGGGCCGGTGAAGGTCAGGTCAAAGCCGAACTGCTCCGCAGCATGGGCGAAGCTGGCGAAGACGTTATTGCCATCGCCGGACCATACGACCTTGCGCCCGGCGATGGGGCCGCGATGCTCCTCATAGGTCATGATATCGGCCATGATCTGGCAGGGGTGGGTGCGGTCGGTCAGACCGTTGATAACCGGCACGGACGCGTATTCGGCCATCTCTAGGAGGGTTTGCTCCTCGAAGGTGCGGATCATGATCAGATCCACATAGCGCGACAGCACACGAGCGGTGTCGGCGATGGTTTCGCCATGGCCGAGCTGCATGTCGGTGCCCGACAGGACCATGGTTTCGCCGCCCATCTGCCGCACGCCCACATCGAAGGAAACGCGGGTCCGGGTCGAGGGCTTTTCGAAGATCAGCGCGACCATGTGCCCGGCCAGCGGCTGGTCATCATCCGGGGCGCCTTTGGGGCGGCCCTGACGGCTGGTCTTCATCGCACGGCCCGCGTCGATGATCGCCCTCAGGTCGGCGGCGTCGGTTTTATGGATGTCGAGAAAGCTTGGCATGGGTCGGATCCGGTTCTGGGCGGGGAGGGGGCGCTGCCCCCGCTGACCGCTGGTCAGCTCCCCCGGGGTATTTGAGGAAAGATGAAGGGCTCAGACGGTCGCCTTGAGAGCATTGGCCGCGGCGTCGAGCGCCTTGAGGCCCGCGTCGATCTCCTCGTCGGTGATGTTGAGGGGCGGCAGGAGGCGAACAACGTTATCGGCGGCGGGAACGGTCAGCAAGTGCTGGTCGCGGGCTGCGGCGACGAGATCGGCGGGAGGGACACGAAGCTTGAGCCCGACCATCAGTCCCTGACCGCGCACACCTTCGAAGATGTCGGGGTGACTGGCCACGAGGCCCTCCAGCCCCTGACGAAGACGCCCGGATGCGGCGGAGACGCGGTCGAGGAAGGCGGGCTCGGTGACGATGTCGAGAACCTTGCCGCCCACGGCGCAGGCCAGCGGGTTGCCGCCATAGGTCGAACCGTGGGTGCCCGTGGTCATGCCGGAGGCGGCGTCTTCGGTCGCGAGCACAGCACCGAGGGGAAAGCCACCGCCGATACCCTTGGCGACCATCATGATGTCGGGGGTGATGCCGGACCATTCATGAGCAAAGAGCCGTCCGGTCCGGCCCATCCCACACTGCACCTCGTCGAGGATCAGCAGCGCGCCGGTCCGGTCGCAAAGGTCGCGCAACCCTTTAAGGCAGGCATCGGGGAGGGGGCGGATGCCGCCCTCGCCCTGAACAGGCTCTACCACGATGGCGGCGATCTGATCTGTGGCGGCGGCCTCCAGCGCCTCGTGATCGCCCCATGGGAGCTGGGTGAAGCCCGGCAGGAGCGGGCCGAATCCGGCGGTCAGTTTCTCTGAACCGGCGGCTGAGATGGCGCCAGTGGAGCGGCCGTGGAACGCCCCGGCGAAGGTCAGGATCTCCGTCCGGCCCTCGCCTTCGTCGGACCAGTACTTGCGCGCCATCTTGATCGCCAGTTCACAGCTCTCTGTGCCGGAATTGGTGAAAAACACCGTGTCGGCAAAGGTATGGGCGACGAGTTGTTCGGCGAGCCGTTCCTGCGCCGGGATCTCATAGAGGTTCGAGACGTGCCAGACCTTGGCCGCCTGTTCGGTCAAGGCCGCAACCAGTTCGGGGTTGGCGTGGCCCAGAGCGTTCACCGCGATCCCGGCCCCGAAATCGAGATATCGGGTGCCATCCTCCGTCCAGAGCCAGGAGCCTTCGCCGCGCTCGAAGGCGAGCGTTGTGCGGGCATAGGTGGGGAGAACAGCGGGGATCATGGTGTTTTCCTGTGAAAAAGCGGTTGCAATTGGGTGGCAAGAAGCGGCGGGGCTGTCAATCGTCAGGACTTCAGGCGGTAGCCTGTGCGGAACCAGTGCCAGCACCATGCCACGAGCCCGGCGGTGACGAGAATACAAACCGTCAGGCCCAGCACCGGGGAGGCGTCCGAGACCCCGAGCGTGCCATAGCGCGCGCCGTCAATGAGGTAGAAGAACGGGTTCAGGTGCGACAGGGCGGTGAGCGGTGCCGGCAGCGCTTCGATGGAGTAGAAGGTGCCCGAGAGGAATGAGAGCGGCGTGATGATGAAATTGGTGATCGCGGACATCTGGTCGAACTTTGCCGCATAGATGCCGCCGAGGATGCCTAGCGCGCCCATCATCGTTGCGCCGGTCAGCACGAAGAGCAGGAAAATGATTGGATGGGCCAGCCCCGTGCCGATCACGGTTATCATCACAAAACCGATGACAAGAGCCACCACACCGCCCCGGGCTATGCCTCCGGCGAGATAGCCGATGGTCATCTCGATGGGCGCGAGGGGGGGCATCAGGGTATCGACAATGTTGCCCTGCACCTTGGCCGCGAGGATCGACGACGACGTATTGGCAAAGGCGTTCTGGATCACCGTCATCATCATCAGGCCCGGCGCCATGAACTGGATATAGGGCACGCCCATGACATCGCCGCGGGTCGGGCCGATGGCGATGGCGAAGACCGCGAGGAACAGGCCGGCGGTGATCAGGGGGCCGACGATGGTCTGCGCCCAGATCGCCATAAAGCGGCGATATTCGCGGCGGGCGAGGGTCTTCGTGCCCAGCCAGTTCCAGCGTCCAAAGCGGCGGACGCCCATTTCCGGAGCGTTTGAATCGATCACAGCGCGACTTCTCCTGAGTGCTTGCCTTGTATCGGGCGGCGCCATGCTTAGAATAGGGCAGAGATTCCAAACAGCCGCAGTTATCGAGGATCCGGATATGGCATGGACCGAAGAGCGCGTCGAGCGCCTCAAGCAAATGTGGAACGAGGGTCACTCCGCCAGCCAGATCGCCAAGGAGCTGGGCGATGTGACCCGCAATGCGGTGATCGGCAAGGTGCACCGGTTGGGCCTGTCGAATCGGGTGACCCCGGGGGATGCGGCCAAACCCGCCGCCAAGGCTGAGCCTGCGCCCGAGGCGCCTAAGGCCGAGCCCGTCGCGGAGGCGCCCGCTGCAAAGCCCGCGCCGGAGCCCGCCGAAGAGCCAGCCGCCGCACCTGTCGAGGAAGAGCCGGTTGAGGCTCAGGTGCCCGCCATTCCCGCGCGTCGCCGGATCGTTCCCGCGGGTCAGCCCCTGCCGCCGCAAACCTCGGCCAATGAGATCAGCCCCGAAGCGCTGGAAAATGTGCGTGAGGTGGAAAAGACCGCCAAGCGCCTCAGCCTTATGGAGCTGACCGAGCGCACCTGCAAATGGCCGATCGGCGATCCCGCCAGCGAGCATTTCTGGTTCTGTGGTCTCGCCGTGCAGCAGGGTAAGCCCTACTGCGAGGCCCATGTGGGCGTGGCCTTCCAGCCCATGTCCGCGCGCCGCGACCGTCGGCGCTGAACGCTACAGCATGAAGCGTTGGGCGAGCGGCAGGGCCGCGGCGCCCAGCGACCGCGCATCGGGACCCACGGTCCCAGCGCGGATCTCTGGTCTGAGACTGCCGGTAAAATTGATGCCATCCGCCGCCCTGTCCACATGAGCGACGATTCGCTGGCGGACTTCCTCGGGCATATGACCGTCGATCACCACCATCTCGATGTCGAGCACACTCGCCACCACGGAGATCGCGTGGGCCATACCCGGCGCAATTTCAGTGATCCAGTCGCTGAGTTGGGGCTCGGCGTCCGTCCATTCAGGGGGCATGCGCCAAAGGGCAGAGGTGTCCTTGCCAGCGGTTTCAAGCCGGTCCGCCAGCATGAATAAAGATGACACGGCTAGAAGCGGACGTGTGCGCCCATCCGCTTGGGGGATCCGCATGGGGCCGATGGCGCCTGCGTTGCCGGTGCGGCCCGTAAAGAGTTGTCCGTCCAGCACCAGCCCGGCGCCGATGAAATAGTCGATGAAGATATGCAGCATCGCGGGCGGCATGTCCGGGATGCTGCCGAAAACCAGTTCTCCGGCGCAGGCGCAGGAGGCGTCGTTGCGCACATCAACATCCATATCAAGGGCAGCGGCGACATCCGTTGCGAGGTCGCGCGTCCGCCACGGGGCCAGCGCGTCGGATGTGACACCCAGATGCTCGGCCCATTCCCACATCGCCCCGGGCAGGGCGATGCCGAGCCCGGCGACACGACCTCGTGCGTCATCGCTGAGCCCTTGATGGATGTCGTGGGCGGCGCTGCGGATAAATCCAAAGATGTCGTCATAATCGGGATAGGGATGCAAAAAGCGATGTCGGCTGATCACGTCCCCTACCATATTCACCAACAGGTGCTCTGAATGGCGCCGGCCTACTGTGACGCCGTGAAAATAGGCACCATCGGGATTGAGACGCATGGGGACGGAGGGCTGACCGATTCGGCCCCGGCGCGGCGCGTCCCGCAGGATGATCCCTTCGTCTTCCAGGCTTCGGGTGATGACCGACACAGTCTGCGCCGACAGACCCGTGGCGCGGGCGATTTCCGCCTTCGCGAGTGCGCCATCCCGGCGCAGCAGCGATAGCACGAGCCGCTCGTTATGGTCGCGCACCCCGCTCTGATTCGTGCCGCGCAATGTCGCATCCTGCGCGTTACGGTTGAGTGAGTGTTCACTCGGTGCCATGCTATATCCTCCCTCGCTGACACGCCTTGGCGGCTTTTGTCAGCAAAGGTGATTTAAGAGCAGGGGTGCACTAGCTGTCAAGAAAAAGGCATTTTACGCCGCATTGCAGCGAGGATCCACGAAGCATTCTGTCGCCCTCGCTAATTAAATCTGACAAAATGAATTATTGACAGGTGGAAAAACTAACGTCATTTTGCGTGCACCGGGTGAGACCGGCGAATTCTAATTTTGGCTCGCAATGCCGAGCTGTATCGGGAGGAAACGCATGAAACTGACGAAAACCGCTCTGTTCGGTGCGACCGCCATGTCGCTGTTTGGCGCCATGGCCCATGCCGGTGGCCACGGTGATGTGTCCGCTTGTCTGATCACCAAGACCGACACCAACCCGTTCTTCGTGAAGATGCGCGAAGGCGCCGCCGCCAAGGCCGAGGAGCTGGGCGTCACGCTGAAGACCTATGCCGGCAAGATCGACGGCGACAATGAGACCCAGGTTGCTGCGGTCGAGACCTGCATCGCCGATGGTGCCAAGGGCATCCTGATCACCCCCTCCGACCCGGCCGGTATCGCCCCGACCATCGAGCAGGCCCGCGAAGCTGGTCTTCTGGTCATCGCGCTCGATACGCCGCTCGACCCGATCGACGCCGCCGATATGACCTTCGCCACCGACAACTTCCTGGCCGGTGAGCTGATCGGCAAGTGGGCCGCTGGCATGATGGGTGACGATGCCGAGAACGCCAAGATCGGCCTTCTGAACATCAACATCTCCCAGCCTACCGTTGGCGTGCTGCGCAACCAAGGCTTCCTGCAGGGCTTCGGCATCGACCTCGGTGACCCGAACAAGTGGGGCGACGAAGAAGATCCGCGCATCGTGGGTCAGGACGTCTCCGACGGTGCCACCGATGGCGGCCGGAAGGGCATGGAGAACCTGCTGGCGATCGATCCCGAAATCAACGTCGTCTATACCATCAACGAGCCCGCCGCTGCCGGTGCCTATGAGGCGCTCAAGGGTCTGGGCCGTGAGAACGACGTGCTGATCGTCTCCGTCGACGGCGGCTGCCCGGGCGTGGACAACGTGGCCGATGGCGTGATCGGCGCCACCTCGCAGCAGTACCCGCTGAAGATGGCCTCCATGGGCATTGAAGCGATCGCGAAGTTCGCCGAGTCCGGCGAAAAGCCCGCAGCCACCGAAGGCAAGAACTTCTTCGACACTGGCGTTGGTCTTGTCACCGACAAGCCCGTCGATGGCGTCGAGTCGATCTCGGTCGAAGAAGGTAAGAACCTCTGCTGGGGCTGATCCCTTCTGTGATGCTTGAGGGGGCGCGTCGGCGCCCCCTCATCCGTCTTTTAGCCGCCCTATCCCATGTATCGCGCGGGGCGCGGCGAGCCCCCGCAGGTCGTCACACCCTGTTCCGGGAGCTACGCCATGTCGTCGGACACCACGACAGATAATTATGAGGCCGCAACGGCCGGTGCATCGCAGGAGGTTGCCTCCTTCGAAACGCACAAAAAAGGACTCGTGGGCCACATCCACGACACCCTCCACCACAACCCATCCCTTGTGCCGCTGATCGTTCTCGTATCGGCCATCCTGATTTTCGGCCTGACGCTGGGCTCGAAGTTCTTCTCGCCCTTTGCCATGACGCTGATCCTGCAACAGGTGCAGATCGTGGGCGTACTGGCTGCTGCGCAGAGCCTCGTGATCCTCACGGCGGGCATCGACCTGTCGGTCGGTGCTCTGGCTGTGCTGAGCTCGGTCATTATGGGGCAGTTCAGCTTTCGCTACGGCGTTCCGCCGGTGATGTCTGTGGCCATTGGACTGACCATCGGCACCGCCATCGGCGCTCTGAACGGCTGGCTGGTCAGCCGGGTCAAGCTGCCGCCCTTCATCGTCACGCTGGGCATGTGGCAGATCGTTCTGGCCGCCAACTACCTCTATTCGCGTAACGAGACCATCCGTGCGCAGGATATCGAGGAACAGGCTGCCTTCCTGCAACTCATGGGCGCCAAGTTCCAGATCGGAGGCGCGACATTTACCCTCGGCGTGTTGCTGATGCTTGGACTGATCCTGGCCCTCGCTTACGCGCTGCGCTCCACCGCTTGGGGCCGCCACGTCTATGCCGTCGGCGATGACCCGGATGCGGCGGAACTGGCGGGTGTGAATGTTCACCGCACGATCATGTCGGTCTACATGCTCGTCGGCTTCATTTGCGCGCTGGCAGGCTGGGTGATGATCGGCCGGTTTGGCTCCATCTCGCCCTCGGCCTCGACCGGCATGATGGGCAACATCCAGTCGATCACCGCTGTCGTGATCGGGGGCATCTCGCTCTTTGGCGGACGCGGCTCGATTTTGGGCGCCTTTTTCGGTGCGCTGATCGTTGGTGTGTTCGAACTGGGCCTGCGGATGGCTGGCGCCAACCCGCAATGGACCTTCCTCCTGATCGGTGCGCTGATCATCGCCGCCGTGACCGTGGACCAGTGGATCAGAAAGGTGTCGTCGTAATGGAACCGATTCTCAAAGGACGCGGCCTCGTCAAGCGTTACGGCAAGGTGACGGCCCTCGACCGCTGCGACTTCGACCTCTATCCCGGTGAGATCCTCGCGGTAATCGGTGACAATGGCGCCGGCAAATCCACCCTGATCAAGGCGCTTTCGGGTGCCGTGATCCCCGACGAGGGTGAGATCACGCTGGACGGGCAGAAGGTTTCCTTCAGCAGCCCGACGGACGCGCGGGAGCAGGGGATCGAGACGGTCTACCAGACCCTTGCCATGTCCCCGGCGCTGTCGATTGCGGACAACATGTTCATGGGGCGTGAGATCCGTCAGCAGGGCTTTATGGGCAAATACTTCCGCAAGCTCGATAAAAAGCAGATGGAAGACTTCGCCCGCGCCAAGCTCAGTGAGCTGGGTCTGATGACGATTCAGAACATCAGCCAGCCGGTCGAGACCCTATCGGGCGGTCAGCGTCAGGGTGTGGCCGTGGCCCGCGCCGCAGCCTTTGGATCGAAGGTCATCATCCTCGACGAGCCCACCGCTGCGCTGGGGGTCAAGGAAAGCCGCAAGGTGCTGGAGCTGATTCTCGACGTGAAATCCCGTGGCATTCCGATCATCCTGATCAGCCACAACATGCCCCACGTGTTCGAGGTGGCCGACCGGATCCACGTGCACCGTCTGGGCAGCCGCCTCTGCGTGCTGGACCCGAAGGAGCACACCATGTCCGACGCGGTGGCCTATATGACCGGCGCCAAAGCGCCCGAGGGGCAGGAAGCGGCCTGAAACCGACATTCTGATTGAGTGAAACGACGCGCCTGACCCCGGTTGGGCGCGTTTTTTGTCCTTATGCTTCAAAAGCATAGCGGACATGATCAGAGGTCATTCGATTCCGGATTGTCCTATTGCGACTTCGGTGACATGGGCGCTTATCGCACCGCCTGCACGTCAGGCTCACCCCATATCTCCATCGGAGGGCGCCCCAATGCTGAACATCTTTGCCAACACCCTGCGCGTCGCCACCCGCAACGACACCGCCAATTCCGGCACCAAGCGGAAGTAACTTCTTTCAAGATGTCAGGATCAGTCAGGAATACGCTCCCGTCTGATCCTGACTCTAGATTTGCGCCAGCAGATCCGCGTGGCGGGCGACGTAGTCTTCGCGCACCTGTTTCGGCGGCCGAAGGCTGATGTCCAGCCCCTCGATCAGTGCCGGATCGGGGCGGCCAAAAAATCGTGCTGCCTCGGCCTCGGTAAAGCCCGCGATTTGCGTGGCCTCCATAAAGGCGGAGATCCGGTCGGCTTTCTTGATCTGCTGCTTCACCCGAACAGGCAGTGCGGCCGGCAGACCAAAGCGGATATGGATCGCTGCGGTGAGCCGTTCGTCAAGGGCCTTATAATCGGGCCCGACGGCGTTTTTGACCGGCGAGATCATGTCCCCGATCACATATTCCGGCGCGTCGTGCAGCAGTGCAGCCAGTTGCCATCGGGGGTCAGGCCGGGCCACGAGGCGGGTGTAGAGCGTCTCCACCAACAGCGAATGTTCGGCCACCGAGTAGGGGAAATCGCCATGCGTCTGGCCGTTCCAACGGGCGACGAAGGCCAGCCCGTGAGAAATGTCGCAGATCTCGATATCCACCGGCGTCGGGTCCAGCAGGTCGAGGCGGCGACCGGACAGCATACGCTGCCACGCACGGGGGGGCTTGGACATCGGAACCTCGGAGCAAGGGTTGGTCCGGCGGTTTTCCCTCTTGCCTAGCGACAATGCAACCCAACCCGGCGCACGCGCTGAATGTTGCCGGAGGGAGGCGCCGCTGATAGGACGGCGCGAACTGTTTTATCGCGGGAGCCAAGCATGGCTGAAGATTACATCGTCAAGGATATCTCTCTGGCCAGCTTTGGCCGCAAGGAACTGGATATCGCTGAAACTGAAATGCCGGGCCTGATGGCCCTGCGCGAGGAGTTCGGTGAGACCAAGCCTCTCAGCGGCGCGCGCATCGTCGGCTCGCTGCATATGACAATCCAGACCGCAGTCCTGATCGAGACGCTGGTGGCGCTGGGCGCGGATGTGCGCTGGGCCTCCTGCAACATCTTCTCGACCCAGGACCACGCGGCGGCCGCGATTGCCGATGCTGGGATCCCGGTCTTTGCCATAAAGGGGCAGAGCCTTGAGGAACATTGGGATTATCTGGATCGCTCGTTCCAGTTCCCCGAGGGGCCAAACCTGATCCTCGACGATGGCGGCGACGCGACGCTGTATATCCTGCTTGGCGCCCGTGCCGAGGCGGGTGAGGACATCATCCCCGTCCCCGGCTCCGAAGAAGAGGCCGTCATCAAGAAGCAGATCAAGAAGCGCATGGCGGAGAGCCCCGGCTGGTTCAGCAAGATGCGCGATCAGATCAAAGGCGTCTCCGAGGAGACCACGACCGGCGTGCATCGTCTCTATGAGCTGAAGAAGCAGGGCCAGTTGCCCTTCCCGGCGATCAACGTCAATGACAGCGTGACGAAGTCGAAATTCGACAACAAATACGGCTGCAAAGAATCCCTCGTGGACGGCATCCGTCGCGCCACCGATACGATGATGGCAGGCAAGGTCGCCGTGGTCTGCGGATATGGCGACGTGGGCAAGGGCTCGGCGGCGTCGCTGCGCGGCGCCGGTGCCCGGGTGAAGGTGACGGAGATCGACCCGATCTGTGCGCTTCAGGCGGCGATGGATGGGTTCGAGGTCGTGCTGCTCGAAGACGTGATCGACAGCGCCGACATTTTCATCACCACCACCGGCAACAAGGACGTGATCCGCATCGAGCACATGCGCGCGATGAAAGACATGGCGATCGTCGGTAACATTGGCCATTTCGACAACGAGATTCAGGTCGCGAACCTGCGCAATCACAAATGGACCAATATCAAGGATCAGGTGGATATGATCGAGATGCCTTCAGGCAACCGGATCATCCTCCTCTCCGAAGGCCGGCTGCTGAACCTCGGCAACGCCACGGGGCATCCGTCCTTTGTGATGTCGGCCTCGTTCACCAATCAGGTTCTGGCGCAGATCGAGCTGTGGACCCGCGGTGAGAAGTACGACAACGATGTTTACATCCTGCCCAAGCATCTCGACGAAAAGGTCGCGGCGCTGCATCTGGCGAAGATCGGTGCGAAGCTGTCGAAGCTCGACCCTGAGCAAGCGGCCTATATCGGTGTGACGCCTGAGGGGCCGTTCAAGCCCGAGCATTACCGCTACTGACCTGATCGACCTTTTTGGAATAGGCCCGCCCGGTCTGGCGACCGGGCGGGATTTTTGTGTCTAGCGCCGCCGGGTGCGGCGCAGATTTGGGTATTTCCAGACAAAAAGAAAGGCGATTGTATATTTGACAAACCCAAGGGGATTACCTATATCTAACTCAACAAGTTAGAGGTCTCCGCAATGTCCGTTCTCAGCAAACCCTACATGCACGACGAAGCCGCCGCTTTCGCTCATGTCGAAGGCATTATTTGGCCCGATGGTCCGGTTTGCCCGCACTGCGGTGTTGTTGATCGCGCCTACAAGCTGGAAGGTGTCCGTACTAAGCCGAGCAAGAAGAACCCGGAAGGCAAAGAGCGCTTTGGTCTGTGGAAATGCCGTGAATGCCGCAAACAATTCACCGTGCGCAAAGATACGATTCTCGAGGAAAGCCACATCGAGATGTTTAAGTGGCTGCAAGCTATTCACCTGATGGTGTCCAGCAAGAAGGGTATCAGCGCGCACCAGCTTCACCGCGTTCTGGAAGTCACCTACAAGACAGCATGGTTTCTGGCTCACCGCATCCGCGAGTGTATGCGTGATGGCGCACTTGCCCCGTTTGGCGGCAATGGCGGCGCTGTGGAGGTCGATGAGACGTTTATCGGCAAGAAGCACGACAAGCCCAAGGGCGCGCGTGGCTACGCTCACAAGAACGCCATGCTGACCCTTGTGGACCGCGACACCAAGCGCGCCAAGTCCATCGTCGTTGACAATATCAAGAAGGACACGCTTGTGCCGATCCTGCGCGAAAACATCGCCAAAGAGGCTACGATCTACACCGACGAAGCCAAGCAGTATACAAGCCTGTCTGGCGAGTTTGCCGACCACGACTTCACCACGCACAGCGCAGGCGAGTACGTGAAGCGCGAGAAGCCGCAGGTCCACACCAACACCGTCGAGGGCTTCTACAGCATCTTCAAGCGCGGCATGAAGGGCGTCTATCAGCACTGCGGTAAGCAGCACCTGCATCGTTACGCGGCTGAGTTCGACTTTCGCTACAACCACCGCGAAGCCAACGGCATAAACGATGCCGAAAGGGCTTCTGTGGCACTATCCGGCGTAACCGGTAAGAGATTGCTTTACCGGGACTCGTTGGGCGCGTAGAATCTGCGCTGGAGGCGCAGAAGTTGACGCAAACGACAATATACACTTTCAAGATCGATGATTTCACTCCCGAAAGTATGCCTTTCGGGAGGCTGGTGGAGTATTACTCCGAGATAAAGAAGATGCTCGGTGTGGCAGAAAGCCTTCACCTTGTCGACGTGGTCGAAAGCAGTCACGGGAGCGCGTTCAAGATTGACCGGAATCACGAGTCCGCGTTGACAAAACGACTTATGGAACTTGCAGAGGGAACAGCACCTCAGCAAGCATCTCGCGCGCGGGATTTCATCAACTTGATGCTTCGCGAAGACGGTACCAGCGCAAGCTTCTACGACTCCAGAGGGGCCAACATCATCGCCTTTCCGGGTAAACGTGCCGAGACCAGTGAGCAAGTGAGGGTTAGAGGCGCAGCCAACTTTGTCGGAGAACTTTACCACATCGCTGGAACAAAAGATGATGCAAAAGTTCGGATAAGCACCGATGCTTACGGAGTTGTGTTCTGCACAACCAGCAAAGATATTGCTAAAGCCCTCCGTGATTTTCTGTTTGAAGAAGTAAAGGTCAGTGGGCGTGGAATGTGGGTTAAAGAGGATTCCGGCAAGTGGAATATCGACAATTTTGTTATCACTGACTTTGCTCCAGTTACGCGTGAGAGCCTTCGCGAAAGCGTGAATCGTTTGCGTAACATGAATATTGATTGGCCCGACGATCCACTTGGGAAAATTATTGAAATTGAGGAACGAAACGGTACGGCGAGTTGATAGTTGCTTTTGACAATACGTTTCTTTCGCTTGTTCTTAACCCCGACAGCAAGCCAAGACCAAACCCGGCAACGGGGAAGCCGGTAGAGCATTGCAAGGAACGGGTAGAGGCGCTTGTGGATAGGCTTAGCAAGCGCGGTGATACCGTGGTAGTTCCAACCCCCTGTTTCTCTGAAATGCTTTGCGCGGTACCCGATCTACAGAGGGCGACCGCAACGCTCAACCAGTCGACGGCATTTGACCTTGCACCGTTCGATGAGCGATGCGCAGTCGATCTTGCTGAGGTTGTGAGAACGGCTATTGCTTCCGGCGACAAGCGATCCGGCATCAAAGCGCCTTGGAACGAAGTGAAGTTTGATAGACAGATTGCAGTTATCGCAAAAGTTAACGGCGCTGAAATTTTGTATACGGATGACGAGCATCAAGCTGCATTCGCAAAGAAACTGGGCCTGAAAGTGATTCACACTTGGGATTTGGACCTCCCGCCTGAATATGCCCAAACGGGGTTCTACGTTTAATGACTGATGATAAGAAATCTCAACTGGAACGCTTCAAGGAAGCCGCCCGCGAACTCGGGACGGACGACGACGACGAACGGTTTGAGGAAAAGTTGCGCGGTCTGGTGAAGCCGAAGCCCAAAAGTCGTAAATCGTCTTCTAAATGAGGTATTGAATTACCTCATTTGATGGGGTACAATAATACCTATGAAAGATATTCGCATCAGATTGGCAATGTGGTTCGCTTACCGCATCTGCCGTGTCCCGGTTCAAGTGGAGCAGCGTTTCATGTGGGACCGAATCTCTTGAGTGTGTGGGCGTAGGTCGTGAATACGATTACCTTGTCCTTGCGGAAGTCTAAGGCTCCGTAAAGAGCCGTGTGGACGGCTTCCGCATCATCGGTGTCCAAGAAAAGGCACGATGTGCTCTTATCTTCGGATATACCGAATCCCGCCATCCTATCGTGCAGCTTTCGGTAACGGTTGCTGTAGTCATCATCATATTCAATGCTGACTGTAACGCCAATCATTCTCGAATCCCTTTATGCTAGAACCGGAGCCTGCGATCAACAGAGGGGTTTGTCAAATATACAATCGCCAAAAGAAAGGGCGCCCGGTGAGGGGCGCCCCTGTTTGGTTTCGAGCTTTGGTCGAGGATCAGGCGTTGTAGCGCTTGATCTCGCCGGACTTCAGGCGGGAGGTGTAGCTCTGCAGTTCCCGCTTCACGATCGGCATCAGGAAATACAGCGCGATGATGTTGACCACCGCCATGGCGAAGATCGCCGCGTCGGAGAAGTCGATGACCGGGCCGAGGCTGGCGGCCGCACCGATGACCACGAAGATGCAGAAGATGATCTTGAAGATCAGCTCCTTGGTTTGGCCTTCACCGAACAGGAAGGTCCAGGCCTTGAGGCCGTAATAGGACCAGCTGATCATCGTGGAGAAGGCGAACAGGATCACCGCCAGAGCCAGCACGTACTTGAAAAACGGCAGGGCCGAAGAGAAGGCCGCAGAGGTCAGGGCCACGCCAGAGTTGCCATCAACGGTGGCAATGGCGGAACCGGCTTCGTTCAGCAGGTAGTTGCCCGTGGTCTCGTCGATCAGCAGCTGCTGGGTGATGATGATCACCAGAGCAGTCATGGTGCAGACCACCACGGTGTCGATGAAGGGCTCAAGGAGCGACACGAAGCCCTCGGTGATCGGCTCCTTGGTCCGGACGGCGGAGTGGGCAATCGCGGCAGAACCGACACCGGCTTCGTTGGAGAAGGCGGCGCGCTTGAAGCCCTGGATGAGGGCGCCAACCATACCACCAGCGACACCGAGACCGGTAAAGGCGCCCGCAAAGATTTGGCCGAAGGCCCAGCCGATCATGTCAGCGTTCATCAGGATGATGATGATCGCGGTGATCACGTAGAGGACGCCCATAAACGGCACGACCTTTTCTGTGACGCTCGCGATCGACTTCAGACCGCCGACGATCACAGCAAAGACCACACCGGCCAGCAGGATGCCGGTGACCCAGCCCGGATAATCCCCAAAGGTGCCGGAGATCATGGCATGGGCCTGATTGGCCTGGAACATGTTGCCGCCGCCGAGTGCGCCGAGGATACAGAAGATCGCGAAGAGGATGGCGAGGAACTTACCCGCCGGGATGCCGCGCTCCTCAAAGCCCTTGGTCATGTAGTACATGGGGCCACCCGAGACGGTGCCGTCGGCATACTCGTTGCGGTATTTCACGCCGAGGGTACATTCAGTGAATTTCGACGCCATGCCCATGAGCCCAGCGAGGATCATCCAGAAGGTCGCACCCGGGCCACCGATGCCGATGGCCACGGCCACGCCAGCGATGTTGCCGAGACCCACAGTGCCCGAGAGGGCGGTCGCGAGCGCCTGAAAGTGGCTCACTTCACCGGCGTCGTTGGGGTCGGAGTAGTCGCCTTTGACCAGCGAGATGGAGTGGGCGAAGGCGCGGAACTGCACGAAGCCGAAATAGACGGTGAAGATCGTCGCGGCGACCACCAGCCACAGCACGATCCACGGGAAGCTGGTGCCGGGCAGGGGGGCGAAGATGAGGTTGACGAACCAGCCGGTCGAGTTGGCAAAGATCTCGTTGACCTTCTCGTCGACGGATTGTGCGGAGGCTGCACTGGCCGAGGCCAGCAGCGCCGCTGCGGGGAGAAGCTTATGCATCTGGGGTTCTCCTGATCAGGGGACGATGACGGTCGGGACAGTGGCGATCTGCGCGATAGCCAGCGGAACGGAGCCAAAGATGCGCGACACAGCGCCACCGTTACCGGAGCGGCCCACGATGATGAAATCGGCCTTTTCGGTGTCCGCGATCTTGACGATCTGCTCGGGGACGTTGCCGTGCTTGACGATGCCTTTGGCCTCGACGCCAGCGGCTTTGGCGCGCGCCAGAGCGGGGGCGATCACGTGCTCTTCGGCACGGCCCAGCTCTTCGTTCCGGCGCTTGTGGCGCTGGTTCAGCTCTTCGGGCGTCAGAAAGCTGTAGGGCGACCACTCAAGGATATGGACCACAACAATGCTTGCGCCCGATTTCTGGGCGCGGGCAATGGCCGTATCCAATGCGCTGTTCTGGGTAATGTCGTCGTCATGCGCGACGACGTAAACTTCTTGTCCCATACCGTGGGAACCTCCCTGTCTTCGTGTTGCTTGCAGGATCCGAAGATCCGTGCAGCATCTGGCCGAGTGCACATTGTGGCAAGCGGCGTCAACAGGTCGCAGGGTAAAATCAGGAAATTCGACTGAATTCGGGGGCAATGTTGCGCAATATGCCCGGCCTGCAGGCATTTCACAGACCGGGCGATTATGGCTTTACTCGGGGATGCGGAGCACCTGACCGGGGTAGATCTTGTCCGGATCGCTGAGCATCGGGCGGTTGGCTTCGAAGATTTCGTTGTAGCGGTTGCCGGCGCCAAGTGCCTTTTCGGCGATAGCCCAGAGGGTGTCGCCTTTTTCGACGGTGTGGGTGCGGGGCTCGGCACCTTCCACTTCGTCCTCGACTTGAGCAACACCGTCCACATTACCAACGGCGATGAGGACTTTCTCCTTCACCTCCTGGCTGGCGGCCTTGCCGGAGACCTTTACCTTGTCACCCTCGACCTTGATGTCGAGGCCAGAGGCGTCGAGGCCCAGATCATCGAGCTCTTTCTTCAGAGCATCTTCGTTGGCTTCGCTGGCCTCGGCGGCGCCAAAGAGTTTCTTACCCGCGTTCTTCACGAAATTCAGAAGACCCATGTGTTTCTCCACTGCTGTGATGTGCGACGTAGGTGTCGCGACTGTGGGCAATGAACGGTTTGTGCGCGGGAAAGGCAACGGCTGATGGCCGCTCATGAGCCAAATATGTCTTTATCGGCTCGAATCAGCCGACTAGGCTGCGGAACAGAATGCCCGGAAACAGGGCCTGCCAACAGGAGAGTTCGAATGAGTAAACGCGACGATCTGATCCAGACCTACGCTGCCGATTTGCGGGAGAAGTGCGGGATTGAGCCTGATATGGATCTCTTGACCAAGGTGACCATCGGGTGCGGCCCGTCGATCTACAATGCGGACGCGTCCACCGTCGCGGCCTCGGACGATGCCGAACTGGAGCGTGTGAAGGCCAATTTCCTGATGAAAAAGCTGGGTCTGCCGGACGGTCCGCAGCTGATGGAGGCGATCAATTCCGTGATCGAGACCTATGGCCGCTCGAACCGGAACAAATACCGTGCCGTCGTCTATTACATGCTCGTCGTGCATTTCGGCAAATCATCGGTCTACGGCTGAGCCGTCAGTCTTCGGCGGCGCGTTCTTCGATCACCGCCCATTCCGCCGCACTGACCGGCTGCACTGACAGGCGCGGCCGGTTGACCAGCGGCATGTCAGCGCATCTCGGATCGTCCTTGAGCTCGGCCAGTGTCACAGGACGGAGCAGATCGCGCACCGCCTTTACCGTCACACAATCCCATTTGCCGCTGTCATCGGTCGGATCGGGATGGGCTTCGTGGATCACCTCGACAATTCCGACGCAGGCCTTTTCACTCTGGGAATGATAGAACAGCGCCAGATCGCCTAAAGCCATCTCGCGCATCATGTTGCGGGCCTGATAATTCCGCACGCCGGTCCAGGGCTCTCCTTCGGCTCCTTTGGCTTTCTGGTCATCCCAGGACCAGTCGGATGGTTCGGATTTCAACAGCCAGTATTTCAAGCCTTCGCCCCCCTTTTACCCGATCCGAGCATGGGGGCGGCGTTGCTGTCCAGAGGCCAGCGCGGGCGGGGGGCGAGTTCAGGTCCGTCGCGATAGCCCAACGCCAGGCGCTCCGCTCCGGCCCACGCGATCATCGCGGCGTTGTCTGTGCAGAGCTTCAGCGGTGGCGCGACGAAGGGCAGGTCTGTCACCTCTTCGAGCGCCGTGCGGATGGTCTGGTTCGCGGCCACGCCCCCTGCGACGCAAAATGCCGTGGCCTCGGGGCAGAGCTCCAGCGCGCGACGGCTCTTGCGCGCCAGCGTTTCGGCGATTGCGGTCTGAAAACTGGCGCAAATATCGGCGCGGGTTTGTGCGGGGAGGGCACCGTCAATGAGCGACTTATCCCTCGCGCGCAGAACGGCTGTTTTCAGACCTGAGAAGGACAGATCGCAGCCGGGCCGGTCGAGGAGCGGCCGGGGAAAGTCGAACCGCGTCGCATCACCCGACCGGGCCTCCGCCTCAACCATGGGCCCTCCGGGTTGGGGCAGGCCGAGGAGTTTGGCGACCTTGTCAAAGGCTTCTCCAGGCGCGTCGTCGATGGTGCCTCCGAGGCGGGCGAACTGGTCCGGCCCTCCGACCCGCAGGAACTGGCAGTGGCCGCCCGAGACCAGCAACATCAGATAGGGATAGGCGACATCATCCGTCAGTCGCGGTGTCAGAGCGTGCCCTGCGAGGTGGTTTACCCCGACCATCGGCAGGCCGGTGGCCATCGCAAGTGCTTTGGCAAAGGTTACGCCTGCCATAACGCCGCCGATCAGTCCCGGCCCGGCGGTCACGGCGATGGCGTCCATGTCAGTTAGCTCCAGTCCGGCTTCTGAAAGCGCTGCCTCGACGCAGAGGTCGAGCCGCTCCACATGGGCGCGGGCAGCGATTTCCGGGACCACTCCACCGTAGCGCGCGTGCAGGTCGGTCTGCGAAGAAACCACGTTTGACAAGATCTCCCGGCCCCGGAGGACGGCGGCGGAGGTGTCGTCGCAGCTCGATTCAATACCGAGGAGGATCTGTGACATGCGCGGAAGAGGCCTTGGCGTTGCATGGAATGTCTCCACTGCGTAGCATCGCGCAGCCCGCCCGTCCATGGAGCAGCCGTGTCCGCAGCCTCTGAAACCGCACTGATTCTCACCCGCCCCGCGGGGGCAAGTCGGCGTTTCGCGGAGCAAGCCAGACTGGCGGGATGGCGAGGTCCGGTGCTGTTTTCGCCCGTGTTGGACATCGAATGGTGCGAGACCGGCCCAATGCCCCATCACACCCTGATCCTCACCTCGGAGAATGGCGCGCGGGCGGCGGCGCGGGCAGCGGGTGGGCGGCTCGACGGCTGGCACGCCATTGCGGTCGGGTCGCGCACGGCTTCGGTCGCCGAGGCGGCCGGTGCGCAGTGCGAGGTTTTGGGCGGGTCGGCAAGCGCCTTGACGGAGGTGCTGATCGCCCGCGGCGGCGGGCCATATCTTCATGTCCACGGGCGGCACGTGACCGGGGATCTCGGGTCAGACCTTTGCCGCGCCGGGATAGAGGCGGACAGCGTCGTTGCCTACGATCAGATGGCCGTTCCTCTCAGCATAGCCGTCCACGACTGGATCGCCTCGGGCAAACCAGCGGTTCTGCCGCTTTTTTCCCGACGATCCGCGCGACTTATTTCTGCGGAACTAACGGACCTGCCGTCGGTTATCCGGGTGGTCGGCATCAGCGCGGCAGCGTTGGAGGACTGGCCTTGGCGGGATACCGCTCTAATTGCGAAAGAAAGTAACGCAAACGCGGTTCTGGCGCGTCTTGCAGGTTGTTGCGCCTGAGCAACCTGCTTAGGGTGCAGACCTGAGCTGGAGAAGAGAGGACATCGTGAGCGAGACCGACACAAACCCGGGCGCTGACACTGAGCCCAAAGATGAGACAGCCACCGATCTGGTGGTGACCTCGCCGGAACCCTCCCGATCCCCCTCGGGGCGCGGGTCCTTTGTGGCGACGCTTCTGGGGGGCGTTGTTGCCGGCGGAATCGGATATGTCGCCGCCTATTACACCGATTTTTCGCTTTTGAACTCTGGGGAGGGCGAAGATCCCCTCGCCAGCGTACAGGCGGAGGTAGAGGCACAGTCCGAGCGGTTGGATCAGTTTGCCGCCGACACTGGCGCCCGGATCGATGCGTTGGAAACCGCAGAAGCCCCGATTGCCGATGCCTCGAATTTCGAGGAGCTGATCGGCGCTGTCGCGGTCCGTGTGGACGAGCTGATGTCCCGCGTGGATGGTTTGCCAGCGGATTTGCCGGAATTGCCCGAGATCGATTTCTCGCCGCTGGAGGAACGTCTGGCCAATCTTGAGGGCAGCGATCTGAAGGGCATCACCGAGGCTCTTGCGGTCCGGTTGGCGACGCTTGAAGGCAGCGATGCCACGCAGAAACTACAGGATACGGTGTCGAAGCTCTCCGCCCGTATCGATGAACTGAGCGCCCTGACGCAGGACCAGTCCGAAAAACTTGCTGAGCAAGCCGCTCTGATAGACGAACAGAAGCAGACGCTGGCACAGCAGGAAACCGCCATCGCGGACGCCGAATCGGCAGCGCGGGCAGAGGCAAACCGGATTTCGGTGCAGGCCGCTCTCGCCGATATCCGCGCCGCGATGGAAATTGGCGACCCGTATGCCGACGCTATCGGCGCACTGCAAAGTGCCAGCGGCGCGGACGTTCCTGAGGCTTTGTCTGCTCCTGCTGCGGACGGTGTGGCAACGATGGCCGCGCTGCAGGCGTCCTACCCGGCTGTGGCCCGTCAGGCCCTGTCTGCTTCGGTCGCGGAAACGGCAGGCGACAGGGTTCAGGACCGTCTTGGCGCCTTCCTGAAAGCGCAAGCCGGGGTCCGCTCCCTGAGCGAAAAGGAAGGCGACGATCCCGACGCCGTCCTGTCCCGCGCCGAAGCCCGCCTCGCCGAGTCCGATCTGGAGGGCACGCTGGCCGAGATCGCCAAGCTGTCCCCCGCCGGGCAAGAAACCTTCTCTGACTGGACCAGCCGTGCTCAGGCGCGTCTGGACGCCCGCTCGGCTCTGGCCGGGATGAGCGACACCGTCAGCAACCAGTGAGGACGCGCTGATGCTTTGGTCCCTACTCAAAGTCGTCATCTTTATCGCCATCGTCGGTCTTCTGGCCATCGGAGCGGGGCAACTTCTGAACGCAGATGGCTCCATCCGTGTTGCCTTTGCCGACATGGAAATTACGCTTGGTCCGCTCGGGGCAGCGATTGCGGCTGTTCTGGCCGTGCTGGCCGTCTGGCTTGGGCTGAAACTTCTGGGGCTGCTGGTGGCGTTCATCCGGTTCCTGTCGGGCGATGAAACAGCTCTGACCCGGCATTTCGCGCGCAATCGCGAAAAGAAGGGCCTCAAGGCGCTCAGTGATGCAATGCTGGCCGTGGCGGCTGGCGAAGGTCGTGAGGCACAGGCCAAAGCGGAACGCGCCGAGCATTATCTGGGCCGGCCCGATGTGACGGGGCTGTTGCTCGCGCAGGGCGCGGAAATCGCGGGCGACAAGAAGAAGGCCGAAGAGGTCTACAAGCAACTCGTTCAAGACGAACGCACCCGCTTTGTCGGCGTGCGCGGACTGCTCAAACATCAGATGGAGCAGGATAACACCGAAACCGCACTGGCGCTGGCCAAGGAAGCCTTCGCTCTAAAGCCCAAGCACGGCGAGACACAGGATACGCTCCTGAAACTTCAGGCCGCCACGAAGGACTGGGACGGCGCGCGCAAGACCCTCGCCGCTAAGGCGAAACAAGGCGCGCTGCCTCGCGACGTTGCCAAGCGCCGGGACGCGGTGCTGGCGCTGTCCGGGGCCCGCGAACTCCTTGATGAGAGCCTGACGCCCGAGGTACGCGAAGGCGCGATCGAGGCCAACCGTTTGTCGCCGGATCTGATCCCCGCAGCCGTTCTGGCCGCCCGTGGTTATATCAAGAACAACCAGGAGCGTTACGCGACCCGGGTTCTGAAAAAAGCCTGGGAAGCCCAGCCGCATCCGGATCTGGCCGCAGCGTTTGCCGAGATCCAGCCCGAGGAGAGTGCCGCCCAGCGGGTACGCCGGTTCACCACTTTGACGCGTATTCACCCCGATCATCCCGAGACGCGAATGCTGCTCGCTGAGTTGCACATTGCCAACGAGGATTTCCCGGCCGCGCGGCGCGCTCTGGGTGATCTGGCCACCAGCCACCCGACGGCCCGCTCGGTCACCATCATGGCGGCTGTTGAGCGGGGCGAAGGCTCCGATGACGCGATTGTGCGCGGTTGGCTCACCAAAGCGGCGACAGTCCCGCGCGGTCCTCAATGGGTCTGCGAAAACTGCCACACGGTTCATGGCGAATGGGCGGCGGTCTGCGACAATTGTAGCGCGTTTGACACCTTGGCCTGGAAGGAACCCAAGGAAGGCACGGTCGCTATGCCAGCAGGGACGGCGATGCTGCCTTTGATCGTCGGCCAACTGGAAAGCCAGCCAGTGGCCGAGGAGAGCACGGCGCCGTCCGAAGTTGCGGATGACGCGGTAGAGGTGACGGCGACCGAGGTGACGTCTGCCCTGGAACCGACCGGGCCTGTTTCCGTCGAGCAACCGGTAGAGCATAAGAAAGGGCATCAAAAACCCGATGCCGAAAATGCCGCGGATGGCGAGATCATCGTCGCTGCCGACAACTCCTGAGCTTCCTCGCTGAAGAAAAGAGCGTGCCTTTTGGCGCGCTCTTTTTTGTTTCGTCTAACCCTCGATAAGTCCCAAGAGCGTCGATCTGCTGCCGACACATTGCTATTTTTTGAGACAATGGCTGAGACTGCGACCCGGCACTATGGAGAGCGCTCGATTACACCCGGGAGCAGTTTTGAGACAAAACATTGTCTCTCGATGCAGTGCCGGGTCAGGAGGTGGACCGCGAGCAGCTAAATCCTGATCGGACCGGTTTTACTGTGGCGCCCGCTGACGATTCCGGACTTCCATTGTGAGGTTCATCATGCGACGGGCAAATGAAAATTCGGACAGCTTTGCTGTGAACATCTCAATTTTGAGAGGAGTAGAATAGTATGTCAGATTCCCCTTCTAACAAGCCTCAGAGGGCGCTGTTTTCTCGCGCGGACTTCCCCGATGACTTTGTCTTTGGCGCGGCGACCGCGGCCTATCAGATCGAAGGTCACAAATTTGGCGGTGCAGGGTCGAGCCATTGGGACACTTTTGCGGCCACTGGCTCAAATGTTGTCCGCAATGAGGACGGCGCGCTCGCATGCGATCACTTCCATCGCTGGGAGACGGATCTGGATTTGCTCAAGGATGGTGGTTTCGATGCCTATCGCTTTTCGGTGAGTTGGGCGCGGGTGATGCCGGACGGGATCACAGTCAATGAGGAGGGGCTCGCCTTCTATGACAAGCTTGTCGATGGTATCCTCGCCCGGGGATTGAAGCCTTACCTCACCCTTTATCATTGGGACCTCCCGTCGGCGCTCGCTGATCGCGGTGGGTGGATGAACCGGGAGACGGCAGAACGCTTTGCCGATTACGCAGAGGTCGTGATGGCCCGGATCGGTGACCGGGTGGTTCGTACGGCGACTATTAACGAGCCTTGGTGCGTCAGTGTATTGTCGCATTTGATCGGGGAACATGCGCCGGGCTTGCGGGATATTCGCGCCACAGCGCGCGCGATGCACCATGTGCAACTCGCGCACGGCCTCGCGGTTCATCGGTTGCGCGCCGCCGGGTATCAGAACCTTGGGGTTGTTCTGAATTTCGCGGACATTCTGCCATTCGGTGAGGGTCAGGAAGCAGCCGTCGACCGCGCGGATGCAATGACCAATCGCTGGTTCATCGAATCGATCGCCAAGGGCACCTATCCCGAGGTCGCGCTCGAGGGGCTGGAACGGCACATGCCTGATGGCTGGAGGGACGATATGGCGGTGATTTCCACTCCCATCGACTGGCTCGGCGTCAACTACTATACCCGGTCTCTCGTCTCAGACGCGCCGGACCTTCCCTGGCCCTCAACCCGAAACCATGAGGGGCCGTTGCCGAAAACGCAGATGGGCTGGGAGATTTATCCCGAGGGGCTCCGCAACCTGCTGGTCCGTATGGCACGGGATTATGTCGGTGATCTTCCTATCGTGGTCACCGAGAACGGCATGGCCTGGGCGGATGAGGTGATCGGCGGTGCCGTGACTGATGAGACGCGGGTCAATTACATCCGTGACCATATCGCGGCTGCGCGCGAAGCCATGGAGGGCGGCGCAAACCTTCAGGGCTTTTTCTACTGGTCCCTCCTCGACAATTACGAATGGGCCTTTGGCTATGAAAAGCGCTTTGGCATAGTGCATGTGGATTTCGAGACTCTTGACCGCACACCCAAAGGCAGTTGGCACGCGTTCAGAGAGGCTCTCTCCGGCTGACCGGTTGCGGGGTGCTGGCACGGGCACCCCGCGATTTGCTCAGCTTCGTTTGGCCGTTCGCCTCATATAGAGGTGGTCGCGGGATTTCGGACCGGGTGCTAATCTGTAGTGTCTGAGGAAGAACGCACAGAAATGACGAAACGGAAACGCTATTCTGCAGAGTTCAAGGCGAAGGTGGCTTTGGAAGCCATCCGCGAGGAGCTGACGACGGCCGAGCTGGCCAAGAAGTATGACATCCAGCCTACCATGATCAGCGGCTGGAAACGGACCGCGATTGAGAACATGGCACAGGCCTTCACCGGCCAGGCGACCGCGGAGCCGACGATATCGGCGGCAGAGGTCGGAAAGCTGCACGTCAAAATCGGGCAGCTGGTCGTGGAACGGGATTTTTTGTTGGAAGCCTCCAGTCTCATCCCCGGCACTGGAGGCAAAAAGCGGTTGTGGTGTAACCTATGTTTTGTGCCTGTTACTTAAGGATTGTTCCCGGACTACCCCGGAAGTCCCGCGCTGATCCGTGACGGGTCGGGCATTGGATCAATAGCAGGACAGCAGATCAGTCACGCGCCTGCCGTCGGTACCATGCGTGAATGGCGCTTTTCCCGACCCGGCGCGATGGCGGGAAATGGTCTGCAACAGCGGAGGCCAATTCAACGAATGTCATCCGGTCTATTCGCGCAAGTATAAACGCCTGCAATTCAGGGTCATTATTGATCTTTGAGGGGCGCCCGGATTTGTGTTGGCGTCGGTGTTCAGTGACAGGAACAGAGCAAGGCGGTAAACTGCCAATATTCACTTGTCGAATCGCAGACCTGATTTTCGCCAATTCGGATGAAGCCTTTTCAAGAGCTTTAAAGCCCTGTTCAAAGGCGGTGTGAGCGACCTTCAAGTGGTGCTCCAGCAGCTCGATGTCATCGTTTACTGCGTTGTCCATGACGCCCCTCCGATCAAATTTGCCCTGCGACAGGCCCGACCATGATCCCGCCGCAGGGCACCGGGTTCCACCCTGATCACCCGGTATTCCGTCGCGCCGCCCTCAGGCGAAAACACCGCTTCGGCGGTAGTCCTTAAACAGATCCTTGGCCGGTGCACCGGGCTTGGACCGGACCCAAGCCTCTAGCGCAGCGCGACTGACTGCGCAGAGGTCCATTGCCATCTGACGGTCTTCGGAACGAATGTGACCCGCAGCAATCAGCTCTGAGACAACCCGGCGGTTCTCACTTGTCTCTTGATCGCTTTCGGCCTCAGGACCGGCTGCGCAAAGCGCCCGCATTTCTAACGCTGGCGTGTTGGTCAGCCCTGCGCGGTCAATCCGCAAGACGGTGCCGTCACGCTCGCTCACCACCAATGACGGGCTGATGTAACGGTATTCGCGGTCCTCCAGCCTGCGTTTTCCCATCGGGGTCCACTCAATATCCGCCCAGATGCTTCCATCGGACTTCGCCCGGAAGCGCCGGACCCAGCCCGCCGCTGCGGTGCTCTTTCCCAGGTCGATGGCATGATCCAGATCGATAGGAACGCCCCGGCCAAGTGCGGCATTGGACGCCGCCAGAAGGGCAGCCGTATTGCGCACAAACCATGGGCCGCGCCCATCCTTCGGGCGGATTGGTCCGGCGGGCAGGAGCTGAACCTCGGATACGTCCGGCACACCCGCAGCCGGTAACGCGGGCAGATCAGAAGGGAGAGCTTCAATCCTGTCGGACATCTGCTCACTCCGACAGATGCGGCGTGACGATCAGCTCTGCGCTGTCAGCCCAGATATTGTCAGATCCGTTGATCCGCGCGGCCTTCAGGATCTGGCGCGCGGCGGTCTCGTTTTCCGGACCGACAACTAGGAGGTTCGGCATAACACCCATGATCCGCCCGCCATCGTGTCTGATCGACTGCATCCCTTGCCGGGCTGCGGCGTATGTCTCCGCAGTCAGAGCCTGCTTAGATCCGAATGCCAGTTGCCACAGCGCGAACTCGGCATTGACCCGCGCCCTTGTGCCGTAGAGGAATTCATCCTTGGTGAAGACCCGCGAGTCACTATCATTGGTGAGGCGCTGCGGTGTGTAGCCGATCCGCTTTTGGAATATAAACGGCTTGACCGCCTTCGTCGTGTCCAGAAGGAACCACATGGGTTCCGTTCCTGCGCCGAAATTCGAGACCGAAGCGACATTTCCGTCCTTGTCCCGCACGGGATGATCCGCATCAAAGAACGGCTGATTGTCGAAGCCCGGTTTCTCAAAGCCGTCCCGCATCAGTTGGAAGATCAGTTCGTCGGGGTGGCTGGCAGCCGCCTGAGCCATCATCCGAACCATCGGAGCATATATGCCGACCTTATCGTCCTCGATGTCCTCTCGCGATACCCGGATGGTCTGCTCGAATTTGCGGTTCCTGATCACGTAGGCGGCTGCCTGTGCGGTCGCGATATGTCGTTCACCGATCCATTCCCGAAGCTGCGGCAGTGAGGTCATCCAGCCGTAGGCTTCATCCGAGCCCGTGGATTTAACCTCCATGGCAACCTGCGACCAATAGGTCGGTGCGGCACTGTGAATGTCGTTGAAGATTGCATTGAAGCTGGTGAAGAGCGCGTCAATTGCGGCATTGTTGTTGAGCATGTCAGGGGTCCTGTTTGGGTGGGTAAACGTTGCCCCGTTGACGAAGAATACTCGCCCAACGGCGGGAAATGCCGTTGCGCAAGGCCACATCGTTCAGGGTGAGGTCGGGGTTTCGCAGATCAGAAAGGATCGCTGCACGGTGCTTTCGGAGATCGTATGTCCTTTGGGAAGGAAAGTCCCATTCGAAGCCGCCACAGCAATCCGCGAGATAGGTCGCGGCGGGCTCGCCGATGAGGTCGCACAGGCGCTCGAATTTCGCACTTTCTCGACGCGGGATGTAGTGCCGTCCGCCCGCAAAATTCTCCATCAGCAAGCGCTCCGCGTCAGGCCCTTGCTGTTGCCTGAGCGCGATCAGGTGCTCGGTGATGCAGTTGGATGACGACACGGGCTTGTTCCTGCTGTTCTTCACAGGAACATATTCCCCGAGTCCTCGGACTGCCGGGTGAAGGACTACACGGGCAAACCATGAGTGCTGTATTCAGCAAGGCATCATGCCGTCGCAGTCAGATCATCTGCCATGCTAAGGCAGGGCATAAGATTACCAGAGGTAGCATGGTGAATGGCGGCAGCGAGCGCTCACTACCGATTATCTCCGGTCCAGCTAAAGGCCGCTTTCAGAAAACAGATACAACGGGCGGGCAACTCCGCCTGAATGTGAATCTTGAGTAATAGAGCTAAACGGGCAGTAAGAGGAATTCTGCGAAGTCTTCAGTAAACTCAAATCGGTCGGCATTGTTGTACGTAGTTTCAATGATCGCGTCGTAATTTTGCATCACTTTCAGCATCGACTTCAAGTTGTCGTGGTCTTCAAAATAATAAGAGAAAATGGGATTCTTCGGGTCACCATTGTAGGACCAGTTCTTGGAACCAATGATGAATTCACGAACGAATGGCTCGTTAGTTAAATCATCCCGCATTTCCGCTACTAGGTTTGGCATCATGTTTTCAAGCTTCTGAAAGCTCCGAGACACTACAACTGCAAATCCGCGTATGCCTAGATATGCACGCATCTCGGCTAGGGTTTTCCACTCTCTAAGCTGATGAATGGAATGACTGGTGACATCCACGTCTATCAGCCTACTACAAGTCTGACAGAGCCAAATACCATTTTCGGCAGCGGCTCGTTCCTCGGCAGTCAAATTGGGATCATACCTAGGCCCACCTTCAGCAGCGGCAGTAATGTGCGCGGCAACACCAATGCTGGCACTTTCGTCGGCGCCGTCTGGTCCAATGGTAGGGCGCATACAGGTTTGATTTGAACATCGGTAACCTGCACGTTGCGCAATTGTTCTTTTAACGGGAGCTCTAAAATCGTCACGGTTTTCCATGCATAGAGAAATACGGCATCGGACGTTTGGTGAAAAGCGTTCATTGTCCGCGTCTGTCGGAAACTCAGCTTCGTCCGCACGACCGACAATGATGCCGGTCATGATAACGGGTGATGCTGCTACCGAGACCGGTAGATGTTTCTTCAGCGAAATAGCGCCAAGAGAAGCTGATCGGGCTCGCCAGAGGCTCTGAGCGGCGCGCTGAGAGCCTATCAGGATCGAGGGTTGTTGCCCTGCACTGCAAGGCAAGAAGGGCATTTTTGAAAGCGCTCCGGCGAATTTAAACACTGTTGGATTGGATGGCCCCGCCAGACGTAAAAAGGGCGGCGCAAATGCGCCGCCCTCTGGACGAATTGGTATCGATCAGGCTGCCCGCGCCTTCATGGCCTTCAGTGCGGTGATGGCCTTCTGTGCCTGCGATTTGGTCATGAACCGCAGGCTTGACAGCTTGAAGGTGCGAAAGAGCCATTTGTTCAGCTCAGCCTCGCCCCCGTAGTTGCCATGAGTGTATTCCCGCCAGATCGTGCGGATCAGCTCAAGCTGGGCGAAGCTCGCCATGCCGGGCCGGGTCCCATAGTCTTGCCCTTTGGCTGTCATGGGCGCGAAGCCACACCATTCGAAATACCCCATGACGGTGTTGAACCCGTCCTGATCCATCTCAGTCGCGCTCGTCACGCCCGCCAATTCAACCAGAACACACCGATACGCGGCATCGTTGAGGTTCAGCTTGGTCTTGGCGATATGCAACACCGCCTTCTGCTTGTTGCTCAGCATGGCTCTGCTTCCTTCTCTTTGCGAGACGCAGTGCAATCTTGAAGCGCGCGAGTGAGCTGGCGCATGGTCGGTTCCATCTCTTCATAGCGATCACGGAGCGTCATGCTGCAAAGTGACAGGATTGCAGCGAAACCTGCGTCATAGTCGGTTGAAATCCCGCACCGCACCGCGTTTTCGAGAAACCGCATCGCTTCTCCCGCCTCAAAAAGAAGATCGTGTTGCCTGTCGATGTGGAGGGCTGCGGTCTTCGCGTTTCCGCGAGACAGCTCCAGACTGACGAATTCAGCATCGCGCTTCGCCTCCGCCTTTCTTTCGATCTCGATCTGCTCGAAGGATTTTCCGGGTACGTAGCTTGCGCTTTCGTCGGCAGCCATTTTCAGTCTCCACTCGTGATCCGTGAGATGTCCATCAGTCATGACAGCCTCCCTTTTTGTCCGGCAGGGTCTGAGATCGTCGCGCTCCGCACGTAAGGCACGAGCATGGTGGCGAGGGTCGATGCGCGCTCGTTATCAAGTTGCAGCGCTTTCACCGCCTCAGCGAGCTTTGTTCCGAAGTCAGCCGTGAGTTCAGTCGGTTCAAAGAGACCCGCAATCGTGGCAATATGGCTCCGCACCACATCCGGGTAGGCCTCAAGATCGCCCACCACTTTACGAAGGTTCTCAAGGTCCGAAGCCTTCAAGGTCAGCGTCACGAAAATCTCCCGATCAGTATCGAGCATGCGTCCGGAGTTCACATTGAAGGTCATGACTGGCCTACCATCATGCGAATGACAAAAGCGAGGTGATCGGCTGTAACGGGCTTGCCGTCTTGCTCAGCCCGGATCTTGGCCTGTCTCGCCGCCTTTGCAGCCGCGCGCAGACTGCCGCGATCTTCTCCAAAGGCTTGGACCATCGCTCGCAGGTCTTTCACCTCCGCGCTGTCGCCCGGAAAGAGCGCACCAGCATGGGCGGCATGTTCAGCAGCCGATGGGCGGGGCAGGCGAATGTTGTGTGTGATACGGTCCCAAAGAGGCAGAAGATCGACACGCTCTTTGCGCGTTCCATTGCTCAGAAACTGGTCGTTGCCTACCATGACGATGCCGAAGGCAGGGCACCACTCGTCGCCTAGTCTTGCCAGATCGCCCCGATCCCAGAGACCCCGGAGCTGCCCAATGATCGGAGCAGCAAGGTCCTGTGCTTCGTCCACGATCAGAACCGATTTTTGCCCGTAGGGTCGGAAGGGATAGCCCGCGAGCATTCCGAAAGCGAGTTCAAGGCCCTCGGCGCTCGATACGCCCTCACGACCGTGCAGCGCCCTCAGGAATTCTGCGATCTTGCCTTGGCATGATCCAGCAGCCGTGATGCTGGTCACAAGTGCCCCGGCCTTTTCACACTCGGCGATGGCCCGACGAAGCGCGAAGCTCTTTCCAATGCCGACCGGGCCACGGCAAATTGCGAGCCCGGCACCGGTGAGAACGTCGCCAATGACGTCTCGCAATATTGCGAAAACCGCCGTTTCAATGGTAGGTATGTCTGGTAAGTCTGTCATGGCTCAATCCTTTGACAGGGTTGCATCCAGAAGGGCCGATGAGAGTAGACGCCAATCACGTCTCACCGGCCCTTCGCTCTTCTCCCGCGCGGTAGTGGCGAAGGAAGTCTTCAATCTCCGCTCGACGCTTCTGGTCTTCATCGGCTTCAATCTCGGCCGGGCCGGGCGGCACCGCCGTCTTGTCGATGGCCTGCGTCCAGAATTCAGGGGATGGCGCGTTCGGCGCGATCCGCTCAATCGCCTGCTTTTGAAACTCGAATGTTGAGATTGTCGGGTCGATCTGCTGCCTCAGAGCGCGCACGACATCTTTCTTGTGCCGCTCCAACTCCGACTGGCGGCGTGCACCATCTCTGTCGCCATGCTGATAAATCTGCTCAGGCTGGACCCAGCAGCCGTCGCCCAGATCCCGGTGACGCACGAAGAGAAGGTCAGAGACGCCGCGTAGCGGAATGAGGATCTCGACACGCGTTCCTGCCGGGAGCTTTGCCAGATCGCGACAATACCACTGGCGGTGATCATATTCGATCATGCTTTGCCGGATTTTGCGGGTCTCGGATTTGCTGAACATGAGATCGAATGCGCGCTCGCTGGGGACGCGGGCGACAAAGCCGGTCTCATCTATTCGGCGCTCCAACATTTCTATCGGTGAGAGGCCGTTTAAACGCCCGGTTTGTGGCCTGTCATTGTAGATTGCGACCGCAGCCAGAATGTCTTGTGCCAAATGATCGAGCCCTCGTTTGTAAGGCTCGACCACCTTACCTTTGTTGGCGGTCTTCTTGTTGGTCCGGTCGCCTCCAATCCAGCCCGGCAAGCCTTTGAAAATCGGCTCAAGGATGCCGAAAAAGCCTTCGATCTCTCCCTTCGAGGTCGGGCTATATGGGCGGGCCAGCGTAACCTTGAATTCACGGTCAGCCAGGACGGCAAGCCGTCCCATTGAGGGCATGATCTGGCCGTATTCGGAGCCGTTATCGAGGTAGAATTCCTGCGGTATTCCACCGTGCGGGCACATGGCAACTTGCGCCAGCGAGGCTGCCACATCCTCTTGTCGTATGCCCTTACCTTTAGATAGGAAGACCGGTGTGACCCATGCGAAAAGGCTGGACGCATCCAGCCAAGCAATCAGGCGAACGCGGACAGGTTCGGCTTCCTCTTCGACAAGAATGTCCGCATAGTGGACATCCCCGATCAACAATCCCATCGGAGTAGAGTGCAGATCCCGGCGAATGCGGGCGACTTCGGCGTCTTGAAAAGCCTTGTGATCTTTGTCGTGGGTTGCAACCAGTGCGTACTGTTTCAAACCGGCACGGTCGGCCCATTTGGCATTCAGCCTACAGATCTGCTTTAGCTTCGAAGACGGCAGCTTTGACCCGTGTTCCGCGCAATGGCGCGCTAATCGCTGCCCGGACAGCCGCAAAACCTCGCGCTGCGAAACCCCGTCATTCGCCATCATACTGCGGGCGTCAGCGGCGACCTTTTTGGCGACCTCGACCCGCACATCGTCTGGTAAATCGATCTCATGATCCCAAGCTCGACTAACCAAAACACGGACTTTGCCGGGTTGGCCGTTAGCCTTCGGCGTCAAGCCGATCAGGCCCTCTTGCTCATAGGCTTGCAACCAGCCCCGCAATGCCTTGACGGTCAGCTTTTGTGGCTTGCCCCGATAATTGATCGGTTTACTGGCGATCAGCTTCAGCGCGGCTGCCCGCTCTGCCGAGCGGGGCGGCGTGTCAATGGCAGGTCGGATAATGTCAAAGCGCTCTGATTGAACCCGCAACCGCCAAGGTTCGACCTTGGATGAGCGGTCTCTTGAAACGTCGACATTATTAGGGGCGAGGTGCGATCTCAGTGCCGGAAATGCGTCAAGAAACTCTGACGAAGCCCGCGATAGGTCGAGTGCCCAACGACGACGCGAGGAGTCTCGCTGAGTATCGTTCATTTGAACGAAAGGGAGATCAAAACCGGACCATCGATGTCCATTTTTTGCCGCCTTTTGAAGGCCGCGCAGGGACCTTTGTGAAGCGTCTGCAACAGCGCGTAACGGTATGATTACCGGCGTTGTCATTCGATCATGCCCACGGCTGTAAGGAAACGCTGAGCCAATGCCACTGACTTTGGGCCACAGCGCTCGCCGGACAGAGCCTGCGTGACAGCCTGCCGAACAAACCCATGCTTAATGCAGAACGCATTTAGCGAAGTTCCGCGTTCCACCAACGACGCGCGCACACTTCTTAAAAGTTCAGGCGAAGGCTTCTGCATTCCACATTTTTCCGCTACAGTGCGTACTCTGCACTTTGCAACACTAACAGTCTACAAAGTGGAATTCAAGAGGTGACAAAGTGGACGACGTGGAAGAGACTATTACCGCATTGAAGGCGCTGTACAGTGTCCAAACAGACACAGATCTAGCTGCGGCATTACAGCTCGGTAAGAGCGCCATCGGCGCTTGGAGAAGACGGGGCAGAGTTCCTAACAGATATCAACCTGCGCATCATGAAGATCTGTTAAAATACAGAGAGATTCCGAAGGCACGCCTAAGCTATCTAGAAGAGCTCGCTAAATGTCTCGCATTGATGCGTATGATAAGGGATTTTCAAAATGTCACAAAGGATCAACGAGTGTTTTTTACAGTTGGTAGGTTCTTAAATAGTGCGTTTGACGCGCGATATGAGAGTGCGCTCAAACAATTAAGCGACATAGACGTCAGAGTTGATGACACAATACCAGAGCACATTTCCCTTCAAGATTCCGCGTTTAAATACGAAGAAATGTATCAGGATATCGAAGGCGCTTTTCAGGTGTTGGTTCACGACGAATTTTTCTCGAAGGATGGATTGCGTGACACAGTTCGCTAGACAGCCTTACAACAGACCATAACTTTGATATTTTCAATAGCTTACGTTAATTTCCAGAATGTTGCTTTAACGAACCACGACTTTTTAGATGTTTTATATTTATCAGCATCTTGCGTCACCAGATGGATGATCTAAGAACATTCCATAGGTGACGGCGAGGGAAAATCCTTAAGTGGCACTTCACAGAACCCCCAAGCCCTCGCCATGCGCCCCCGGCCCCAGCACCTCGCATCGGTCGTGGAGCAATTCTCCGACGGCGAGCTGCACGGTGAAGAAAGACCATCCCGATCTTAGCGTCCGACGGCAATGCAGCCTGCTGTCACTGGCACGCTCAACCCTCTACTACCAGCCGCGTGGGGAAAGCCCCGAGAACCTGAAGTTCATGGAAATCATCGATTGTCAGTTCCTCGAGACGCCATGGTATGGCTCACGCCAGATGGTCCGGCACTTGGCTCGCGCGGGACATAAATGCGGCCGACATCGTGTGCGGCGGCTGATGCAGCTCATGCGGTTGGTGCCTATCTACCAGGAACCGAAGACCAGCAAGAAGCACCCGGAGCACAAGATATATCCATATCTTCTGAAGGACTTACCCATCCCCCGACCTAACCAGGTCTGGTGTGCTGACATCAGCTACATCCCGATGCGCCGGGGGTTTCTCTATCACGTGGCCATCATGGATTGGCACAGCCGGAAGGTGCTGAGCTGGCGGCTCTCGAACAGCATGGACGCGGGGTTCTGCGTCGAGGCTTTGAAAGAAGCGCTGGCTCGATACAGCACCCCCGAGATTTTCAACACCGATCAAGGATCCCAACTCACCAGCACCGACTTCACCGACGTGCTGCGCGACGCAAAGATCAAAATCTCGATGGATGGCCGGGGCCGCTGGATCGACAACCGGATGATCGAGCGGCTCTGGCGATCCCTCAAATACGAATGCGTCTACTTGAACGCCTTCGAAACAGGTTCCGAAGCCCGGGACGGGATCGGTGACTGGATCAGCTACTACAACGAAAGACGCCCGCACTCATYACATGGGATCATGACGCCGGACGAGGCCTATGACAGGCAATCTCCGGACCTGAAGGTTGCCGCCTGAAATGAAACCAATGCTATAGCTTAGCACGGCGGCAAACTGGTCGAATTTCAAGGACCACCTCTTTCATCATGCCGGTCCAGATGATCAGGTAACGGCTTGCGGTTATGCTGGCGGGGCGCCTTGTCCTCAATGGGCGGTTGCGCGGGTTGGGCTTGCTCGTCCGCCGCTTCAGCGATCTCCTCGTCCTCTTCGAAGGTCAAGTTGAGCTGATCCAGGCTCTCGGAGCGCACACCAAACCGATGACGGTTCTGGCCGAGCGTGTCTTATGAAGTCGGTCGACGGCTTAGCCGGTCGGCTGATCTGAGGTCAGAACACCGGGATGCCATTCAAGCACACCGCGTCACGGCGGGACAAGTTTGCGAAGGCAAAGTACCGGGTTACGAATTGGGTGGAATGCAACGAGAGCCTTCGTCGGCGCGGTGATGTGACGGTCTGGCTCAGCGAGGATGCGATGGCCGGCAGGAGCTCACCGCCCTCTGGCAAACGCGGTACGCAGCGGCGATATTCGGACCTGCCGATCGAGGCCTGCCTGACCATGCGCGTCGTGCTCAGACTGGCGCTTCGTCATCGCAGGGCTTCGTGCGAAGTCTTTTGCGGCTCATGCGGATTGAACTACCCGTGCCGGATTTCTCCACGCTCTGCCGCCGCGCGCCGTCCTTGAAGATCGCGTCGGTCCGAAAGCCCACAGGCGGTTCGATCACGCTTATTGTAGACAGTACGCGTCTGCGCATCCATGGCGGTCGGGACTGGATGAGCGAGAAGCACAGGCTGCCGAAGGCTCGCAAAACATTGCGCAAACTGCATATCGGCCTTGATCCCGAGAGCGGTCACATCGTCACGTCCAGCCTGACCACCGAGCATGTCGGCGATCCCGCCGCGCTGCCCGGGTTGCTGGCTCAGGTGGCGGAGGCTGTGTGCCGTTTCCTTGGCGACGGCGCCTATGACGGCGCGCCGCCCGCAGCGACGATACAGGAAGCCTTCGGGCCGGATGTGGAGGTAATCATTCCTCCGGGGCTCCGCCCGTTCGAGGCTGAATTGATCCACCGGATCAATTCTCTATCGCCTCTCACCCACCGGGTAACGCCGTCCCCGGCGATTGCGACGTCCACAATGCCCATATCCCGATGAGCGCCGACCACGGTCGTATCGCCTGGCAGAAGGCGACCGGCTTCGGTCAGCGCTCCCGTGTCGAAGCCCAGATCGGCCGCTACAAGCAGGTGATCGGGCCCGAGCTACGAGGTCGAAATATGGAGAGCCAGACGACCGAGACTCTAATCGCCGTCGAAGCCCTCAACCGAATGACCGACCTCGGTCGCGCTGCCTATGAGCGTGTCATCTGATCAGGCAGGGAAAGCGGCAAATGCGCCCTGACTTTGATCTATTCAACACGCTCCTTCTGGATCGTGTTCCGCGACTATCCGGTCGCCCGCGCCACAGATCGGATGCTGCGGCCTTCCCGCATTATCCATCAATAACACCCGCTCTTTCCTCCGCACAATTCTGCGCAGATGTTAACGAAATCAGGTGGGGCAATTTTACTCGCTCATAACCAATCCAAGTGGGTCAAATTTGGATGCCGGTTCACAGGCTAATGGCGCGACATGGCTTATCGTTGAAGACAGCGATTCAGAGAAGAACGTGTCAGATGCGGGATCGACGGCTGGAATGCATAAAGACCGTTCGTCGCTACAGACGCGCGCCCGGATCGTTTGCCTGACGCTCGAACTCCAGCGGCAACAGAGGGTGCGGCCGGGACGCGACGATCATGGCTTCCTGCTCCGCGCTCAAAACAGTTGAACGCGGCTCTTTCGGACGGGTCTTCTGGTCTTCCACCGTCTGCCGCTTACGCCACTTCGCGACGGTCTTGGGATTGATCCCCAACTCCCGGCTCAGTTGCGCGAGTGAAGCTTGCATCAGCTCGTATTGCAGTTCTGACGGCGTGCGTGGTCGCGGCGCTCCCATGACGAACTTGTCCCGAAACGCTTTCTTTCATTTCCGAGAATGGTTCACACGATCAAACCGTGCGATTAAACATCCCAGCCGGGCCTGCCGTCAGCGCAGGCCGCAGGCGATCTGCGGGGCGAATTTGAGGAACCACCGCCGGATGGTCACGTAAGAAACGTCGATCCCGCGCTTCTGTAACATTTCTTCGACTTAGTTTGGGCTGAGGTCGAAGCGAATGCATAGCCAAACGGCATAAGCGATAATCTAAGGCAGGACACAGTGGCGTTTGCAGCTGATTTGCGACTGAGATATCGGCCTCAGCCTGGATGATATCACGGCGGCGTCAACAAGCTTCGAGCTAACGTGACATCGCCGTTTTCAGACATTCTTTTCAAGGATGATCGACCGCGTCGGTCAGCCGGCCCATCGTGTGGGGCGGTGGCATTCATCCTCCTTTGAGATCTACGGCGGTTTCAAGGATTGACTGGTTATGCTGGAATCTGATCATAATCTCGGTGACTGGACGATCCACGCGCCAAAGTTGTCAGGATGCAGAACTGATCTGCAGAGAGACGTCCATATGTCAGTACTTTTTTCGGGAGACCTTAAATGAACGAACATGCGCCTGCCCGCCGATTAACAGCGGCCGATTTCGATCAGGACCTCCTCGATCTCTACGACTATTACGTTCACGGCAAAATCTCGAAAAGAGATTTTCTTGATCGGGCTGGCAAGTGGGCGGTTGGAGGTCTGACGGCCGCCGCCATTCTCAATACGCTGTCGCCGAATTATGCGCTTGCTCAGCAGGTGGCCGACGATGATCCTGATATCACGGGTGAAGATATCGTTTATGCGAGCCCGAACGGTACGGGTGATATCACCGCCTATCTCGTCCGCCCCACCGAGATTGATCCCGATAGACCGCCCGCAGCCGTTCTGGTGGTACATGAGAACCGGGGGCTGAACCCGTATATCCGGGATGTGGTGCGGCGTCTGGCGAAGGCTGGTTTCATCGCCATGGGACCCGACGGCCTGTCGTCTCTGGGAGGGTATCCCGGCACGGATGATGAAGGTCGCGAGATGCAGCGGACCCTTGATCAGGGAAAACTGCTGAACGATTTCTTTGCGGGCTTTGAATATCTTCAGGCTATGGAGGGCACAAACGGCAAGGTCGGGGCAACCGGTTTTTGTTACGGTGGCGGCGTCGTGAGCCGATTGGCGGCAGCTTATCCTGAAATGGCCGCAGGGGTGCCCTTTTACGGCTCATTCCCCGATGCGGAACAGGTCGCCGGGATCGAAGCACCGCTGATGATCCAGCTTGCAGCTCTCGACCAGCGTATCAACGCAATGTGGCCGCCGTTTCAGAAAGCCATGGAGGAGAACGACAAGCGGTACGAAGCGTATATTTACCCCGGCGTGAACCACGGCTTTCACAACGATACGACACCGCGATATGACGAAGCGGCCGCGACGCTGGCTGAGCAGCGCATGATCGCATGGTTCCGGACGTATCTCGCAGGCTGATCACAAGTGGTATGGTGGTAGTCCTAGCGTGACACCCGGAGCCCGTAGTGGCGCCTTTGCCCGCCTGTCGAGGCGGGCCTGAGCCGGGGTCCTGATGGCACTGATCGATGTCGGTGTGATTGCGGGACCAATGATGGACGGGCTTTCTGGACCCTCAACATCGTGGACGAAGACAGCAAGGAGTGCCTGGCGATCAAGGCAGAGTCTTCATACGCTCGGACAATGGTCCGGAGTTTGTCGCCCAGGCCGTCCGGGACTGGATCGGTGCCGTCCGCGCAAAGACGGCTTACATCGAGCCGTTCGTTGGGGAATTGATCCCCCGACCAATTACTGCTCCGCCTCACCCTTGGGAAAACGGCTATTGCGAAAGCTTCAACGGGCGGTTCCGCGACGAACTGCTCGACGGAGAAATCTTCTCCAGCCTGCGCGAGGCCCAAATCCTGATCGAGCGATGGAGGCGGCACTACAACACGAAGCGTCCAAACAGTGCCTTGAGATACCGCCGAATCTGTCGCTGTCGCAGGTCATGCGGCGGATAAAGGACCGCTCGTCGCGCCGTATTCAAATGGAGTTTCCGGAGGTGCGCAAACGGTACTGGGACAGGCAATTTTGCGCCCGTCCGGGTCACGTCCGTCAAGGTGTTGTAATTGGTCGGGTGGCCTGAGGCCATGATCAGGCGGCTTGTGTCGTGATGCTGAGAATGGGATCGGTCTGCTCGTGGTCGATCTGGGCGAAGGCTTCGACCTGCATGTAGCGGCTGGCGGTCTGCCATTCGTCGTTCTGCTCGAACAGCACAGCACCGATCCGGCGAATGATTGAGGCTTCGTTCGGAAGTGAGGGCCGGACTGCCATCGGTTCGAAGGAGGGCCCGAACCCGACGACATCGGCGCGGCGTTTGACCTCCTTGTTGAGGCGCTCGATCGGGTTGGTGCTGTGTAACCTGGTGCGGTGCTGGCGCGGGAAGGCCATGCGGGCCAAGACGTCGTGCTCACTGGCATCCATCAGCTCGGCCAGTTTGGGCCGGCGGGGGCGAAGCTGATCTGCCACCTTGCGCCATGTTTCTCCGGCTGATGCGCGGTCGGGCTGGTCGAAGGCCTGGCGGAACGAGCCATTGAGGCGCCATTGGTTCGAGCCCGATGGCGAGTGCGGCCACGACGGTGTGCTGGCCGCGTGACACATGGGCGAGCGCATTGCGCATCCAGTGGACGCGGCAGCGCTGCCCGTTCGCAGGCTCACCCTCAAACACACGCTCGATGGCGGCACGCAGGCCACTGTGGGCGTCGCTGATCACCAGCTTGGTGCCATCGCGCCCACGCGCCTTCAGTCCCCGCAGGACGTCCATCCAGAAGGGTAAGCCGGGCCAGGAAACGATCCGGGGGATCGTTTCCCCGGTGAACGCTTCAGACGGGCCTGATCCAAGGCCGATGATCTCACGTCGCCCGTCGGTGTTGGCCGCAACCGCTATTATCGCCGCCACGCTGACGATCCGGTCGCCCTGGCGGACCTTGAGATATCTCGCGTCCAGCCAGAGTGAGCCAATCGAACGCCAATGGTCCGAGAGACATTGGCGAACGGCCATTCGCCGGTGAGCGGGCGGTTCAGGAACTCGTTCACGCGCTCATCAATGTCTTTGCACAGCTTCGACACTGTGCTCTTGGAGATGCCAGACAAGCCCATAGCCTGCGCTAACTCATCAACCCGGCCCGTAGACACGCCGCCCATCCATGCTTCTTGGATCACAGCAACAAGCGCCTTCTCGGACGTCTTGCGGGGTTCCAGAAAGCCGGGGAAATAGCTGCCCTGCCGCAGCTTCG
>NZ_VFSV01000049.1 GCF_007004065.1 Palleronia caenipelagi | reverse complement strand
AAAGACTTCGAACGAAGCCCTGCGTTTGACGAAGCGCCAGTCCGAACACGACGCGCAAGGTCAGGCAGATTTCAATCGCCATGTCCGAATACCGCCGCTGCGCACCGAGCATACCAGCGGGCGGTGGGCTCCATCTGGCCATCGCGTCTTCGCTGAGCCAGATCGTCACGTCATCGCGCTGGCGGAGACTCTCGTTGTATCCGGCCCAGTTCGTGACCCGGTACTTCGCCTTCGCAAACTTGTCCCGTCGTGATGCGTTGTGCTTGAATGGCATTGGGTGTCCTGTCGTCAGACCGACCGCCTGCTACGCCGTGATTCGAATTCATCCAACACGCTCGGCCACCGCCGTTCTCGCGGAATTTCGTGCGGCGGAAGCGCGGTTCCGGTCGAGATCTGTAGCGGGCTTGAAGGAGCGTATCCGCGAACTCGAAGCCGAACTCAGGGCGGCACGCGGTGGCGAGATGGCCGAGTTGCGCGGGACAGTCAAAACCTTGGCGCAACAGATCCAGATCCTCGCGCTGGGGGGTGAAGAACAACGCCGCCTGATCGCAGTTCTTGAAGAGCAGATCGCGCGGGACGACCCAAAAGTTCTGGTGTTTGCGACCTGACACAAGACGTCCTATGACTGCTTTGATGCAGGTTTCTCGGACGCCACTTTTGATGGATCAGAAGAGGCGCGACGTTGTCTGGCGTCGGAGAAGGGCTCAAGCGGGAAATCGCGGGGTGAGTACGGGTGGGCTTTTTGGGCTTATTGGGATTTGTGTGGTGTTGGCATTGCTGATGTGATCGGCAGCATTGCCGCTGCGCCGATACCCTGTGCCAGGAACGAGCAGGCTTGTAGACTGTGGGTCTGTTTCTGAGGGACGATCGTGCTGGCGTACGCCTATTTGCGTGGCGGTTCAGGCATGCGCCGCAGCCTATTTGGACCGCTGACGCGGATTGCTCTTTCTGGTGAGATGATGACGCGGGACTTCTTTGCAGTCATGCGGCGTCCCTTCCTCTTGGCGGCGGCGGCCGGGGTTGCAGCGGAGCGATCGTCTCAATGATAACCAATTGGCCGCCACAACACGGGCATGGCAGGGCGAGGATACGGCGCGACGTATCAGGTTCCCGGGTACTTTCGTCGCTGTCGGAACTCCTCTGCAGCCTGTCTCCGCCCCAAAGGGCCCTGATCCTTGCAATATTAGCGGCCCTGTTTCCGTTGCCTAAGAAGCCATAGTGACGGATGCGATGCTGGCCCTTGGGCAGGACGTGGATCAGGAAGCGGCGGATGAACTCTGCGGCGGTCAGGGTCATGGTTGTGTGCCGCGCGGGCCCGTCCTTGCGGTAATCCTTAACGCGGAAGGTGACGCCGCGCGCGTCCATACGGATCAGGCGACTGTTGGCTATGGCCACGCGATGGGTGTAGCGCGAGAGATAGGCCAGCACCGCCCGGGGTCCGGCGAAGGGTTCCTTGGCGTAGACCACCCAGTCGATCTGGCGCAGCGGGTGCAGGAACCGGGCGAAGGTCGTGCTGTCAACGAGTTCGGTGTAGTCATCGAAGAACTTCAACCTGCCTGCGCGATGCAGGCGGTCCAGCCCTTCGAGGATGAGGCGACGATAGAGGCGGGACAGCACCCGGACAGAGAGAAAGAAGTTTCGGCGGCAGGCGATCCATTTTGATCTGTCCGCAGACAGGCCACCACCCGGCACGATCATATGCACATGCGGGTGGTGCGTCATCGCTGAGCCCCAGGTGTGCAGCACGGATGTGATCCCGACACGCGCGCCCAGATGCTTTGGATCGGCGGCGATGCGGATGACGGTATCCGCACTGGCACGCACAGCAGGCTGTACACCTCACGCTTGTTTTGGCGGGAGATATCTCGGATCGGCTCTGGCAGTGTGAAGACCAGATGGAAATACCGGACGGGCAGCAGCTCTGCCTCGCGCGCGGCCAGCCAGGCCTTTGCGGCGTTCGCCAATGTCTCTCGGACCATTGGCGTTCCATTGGCTCACCTGGCATTTTGGGCAGTGGCGGTTGCGACAGGAATTGTAGGCGATGTGGTCATGCCCGCAGCTCTCGCACCGTGCAATATGGCCGCCGAGCGCGGCCGTGCGGCAGCGCTCGATTGCGCTCATCACCTTCAGTTGGTCAAGGCTGACGTGGCCCTTGTTTGCGTCCCGCCAAGCAGTGCCATGCGCGCGGAAAATATCTGCAACCTCCAGCTTTGCCTGGCGCAAGGCGGGCTACTGTACACCCTTCTTGCGTTTGACTTTGCCCAGATCATCCAGCGGGCTGCCCACCGCAGCGATCATACCGGTGGCGACGCTGGCATAGCGCGCTGTCGTCGTCAGTTTCGTATGACCCAGCAGCGCCTGAATGACCCGGATGTCCACGCCACGTTCCAACAGATGCGTCGCAAAGGAGTGGCGCAATGTGTGCAGCGTGACCGGCTTGGTGATGCCCGCCGCCCCGGCCGCCTGTTTGAACAGCCGCGAGATCCGGCGCGGCGACAGATGCTTGCAAGTGTACCCGGGAAAAATGACCCGCTCCGGGCCGGGGACACCTCTGTCCTGACCGGTCGGGCGCTCCTTCCACCAGTCACACAGCAGTCCCAAAAGGTCAGCGGGCAGCATCACGTTGCGATCCTTGCGCCCCTTAGACTGTACGATCCGGATGATCTTCTGTTCGCCATCAATGTCACCGACCCGGAGCCGGACAACCTCACCCGCCCGCATGCCGCAGCCATAGGCCAGCGACAGCATCACCCGGGCCTTGAGGCTCGGGGCCATCAGCAGGATGCGCTTGACCTCATTGCAGCTCAGCACGAGAGGCACTTTCACCCGCTCCCTGAGGCTGAAGACTTCCGCCACCAAATCGTGCCGCCGCAGCGTCACGCGAAACAGGAACTTCACCCCCGGTCATCGTCTGGTTGCGGGTGCAGATGCTGGTCCCGCTTTCTATCAGATGCCGCTGGAAATCCCGCTCCTCGTCAGGTGTCGCCGTCTTTGGTGAGCGCCCCAGCCAGGCCGCAAACCGTTTGCAGGCCCTCAGATGACTGGTCTGCGATGCTCGCCCCAGATTACGGGCCGACATACCGGCCATCATACGGGCGCGCAGCGGTGTGCGGGTCGCGGTGCTGAGATTGGTCATCGGGAAGTCTTCCGTCAATCGAGGCAACATCACCTCGATCAACAGCAGACACCCAACCTCAAAACCCGCGAAACAAATCCCACATCAGAACAACACCCGCAAAAAGCGCCATATCGCGAAACGATTTAGTGCCTGTGCCAGAAACGGCGCGATCTTTGAACTTTACGATGTCCGGTTGACCCACAAAGCGGAGTTTGCAAAGTCTGGGTGATCGGGCGCGATTTTGGACCGATTGGCTCATTGCAGGCGGTCGAGCCTCTCCGGTGCTGCGCGGCAACATTCCCCGGACCGGGTGCGTCTGCAAGTTGGCAGTGCCCCTATGACACGTCAGAGTAGCGAGGCCGGACGCTTACGCTCAACTGGAATGGAGTTTAAAAGAAAAAGGACCATGCGGCGGTTGTGCCGCTCGGTCCTTTTTGGTGTCATAGCAGGTCGCGGGCCGAGGGCCCGCGATAGTTATCTTCTCAGGCGTCGGCTTCCAGCCATTCGGCGAAGACCTTTGCTTCCTGGGTCTTGATCGAAATGCGAGCCGGTCCGCCGTAGCTTGAGATATCAAACTCCAACTCCGGGAAGAGGGTGTAGATCTCTTCACGGGCGGCCTCATCGAGCCAGCTCATGCCCTGTTCACCCGGATGGAAGCTTTCCGACGGAGCGCCTTCGGCAAAGACGATCTGGTGCGTATCGAACAGCATGTGGAAATACTCCACCACACCACCTTCGAGCCGGCGGATCGTCTTGTCGTTGACCAGCCCCGTGGCCGGAGCGAGCACCTCGGGTTCGCCGAAGAGAAGCTCCGCCTGCCAGCCCGTCAAAAGCATCCGGTGCTGCGGCGACACCATCAGATCGCGCGCGTTGCCCAGCGTCCCCTTCTGGATCAGGACCGGCGCGAGGTTCCCCATGGCAGGGACCACGCTGGACCGGATCCAGCGCAGCGGCTGCAGACCGTGATCCTTGGTCTCGATCAGGTCACCTTCGGACAGGTCCTCGATGGCCACCTCGCCGCGCGCGGTCCGGATCCGCGTGCCGCGGGCAAAGCAGATGACACTCTCAATCTCGGCAAAATTCACCGTTATCGTTGCACCGGTGCCAGAGTTGAACAGCACCACAGTGCCCGAGGTCGACGGGGCGGTTCCCGCATCCGCATCTTGCGTTGCGTTCAGACTGGTGACTGTCCAGCCATTTGTCAGGAAATCGAGGGTATCGTTGTCATTGGCATCACCGGCCGCGGTACTGCCGGTCCCGCCATCAATGGTCAGAACACTGCCATCAGCGATATTGGACCCAAGGACAAAGGTATCCGCGTCATCTTCACCGAGAACCGTGTCGTTCCCGCCATCGATCAGGATGGTATCGTTGCCGGTTCCAGCAACGACCGAGTCATTCCCGCCGCCGCCATCGATGCTGTCATCGCCCGAGTTGCCCCGGATCGTGTCATCGCCCGAGCCACCGAGTGCGATATCGTTGCCCGTGCCTGCATTCAGGGTATCGTTGCCCGTGCCGCCTTCCAGCGTATCGTCGCCAACAAAGCCAAAGAGTCGGTCATTGCCGGCATCGCCCTGCACGAGGTCGTTGCCCTCAGCACCGAAGACAGAGTCATCACCGGATCCACCAGCGACCGTGTCGTCGCCCGAGCCACCTCCGATGGAGTCAATGCCCGCACCGCCGAGAACCGAATCGTTCCCGGCATTGGCAAAGATCGTGTCGTCCCCGGCCCCACCATCGATAGTATCGTTGCCATCCGGCAGACCGTCACCAGCAAAGATATTGCCGTAGATTTCATCATCGCCCGATCCGCCGAGGATGCTGTCGTCGCCGCTCTCACCGCTGATCAGGTCGTTGCCTGCGGCACCATCAATGATATCGTTCCCCGACCCGCCGAACGCGGTATCATTACCGATGCCCCCGTCGAGGGTGTCGTTGCCCGAGTCACCCAGGATCGAGTCGTCGCCCGAACCCCCGAGGATCGAGTCGTCGCCAAACATACCGCGCGCGGTGTCCGCACCGGAGCCGAGGTCGATGACGTCGCCGACGTTGTCGTAGATCTCGGTCGTGTTGACCGTGCCCTCGATATACTTCAGGGACAGGTTCGTCCCGGGTTCTTTCAGGATGAAGTTGACATCGGTCAGCGTCGCATAGGTGAAGGTGTCACCGCCCGCGACCGTACCGATCAGCGTCTGCGAGCCATTCGTGCCAATTTCATAGACATCAATCGGGTCCGTGGTCGTGTTGGTGACCGTCAGCGTCGTCGGATCACCGCTGTTGCCTGACGGGAAGTTCAGGCCCGAGATGAACATCTCGTCGCCCCGGACAAAGTCATCGCCCGATCCGGTCGTGATCGTGTCCGCATCGGCGCCAGCGTACACGCTGTCATTGCCAGCCCCACCGTCAAGGATGTCATTACCGGAGTCACCTTGCAGCAAGTCATTGCCGAGACCGCCGTAGAACGTATCGTCGCCATTATCGAAGGTGACGGAGAAGTAATCATCCCCGGATTCCCCGAAGGCCAGGTCGTTGCCTTCCTCCATCAAGATGAAGTCGGAGCCGGTGCCACCATAGACCGTGTCGTCGCCAAAGCCGTCCGTGATCACATCAGAACCGGCCCCGCCATAAAGCAGGTCGTTGCCCGTCGACGTGAGGTCGGGAAGGATGCTGATATTGTCGACCTTCAGGTCGGTGCCGATCGTCGCCGTCGATGACGTATTGGTAATGACGATGGTCGACTCGCCGGTCGTCGCCTGGAAGGTGAAATTGACCGTCTGGCTGGTGTTATCGGAGACCACATAGGTCTCGGTGGTGAGCAAATTACCAAGGTCGTCGAACACATCGACCTGAACCGTATGGTCACCCACGCCCGCATTGTCTTCGAACAGGTCCATTGACACTTCGTAGATCGTGCCAAGCCTGGTGAAGAAGGTTTGATCGATGGAGTCGCCATAGACGGCTTCCTCGCCGGCGTTGAAGCTGACGTACCCATCAGCGATCAACGGCCCCGTCCCGCCGGTGGGGTTGTTTATCGTCCAGTCGGTGTTGGTGGTGAAATCGCCATTGGTGATCGCGTCGTTTTCGGCATCCCGGAAAAGCAGCCGCCCGTCACCTTCGATTCTGTCGTCGCCCGAGTTGCCGAAAACCGTATCATTGCCGGTCCCGCCAAAGAGCGAGTCGATCCCGGTGCCACCCTGAACAAAGTCGTCACCGGAGTCGGCGTAGAGCGTGTCAGCACCGTCTTGTCCATCAACAGTGTCGTCGCCAAGCCCACCAAAGACGATATCGTCCCCAGAGCCTGCCAGAATGCTATCGTCGCCTTCCGCCGCGACGGCACCGGTCAGGACGAAGTTGTCCACGTCGATATCATCGGAACCGACTGCGTCGACATTGGTCAGACGGATCGTCGAAGCCCCATCAACCGCCGTAAAGCTGAGGCTGTAGCTCGTCAGCCCGCCCGCGACCGATTCCAGCTCGGGGAAGATCGACTGAGTGCTGATCACATTCCCGTTTGAATCGAGGATTTCGACCAGAAGCTCTCTTTGGATTCCGCCGGCTGATTGGGTGCCTGCATCAAAGTTGAGGTTATAGGTTTCGCCGGGGACCGTTTCGACGGTCTGAGACAGAGTCTGACCAACAGCATTATCCAGACCGCCCAGTGCGTAGCCCGATGTCCCGTCCGAAGAGCGCGACGCAGGGAGTGTGAAAACGCCCTGTTGCGATTCTTCCCAACCGAGAGCAGGGCGCGGCTGGCCGATACCCGCCGCTGTCGATTCAAAGCTGGGGTTGTTCAGCAGATTGCTGGTATCGAAATAGTCGCCGTAGACGATGTCGTTGCCAGCGCCTGCGCTTATGGTGTCATTCGCGCCTTCACCGGCGATGGTGTCGTCACCGGAATTGGAGCCGATGATATCGTTACCGCCACCGGCGTCGATGCTGTCGTCACCGATCGTGGCGGTAACGCTGTCGTTGCCACCACCGCCGAAAACGATGTCATCACCGGAGTCAACAAGGATCGTGTCGTCGCCGACACCACCATCAACAAGGTCATTGCCAAGGCCAGCTTCCAGGAAATCATTTCCGGCGCCGCCTATCAGGATGTCATTGCCGATATTATCAGCCAAAGTGTCTGCGCCGCTACCGCCCGCGAGGGAGTCGTCGCCAGACAAGCCAAAAATCTCATCGTTGCCGGTGCCACCAGAAATGCTATCTGCCCCGGCACGTCCGATCAATGTGTCGTTGCCAGCGTCACCGAAGATCAGGTCGTTTTCGATCCCACCCAGGTCGTCGATCCGGTCGTCACCGCTACCGCCGTAGACGACGTCGACACCGGTGCCCCCGACCATCGTGTCGTTGCCCGAGTCTCCAAACAAAATGTCGTCGCCAGAATTACCTTCTAGGCGGTCGCCCCCTGCGCCGCCAAAGAGGTCGTCGGCCCCTGCGCCGCCATAGAGAAAGTCGTTGTCGGTGCCGCCATATACAGTGTCACTACCGGCACGCCCGACCAGCGTATCATTGCCGCTATCGCCAAAAATCAGATCGTTGGTGTTGACAAGCCCGTCATCGATCCGGTCATCGCCGCTGCCACCGGACATTGTGTCGTTACCGTCGCGACCAGCAATGGTGTCGTTCCCGGTACCCCCGAGAATGCTGTCGTCACCAGCCTGGCCGTCGATATTGTCCGCACCACCCAGACCGGAAATAGTGTCGTTGTCCGCCGTCCCTGTGAGGGCTTCGCCACTCGCGGTGCCATTGATTACAGCCATGCTACTCTATCCTTCTTTCCACTCACAAACGCATCAAACGGCCAGCGTTACGGCCTGTATTTCAGCGACAACCGCCCGGGCAATTAGAGATCTCATGCGCGGCCCGGCTGCTCTATCTCTCACCAGCAACGAAGCATCGGGCGGTTTGCCCGAAGATTGCCTCAACCTGACCCTGAAAGCTGGAGGCCAATCAGAACCCACCAATACGGCTGACGTTTCCGAGGGTGCCGTTAATAGCTACCATGACAGCGTCCATCTCTTTCAAGCTCAGCAACTGAGCGCGCGCAAAGCATCCCTCGCCCCACAAAGTCGATCTCGGGATTAACTGAACTTTAAGGCTTTGAGAAGACTCCATTCAGTCCAAATGGGCAGCATCATTCCGCTGATCGGAACACGTTGGCGATGCCGCGATTTATTCGCTTAAAGTCGCACCTCGCCCCGGCATCGTTGCACAAGTCTGGTGACGGAGGGACCATGTTGCACGAAGGCATCTGACCGCACAGCTAGCCCATAGATGCAGTGTCCCAAAGGCTGGTGTAATTCCCGCCGGTAGGCGGGCTGAGCGGAGCCTTCGCGTAACGAGCGTGTTGCATGAATTCGGCTCACGGCGTAGCAGGCGGTCGGTCTGACGACAGGACACCGGGATGCCATTCAAGCACAACGCATCACGACGGGACAAGTTTGCGAAGGCAAAGTACGGGGTTACGAATTGGGCCGGATACAACGAGAGTCTCCGCCAGCGCGGTGACGTGACGATCTGGCTCAGCGAAGACGCGATGGCCAGATGGAGCCCACCGCCCGCTGGCAAGCGAGGCGCGCAGAGGCGCTCTTCGGACCTGGCGATTGAGGCCTGCTTGACATTGCGCGTCGTGTTCGGGCTGGCGCTTCGACAAACGCAGGGCTTCGTGCGAAGTCTTTTGCGGCTCATGCGGATTGACCTGCCCGTGCCGGATTTCTCCACGCTCTGCCGCCGCGCGCCGTCGTTGACGATTAAGCCGGTCCGGAGACCGATGGGCCGCCCGATCACGCTTATCGTAGACAGTACGAGCCTGCGCATCCATATCGGTCGGGACTGGATGAGTGAGAAGCACGGGCTGCCGAAGTCCCGGAAAACATGGCGTAAACTGCATATCGGCCTCGATCCCGAGAGCGGTCACATCGTCACCTCCACCCTGACCACCGAGCATGTCAGCGATCCCGGCGCGCTGCCTGAGCTGCTGGCTCAGGTGGCGGAGGTTGTGTGCCGTTTCCTCGGCGATGGCGCCTATGACGGCGCGCCGCCGGCGGCAATGATCCGAGATGTCTTCGGGCCGGATGTGGAGTTGGTTATTCCTCCGGGGCTCCGCCCGTTCGAGGCTGAATTGATCCACCGGATCAATTCTCTATCGCCTCTCACCCACCAAGTAACGCCGTCCCGGGCGATTGCGCGATCCGAAATGCCCATATCCAGATGATCGCCGACCACGGCCGGATCGCCTGGCAAAAGATGACCGGCTACGGTCAGCGCTCCCGTAGCGAAGCCCAGATCGGTCGCTACAAGCAGGTGATCGGACCCGCGCTACGAGGCCGAAATATGGAGAGCCAGACGACCGAGACTCTAATCTCCGTCAAAGCCCTCAACCGAATGGCCGACCTCGGTCACGCGGCCTATGAGCGTGTCATCTGTTCAGGCAGGGAAAGCGGCAAATGCGCCCTCAGATTGATCTATGCAACACACTCCCAGCGCAATGAGATTGAGGCCCGGGCGGTCGAGTTGCTCTCCGAACTGCCGGACTACCAACTCCTGACAACCATCCCCGGCATAGGCCCGATCAATGCCATGACCATACTGGCTGAGGTCGGAGACCTACGCCGTTTCCGACACCACCGGCAATTCCCGAAGTTCTGCGGCATGGACCTCGCCACCGTCCAGTCCGGCGTGTTCCGGGGCCAGAGCCGGATCTCGAAGTACGGCAATGCCCGGCTGCGCCGCACGCTCTGGATGGCTGGCCAGACGGCCGTTCTCAAGCGGACCAACAGCTTCCGCGAGAAGTTCGAGCGCTACATCTCAAAGGATCGACACAACGCACATCTGCGCCGCAAGGCCTACACCGCAATCGCGGCCAAGATGGCGCGCACCGTACACGCTGTGATCAAAGACGGCGAACCATATCGCCCCTTCTTCGAGGGGGTGAGCCCACGCAGAAGGACCTCTCTGTGTAGCAGCCGTGGAGGCAGTTCGCTGACCCCGTAGATAATGCTCGGCATCGTCGGGGAAACGCGCTACCCGGGCCTTTCCTGATCCTCCTCTGTCTGCTTGGGATTTGGTATCTCGTATTAAGGACGGTGAGGGCCGCCATCGCGCGTACCCTGTGTTTGCTATGGAAGAGATCCTTTCTTGACGGCAGAGCCCGTCTGGGCAAACCTAACAGGGCAGCCGGTTCGCCAGAGGCCCCACGGGCATTGCCAACTTATTGGGGTTGACCCGCAATTGGTCTGACCGGCCAGTTTCACGCGGTCATTTCGAGGGCATAGCTTCGCCACAGATCAAAGGCATCGGATCTGGCGTGACGGTATGAGATGGTGGAGAGGCGGTAGCGGCGGGGTCTGAATATCACAGTGCTCTGGTCGTGAGCGGAGAGGAAGCCTTGCGCCTGCCCCGGGGATTTGAACCGGCCCACGAGTTTCTCTCGCTTCCGCGTTGGCCGGTGCGAACCCTCGATGCGGTTATTCAGGCCTTTGTGCGCGCGATGATCGGCATTCGGAGCCAGCTCACGGATCGGTATGCCATAGCTGCGCAATTTGTCCGTGAGGATGACGCGCGGCTGGCCAAAACGGGCGATCAGCTGGCGCAGAAACCGCCTGGCCGCCGTTGCTTTTCGCTTCGGCTGCACCAGAATGTCGAGAACATCCCCGTTCCCATCCACGGCCCGCCACAGCCACATCTTGACGCCGTTGATCGGGACGGCGACTTCATCGAGATGCCACTTATCTGACGCGGCGGGCCGGTCCCGCTTGATGCAATGTGCAAAATGTGAGCCAAACCGGGTCACCCATTTCCGGACGGTCTCCCGACTGACGACGACGCCCCGTTTCCGCCAGCAGTTCCTCCACATCGGCCGTACTCAGCGCGAACCGATGGCAGGCCCAGACGGCGTAAACGTTCGCCATGGGTTTTGAACCGATGGCGACCACATGGCTCACTCTCGCGGGGAGAACGATAGCCCTTCAGGCGCGGCATCTAGCGGATGTGTTCATCGCGACAGGCTCAGCAGCCTCGGGGGCGTCTGCAAGTTGGCAATCCCCAATGCCAACATAGGTGCTCGCCCAAATCGCCGATCACGCGCCTCGACGAGCTCCTTCCCTGGCGTTATGCTACCCAGACAGCGAAGCAGGTCCTATCCGAACCCCGTAGGCAAAGTTTGTTGGACGGAGACTGTCGCTCAAAGCCCGCTGCGCTTTTCTTACATGCGCAACCAATTGACCGACTCGTGATTCTGGGACATGTTTTGCGCAGCCGATCAAAAGCACCTGGATGCCATTACACAATGCGATGCCGATGTCCTGACACGTGACAGCTCTGCGTTGGTACAGGGCGATCGGCAAGGTTGCCCGACCATCTGCGCAAGCTTGGGGTCGAGCAGAAGGATGACTTGGTTGACGCTGCTATCTAGCCACAGCATTTTTCCGGATTTAGAGGGATGACATGAGCTATTATAGCAGCGTCAACGCTACTTTGGTCGACCTGTCTGACCCCACCGCACGCATCGTTGTTGAACTGGGCTGCGGCGAAGGTGCGGCGGCGAAGGTTCTGAAATGTAGTAATCCCAATCGTCGTTTCATCGGGATCGAATTCATGCCGGGACCGGCTGCAAAGGCCCGCGCCGTTTTCGACACGGTGATCGAGGGCAATGTCGAGGATGCGACCACATTTTCAGCCCTTGATGCCGCGCTTGGCGAGGACCGTATCGACCTATTGGTGATCGGCGACGTTTTGGAACATCTGCATGAACCCTGGTCTGTCATGTCGGCCTTTCACAAGCGGATGTCGGAGCGGGGGCGCATGGTGCTGAGCTTGCCCAACGTTTCTCATTGGAGCTTGATTTTCCGGCAACTGCAGGGCGACTGGACATATAGCGACTCCGGTCTGCTCGATCGCACGCATCTTCGGTATTTCACAAAGAAAACCGGACAGGATATGTTGCGGCAGGCCAATTGGCATATCACCTCTGCGCATCCGCGGGTGTTCAATCACAAGCACCGCGACCGGGTGATTGGCGCGCTGACCGGGATCGCTGGCGATCTAGGGATCTCTGCCCAACGTATGCGCGAAGAGCTTAGCACGCTCCAGTGGGTCCATTGTGCCAGTGCTACGCCCGAAAGCCGCGCATACAATATTCACGCGATTGGCATTGCTGGCGCTCTGGACAGCCTGACCACGGTACGATTGGATCAACCGCTCCGCACGCTTCGAGCGATGGGTAGGGCTGATTTCCAACTTTCACGCGGTTCGTTTGCTTTGCCACACCCGTCGGCCCGGTCGGGCATCTTGTTGACATATCGGCTGCATCCGACAAACGAGCAGTGGGACCAGCTTGACCGCCTTCTCGCGTCTGGTTGGCTTTTCGTTCACGATGTGGATGATCATCCAGCCTATCTGAGGGCGCAGAAGCGACTGGATTTTCGCTCGATCAGGGAAGCGCATGCCGTTACGGTCAGTACTGAACACCTGGCCGACGTGTGTCGCCAGTGGAACGAAAATGTTTTTGTCGTTCCGAACCAAATCCATGCGCTCGCACCACCCGAACTGGCCTTGGCCACACCGCAAGAGCCAAGAGTGTTTTTCGGAGCGGTCAATCGCAGCGATCAATGGCAAGAGGGGTCAGTCGACCAGATCACGACATTTGCGCGCGAGAACCGGATTGAAACGACTGTGATCGCGGATGACAGTTTTGCCGCCCAACTCGGTGAAACGGCGCATCATCTCCCGGTCCAGAGCTACCAAGCCTATCGAAGAGAACTTGCGCAGTCCGATATTGCCCTCTTGCCCTTGCGTGCAAGCGCGTTCACTGCCTGCAAATCGGACCTGAAAATTATCGAATGCCTCGCTTCGGGCGTCGTCCCGCTCTGTTCATCGTACGCTGCGGCCCAAAGTAAGGTGCCGACTGAGGTGCTCGCAGTGGCCGAGGGGCCTGATGATTGGGTGTCGGAGCTTCAGCGTCTGAGGAACCCGTCCGTTCGCGCTAAGATGCAGGCGGCTGGCTACCGCTGGGTCGCGGAAAACAGACTGTGGGCTCAACACGGTCACGGCCTCGATGACCTTTATGACAGGCTGTATAAACAGCGCTCCGACTTGCAGAAGCAACGACTCATACGATTGGGGCGTTCTTTATAAAGATGCAAAGCTCCAGTCAGAAAGAGCGCGAGAAAAGCCCGGGATACCGGACTTTGATGGTTCTATCTGCGATCGGAGCGAGTGGCCCGATTTCCTTGACGCAATTATGCGACCTTTTACCTGTTCCCAGAACAGCCATTTGGCGGGCCACGGCAATTTTGCGTGATTTCGGCTGGGTGCGCATTCGGCTGGCGGACAATCGTTTTGAATTGACGAGTGCTTGCGATCTGGCTCTTGCAAACAGCCATTTTTCACATCCAGCCAGTGACCGCGCCGCCCAGGAACTTCTGCGGCTCCGGGAAGAGCAGAACGTGGACACCGACGCCGGTCTGTTTGTCGCGCCGGGCAAATTCGAGATCATTGAAAGCACGCGCAGCGGAGCGCCTCTGGGGCAATCTTTGTCTTTGATTTCAGAGCCCTTTGCCCTGTCCGTTCAGGCGGCCATGCCTGCCGATCAACTGTTGCGCCATCTTCGTGCATTTCAGCGCACCGCAACCCCAGAGGATGCCGAGCTCATCAGCAGCGGGGCGCACGCTAAAACTATTCTGGCGATCCGCGAACGGCAGTCCGTGGGGGAAAGCTCCAAACCAATTATTGTAGAACATGACGAAGAGCTTCTCTTCCTGGCGCAACCCTAGTTTGCAGGTCATCTCTCTGGCACGGAGTCAAATTCCAGCCCTCCGCGTGGTGCAAGTTTCGGTTTTTATTCAGTGAACCACTACCGGCTGGCGCCGGTAGCATCGCGTTCGGAGTGGAACTCCAGATACTGAAGTATGATATCGTCGGTCACGTTTCCGGACGTGGTCGAGAAGTATCCCCAGGCCTAATACCGCCTGCCCCAGTACCGTTTGCCCACCTCCGGAAACTCCATTTGGATTCGGCGCGACGAGCTGCTGTCGCGTTGCCCTTTAATCTGAGACGCGACGCGTTCGGCGACAATTTTTTTGCCCTTAATTGTGAGATGCGGCTGTCATGGGGCTGGCGCTTTTCGCGAGCCTTTGCGCGATGTGATCAACCGCGGCAAGCAACCGAGGCTCCTTTTGGAAGGCGCGCAAGATAGCAACCCTTGCATAGTCGTCGATGCTGTTGCTGACGATGGCTGCCTTAGCCAAGGGATGAGATCGAGCGGCGGCGATTGCGGCGAGGCAGAACAGCCTAACTTCCGATCTGGGGTTCTGGACAGCGAACGACGGATCCCCGCGGAAGGTTTTGAGTGACATGGCAAAGGAGTGAGAACGGCGGTGAGAAAGTCGGCCACGGTAGCGGCGGGATGAGCCAGCGCGAGGCTGCGCGTCAGTTTGGGATTTCGCGCGACAGCGTTCGGAAGATGTCGGCGTTCTCGGTTCCGCCCGGATACCGGCGGACGGCGCCAGTGAAGCGGCCGAAGCTGGATGGGTTCACCGAGATCGTCGATGGCTGGCTGGAAGGTGATTGCGAGGTCCATCGAAAGCAACGGCACACGGCTAAGCGGGTGTTCGAGCGGCTTCGCGATGAGCAAGGCTTCACTGGCGGCTATATAATCATCAAGGACTACATGCGGGAGCGCGAGCGGCGCGGCCGCGAGATGTCCGTGCCTCTGGCGCATCCACCAGGACATGCCCAGGCCGACATCGGCGAGGCGGTGGTCGTCATCGGCGGCATCGAGCAGAAGGCGCATTTCTTCGTCACGGACTTGCCGCACAGCGATGCCTGCTTCGTGCGCGCTTATCCCGCGGCGACAGCGGAAGCCTGGGTGGACGGACACGTCCACGCCTTCGCCTTCTTCGGCAGGGTGCCGGTATCGGTCCTCTACGACAACGACCGCTTTCTGGTTGCGAAGATCCTGCTGGACGGCACACGTCACCGGGCTACGTTCATCAGCGGGCTCCTGTCCCATTACCTGTTCCGTGACCGCTATGGCCGCCCTGGCAAGGGGAACGCGGAAGGATTGGTCGGCTATTCCCGCCGCAATTTCATGGTCCCGGTCCCGCGGTTTGTGACCTGGGCGCCGTCGGCTTCGATGCCGTGAAGCACCTCGCTCTCTGCCATGTCGAGAAACGGCCGCCGAAGCTGGACCTCGATGTCTAGCCCTACTTGCCGCGCGCGAATGTCGGGACCACCTCGGCGGCCAGCTACATGTCCCTGTTGTCGGAGGATGCGGCATGACCGACACTCCGAAGATCCTCCTCGCCGATCATCTGAAGACGCTCAAGTTACCCACCTTCCTGCGGGAAATTGAGAAGCTGGGCCGCCAGTGCGCCGCAGAGGGGCTGGACCATGTCCAGTTCCTGGCGCGCCCGGTCGAGTTGGAGTTGATCGATCGCGAGCGGCGGATGGTCGAGCGCCGCATCAAGGCCGCGAAGTTCCCGACGACCGAGAGCCTCGACAGCTTCGACTTCAAGACGATCCCCAAGCTGAACAAGATGCAGGTGCTGGACCTCGCCCGCTGCGAATGGATCGACCGGCGCGAGAATGTCATCGCCCTCGGCCCAAGCGGCACGGGCAAGACGCATGTGGCCCTCGGGCTGGCTGCCTGCCAGAAGGGCATGTCGGTCGGCTTCACCACCGGCGCCGCACTCGTCAACGAACTAATGGAAGCGCGCGACGAACGCCGCTTGCTGCGCGTTCAAAAACAGATGGCCGGCGTCAAGCTGCTCATCATCGACAAACTGGGCTTCGTGCCGTTGTCCAAGACCGGCGCCGAGCTGCTGTTTGAGTTGATCTCTCAGCGCTACAAGCGCGGCGCCACGATGATCACCAGCAACCTGCCATTCGACGAATGGACTGAAACCTTCGGAACTGAACGCCTTACCGGCGCTCTCCTCGATCGGCTGACCCACCACGTCAACATCGTCGAAATGAACGGCGAGAGCTACAGGCTTGCCCAGAGCCGCGCCCGAAAGGCCGAAGCCCCAACCTGATCATCACCTCGGGATTTGGCCCTGCGGGCCAATGCGCCATGGCACGCGCCAGCTACCTGGCGAGCGCGCGCGCCACTGGCCTGGTATTGCGCCGCCACGTGGCAGGTTTTTGCTTCGACGTTGACACGCACTTTGTTTGTGAACCCACCGTAAAGTCGCTCAACCGCTTCTGCCTTAAACTCATCCGATTACTTCCGTCGACGCCGTCCGATGTCATGCTCCTCTCGTGGACAGCGGTAAAACAGCCCGCTGTCCGGAAACAGGGACGAAGATGAGAACCGTCTGATCAAGATCGGGGCGCGTGTTATTCGCCATGCCCGCAAGATCACGTTTCAACTAGTAGAGATGGCTGTATCGGACAGTGTCATCAGGCGAATCCTCGACGCGATCCGAGCGCTCAGGCAACCACCGAGACCCGCATCCCGTTCAATGGAACCAAATCCCGACAGAAGTGGCTCAACAGCCGTGGTGCGAAGACACCCAAGTAGGGCAAATACGACAAAAATCTTGCAGCCACTGTCTGCGACACACTCCAAAGCGCCGCGCCCGGAGGCGGCGAAGCTCTCTGGTTCGAAGATATCGACAAAAAGCCCGGAACTCCTCGTGGGATCAACTCATTAAAGAAATATCGATTAACCTAATCTACTCGGGGAATTATTTTGGCGGTTCTAAATGTGGATCTGGGAGGTAGTCAGACGGTCGTTATCGATTCGAGCAATGCCTTGAACGGCGACCTGCTGGCGATCTCGGCGCTGGGTTCCTCAACGTTGATCGTTGACGGCGTCGATGTCGGCATTTCAAGTATCGCAAGTGTCAGTATCGGAGCGCAACCGACTTTGATCGCCCGGGATGGCGGCTCCATATCGATCGATCAAGGACTGCTTTCGGCCGATCTACTCAACAGCTTCACGCTGCAAGTCGAAGACAGTTCGAGCATTACAGTCAACGCAGGCCTTCTGGATATTGGCAGCGCAGTCACGAATATCCTGAATTCGTTCAACGTCAATTATGTGGGCACTGCCGACGGAACCTTTACCTACGATCCGCCGGTTTTGTCTCTCTTGGGCGCAGTGACATTCGATACGTCCGGCATGGAGGCCTTTGACGTCTTTACCGTTGTGGGGGGGAGTCTGGAGCCTGACACCACCTTATTTGGCGGTATCGACTCTGCCTATAGTGGTGGGGTCCTCAGCCTCAGGACGTCTGGTCTGCTCGCGCAGACCGTCAACGTCAGCGTGCCGATGACACAACAGGAATTCGATGAGTTCAAGGCGAACCAGTCGGACTGGCTGTCGGGAGGGACGTTTACGTTTCCCAGTTTGGCGGGGGTGTGTTTTTGTGGCGGAACCCGCATCCTGACTCCGACCGGTCCCCGGCTCGTCGAAGATCTGCGGGCCGGAGATCTTGTGGTTACGGAACAGGGCGCCGAGACGATTCTCTGGGCCGGGCGGTCGGTTCTGACACCTCGAGGGCTGGATCTGTGTCCTGACCAACGCCCCGTCAGGATCCAGGCCGGTGCCTTTGGCAACGGATGTCCAGAGCGGGATATCCGTTTGTCACCGCAACATAAAGTTCTGGTGAACGGTCCGCTGGTACGGGAAATGACCGGTGCACCGCATGCGTGGATTGCGGTAAAGCATTTGATACCGCTGAAAGGTGTAAGCGCGGTTCGTCCCAAGCGGACCGTTACCTATCACCATCTGCTGCTTCGTCGTCATCATGCTCTTTGTTCAGAGGGACTGGTGAGCGAGAGTTTGCATCTTGGGCAGCATATCATGACCCGGCTGCCGGTTCGGCAGCAGCAGCAACTGACCGGCTATCTTCAGCGCCGCGAGACAACGGCGCACCGCAACAGCCTGCCTGTGATCCGCGGCGGTCGGTTGCGTCAGCACATGAAGCGGCACGGTGGCGATTTGTTGGATCTTATCGCGTCGGAGGGTCTGCCTCGGTTTGCTGTGCAGTTGGATCAGGCTGAGACTGCACTGAACTTCGTCCCTGTCACCGGACAGCGGGGTACTTTACCCCTGTCCATGGGAGGAGCACGAGATGGGACGACATCGACGGAAGTGTTCAGACGAGATTAAAGCTGCAGCGGTTGAACGGCTTTATGAGCCGGGCGCCACGCAGGGCAGCGTGGCCAAGGAGTTGGGGATCACCGGCACGCAGCTGAAAACCTGGCGGCTGGAGATCGAGGCGTTCGGCTCGATGGAGGCCAAATGTCGCCAGAAGGCGGATGCTGCCGAGCTGGAACGGCTGCGGAAAGAGAACAAGCGTCTCGCGGAGGAGAACGAGATCTTGCAAATGGGTGAGCAGGCGAACGCCACCGGTCCGAATGCGCCTGCGAACGCTTTTTTCGCGTCTCGGGCGGTGAAACCACGATGAACAAGCGCGCTTTCATCACGGCCCACAGAGCTCAATACGCGGTTTCGACGCTCTGCGGGCTGGTCCGCCTGTCGCGCAGCTGGTTTTATGGACGCCAAGCCGGTCAAGATGTCCGCGATGAGCGCCAGAGCCGCCGTGCGGCACGGGACAAGTCACTGCTGGAGCGGATCAGCCATTTTTTCAAAGCCAGCAAGGGGCGCTACGGGTCCAAACGCATCCACCGGGATCTGTGCGCTGACGGGGAGAGCGTCTCAGAACGTCGTGTAGCCAGAATAATGCAGGAAAACAGGATCTCAGCCCGTCCGCGCAAGCGCCGCAAGCCGGTCACCACAAACAGCAATCACCAGCTGACGCCGTCGCCGAACCTGCTGCAGCGGGCGTTTCACTGCACCACCCCGAACACCGTCTGGCTGGCCGACATCACCTATGTCGGTACCGGCGAGGGCTGGCTCTACCTCGCGGCGGTCAAGGAATGTGCCTTTGTCCGCCATTGGTCCGAGGAAAATGGCGCATGCGTCCCGCGAAATTGTGGGGTGGTCCATGGCCGAACATCTGAAAGCGGAGCTCTGCTGTGATGCGCTCTGGATGGCTCTGGACCGGCGCGGTCCGCTCCCGGGCCTGATCCTGCATTCGGACTGCGGCATGCAATATGCCAGTGGGGACTATCGCAAGATCATCCACCGCGCGAAGCTGATCCAATCCATGAGCCGCAAGGGTCAGTGCCTCGGGTTCAAGCTGGTCCGCGCCAGCGGATCGAACGATCCGGGGGATCGTTTGAAGGCGCAGAACGCCCCGATGGAGAGCTTCTTCGCGTCGCTCAAAAGGGAGCTGATCCACCGCCAGCGCTTCGCAACAAGGGCACAGGCCAGGGCCGCTATCTTCGAGTACATCGAGATCTTCTACAACCGCCAGCGCCGCCATTCAGCCATCGGCTACCAGATACCGGCAGAGGCGTTCACAGAAATGAGTTGGAAAATCGTGGTCTTCCCCCACTGAAGTGGTCCTCCGCTATGTTTAGGAAAACGGAGGAAACAGATGGCAAACAAGCGACCAAAGCCAGAAGAGATTGTTACGAAGTTACGGCAGGTTGAGGTTCTGACGGGGCAAGGGATGCCGCGTCTGGATGCGATCCGCCAGATCGGCGTGACTGAACAGACGTTCTACCGCTGGAAGAAAAAGTACGGTGGAATGGGCACGGACCAATTGAAGGAACTAAAGCGTCTTCAGAAAGAGAATGAGCGGCTACGCAAGGCCGTTTCGGATCTGACCCTGGACAAGCTGATCCTGGCGGAGGCCGCAAAGGGAAACTTCTGAGCCCCGCTCGTCGCCGTACCTGCATTGATCGTGTTCGTGCAGAA
>NZ_VFSV01000048.1 GCF_007004065.1 Palleronia caenipelagi | reverse complement strand
CCAGTGCCGGGGATGAGACTGGAGGCTTCCAACAAAAAATCCCGTTCCACGACCAGCTGCCCGATTTTGACGTGCAGCTTTCCGACCTCTGCCGCCGATATCGTCGGCTCCGCGGTCGCCTGGCCGGTGAAGGCCTGTGCCATGTTCTCAATCGCGGTCCGTTTCCAGCCGCTGATCATGGTAGGGTGGATGTCATACTTCTTGGCCAGCTCGGCCGTCGTCAGCTCCTCGCGGATGGCTTCCAAAGCCACCTTCGCCTTGAACTCTGCCGAATAGCGTTTCCGTTTCGTCATTTCTGTCCGTTCTTCCTCAGACACTACAGATTAGCACCCGGTCCGAAATCCCGCGACCACCTCTATGGACCGTGCGACGCGGCACGCCGAACCACGCGCAAAGCTTGGAGATCGGCACGACGTCACCGTCGGCGAGAAGGCCCTCATGAAACGTCCGGATCAATTGTCGTCCTCCGTTCGGCATTGGCCTCGAACCGGTGGCGCTCAATGCCTCACCATGAGGGCTTGCAGCTTTTTCTGGCGCGCAACTGCAGCATGGCCTCGCCGTAAGCTTTCTGGAGATCTTTGAGCTGCTTCTCGTATTGCTGGCGCACATCCAGTGCGTTGGCCTTCAGGGGTTTCTCCATCCCTTTCCTGGCATCCTCGACCCAGCCTTCGATCTCTGATGGTGCAAGATCGTAAGTCCGGCTCGTCTGGGCAACGGCGGTCTTGCCCTGAATGGCCTCTGCGACCAGCGCTGATTTGCGCTTCGCCGTTCAACGTCTCACGACCTCTGTCATCGTCTCACTCATTGCTATGTCCTTCCTTATAGCATGAGCAGGATTTCACTGGGTCGATACACGGTCGCACTCGGAAAGGTAGAGATCCCTCTGGACAGCCAGTCGCCTTGATTGGCCTTGATATGGTAGAACTCCACCTGGGTCATGGGGACTTCGACATTCACTGTTTGAGACAACATCCCCGTCGATTATAGATAAAGATTTCCGTTCCGGTAGGCGCTGTCGATGCCCCCGAACAAGGTCGTATCCGGCTCTGGCGTCGCGCCCACGACAACGAGCATGTCGTAGCCTTCCATCCCCGTGGTGTTGACGGTGACTGCAACGAGCAGAGACAGCGCGGGGCGTTCATAGGTGAATGTCCCGTCGGCATTACCGACATATTCTACGGTGAGATCATTCAGGAGATTGGTCACCGCGCTTCCGATATCGACCAAGGCCGCGTTGACGCGGATCGACGGTTTGTCCTTGAGTCGCGACGTCGCGCACGACAACAAATCAGCTGACAAGAGCCCCCAGAGCCCCCGGTCGAGAGTGAGTGATCCGCCACCGCAGGTTACGAATGTCGGGGCGGCACCCAGCGTGACCAAGGTAATACTGTCGATCTCCACATCGACCCCGTCGACAAGGAGCGTCGGTGACCCAAGAACGAAAATGGCGAGCAAATCTTCGTCCACCGTATTCGTTTAATCGACAACAATAGTCTTGCCCCCACCCAGATCAATATCCAGAATAGCTCCGGTTTGACTCTGTTATATTCTTCTGGGCATGTTGATGCTTTGAATACCAAGCACCTTACCCTTACGAATAGGTTCGCTGTCGGTTCCTGAATTTCAGCCAAAACCCTAGGGCGTTTGTTTTTCCAAAAAAACAGATAACTATTGTTTTGTATCTTCTATTTTCAGGTAGACCTTGAAACAGCTCCCGCAGATTACTGCAGCGCTCGCCAATCAAAGGAACCTATTCGATGGTATAGGATTCGCTGCGGGGCTCAAAGTTCAGCCAGATCCCATCAGCCGAACGCACGGTCAGATGGGCCTGCGGCATCGGAATCCGCCCGTCGACGGGTGCGACGCGCCAACTGGCGAGGATCGCGGCGAGCAGCACAACCCCTTCGGCCATGGCGAATCCCGCCCCGGTACACACTCTCGGCCCGGTGGAAAACGGCAGATAGGCGTCTCTCATCCGCGCCCGCCCGTTCTCCGTCTGCCAGCGATCGGGATCGAACGCATCCGGGTTGTCCCAAAGACGGGTCTGCCGATGCAGGTGCCAGGGCGAGATCACGATCTGATCGCCAATCCCTGAGGTGCGACCCCGCATATCCTCGGCCTGAGTGGTCTCGCGCACCAGCATCGGAACCGGGGGGTAGAGACGCAGGGATTCGCGAAAGACATCACGTGTGTGCGGCATCCGGGACAGCTTGCGAAAGTCCGGGTCCGCCATGAAGTCCCGCGCCTCCTTCGCAACTTTCTCCTGCACGTCAGGGTGTGTGGCCAACAGATAGAGCGTCCAGCCCAGCGCCGCCGCAGAGGTCTCGTGACCCGCCAGAAAGAAGATCGCCACCTGATCCACCATTTCGCCCGCCTCAAAGCGCTCGCCGGTCTCGGGGTCGCGGGCCAGCAGGATCTTGGTCGCCAGATCGTCCGGCGCTGTGCCCTCTGCGATAGCGGACTGCCGCTGCGAGACGAGCTCTTCGATCAGCGCCCGGATCCTGCGCGCCGAGCGTTTGGTGGCACGCCGGTGCAGGCGGGGCATCCAGCGGGGCAAAGGGATGAAGGCGGCGAGGTTCAGGATCGGCTGGGTCCGCTGATAGATGCGGAACTCCTCGAAGACTGCGCGGGCGATACGGTCTTCGATGGGGATCGAAAACAACGTGCGAAAGATCACGTCAGCCGTCACATGACTGGCTTCGGGCTCGATGTCATGGACGCCCTCCGTAATCCGATCCACCGCGTTCTGCGCCGCAGCCAGCATCGCTGGAAAAGTGTCCCTCAGCCGACCGCCCTCGAAGGCCGGATCGATAAGCCGCCGTTGCCGCAACCAGGTGTCCCCGTTGGTCAGGAACACAGACTGACCCAGAAGCGGCCGCAGCCCCTCGCCAATGCGGTCGGATTTTGGAAACTCCATGGGGCGCTCTTTGAGCACCCGACGGATCAGCGCCGTGTCATTCACCATGAAAGACCGGAAAAACGGAGTGCGAAACTCCGCCATCCAGGCCCGGTAGAGCCGCTCCGGCTGGGCCGACAGAATGTCCTCGCGAAACAGGCGCATATACCGCCAGAGAGAGACCTTATCGGGCCTGGCAGGGGGCTTTGGCGGCATCATGGCGCGATTGTCGTGTAGCCTGAAGCCGCGACGTCGATCCTCGATTTCGACGGCTTGCGAGCGGCAAAGCGGTGCGCCAGCGTCCTCGGCCCGGCGGTCACGGCAAAGTAGTCATAGGCGCCGGAACTGTCCGGCAGGTTATCGAAGGCACACAGATATTGGAAATGAAGCCGGAAGTACCGCCGCTTCAATCGCTTCCACGTCTCGGGAAGAAGGGTCTGGGTGAAGGCCGCCGACAGGATCAGCGGACCCCGCTGCCCGCTCTCTGGCCGGACACCGGAAACCGCCACCGGGTCGCAGAGCGCAAAGGCACAGCCATCCCCCGGCGCGGTCACATCAACCCAAGAAATCCGGTCGCTTTGGCACAGCAGGTGCAGATCGGCGCGCAGCCGCGACGCTTTGGGCAGGAAAGACACCATGGGAATGACCTGCCCCAGCGACAGGAACGACAGAACCGGACCGTCCTCTGGCACCCTGCCCTGCCGCAACAGATCGGCCAGAACCGACACCGCCAGATGCGCGCCGGACGAATGACCAACCACGAGCACCTCGTCCGCATCCCCGCTCAGCGCCTCGGCGACAGCGTCTGCAAACTCCGCCATCCGGACCTCCAGCGCGGGCGGGTTCTCTCCCAGCCAGCGCGCCGAAAAGGCATAATCATGCATCAGGTAATAGGCGTAGAAGCGCTTGTCCTGTTTGCGAAACCACCGAAAGACCGGGATCGTGGCCGCGAGTCCAAGACCCCAGGCGAGGAGCGTGACAGGCAGGCCCGAGAGCCCCGCAAGACCGGCGCCCCACGCCACGACCCCACCCGCAATCCGCGCCACGAGAAGGGCCAGTGCCAGTTGCAGGAGCAACATGCCCACCGGGTAGAGCGCCGCGATCACCGGGCCGATCCTTAGCCGCATGAGCCGGAACAGCGCGCCTGAGCCGATATAGATCGCCGCCGTTCGGATGAGCTGGCCATAGGTGGCGAGGATGCCCGCCTCCATGCTGTCCTTGACGATGTCGGACCAGACGAGGACCTCGACCTCAGCATGGGTCCGGGTGCCCTCCATCGTCGTCTCGGCGTTCCAGCCATAGCGTGCGCCGGGCCGTGCTGACACGGCGATCTCATAGCCCCTCAGGCGGGCCTGTTCCGCCGATTCTGTCCGGTAGAGTTCCCGATACCTGCGAGGGTGGAACGGGTCGTAGCCCGGGATGTAGAACACCCGGCGCCGCGCCACGGAACCTTGCGCTTGGATCATTCCTGCTCGCCCATTGTTCTGCCATGCACACCATAGGCGCGAATGACGGCAGGGGCAATTCTCAGCCGAGACGCGCCAGCCCCGGGAAGGTCTCAAGGAGCCAGTAGGAGAACGCTGAGAAAGCTCCGGTCACTAGCGCCAGCCCGACAATGACCAGCAATCCGCCCATGACCTTTTCGATCAGGCCCATATGCTTCTTGAGGCGCCCCATCACCCCGGTGGCGCGGTCGAGGAAGATCGCGGTCAGCAGGAATGGAATCCCGAGACCCGCCGCATAGACCCCCAGCAGAAATGTCCCGCGCGCGATGCTCTGCTCGTTGGCTGCGAGCGACAGGATCGCCCCGAGGGCGGGGCCGATGCAGGGCGTCCAGCCAAAGGCAAAGGCCAGTCCCAGCACATAGGCGCCGAGCGCCGTCCCCCCCTGATCCCCCGCATCAAGCCGCGCATCCCGGTTGAGGATCGGGATCCGCAAAATGCCGAGGAAATGTAACCCGAACACGATGACCACAACACCTGAAATCCGGGCGAAAAGCTCCTGATTTTGAAGAAAGAATGCCCCGAGCGCCGAGGCTGTGAAGCCAAGAAACAGGAACACCGTGGACAAGCCCATGACGAAAAACACGGCGGGCAGAATGACCCGGCGGCGCGGACCCGTATCGCCGAGGCTCACCCCGCTGATATAGGCAATATAGGGCGGCACGATCGGCAAAACGCAGGGGCTGAGGAAAGACAACAGACCCGCGGTCAGCGCAATGAGCATGGCGGGGATCAGCCCCGCATCGATGATATCGAATCCGAACATATGTTTCCTCTACCCGCTCTGTCCGGCGCCGTCACCGGGGGCCTGAGTCACATCCCCGTGGACAAGCTGAAACAGAGGCGCGATAGCTGGGGGCATGACCTATGACGATGATCTCGACGCGCTGGGGCTTCTCTGCCCCCTCCCGGTTCTCAAAGCCCGCAAGCGCTTGCACGCTCTGACAACCGGCCAGATCTTGCGCATGCAGGCGGACGATCCGGCGGCGGTGGTGGATGTGCCCCACTTTTGTGCCGAGGCGGGTCATGAGCTGGTCGGAACACAAGAGATCGGCGACTCCTGCCATTACTTCATCCGCAAGGGCTGATCCCGAACGAAAAACGCGGCCCCGAAGGACCGCGTTTGTCTCATGTCAGCCCCGCATGGCCCACCAGCCACGCCGCTTCGGTTTGGCTGGCGCTTCGGATTCAGCCGGAGTCTCTTGCGCAGGTTCTGCCGCCGGAGCGGGCTCGGCGGGCGCTTCTGGTTCAGGGACGGCTTCTGCGACAGGCTCAGGCGCGGCGACAGCCTCAACCACCCCTTCGACCTTTGGCTCAGGAGCCTCCTCGACCACAGGTGCGGACGCAGGCTCAGCCACGGGATCAGGAGCAGCACCGGCCTCAGCCTCGGCATCTGCGGTTTCGGACGCATCGCCTGCCTCAGCGGGGGCCTCGGTCGCGTTGTCATCGGTCCGCTTGCGGCTGCGGCTGCGGCTGCGAGACCGACGACGCTTGGGCTTTTCTTCGGTGCCGGCGTCGGACGCAGCGTCAGCTTCCGCCGGAGTTTCGTCTCCGGCAGCAGGCTCACTGTCGGAGCTGGCTTCATCATCCGAGGCGGCCTCTGCGTCGGACCCAGCCTCAGCACCCTGATCTTCCGGCGCATCCGAACGCTTCTTCCGACGCCGGCGACGACGCTTTTTCCGGGGCGTATCATCCGCCTCTTCGGAGGTCTCGACGGCCACAGCCTCTTCTTCGGCCTCGTCCGTTTCTTCTTCGACCTCGTCCTCTGGCTCCGGCGTCTGTTCCATGACGCTGGTGGAGGTGATCGCTGCCGTCTGCTCGACGACGCGGATGGTCTGCTGGCGCAGCTTCTCGATCTTGAAGTCGGGGCTGATGAGCGTCGGATCGGCCTCGATCCGGATCGCCATGCCGTAGCGCGCCTCGATCATCGCGATATGGTCGCGCTTGTGGTTGATCAGGTAATTGGCGATCGCCACCGGCGCGGTCACGCAGACCTCGCGGGTCTTCTGGCGGGTGCCCTCTTCCTCAAGCTGGCGCAAGATGGCCAGCGCAACGCTGTCATTGGAGCGCAGGAGCCCGGTGCCGTGGCAATGGGGGCACGGCTGGGTGGAAGCCTCAAGCATCCCGGGACGCAGCCGCTGGCGCGACATTTCCAACAGTCCAAAGGCCGAAATCTTGCCCACCTGAATGCGGGCGCGGTCGTTCTTCAGCTTGTCTTTGAAGTGCTTTTCGACGGCGGAGTTGTGCTTGCGCTCCTCCATGTCGATGAAGTCGATCACGATCAGACCGGCGAGGTCGCGCAGACGCAACTGGCGCGCCACCTCTTCGGCGGCCTCCAGGTTGGTCTTGTAGGCGGTCTCCTCGATGGAGCCTTCCTTGGTCGCCCGACCCGAGTTCACGTCGATGGCCACCAGCGCTTCGGTCACGCCGATCACGATGTAGCCACCGGAGGGAAGCTGCACCGTCGGATTGAACATGGCGCCCAGATAGCTCTCCACCTGATGCCGGGCAAAGAGCGGCAACTGGTCCTGATAATGGCGCACGTTCTTGGCGTGAGACGGCATGATCATCTTCATGAAGTCCTTGGCCGTGCGATAGCCCTCGGCGCCCTCGACCAGAACCTCGTCGATCTCGCGGTTATACAGGTCGCGGATCGAACGCTTGATGAGGTTGCCCTCTTCGTAGATCACGGCGGGCGCGATGGACTTCATCGTCAGCTCGCGGATCTGCTCCCACATGCGCTGAAGATATTCGTAATCGCGCTTGATCTCGGTCTTGGTCCGCTTGGCACCTGCCGTGCGGATGATCAGACCCGCGCCCTTGGGCACGTCAATCGAGGCGGCGATGTCCTTGAGCTTCTTGCGGTCGGTGATGTTGGTGATTTTGCGGCTGATCCCGCCACCCCGCGCCGTGTTGGGCATCAACACGCAGTAGCGACCGGCAAGGCTGAGATAGGTGGTCAGCGCCGCGCCTTTGTTGCCGCGCTCTTCCTTCACCACCTGCACGAGCAGGATCTGGCGGACCTTGATCACTTCCTGAATCTTGTAGCGCTTGGCCCGCGCCCTCTTGGGACGGCGCACTTCGTCGGTAACGTCATCATCGGCAACGGACTCGATGCTCGAATCCCGCTGTGCCGCCTCGTCGGCCGCAACATAGGGCTTGGGCTCGTCTTCGTAGATCTCGGCGACGGCGTCCAGCGGGTCGTCCCCGTCGGGATCAACGATATCCATTCCCGCGATGGGGGCCGGCGTGTCGGTCTCATCGGCTGCGGAGGCGTCCGCAGGCGCCTCTTCGACCGGCTCTGCCGTAACCACCGCATCGTCGCTGGGCGCAGCCTCAGCCTGCGCCCGGCTGCGTGAGCGCGACCGGCGCCGGGGCTTGGCAGTCTTGCGTCCCCCGTCTTCATCCTCCCGCGCGGCCTCGGCTTCACCTTCGGCCTGCTCCTCTTCGATCAGGGCCTGACGGTCAGCAACCGGGATCTGGTAGTAATCGGGGTGAATCTCCGAAAACGCGAGGAAACCGTGCCGGTTGCCGCCGTAATCGACGAATGCCGCCTGCAAGGACGGTTCGACACGGGTAACCTTTGCCAGATAGATATTTCCGGAAATCTGTCTTTTGTTGGCCGACTCAAAGTCGAATTCGTCAACCTTGTTGCCATCCACCACAACGACCCGCGTCTCTTCCGCATGGGTCGCGTCTATAAGCATTTTCTTTGACATAGTCTCTCATCCACACGGCCCTCTGGCGGCGGGAGTATCTCCCGAATCCGGCAAACAGGGTTCCGTGATGATCTTGGGCGAAGCTGCGAGACAAGACGGGACCCGGGACACTGTGGAGTGCCCTTCGTAGTCTCGTTGAAAACTGTCTTCCGCGCATCGCAATTTAACTCCGACGCGTCAATCCGCGCCATCGAACGGGACCCGACCGCAACGCGCGGCGCGGGTTTTGATCTGTCCGGCGATCCCTGGGGATGTCCTGCCAGCGAAATCTGCGGTGCGGTGCGTGGCTCAGGAGAGCCGCAACCGTCACCCTGCAATTACAGCATACGGTCGTTCGACAGGCAAAGACAACGGCTTTCTCAGTTTTCCAGATAATCCGCCCGGCTCAATCCGTACTTCGCCATTTTCTCGTTGAGGGTCCGCCGGGGCAGCCGCAGCTCGTCCATGACCGATGCAATGGAGCCCTTGTGGCGTCGCATGGTGTTGTCGATCAGCATCCGCTCGAACGCCTCGACATATTCCTTGAGCGGCTTGCCTTCGGTGGTTACGGCGGGTGTTCCCTCATCCTCGCCGGTCATCAGCAGGGATGAAATCGTGCCGGACCCGCGGTGGCTCTGCATCGCGGCGCGTTCGGCGACATTCATCAGCTGCCGCACATTTCCGGGCCATGGCGCCTGCACCAGCTGCGCCGCTTCCTGCGCCGACAGCTCCAGAGGCTCCGCGCCGTAATCATCCGCAGCCGTGTCCGCAAATTTCTTGAAAAGCGTCAAGATGTCCTCTCCCCGGGTCCGCAGGGGGGGCAATGTGATCTTGGCGGTCGCCAGACGGTAGTAGAGGTCCGGACGCAGCTTATCCTCAACGGACTTACCCGCCTCCGAGAGGTTCGAGATGGCGATCACACGGGTTTCCACCGGGACGCCCTGCTCGATCATCCAGGCCAACAAACGGCCCTGCACCCGTTCCGGCAGCTCCTCGATATGGTCGAGCACCAGAGTGCCCCCGCGCGCCTGCTCAGTCAGCGCCAATTCGGCCCCCTCCCCACCAAAAAGGCGCATCTCCAGTTGTTCGTCGTCATATCCCGCACAGGAGAACAGCACGAATTTCTGCTTGGCCCGCGCCCCGACCGCATGCAGCGCGTGCGCTGTCAGGGTCTTGCCCGTTCCCGTTTCCCCGTCGATCAAGACGTGGCCATCGGCCTGTCCGAGATCGATGATGTCCTCGCGCAACTGCTCCATCACAGGCGAACCGCCGATGAGCTTTTCCATGATGCCGGTTCCATCAGCGAGCTCCCGGCGAAGGGCCCGGCTGTCGAGGGTCGCCCGGCGCTGAGCCGACGCGCTCCGCGCCAGTTCTGTCAGCTTTTCGGGATCGAACGGCTTTTCGAGGAAATCAAAGGCCCCAAGCTGCATCGCCTCCACGGCCATCGGCACATCACCGTGGCCGGTGATCAGAATGACCGGCAGCGTCGAATCGGCGCTCATCAGACGTTTGAGGAACGCAACGCCGTCGGTACCCGGCATCCGGACATCGGAGATCACGATCCCCGGATAATCCGCCGAAATGGCCCCGAGCGCCTCATCGGCACTCGGATAGGTCTCCGTGTCGAACCCCGACAGGGCAAGCCACTGGCTGATCGACTGACGCATATCCGCCTCGTCGTCGATAATCGCAATCTTCATCGCTTTCGCCATGCTACTACTCCGCTGCCTCGGCACTGCGCCATAAGGGCAAATCCATCTCGAACACTGCGCCGCCCGACGATCCGTTCCGGCCCGTCAGGCGACCGCCCAATTGGTGGACGATATCCGAGGAAATCGCCAGCCCCAGTCCTGTCCCATGTCCGGGATCCTTGGTGGTGTAGAACGGCTCGAACAGCCGGTCCATCTCCTGAATGCCACTGCCATTGTCCCGCACCACCAGCGACGCCGTCCGTCCACTGGCCAAAAGAATCCGGACACGCGGGTCTTTCACGTCCTTCGTGGCGTCCAACGCGTTGCGGAGCAGATTCACGATCACTTGCTCGACCCGCAGACGGTCGGTGAGAACCATCACGGGACGGTCGGGCACGGTGCGCTCGATCAGGACATCCCGCTGCTTTAGCTGCGGCTCCATCAGAGCCAGCGCCGAAGATACGCAGTCGCGCAGGTCCAGCGGCTCGACCGCAGTCCCGCCTTTGCGGGCATAGCTCTTGAGCTGGCGGGTGATCGCGCCCATGCGCCCGATCAGATCGTCGATCCGGTGCAAAGACGCCAGCGCCTCCTCGCTCCGCCGACGCTGCACGAGCAGGCGGGCCCCGGCAAGATAGGTCTTCATCGCCGCCAGAGGCTGGTTCAGCTCATGGCTGACCGAAGCAGACATTTCACCCAGCACAGCCAGCTTCGATGTCTGTTGCACGGTTTGCTCAGCCACTTCGAGATTGCGCTCCGCCTTCTGGCGCTCGGCAATTTCGCGCTGCAACTCCGTGTTCAGACGACGCAGTTCCTCAGATTCACGTTCAAACAGGCTGATCCGGGACAGGGCCTTGCGGCTGACCAGAAACGACCCGAGCGCAAAGATCATGGCAAAGATCGTGGCCTCGATCGCCAGCACGCCGACCACCCGGTCCCGCACGCTGGAATAGGTGGTAAAGGATGTCATCCGCCACCCCTGAAAAGGGATCCGGGTGCTTTGCCGCAGCACCGCCTGCCCGCCGAGATAGGCGTCCGCCGGAACGACGGTCCAGTCGGTGGTGGCCTGAATGGCCCTCTGGATGGCCCCCGTGGCGGACCGGCGCTGCAACGCCTCCTCTTCGGTCAGGCCACGCCAGCGGCTCTCGGTGGACAGGATGATACGGCCTGTCGAATCGGTGACCATCACGGCATCTGAGAACCCCGCCCACGAGGTCTCGAACTGGCGCAGATCGACGCCCACGACGATCACGCCTTCGATGACACCGTTGATCTCGACGCGCCGCGAATAGGAGAATGTGAACATCCCCGATTCTGTCTGCGTTGTTGAGAACACCGTTTCCGGCGAACGGATGGCATTCACTGCAAAGGGCTCGCCCCCCCGCTGCGCGCCAAGCGTCTCCCGGTTTGTCGAAGCGACCACGCGACCCGAGCGGTCGAGCAGCGTCAGAGACGCCGCGCCGATTTCGTCGAGATAGGAGATCAGCCGCTGAGTCGACTGGCTGAAATCCCCCGACCCCAAAGCGCTGATCAGTGCGGGATCGCGGCTGAGCAGGAGCGGCACGACACTCGCCCGTTGCAAAGCCGAGATGAGATTGCCGGAATAAAGCGCCAGTCGCACTTCGGCCCGGCTTCGGGTGGCCTCGGTAAAGCGGGCGGTCAAGAAGCTGTAGCTGACCCAGAGCGTCGTCACCGCGACGATCACCAAAAGCATAAACGCAAATCGCACGATTCGCGATCTGCGCTTCTCCCGTCGGCGGATGATGTCGTCGATGGCGCTCATGGCGCGAGCCTACCCCTGCCGGGCGCCGGCAACAAGCTAGGCTGTTGTCAGAGCACCGGCCAGCCCGCTGAACATGGCCGCCCCGTCCGAGCCGCCCAGCGTTTTATCCGCCGCCCGTTCCGGGTGCGGCATCAGCCCGAGCACACGCCCGTTTTCACTCAAAATCCCGGCGATATCCCGGGCCGACCCATTGGGGTTCGCCGCATAGCGGAACGCCACGCGCCCGTCGCCTTCGAGCCGGTCGAGCGTTTCTGCATCGGCGCTGTAATTTCCATCGTGATGCGCGATCGGGAACGCCACCTGCTGCCCGGCCTGATATCCCGCCAGAAACGGACTGTCCCCCTGCCCGACCGTGAGGGTCTCATTGCGGCAGATATACTTGATCCCTGTGTTGCGCATCAGCGCACCCGGCAAGAGGCGCATCTCCGTCAGCACCTGAAAGCCGTTGCAGATGCCCAGCACGAACCCGCCCCGGACCGCGTGATCGGCGACCGCACGACAGATGGGGGACTGCGCCGCGATGGCGCCGCAGCGCAGGTAGTCCCCGTAGGAGAACCCCCCCGGCACGCCAACCAGATCGACGCCGTCGGGCAAGGTGGCGTCCTTGTGCCAGACCATGGTGGTGTCAAACCCCGCCGCGCGGAAAGCCGTCGCCAGATCGCGGTCGCAATTGGAGCCGGGGAAAACCAGAACTGCTGCTTTCATGCCGCTATCGCCTTTTCTTCGATGCCGGTCGTCACGCCCTGATGCCCGGGGGCCCGCCCCCGGGGATCGGAGCAGAACAGATCAGAGGATCTCGATCTGGTAATTTTCGATGACGGTATTGGCGAGCAGCTTGTCGCACATCTCGCGAATCCGATCCTCGGTCGTGCCATCGGCCAGATCCAGCTCGATCACTTTGCCCTGCCGGACCCCATCCACACCATCAAACCCCAGCGCGCCGAGGGCGTGGCGGATCGCCTCGCCCTGCGGATCGAGAACACCGGTCTTCAGCATCACGCTCACCCGAGCTTTCATCTGCTTGCCTCCGCGATTTCGTTGCGCAGCCGATACCCTGTCCCGCTCCGGGTCACAAGCACCGAGCCCGCTGGCAGGGCCAAAACAAAACCGGGGGCGCGTCCTCCCAAACGCGCCCCCGGCGAGACCCGACCGCAGCCAGGCCGTCAGACTGTCGCAGATTACGCTGCGGTGTCTTCGTCCTCGAGCGCCTCAACGGCGGCTTCGAGATCTTCCTTGGACACGTCTTTGTCGGTCACATCAGCTTTTTCGATGATGAAATCAACAACTTTGTCTTCGAAGATCGGCGCCTGCAACTGCTGACGCATCTGCGGGTTCTGCTGCACGAATTCAAAGAACTGACGCTCCTGACCCGGGTACTGACGCGCCTGTGCCATAACCGCCTGAGTCATTTCGGCATCGGTGACCTGCACCTCGTTCTTGCGACCCAGCTCGGCCAGCAAGAGGCCCAGACGCACACGACGTTCGGCGAGCTTCATGTGCTCGTCGGTGGCCTCGATCTTGTCGTGATCGTGGCCCTGATGATCGGGGTTTTCTTCGTGCCACAGGGTGTGGGCGATCTGGTCGGCCTCGGCCTGCACGAGGCTCGGCGGCAGATCAAAGGACACCTTGCCATCCAGCTCGTCGAGCAGCTTGCGCTTGAGAACCTGACGGGCAGCACCCGCGTATTCCGCGGCGAGACGCTCCTTGATCTGGCCCTTCAGCGCTTCCAGATCCTCGGCCCCGTAGTTCTTGGCCAGCTCGTCGTCGATCTCGGCAGCCTTGGGCGCTTTCACTTCCTTGACCGTGGTCTCGAACATAGCGTCCTTACCGGCCAGATGGGCGGCCTGATAGTCCTCGGGGAAGGAGACCTTCACCTCGACCTCTTCACCGGCGGTCTTGCCGGTCAGCTGCTCTTCGAAGCCCGGGATGAAGGAGCCAGAGCCCAGCACCAGCGGGTAATCCTCGGCAGCACCGCCCTCGAAGGCTTCGCCGTCGACCTTGCCGAGGAAGTCGATCACAACCTGATCGCCATCCTCGGAGGCACCGTCCTTGGCGTCGAAGCTTTTGGCGTTCTCGGCCAGAGAGTTCAGCGCATCCTCAACGGCGGCGTCATCCGGGGTCACAACCAGACGCTCCAGCGAAATGGAGCCCGCGTCGAAGTCCGGAATCTCGGGCAGCTTCTCATAAGACAGCTCGACCTCGACATCCTGGCCTTTTTCCCAGTTCTCGTTGGTCATCTTCACGTCGGGCTGCATCGCCGGACGGTCGCCGGTCTCCTCGAAGTGCTTGGAAATCGCGCCGTCGACGGATTCCTGCATCGCTTCGCCCAGCAGGCGGTCACCGAACTGCTTTTTCAGCAGCGCCATCGGCACCTTACCCTTGCGGAAGCCCTTCATCTCGATATCCGGCTGCGCCTCGGTCAGCTTTTCGTTGACCTTCTCGTCCAGTTCAGCGGCACTCAGGGTGATCTGGTAACCGCGCTTCAGCCCGTCATTGACGGTCTCGTTGACCTGCATTTCGACCTCTCGTCACTCTCGTCCGTGGAGCGGGTGGAGGATCTGACCCTCCGCGCCGGCGGCGCCAATCCAGACAGCTTCGTGTCATCACCCGTCAATCGGGCGGGGGTTCTCATTTTTCCAGCCGCAATGCAAGACGCGAAAGCGCAGGAACTGGAACCGCCTGCCCCGAAATGCCAGTCGAGCGTCCGCTTGGAGCCCCAATAACCTGTCATTCGTAGCCGAAACGCTCCATGTCTTCAGCATAATGGGCGACGATCCGGGCGCGGTCCTCGGGGCTGACCTCCACGGGCGCGACCCGGGAGGTCTGGTGACGCTTTGCAGGCGGGGCGATGGCAATGCCGGACTGTTCCGACAGTGCCTGCCAGACCGGTTCCAGCCCATCCTCCAGCCGAAACACCTGGGCATTCGGATAAGCAAAGTGAAACTGCGGCCGGAGGTGGTTGTCAAAGGCCCACGGAGTTTTCTGCACGGCGCGCAGGGCATAGGTGAGCCACGCGGAGAACTCTGCAGGCTCCCGCCCCAGCCCACGAACGCCAGTCGCCCGGCGGGAGGCAGGCAGGAGTCCCCGGCGAAAGCGGAACTCGCTCACCAGACGGTCCACAGGATGCCGCGTGATGACGAAACTGTAATTAAAGAATCCCGGAAGGACCAAGCGGTTCAGCGCAGCCGTATGGAGGTGTTGGGCCGAAACCCGCGTTGTACGCTCGGGCACCGAGTGAAACTTTGCGTCAAACAGAAATTCGGCCGCCTGCCTGCGCAGAGCAATTTCCACGGACGTCCCCGCAGCCTTGGGGATATGCACAAACAGAATGCGGCGGCCATTGGGGAAAATATATCCGGGCACGTCTGGGGCTCCGTCAATTCAGGGTCATCTTCAGCGTCGGCTTCCGCAATACGGCATCACCAGCCCGAGCGCATCAGGTTTTGCGCGATCCCTCAGCGAACGCCGATCTCGGCCAGCGCGATCCGCAGATCAGTGGGCAGGTCGTCATCGCTCGGGGCGTCGGGGGTCAGGTCGCGGGGGGCATCCTCGGGATTGAGGTAGCGCCAGCCCTGAAACGGACGGCGGGGCGCAGCTTCGGTGCGGATGAGTTCAGGATCCAGGAAGATGGCGCAGCGGCGGATGCCGTCGGACCCGATCATCTCTTCAAAGCGCTCCACCCGCTGCCGGGCCTGAATAAGCCCCTGCACGACCCAGTAGATTGACCCTCCGGCGAGGATCTCTTTGGTGCGTTTGGGGAACATCCGTGTGAGGTGGTAATATCGTCCGTCCTTCCGCTGACCCGAGCGGCTCTTTTGCCAGCTGGCAATCTGCTCGACACTCTCGGAGCCGACAGAGAGCTTGATCAGATGGACGGGTGTGGTCATGGCGGGCCTCAGAATTGTCCAGATGCGGGGATCGGCGGGCGATGTGACGCAGGATATAGGGGCTGACAGGGGACAGCGCCAGTAGCTTCCGCCTTGACCCGTTCCGGGGCCAGGCGTAGTTTCCGCTCTCTCCGACCATCAAGAGGGGCCTCAGGATGAGCCGTTTCGCCGCGCCGATCGCCGAACAGATCTGGGATATGAAATACCGCCTCAAAGAGGCTGACGGCACGCCCATTGACGACACGGTCGAGGCGACCTGGCGGCGGATCGCCCGGGCGATGGCGGCGGTGGAGACAGAACCCAACGTCTGGGCGCCGAAATTCTACGCGGCGCTGGAGGATTTCAAATTTCTGCCCGCGGGCCGGATCACCGCCGGAGCGGGCACGGGGCGCAGCGTGACCCTGTTCAACTGCTTTGTCATGGGTACAATCCCGGACACCATGTCCGGCATCTTCGAGCATCTGCGCGAAGCGGCGCTGACCATGCAGCAAGGGGGCGGGATCGGCTACGATTTTTCCACCATTCGCCCCAAAGGCGCGACCGTTTCGGGCGTGGCGGCGGATGCCTCGGGGCCGCTAAGCTTCATGGATGTCTGGGACGCCATGTGCCGCACAATCATGTCCGCCGGTGCACGACGGGGCGCGATGATGGGCACCATGCGTTGCGATCACCCGGATATCGAGGATTTTATCAGCGCCAAGGCAGACGCGGCCCGGCTGCGGAACTTCAACATGAGCGTGCTGGTCACCGACCCGTTCATGGAAGCGGTGAAGGCCGATCAGAGCTGGGAGCTGGTCTTTGACGGCAAGGTCTACCGGACGATTGAGGCGCGGGATCTGTGGAACAAGATCATGCGCGCGACCTATGATTATGCGGAGCCGGGCGTGATCTTCATCGACCGGATCAACCAGCAGAATAACCTGAGCTATTGTGAAGACATCGCGGCGACCAACCCCTGTGGCGAGCAACCTCTGCCGCCCTACGGGGCCTGTCTGCTCGGCTCGGTGAACCTTGCGCGGCTGGTGAAGGACCCGTTCGGGGATTCGGCAGCGCTGGACGTGGAGGCGCTCGACGAACTCGTGGCCGTGGCCGTGCGGATGATGGACAACGTGGTGGACGCGTCGCGATTCCCGCTGGAGGCACAGGCGCGCGAGGCTCAGGCCAAGCGGCGGATCGGCCTCGGGGTCACGGGTCTCGCCGATGCGCTCGCCCTCGTCGGGGTGCGCTATGGCTCCGAGGACGCGGCGCGTCTCACCGGAGACTGGATGCGCCGGATCGCCCGCGCCGCCTATCTGACGTCAGCGCGGCTTGCGGCGGAGAAAGGCCCCTTTCCGCTGTTCGACAAGAACGCCTATCTGGACTCGCCGACGATGCAGGCCATGGACGAGGACGTGCGCGCGGCCATCGCCGAGCACGGCATCCGCAACGCGCTGCTGACCTCCGTCGCGCCGACGGGCACCATCAGCCTTTATGCGGGCAATGTGTCGTCCGGGATCGAGCCAGTCTTTGCCCATAGCTACACCCGCAAAGTGCTACAAAAGGACGGTTCCCGGACCGAAGAAGAGGTGGTGGATTACGCCGTCGCACTCTGGCGCGAGATGTTTGGTGACGCACCTCTGCCGGATCATTTCGTCTCCGCCCAGACACTCGCACCGCTGGACCATGTGCGCATGCAGGCCGCAGCGCAGCAATGGGTCGACAGCTCGATTTCCAAAACGATCAACTGCCCGGAGGATATCGCCTTCGACGATTTCAAGGACGTGTACCTCACCGCCTACGAGACCGGGTGCAAGGGCTGCACGACCTACCGTCCCAACGATGTCACGGGCTCAGTCCTGAGCGTCTCCGAGAGTGCAGAAACCCCCGCCCCTCAGGACACGGGTTCAGGCGAGGTCATCTACATGTCCGAACCCTTGGACCGCCCGCACTCCCTGGAGGGCCGGACGTACAAGCTGAAATGGCCCGGCTCGGAACACGCCCTCTACATCACCGTCAATGACGTGATTCATGGCGGCCACCGGCGGCCCTTCGAGATCTTTGTGAACTCCAAAAATATGGAGCATTTCGCCTGGACCGTGGCGCTCACGCGGATGATCTCGGCCGTGTTCCGGCGCGGCGGAGATGTGAGCTTCGTCGTCGAAGAGCTCAAGGCCGTCTTCGATCCGCGTGGCGGGGCGTGGATGGAGGGCAAATACATCCCCTCCATTCTCGCGGCCATCGGCGGGGTGATCGAGCGGCATCTGGTGGAAACAGGGTTCATCGCCGCCGAGGGGCTGGGGCTGAAATCCGATCCCACCGCCGGGGTCATGCCTCTGGCCGGCAATCGGACCTGTCCCAGTTGCGGCAGCTTTGATCTGCAGATGATCGAGGGCTGCGCGACCTGCATGTCTTGCGGCCAGTCAAAATGCGGGTGACGGCAAAACTGCGGGTGCAGGGCAGCTCTGAACTGACCCATAGTTTGCCCATTTGGTGAGGTTTGGTGTCCACTGTCACCGTATAGTTTACCCCCGGCCCGATGTAAGGCGCTGTTGGTGTCAGTAGAAAAGCAACGGGCCTACCGACAAGGGTAGGCCCGATTTTTATTTATCTACATATTTCTAAATAGATGAATTTTCTAACGTCGGCACTTTTGGGACAGCTTTGGGGCTTTGAACAACGGAAGGTTTCTGGTTCATCGGAGCCTTTAGGGAGCTAAGATGAACAAGAAGCGGGGAACATCGAGAGACGCGGCTGACAAGGTGGTCAAAACCGTCCGCCGCAAGACCCGCCAGAGCTAAGAGTTGGTCGCGAGATTTCGGACCTGTTGGTAAGCTGTAGCGACTGCCGAAGGAACGACCACACATGACGAAGCGGAAACGCTATTCTGCGGAATTCAAGGCCAAGGTTGCGCTTGAAGCCCTCCTTGAAGAGTTGACAACGGTCGATCTGGCCAGGAAGTATGGTGTCCATCCGGCAATGTTCAGCGGATGGAAGAGAACGGCGATTGAGAACATGGCATCTGCATTTGGCGGAGGTGCATCGGCTGAGCCGGAGATTTCCGAGAAGGATGTCGAGAAGCTGCATCCCAAGATTGGCCAGTTGGTCGTGGAACGGGATTTTTTGTCGGAAGGTCCGTCCATGAGGCCGCCATTGGTCCGAGGTCCATGGCGGACAGTCTCATCCTCGGCACTGGAGGCAGAAAGCGTTGAAGCGGGACCATCCCGATCTCAGCGTCCGGCGGCAATGCAGTCTGCTGTCGCTGGCAAGATCCAGCCTCTACTATTACCTGCGCGGGGAAAGCGCCGAGAACTTGGCGTTCATGGAGATCATCGACAGGCAATTTCTGGACACACCGTGGTATGGCTCGCGGCAAATGGCCCGTCACATGCGGCGAGAAGGGCACAGATGCAGGCGGCACCGTGTGCGGCGGCTGATGCGCCTTGTACCGATCTATCAGGAGCCGAAGACCAGCAAGAAGCACCCGAAGCACAAGATTTACCCATATCTCCTGAAGGACCTGCCCATTACCCGGCCCAACCAGGTCTGGTGCGCTGACATCAGTTACATCCCGATGCGCCGGGGGTTTCTCTACCTCGCGGCCATCATGGACTGGCACAGCCGGAAGATCCTGAGCTGGCGGCTCTCGAACAGTTCGGCATGAGGCCGCCATAGGTCTGAGGACTATGCCGGACGGACGCGGGGTTCTGCGTCGAGGCATTGAAAGAAGCGCTGGCCAGATACGGTGCGCCTGAGATCTTCAATACCGACCAGGGTTCGCAATTCACGAGCACCGAGCTTCACCGACGTGCTGCGCGATGCGAAGGTGCAAATCTCAATGGATGGTCGGGGGCGCTGGATCGACAACCGGATGATCGAGCGGCTCTGGCGGTCCCTCAGATACGAATGCATTTACTTGAACACCTTCGAGACCGGTTCCGAAGCCCGGGACAAGATCGGCAGATGGATCCGCTACTACAACGAAAGACGCCCGCACTCATCACATGGGCTCCTGACGCCGGAAGAGGCACATGATAGACGAAACCCGGACCTGAAAGTTGCCGCCTGAAATGGAAACCAATGCTATAGCTTAGCATGGCGGCAAGCTGGTCGAAAATCCAAGACCACCTCTGTATATCGAGCGCTATGGCTTCACAGTTCGACCGGACCTGCTCGGTCAGATCTCCGAGGACGAACAGATCGGCACCGTGATCGCAGCAGGCGCCAGCGACACGCGCCGCTGCCACTAGGTGTTCAGTCCCGGCATTTGGTGGATCGGATTTAGGATGAATCGATCTGGCTCTGAAGTCCAGATCTTGCAGATGTATTCGTAAGGCGTCAGCCCGCTGAGGGTCTTGAGCCTGCGGGCGAAGTTGTAGGCTGCCATGAAGTCGGCAAGGTGTGTTCGCAACTGGTCGTGATTTTCGTAGTGGAAGCGTTTGACCGTCGCCTCCTTGATGGTGCGGTTCATTCGTTCGACCTGGCCATTGGTCCACGGATGGTTCGGCTTAGTGAGCCGATGTTCGATCCCATTTGCCTCACAGATCATGTCGAAC
>NZ_VFSV01000047.1 GCF_007004065.1 Palleronia caenipelagi | reverse complement strand
GACTGGATCAAAGCTGTCGGCGCGAAAACGGCTTACATCGAACCTGGATCGCCTTGGGAGAACGGATACTGCGAAAGCTTCAACGCCCGTTTCCGCGACGAGTTCCTGAATGGCGAAACCTTCTACAGCCTGCGCGAGGCGCAGATCCTGATCGAACAATGGAGGAAACACTACAACACGAAACGACCACACAGCGCATTAGGCTATCGCCCACCGGCCCCGGAAACCGTCGTCACGATGGACCGGAGGCCCGTCATGCACTAACAATCAAATTGGACCACTCAAGTGGGGCTGATCACGACGAGCGATGCGGCTACATCAGGACACAGGCAGAGAAAGTCCCTCAGCTCTGTGGAGCATTACCGCCGCGACAGGACTGATCTCGTTGTATTTCTCGCAGATGAATACCGAGAAGAACCAGTCCCGGCCACAGCATATAGGCCTCGATTTCCACATTCTCGCCGAAAGACAAGAGAACAATCGTCATCAGGATGCCCAACGGTAACCGCGCGCGGTCGTGGTCGATGGCATCGCGCATGACCACCGCGATGTGCCAGACTATCGGGATGAGGAGCGCCAGAAAACCAACGATTCCTTTGACAAAGAGCAGACCCCACCATGTATGGTGGCTTCCGATGGGCATGTATTCCACCACATGACCGCCAGGCGCGACACGGCCATGGCCGAACCAAATCGCTTCGGCGAGCCACCGTTCCCGGGCAATGCGCTGGAGGGTAGAGCGCACGCGGGTACTATCAGCACGGGCCTTTTGAAATTTGTAGATCAGCGTCCCGATAGCGTCCCGTATCCAGCCAACCAACGGCGCTGTCACAACCAGTATCCCGGATAACAAAAGCCACATCTGATACTTTGCGACCAAAGGTAACATTCTCGGGCCGATCGTACAGGCCACAAGCCCGACAAGCCCCATGCGCGACTTTGATGCGAAAATCATCAGCAGACCTGCGGCGACTCCAATAGAGCGGAATCGCCGACTCTCTTCCTCGAGAGCGAAGAGCACCATGATCACCCCCATCAATGCAGCGAAGGGAGACCATGGCAGATAGAACTGCCAGCGGGGAGTTTGCGACCCCGGATCCCAGGTAAAGAGGTAGACGCTGAAATACTCAGGCCCTGGCCCGCCCACGGCCTTGAGCGGCGAAACAAAAATCCTTTCCGGCAGGCCAAGATAGGGAGCGGCGAGCATCAGTGGTGCGAGGCAAAGGGTCCAGACGCCCACCACGCATTGCCCCCGGATCAATACCGTTCGGCGGATTGGAAGGACGGCTCCAATCAAGACAAACAACGCGAGAAGCGCCCAGCCCTTGGCCCAGCCAATGGTCGATTTGACGATTTGCACGGTGCCGAAATTCCAATTGATATGACCCACCCACAGGGCGATGAGCATAACAAACATCCCGGCCATCCAGCCCCATGCCAGCGGAGGAACCGGTCCGGTAGCTTGCAGGTCTTCACGGAACAGCGGCCCGAAATAGAGCGAGATGGCAGCCAACGCAGCCAAGATCCAAGCGATGACCGGACCAACGAGATAAAGCGCCCCAACCGCGTAGAACGGCCAGGTCCAGATCAGCGTGAGGTAGAGAAACCGCTCAACCGGATTCATCGACATGGTGGTAGCGGCGCAGCGCCGGATCAAGCAGAAGGTGTCGGAACCAGGCCATGCCCAAGCCTATGATCAGCGCCAGTGTCGCGGCGATCCCGGCAGCGATGGAGAGCTTCGTCATTGGGGCCGATGAGGTCTCGGGGAGGCTGGGATCCTCGAGGACCTGCGCCAGCGGATATGATGCATAGAGGTCGGTCCTTGAGGCTTCGGCTCTTGCGATAGCAGACGCAAAGATCGCCTCGGCCACATCAAAATTGCGCTGCATGTCCTGCAGTTCCGCCGCGGTCGGCGCGAGGCTAAGAAGCTCTTGTCGCCGGGACACGAGCATCTCGCGCATCCGGGTGAGCCGAGCGTCGAGCCCAGCCCGACGGCTCTCCTTTTGTACCAGCTCAGTCAGTAGCTCTCCGTTGTTCCCATCTGGAAACAGCCCCAGCCTGCCGAAACGCTCCTGATCCAGACCCGGCATGGCATCGACGCGGGAGAGAGCATCTCTCTGTAACGCCTCATACGCAAGCTTTGGCTGTCGGACTTTGGGATGGGCGGCCCCGTACTGCCGGCTGGCAGTCGCAAGATCCGCCGCGACCTCCGACATCTGCTCGGTCAGGGCTAGGAATTCGTGATCGGAATAAAGTTGCAATACCGCTGCGGCCAGCTCCGGCGGCACGCCCAGATCCTGCGCGAGCTGCGTGACCTCGCTCACCACTTGCCGTAGCTCGGCCTCAACTTTCAGCACCTCTGCTTCGAGTTGATCGGCCTCATAGACCTGATCCTGATAATGCTCCATGGACAACAGGCCGGATGTCTGTTGCAGTACCGAGATAGAGGTCTGTGTTTCGTGAACCGAGGCTTGGTAGTCACGGATTGCCTCTGCGCTGCTATCGGTCCGGCTGCCGAGTTCATCGCGGCGAAGCCGATCCAGCTCCTGCATGAAGACTTCTATGAGGGTCATCAAATGACGCTGGGCGTCTTCAGGTGTAACACCCTTCATCTGCAGTTGGATCAACCCGGTCTGATCCACCAGCTCAATCCTTGGGGGATGCACGTCGCGGTAGCGAATCCCAAGCGTTTCCGCGACTTCTCCGCGGATCCGTGACGCGCTGATGAGGCGTTTGTACGTCTCCGTCGGACTGACACTGTTACTTGAAAACGCGGAGGCCGAATTCGTCGAAGCCTGTCCAATGTTGTTCAGATTGACCGAAGTAGACGACCCCGCTCCCGGCAAGATCAGTGAGGCAGAGCTAACATAGACCCGGGGTGCGAGCGTCAGATAGGATGCAATCGGGACCCAGATCAGCACCAGTCCAATCAAAAGAAGGCTTTTATACGGTCCCCGCGTTTCGCCAGACTCAACCCGACGACGGAGGACGCGCGCGATAATCCGGTGTCGCAGGGACCGCCTTGGGGCCGTGGGGGGCTGATCGAAAGAGAGAACTGCCACGGGCATGATCAGCGCAACGCAACATCTAGGACGGAGAGGACGCCCAATATCCGTGCGACGTCCGCCACATTCGTCACTGTGCTGTCATAGCAAGCGATGGAGTCACCGGGTAACAGATAAGGATCAAAATCATCCCGATCTCCACGGCGCAGAAGCGCTTCGACATCGCGTTGGATCGCGAGGGAGGTTCCGCTGACAGGGTCGGCCGAGACCAGTACCACAGCCCGACCCGCATTGGTCGCAAGCGTCCCACCGGCGCAATTACTGCCGACAATGGCCTGGATCAGGCGGGTACCATAAGGCACCTCGCGCGCTTCCTTGCCTATCGCCGATGGCGCGTTGCCTTGTGCAGGCGCGCTGAGGTTTGACAGGAACAGGTTGACACCCGACGGGCTGAGGGGGCCAGGCCGCATCAGGTTATCCTGAAAGCAACCCCGGCTGGGGACGATGACCCTGTCACCCGCCAGCATGGGAATGTCGGTCGTATCCGTTCCCTCCATCAGCGGCCGCAAATCCAATCGATGAATGGTGCCGCTCCGGTGCAGTTCCACCGAAGAAAGATCCGCGTCGGGCCGGATCCCTCCGGCTGCACGAATTGCATTGCTGAGGAGCCGGGTTTCCGTGGCATCCCCCATGGCAGCTTGGCGAAGCGTATCGATCACGGGTCCGCTGCGTCCGCCGATCTGGACTGCGCGAGATTCAAAAACCGCGCCGGACACGGCAACGGTAGCGGGAGCACGGTCGAGAAGGCGGACAGAAACCCGTGGTTTTTCAACGAAGTAGTCGAGGCTCAGCAGTTGTGCAGCGAGATCTGCTTCGATCGACGACATACTCCGGCCCTTCACAGAGACGGCGCTCAGAAAGGGCAACCTTATCGTCCCGTCTTGGGAGACGACATATTGCCCCGAAAACTCATCGTCAGATTCGATCCGGACATCAACGAGATCTCCAGGCGAGAGAATGTCCGACAGGAACAAGCTCGATCCGAATTTCGCAAAACTCGTTCCATCCTTCCGCGCGGGCCGACATTTTTGCGCATTCAGGGCCAGTGAGGACGCATCTCCGCTGCGGCGGGACACAATATCGCGATACTGCGCCTGATATCCACGCCCTTCGGACACCGGTTCAATATTGTCCGGTGGGTTCACGGCGCCGCAGCCCGCCAGGAGCCAAATTCCACAGAAAAGCAGCACAAGCCGTTTTGTGCAGCTGCCTGACCAATATGTACAATCGCGTAAAATGACGGCTTCTCCTCAAGATCAGAAGAGCTTTATGCGAATATTCGGAGGCTGGGACCTACCCCTTTAGTAGAGCATCAAAACTCACCTCATACCGTGTTAGGTGTTTGCTATGAGTTAACCAGATACGGGAAACAGAACGGGTGGCGAGATCTCGGATCCTTAGTCAGATGCTGACATGGTGTACGTCAGAGCTGCTCGCAAAACTGTCGCGGATTCTCGTGGTCATTGGCGTTGCCAGATTTCTTGACGTGGGTGAAATCGGTCTGGCGGCATCGGCACTCGCTGTTTCCGATATCATCAAATCCCTCACGCAGAACGGCATTTTTCAGAGAATCATCGCAGCTCCTGAACACGCTCTCGAAAGCCACTGCCTGACTGCGCGACGCTTGTTTGGATGGTGGTCTCTGGCCCTGTTTGCTCTGCAAACCGGCGTGGCCTTCGGCTGCTATGTCCTCGGCGCAGACCCGCTTCTAGCGGCCTTTATTGGGATACTCGGCCTGGAATATCTGATCATGGTTCCAGGACTGGTGAGCGCCGCCCTCGCGATGCGGGACGGCAAGATCAACACAATGGCCGTCGTCGCGGGAACCCAGATCATCTCAAGCAACCTGTTGACGGTGTTGGTCTGTCTGATTCATCCCACGGGTCTCGCGCTGATCCTGCCTCGGCTTCTGACGGCTCCCGTCTGGACTCTGGCAGTCCGCAGAATCCGGCCATGGCATCCAAATCAAGCTGCGAAGCCCGCGCCGATGGCTCCGTTTCTGAAATACGGTCTGCCGGTCCTTGGCATTTCTCTCACCGAGGCTCTCCGGCTTCACGCTGACCGCCTTGTCGTCGGTATCTTTCTGGGTGTTGAGCAGCTCGGAGTCTATTTCATGGCGTTCAACGCTGGTCTCAGCCTGTCCAACGCATTCTCGATCGCCTTTGCGAAGGTCTTTTTTCCCTATTTTTGTGCTCATGAAGACCGGAATCTCGCCTTCCGGCACACCACTGCCCTGTCTGTTGTCGCAGTAACGCCAGTCGTGGTGTTGCAGGCGTTCTTGGCCCCATATTACGTCCCGTTTCTGCTGGGCGACGACTGGTCACAAATCAGTCCGATCGTCTCCACGCTCTGCCTCGTCGCTATCCCAACGGTGATCTGGACCGCTTCGGCAAATTGGTTACGTGTCAATCACTTGCCACAAAGGGAGCTTGTCGTGACCATCTGTCTCGCAATCGGCACCATTCTGAGCACGATACTTCTCGCGCCTTATGGATTGCAGGTCATGGCCGTTGGATATCTTGGGGTCGTTGCCGCAATAATGTTCGCAGCCTCGATTCCTGTGGTCTGGACTACGGGCAAAGGGACAGTGGCCCATGTCTGACGCACCGCTGATCTCTGTCGTGATCCCCTGTTTTAACGCGGAGCGGACCCTCGGCGCGACGCTGGAGGCTATATCGTCGCAAAGCATCGACAACTGGGTCGTTCACGTTATCGACGATGGCTCCACGGACGGCACCGTGGAGATAGCCGCAAAGCGGGCAGCGCAGGATTCGCGGTTTAAGATCTTGCGCAATCCCCGTAAGGGGCCGTCAGCAGCCCGTAACATCGGTGCAGGGCTCTCTGAAGACGCCAGGTTTGTCGCGTTTTGTGATGCTGACGACATCTGGGCGCCAGACAAACTCGCCGACAGTTTGCGCGTCTTGGCCAACCCAGACGCTGGCGCTGCCTATGGCCAGATTGCTTTCTTCCACGAGGTTCCCGGGGACGCGCGAAGCAGATCCAGTCCGACGACATCGCCGCTGAGCATTCAGGACCTCCTGGGGGAAAACCCAGTCTGCACCATGTCGAATTTCACAATCCGCGCTGATTTGTTTCGAAAGATCGGGGGCTTTGATGAAACGATGGTTCATAATGAGGATCTGGAGTTTCTGATCCGGCTGGCAGGTGAAGGCACGCAGATCGTCGGCACCAGCGCGTTGCACGTTTGGTATCGGACCAGCACTTCGGGTTTGTCGTCGGATATCGAAGCCATGCGGGAGGGGCGCGTCCAAGCCCTGCACACTGCCGCCCAATTCGGTGTATCTGCCGATCCTGCGAGCGAAGCCATCTATCTTCGATACCTCGCACGCCGGGCGCTCCGGATCGGAGCCGATGGACATGTTGCACGCGATCTGGCCTGGCAGGGACTCCGCCAAGACATTTCAGGCTTTTGCACCCCGGTCAGACGTGGGGTCCCGACTCTTTTGGCGGCCCTTGCTACCCCTTCTCTGCCGCGCGCACTCCGGCAGCGTCTGTTCGCCGGATAGGAGGAATACCATGCCCAAAGCATCTGTCATCGTGCCCGCGTTCAACGCTGTATCGACCATCCCGGAAACTCTGGCTTCGCTTCAGCGACAGAGTTTCGAAGATATGGAAATTATTGTGGTCGATGACGGCTCGACGGACGAGACTGCGGATCTTGTCCGGTCATGGCAGTCAGATCCCCGTATCCGGCTGGTACAACAGGCGAACCGGGGGCTGGCAGGCGCCCGGAACACGGGGATTGCTGCTGCGAGAGGTATCTATCTGGGACTGTGCGACGCTGATGATGTGTGGCAACCGGACAAACTCATGCGCCATGTCCGACACCTTGACGCCCGGCCTCATGTGGGTGTCAGTTACAGCGGTTCCTACTTGATGGATCAGAATGGTCGCCCGATCAGCCGTACGCAGACGCCGCGCCTCCGGGGGATCACAGCCGCCCATGTGTTCAAACGCAACCCGGTTGGCAACGGTTCGGCGAGTGTTTTGCGGCGGCGCATGTTGGAAGCGATGGCGTTCCGTCCAAAGCAGGAATTTGTGCGGGACTGGTATTTCGACGAGACCTTCCGCCAATCCGAAGATATCGAGTTCTGGCTACGTATCACGCTCAGGTCCGACTGGGGGTTTGAAGGCGTGCCCGGACTGTTGACCGGCTATCGCATCAACACCAACGGGTTATCGGCCGATACCGATCGGCAGTTTAAGTCATGGTGTCGGATGGTCGATAAACTCCGCCCGCTGGACCCTTATTTCTTCAAACGCCACGAACCCGCTGCACGCGCCTATCAGTACCGGTACCTCGCCCGTCGCGCGGTCAGTGGCCGTGATGGGGCGCGGGCGTTTGAATTGATGCGGAAAAGCCTGTCATCGTCCCTGCGGCCTGTCCTCGAAGAACCGATCAAGACAATCTCGACCCTCCTCGCGGCCGGGATCTTTGCAGTCGCTGGGCCAAAAGTATCATCCGTTCTGCCTGGCGTAACTCATGCTGGTCCCCGCACCGAACGGAGCGATTGAGGATGAACCGTCCGACTGTGCTCCACCTCATAGACGATATGACCACGGGCGGCGTGACACGCGTTCTCCAGTTTCTCGTCGAAAATCCCTCTCTGGCCGAGCAAGCCCGCCATGAAATCCGTAGCGTTCGCCGCAATCGGGTGTCCCGCATCCGGTTGGAGGGAGATGTCCTGGTCAGCCATCTTGCGATGAATTGGGCGGGCGTACCTGACCTGATGCGACTACGATCCTTGCACGCAAAGACACCACTCCTGCATGTCGAACACAGCTATACCGAGGCTTTCGTTGCGCTGAATGTGCCCCATAAACGGCGGTTCGTGACCTTACTACGGACGGGATACTCCCTGTTTGACCGGATCATTGCAGTCAGCCACACTCAGGCGGAGTGGTTCTCGCGCCGGAGACTGGCCAGATCTGAAACGATAACAGTCATTCAATCGGCCACAGATTTATCCCGGTTTCGAAGCTTGCCGCCGCCAGAACAGCCGTTGCTGAAAATTGGGGCCATCGGACGGCTCCATCGACAAAAGGGCTTTGACCTTCTCATCGAGGCATTTCGGCGCACAACTCGGCCGGATCTGCGACTGGACATCTTTGGTGAAGGACCCGAGCGTCAGGCACTCAAAGAACTGGCTGGATCAGATCCCCGCATCCGGTTCCACGGACTTGCCCATGATCCTGTCGCAGCCATCGCCTCTGTGGACATCGTTGCAATGCCGTCCCGCTGGGAAGCTTTCGGAATGGTTGCCGCCGAAGCGCAGGCGGCGGGCCGACCAGTGCTGGTCAATCCTGTCGATGGGCTGCGGGATCAGACATCGATTGGGATTATCGCGGTGCCGGAATTTTCGGTTGCGAGCTGGTCAGAAGCGATCGAGGAACTGGCTGGGCTGACCACCTCTCCCGCTGTCGCCCGGGATGTTCAAAACGAAGTCAAATTCGTCAGCGGATGGAAGTCTGTCCTGAACAGTCTGCCCTGCTTTGCAACGTCTGGCGCGCCGCCTGCCATCAATATAGGTTCGACAGGGTTGCAATGGCCACTCAGAAAATGAAGTGGACGGGCCCAGATTTTGTCGTCATTGGCGCTGCGAAGGCGGGCACGACTGCAATCTGGTCCTGGCTGCGGACACACCCGGATCTTTTTCTGCCAGATGTGAAGGAGCCCGGTTATTTCGCCTTTGCTGACCGCGATCCACGACCTTCAAGGGGACCCTTTGATCCAAAATACATAAGCAGTATCACCACGAAATGGTCCGCATATGGCGCGCTGTACCAATATTCGGCGGGCCGGAAATGCGGGGATGTTTCCCCTGTTTACGCCGTCTCAGAAACGGCTTTGCCCCGTCTTAGATCTTGTCGACCCGATACCCGGATCGTGATGGTCCTCAGACACCCGGCCCGCCGGGCGTTCTCGCAGTATCTTCACCACCGCCGCGATGCGCTGGAACCGCTGGACACATTCGAGGCCGCGCTCGCCGCCGAACGTTCACGTCAGAAACAGGGATGGAGCTGGGCTCATGCCTATGCGGGCGGCAGCAATTACCTCCCCCAAATCCAGCGGCTGATGGGGAACTTCCCGAGGCAGCAGATTCTGTTCCTCGAGCATGAGGCCATAAGAGCCACACCAGAGGTCTGCTGGCATCGACTTTGCAAATTTCTCGGCGTGGCAACGCCACCGATGCCAGACAACCAGATGGTGAATGTGACGGAAGGTCTGGTAGCGACACCCAGTCGCCCCTTCTTCGAGCGGATGGTGCGTCATCCTGGTAGCCTCCAGAAGAAGCTCAAGCGGGTACTGCCCGGATCTGCGCGCTCCGCGATACGCAAGGTTCTGTCAGGACGCAGCGTGCCGGTAGCCACCCTGTCAACAGACACAGCCCGACAGATCATGCGCCTCTATAAGGCGGATCTGCCAGACCTCCGCGCCCGCACCGGCCTGCCTCTTCATTGGACGTGACGCATAGATTTCTTCTATCGTTCTCCATAAATTCAGTTGCTTGCGCCCAAAATCTGGCTTCTGCACCTACTCCTTCGAAGAGTGCACCCGCCCTAATAGCCGCTCGACCATCACTCCAGACGATATCCGTCAAACGCCACCCCCGTTACCCGAGTGAAGGTTTTACGGTCGGAGAGTCATCATGCGTTACGATACAGGGTTTGATCGCGGATACACTGCAATCACCGGACCAATTGCGCCAACGCGCGAAAACACGGTGGAGCTGTTTGGCTACACGATCATCTCCGACACCTCGTCTCAGATGCGGCGAGTTCTTCTGAGCAGAGGGGCCAAGCGCTGCTTCTTTCTGAACGCCCATTGCGCGAATGTTGCAGCACGTGACCCCGGCTATCGTCGGGCTTTGTCGCGCGCAGATGTGGTTCTGCCCGATGGTATCGGGATCGACATCGCAGCCCGCCTGAACGGGCAGACAATCGTGGAGAATCTAAATGGGACGGACTTCGTCCCCTCCCTGCTCGAAGTCGCTGCCGCAGAACGCAAATCGGTGTTTCTGCTCGGAGGACGCCCAGGCGTCGCGGCCGATGCGGCGGCGGCCCTGCAGAACCGCATTCCGGACCTGATGATCGCTGGCGTCGCCGATGGGTATGGGCAGGCCGGGACGGACGAAGACGTCATCGCACAGATCAACCGGTCCAACGCCGACATCCTTCTGGTCGCGATGGGCGTTCCGATGCAGGAGCTCTGGATCGACCGCCACGCCGATCAGCTCCGGCCAGATCTCATTATGGGCGTCGGCGCATTGTTTGATTTTCTGGCTGGTCGCGTCGCTCGGGCGCCCGGGTGGATGCGACAGTCTCGAACTGAGTGGGTTTGGCGACTGATGCAAGAGCCGAAGCGCATGTGGCGCCGTTACCTCATCGGAAATGCAATCTTTCTCTTTCGGGCCATTCACCATGCGTGGCAGAACGGCCTGACCGGGATTGTTGCCCGAAGCGCCGTGGATCGCCTCATTGCACTAGGTGGGGTTCTGGCGCTCGTGCCGTTGTTTCTACTGATTGCTGTCGCAATCAAGCTCGACGATGGTGGCCCGGTGTTCTTCCGTCAAATCAGGGTCGGTCGGCAGGGAAGGTTGTTCCATGTCTGGAAGTTCCGCTCCATGCGTCCTGACGCGGAGCGTTTGAGGCATCACTTGGTTGATAGTTCTGATCGCACCGGGATTTGCTTCAAGCAAGCCAACGACCCACGTGTCACCCGTGTCGGACGCCTGCTTCGTCGTTATTCGCTCGACGAGTTGCCGCAAATTCTGAATGTGCTGCGAGGTGACATGGCGATTATCGGGCCACGTCCGGCCCTTCAAAGTGAAGTCGACCTGTACCCTCAACAGGCGCTTGAACGTTTGCAAGTAAAGCCCGGAATTACCGGCGTGTGGCAAGTCTCCGGGCGGGCGGATATAGACTTCGACAAAATGGTTGACATGGACATCGCCTACGTTCGATCCCGCTCGATCATGCTGGACGCGATACTCCTGACCCAGACGCTGCGTGCTGTTTTCTCCGGTCGTGGCGCATATTGACGCTCAGAGCATGCCAAGGCTGGGTTTTGGTACATCGCGCCCGAGCGACTGTATTGATGATGTGGATGCTCCCATCTGACGACGGACGTTGCGATCGGCCAATTTGATGTTGCAGCCATCACAGAGCGGGAGGGAGCCATGTCTAAGGCTCCCCTCATTCTGATTGATATGGCACGGCGGATGCTCCATTCCCACGGCGCCGGTACGAGTGGGTCGGTCGGGTTTCACAATACGCTGTCGGGTGGCAAGTTGGTGCGGTTCATTGCGCCATGTCCTATGCCGGCATTGCTAACTTGTTGACGCACCTTGGGGCGCCTAGCGTTTTGTCATGAAAATGTCAGCTGAGATGCCGCACCTGAAGGGCTACCGTTTCCCCCGTGAAGTCGCGGCCTGTGCGGACTGGGCATATCATCGCTTCGCGCGCAGGATGGCGGACCTCGAGGATCTGCTAGCTGAACGCGGTGTAACCGTCAGCCGGAAAACCGTGCACAAATGGGTGAACCGATTTGGTCGGCATTTTGCCGATTGCATCAGGCTTGACCGTCCCGGCGTTGCCGACAAATGGCATCTGGACGAAACCATCGGCGGATCAACGGGGTTAAGCAGTGGTTTTGGCGGGCGGTCGAGGCGAATGTGGACGTATTGGAGACCCCTTTGCAGCCGCGTCGACACGCCAAAGCCGCCAGGCGTTTTCTTACGCGGCCGAGCACCCGGTTTGCTAAGCCGCGTGTCGTCGTGACGGACAAATTGCGCAGTTAGATTCATAGGATCCAGACCCATGCGCCTAAAGCTGATCATCGGGCGCACAAGGGGTTTTACAACCGTATCGACCGGTCGCATTGGCCGACCCAAAGTCGAGAAAAAGTCATGGGCCGGTTCAAATTGATCCAGCAAGCGCAAAGGTCATTGGGAGCGCACGATCAGATCAAAACGATATTCTGACGCCGACGTTTCCGCTTCTCTGCCACCTCATACGGCCGCGCAAGGTCCGACGCTTTCGGCCTGTGGCACGGCTGTTTGCTCGAAATGATCGCATGATTAAGTCATCCTCCCGGAACACCACAGTTCAATTCCGTTAAGTTGGCAATGTCCAACCTGGCCACCTCGCCGCACCTGCTGCGCCGGGAGTACAAATTCACCACCCCGAACACGGTCTGGCTGGCCGACATCACATATGCCGACAACGACGAGGGCTGGCCCTATCTCCCGACTGTCAAGGGTGTGGCCACGCCTGAAATCATCGGCTGGTCGATAGAGGATCATCTGCGGACTGACCTGTGCAGCGATTCTCTCCGGATGGCGCTGGATCGGCGCAACCCCGTCGCCTGACTGATCCGGCACTCCGATAGAGGCGTGCAATATGCCAGCGGATACTGCAGAAAGATCATCCATCGCACCAAGCTGATCCAATCTATGAGCCGCAAGGGAAAATGTCTGGACAACGCCCCGATGGAGAGCTTCTTCGCCTCACTGAAAAAGGAGTTGGTCCACCGCCAGCGTTTCACGACCCGGGCGCAGGCACAGGCTGAGATCATCTAATCCATCGAGGTCTTCTGTAATCCCCAGCGCCGCCATGCAGCCAATGGGTACGAGACGCCAGTACAGACGCTCGGAGAAGTGCGTTGGAAAATGGCTACGTCGGGTCAACAATCATACTGTCCGGAAACCGGGACGATGATAAACAAACATCTTGTCGCTTCACATTTCTTCGTCGCCAGCCCGCTCTTCTCGTTCCGCCATTCTGTCAGTGGCTCATCAACACAGGGAGGCGAGCGCGCAGGGCGATGTCGTGGGTGACGCCGCCGATCAGGCCTTCGCGCAAAGGCGAGTGTTCGTAGGCACCCATGACCAACAGGCTTGCGCCAGTTTTTTCGCAATGCTCGACCAGCGTATCTGCGATGGACCTCTTGTTCCGCGGCAGCTCGGTGAGTGTCACCTTTACATCATGACGGTCCAGCACCATGCCGACATCGATCCCCGGCAGGGAATTGGCGAGCGGGGAACGCCCGACGGAGACGATCTCCACCTCGGCCTCGGTCTCAAGGATCTGCATCGCATCCGCCAGCGCCCTCGCCGCGGCGCGCCCTCCGTCCCACGCCACCACAGCCCGGCTGTCAAAGACGCTGCCCGAGAAATTTGCCGGGAAGGTTATGACGGGCCGGCCACTGTCAAAGGCCACGCGGTCGGGATGGATTTCGGTGTGGGACTGGTTTGGATCGTGGCTCGTCTCGTGCATCCCCAGAACGGTAAGATCAAACAGCCGGGCGTAGCGCGCGACCGTGCGCTGCACCGATCCGCCGCTATCGATCCAGTGGAGCTTCTCTTGCGGCACCTCCCGGCAGGTCTCATAGAACCTATGCCGGATTTCTCCCGTGGGTCCGTCAGCCGCCTCAATTATGGCTTCCTGCACTTTGCGGGGCATCCAGGTGCGGTTCATCTGCCGTGACAGCATCGGATTGCCGTGGGCAAACAGCCCGGTCAGATGGGCATCGAAATACTGCTGCATCAGCACCGCGCCCGACAGAGCGGTCCCGGACCCGGGCAGGCCGTTATAGGCGACAAGGATATTCTTGATGCTCATCTTCTGCCTTTCCTGCGGTCAGCCGTGATAGAGTCCGGCGGTCCGGGCGCGCAGCTTGATCAGCGCGAGCACCGTGTCGATGGTGGGCGTGGGTGTGTCGGTGATCCGGCCCAGTTCCTGCACCGAGCCTACGAGCGCGTCGATTTCCATCGGTCGCCCCTGATCGAGGTCTTGCAGCATCGAAGTCCGATGCGCCCCTACGGCAGCGCCGCCGTCGATCCGGCGGTCCACGTCGATGGGGAATTTGACGCCGAGCTTTTCGGCAATGGTCTGCGCCTCGACCATCATGGACCGCGCCACGGGACGGGTGCCCTCATCTGTGCAGAGCACGTCGAGCGTCGCGTGGGTGAGCGCCGAGATCGGGTTAAAGGACAGGTTACCCCACAGCTTCACCCAGATCTCATCGCGCAGCCGGGGCCGGACGGGTGCCTTCAGCCCCGCCTCGGTCAGGGCTTTGGACAAGGCCGTGGCTCGCTCGGACTTGCTGCCATCAGGCTCCCCGAGGCTAAAGCGATTGCCCTCGATATGCTTGATCACCCCCGGCTCGATGACCTCTGCGGCAGGGTAGACAACGCAGCCCAGCGCCCGGTCGGGACCAAACCCGTCCCACTGGACATTGCCGGGATCGACGGTCTGGAGCCGCGTGCCTTCCAGATCCGTGCCGATTTTGTGGAAATACCACCACGGCACGCCATTCACCCCGCTGACGATGGTTGTGTTCTCGCCGATCAGAGGTTGCATCTTCGGAACCACGGGCGGGACGGAATGGGCCTTGAGCGTGATGATGACGTAATCTTGCGAGCCCAGATCGGCAGGATTGTCCGAAGCGGTAACCTGCACGGTCTGGGGCGCGCCGTCCTCCTCGATCAGCGTCAGGCCCTTGTCCTGCATCGCCGCCAGATGCGGGCCGCGGGCCACGAGGCTGACATCGGCGCCCACCTGCGCGAGTTTCACGCCCATATAGCCGCCAATGGCCCCGGCGCCGAAGACACAGATCTTCATCCCGCGGCCCCCTCGACCAGACCGAGTTTCTCGGCCATGCCGATCCGCTGCATCTTGCCCGTCGCGCCTTTGGGGATCTCGTCGAGGATCACCACCTTGCGCGGCACCTTGAAATCCGCGACCCGCTCAGCGGCAAAAGCGCGGATGTCCTTCTCCGTGGCCGCAGAGCCTTCGGTCAGGACGACCGCCGCCGCGACTTCTTCGCCAAGCTTCGGATGCGGCAGGGCAAAGGTCACGACCTGCGTCACATCCGGGTGATCGAGCAACACGCCGTCCACCTCCAGAGGGCTGACCTTTTCGCCGCCCCGATTGATGATTTCTTTCAGCCTCCCGGTCAGATGCAGATAGCCCTCCTCGTCAAAGGCCCCCTGATCGCCGGTCCGGAACCAGCGCGCGCCGTCCACCTCGAAGAAGTTCTTGTCATTGGCCTCCGGGTTGCTCTCGTAACCGGGCGTGACATTCGGCCCGGAAATCACCACTTCGCCGGTCCCGTCGATCAGCCTGTTCTCGGTCTCATGGGCGATGCGGACCTTTGGCCCGGCCTCCACCCCCACCGAGCCGGGCTTTTGCGCGCGCGGCGGGAGGGGATTGCAGGCCATCTGGTGAGCGGCTTCAGTCATGCCATAGGCTTCGATCACCGGCGCGCCAAAGGTCTCGCGGAGCTGCACCATGACCTGCGCGGGCAGCGAAGCCGAGGACGAGCGCAGGAAGCGCAGGCCGGTTCTTTCGATCACCTCCGCATTGCGGCCCGCCCGGCTCAGGATCGCCTGATGCATGGTGGGCACGGCGGTGTACCAGGTCGGTTTCGCCTCGGCCATCCAGCCGAAGAACCTCAGCGCGTCGAAGCCCGGCGCGCACCAGATCGATGCGCCCGATGACAGAGAGGCTGCGACGGCGGCGATCAGCCCGTGGATGTGAAACAGCGGCATCACATTCATGCAGCGATCAGCTTCGGTCAGCGCGAGCGACGTGCTGATATGCCGGGCAGACGCCGCGATGTTGGATTGCAGAAGCGGCACAATCTTGGGCCGCGAGGTGGTGCCGGACGTGTGCAGGATCAGCGCCACGTCCTCCGCGCCCGGAGCGCGGGATGACGGGCGGTCGGTCTTGTCCGAGGACAGGGTAAACGCCCCCGCCGCCGCACCCTCGGGGACCGACAGGCGCAGGACCATCATCCCGAGCTTTGTCGCTGCTACCAGCGCAGGACCGTCATAGCCGTCCTCGACCAGCAGAGCCTTGGCCTTCAGGTCTTCGAGGTAAAAGCTGTATTCCTCTTCCCGGTAGGCGGGGTTCAATGGCGCGGTGGTGGCGGCCTGGGCCACGGTGACGAAGGCCGTCGCCATCTCTGGCCCGTTCGGCAGGACGATGGCCACCCGATCGTCGGCGTCGATCCCCATGTCGTTCAGGCTCGCCGCCACATCATCGGCCAGTTTCCGCAGCGCATCGTAGCTGAGCCAGTCCCGGCCCGGGGCACCGATGGCAGGAAGCTCGCCGGAATGGGGCGCGATCAGGGACTTGAGGGTTGTGGTCATGTGCAGCTCCTCGTGTGTGGCGTTATTTGGCAGCGGACGGGACCCGTCCTGTCAAGCGTTTCAGGTGTTTGATCAGCGGCAGAAGCAGAAATGCGGCGCTGAGCGCGATGAATGTGCCCGAGAGCGGACGCTCCACAAAGGCCAGCACGTTGCCTTGCTCGGAAATCAAAGTTTGGCGGAAGCTCTTCTCCATCAGCGGCCCGAGCACCAGCGCCAGCACCAGCGGCGCCATGGGGTAGTCGGCCTTCCGCAGGATGTAGCCGCCAACGCCGAAGGCAACGATCAGCCAGACGTCGTGCAGCTTCTGACTGGGGGCGAAGCCGCCCACGAGGCAGAGCACGAAGACCAGCGCGCAGAGCACGGTGAACGGCATCCGCAGCGCCCAGACAAAGAGCGGGATCAGAGCGAGGTTCACCAGAACGGCGGCGAGGTTCGCGGTGTAGAGAGACGAGATCAGGCCCCAGACAAAATCCGGCTGTTCGATGAACAGCATCGGCCCAGGCACCAGCCCCCACATGACCATGCCGCCCAAAAGGAGCGCCGTAGTGGGCGAGCCGGGGATGCCCAGCGTCAACATCGGCAGGAGCGACCCAGTCGAAGCGGCGTTATTCGCAGTCTCCGGGGCGGCGACACCTTCGATGGCGCCCTTGCCAAAGCGCTCCGGTGTCTTCGTCGTGAGCTTGGCGATGCCGTAGGACATGAGCGCTGCCGGGGTCGCGCCCGCTGCGGGCAGCATACCGACGAAGAACCCGAGCGCCGAGCCGAGACTCATGGTCTTCCAAAGCTTGTTGATCTCTTTGATCCCGTAGCCCAGCTCCCGGAAGGTCAGGCGGGCCGGGGTGACGCTGGGCGCGGTTTTCTGCGTCTCGATGGTGTAGAGGATCTCGCCAATGCCATACACTCCGATGGCCAGAACGAGGAAACTGATCCCGGAATAGAACCCCGGCAGGTCGAAGAAGATCAGGCGGGGCTGGCCGGAAATCAGGTCGAGCCCGACGGTCGAGAGGGCGAGGCCGAGGCAAATCATGATGATCGTCTTCAGCACGTCATCCCCGCCGAGTCCTACGAAGGTCATGAAGGCCAGCAGCACCAGCGCGAATTCCTCCGCCGGCCCGAAGGCAAGCGCCACATCTGCGAGCGGCGTGGCAAAGAGGGTAAACAACAGGACCGAGATCGTTCCGCCGACAAAGGAGGCCACAGCCGCCGTGATCAGCGCCAGCCCCGCCTTGCCCTGCTGCGCCATGGGCCGCCCGTCAAAGGTGGTGGCGACGGCGGTGGACGCACCCGGGATGCCCAGCAGGATCGAGCTGATCGCCCCGCCATACATGGCTCCGTAATAGATCGCCGCGAGCAAAATGATCGCCGAGGACGGGGGCACGATGAACGTCAGCGGCAGCACGATGGCCACGCCGTTCACCGATCCAAGCCCCGGCATTGCGCCGATGAACAGCCCGGCGGTGACGCCCAGAAAGACGATCAGAAGGTTGAGGGGCATGAGGGACGTGCCAAAGCCGTCCGCAAGATGTCCGAGCAGTTCCATTGGATCCGACCTTTAGAAAAAGCGGGCGTAGAGCGGGATGAAGAACGGTTCCGTCCAGCCCTTGGGCAGGAGGATCTTCAGCGTGACTTCGAAGAAGAAGAACAGAAAGACCGGAGTGGCGAGGGTGATGATCGCCGTCAGGCCCCAGCCGTGCCCGCCAAAAACCTTCAGATACCACAGCAGGAACAGCGGGATCGCGATATAGGCCCCGACGAAAGGCAGCAGCGCGACGGTGACGATCAGGGCGAGAACGACCAGCACAACTGATCGCAACGTGTCCTGATCAAAGAACGGCTCGCCTGTGTCTTTGGGTCGGCGGAAAGATCGCAGAATGATCAGCCCCGCCGTTACAAAGATGATCGCCGAGAGCCAGAAGGGGAAAGCCCCGCCGCCGGGACCCCCCGTCATGCCGTTCCACCCGATCGGCAGAGCACTGGCGTGCCACATGAAATAGGCTGACAAGGCCATCAGCCCCAGCGCGATGATGCGATCCGCGGTCACCATATCTCACCCCTCCCCGATCTGGTCCCCCTCGGAGGGATCAGGACCCTTCGCCCATCGACCCGAGCAGATCAGCGTGCTTGTCCCGCTCTTCGAGGAAGTAGGCCTGCAATGCCTCGCCGGTCAGGAAATCGGCCATCAGCGCCTTTTCCGTCGTGTAGGTCTGCCATTCTTCGGAGGCTGCGAGCTTTTCAAACATATCGGTGTAATAGGCCACCGCTGCCGGATCCATGTCCTTGGGCGCAACGAAAGAGCGCTGCATCCAGTAAACCAGCCCATGACCCAGTTCGGTCATGGTCGGCGTGTCCGGAAATACCTCGATCCGCTCCGGCGTTAGCGCGGCAATGGGACGTAGCTTGCCCGCCTGATAGAAACCAAGTGCTTCGGACGGGTTGTTCACCGAGCTGTCGATATGGCCGCCCACAAGGTTCTTCGCCACGTCGCCGCCGCCCTTGAAGGGGACGTAGGTGACTTTGATATCGAATTCCTTTTCGAGCATCGCGGTCACAAGGCTGTCTTCCTGCCCGGTGCCGGTGCCGCCCATCTTCCAGGTGCCACCGGACTCTTTGACGGCGGCCACATAGTCATCAAGGGTCTGGATGTCGCTGTCGGCATTGACCCAGAGCACAAATGTGTCGAGCGCCATCCGGGCGATGGGCGTAAAATCTTCGATGTTCACTCCGATATCGGTGCGCAGAGGAGTTGTGTAATAACTGTTCAGCGTCGCCATGATGGTATGATTGTCGCCGCCCTTGTCCTTCAGATAGCGCAGCGCTTCGGCCCCGGACCCGCCACCCTTGTTCACTGGCAGGATCGGCATCTTCGACAGGTTCTCCTGCTGGATGATCGACTGGAAAAGCCGCGCCAGACGATCAGCGCCGCCGCCCTGCCCCGCCATGATAACCATCTCGACGGGCTTTTGCGGTGACCAATCCTCAGCCAGCGCCGGAGCGGCCCCGATCAGGGTGGTCGAAGCGGCCAATGCCATCAGAGTGCGTCGTGTAAAGATGTAACCCATGAAGCTATTCTCCTCGGTTCGTTTAACCTCTGGCTGACCTAAAGCTATGGTCCCTGAGCCATCGTGTTGCCGAGATAACTAGGATTACGAAAGTTTATTCCAAAGATATCGCGTCATGGTGTAAATCATCATCTATACAATCTATCGAAATGTAATGTTGTTAATATGACTAAGACGCTCATCGGACCTCAGTTGCGGCAGCTCCGGCTGTCCCAGAACCACACCCAGGCAGAGATGGCCCGCCGGTTGGGAGTCAGTCCGGCCTATGTCAATCTGCTGGAAAACAATCAGCGCAGCGTCTCTGTTAAGGTTCTGATCGCGTTGAACGAATCCTACGGTGTCGATATCCGCCAGCTCGTCAATGACGGTGCGACCTCCCGGCTGGCGGAACTGCGCACGCGGGTCAAAGATCCGTCCTTCACCGGCCCGCAGCCTGATCTGACGGAGTTGCGCGCGGCGCTGGACCATGCGCCCAAGCTTGTGAGTTATTTTCTGCAATTGCATCAGAATCACCAGCTTGTGCTGGATGCTGTACGCAAGCTCAGCGCAGCCGGGGTCGCAGCCGATATCCATCAGGTGCGCCCCGAAACCGCGATCCACAACTTCTTTCGCGATCACGCCAACCACTTCCCGATGCTGGAGACCGCAGCCGAGACCAGCCGTGCCGCCATAGACGGGCCACCCGAGGATCTCTACGCTGGCCTCAAATCCTATCTGCGCCGCGCCTTCGGGATCGACGTGGAGGTCTGCGCACTCGAAGATATGGACGGCTCGCTACGCGTGTTTGACGAAGCGCGTGGCCGGGTTCAGCTGTCGGAAGCGCTCGACCCGATCAACCGCAACTTCCAGTTGGCGCACGTGCTGGGGCTGGTCAGCGCCAGCGAAACCCTCGCCGATCTGGTCGAGGGCGCGGAGATCGTCGCGGAAACAGGCCGGGAGCGGTGCCGGGTGGAGTTGGCGAATTACTTCGCCGCCGCGTTGCTCATGCCCTATGAGGCTGTGTTCCGGCTGGCAGAGGACAGCCACTACGATATCGACCGGATTGCCACCCGGTTTGGCGTGTCCTTCGAACAGGTCAGCCACCGCCTTACAACTTTGCAGCGCAAGGGGGCGCTCGGCGTGCCGTTCTTTTTCCTGCGGATCGACCGCGCGGGAAATGTGACAAAGCGGTTTAACGCGACCCCCTTTACCCTCGCCGAAGAGGGCGGGTCCTGCCCGGTCTGGAACATCCACACGGCCTTTGCAGCACCCGGAGTGATCATTCCACAGTTGGTCGAGCTGCCCGACGCGGGGCAGTTCTTTACCGTGACCCGCACCACCAATCGTCCAGTCATCAGCCGTCATACCCAGGCGCGACGGCTGGCGGTGACACTGGGATGCGAGCGCGCCCATGCCAACCGGATCGGCTATGCCGCGCCGTTCAATCTCGACGATGTGCACGAGATTGCGCGCATCGGTATAAGCTGCCACATCTGTCCCCGTCTCGATTGCGGCCAGCGCGCCTATGAGCCTCTGCATGTGAACCTGCCCATCGACGTCAACAGACGCGGTTCAACGCGTTATCAAAGCTGAGCCCTCCAGGGGCTGCGGAGGATCGTCCCAAACCGGGCTTGGGCGGCGCTTGGACCAAGTCCAGTCGGGCGTGCTCTGAACTGTGTCGCATTGTGCGTCACGCGCCGGTGATCTTCGTCTCTGTTTCCGGGCAGTCTGATTGTTGATCCTACGCGGCCATTTTCGAACTCATTTCTGTGAACGCCTGAACCGGTGTCTGGTAGCCGATGGCTGAATGGCGGCGCTGGCGGCCCTTAGAAGACCTCGATGTACTCGAAGATCGCGGCCCTGGCCTGTTCCCGGATTCCGAACCGATGGCGATGGACCAGCTCCTTCTTCAGCGAAGAAAAGAAGCTCTCCATCGGGGCGTTCTGCGCCTTCAAACGATCCCCCGGATCGTTCGATCCGTTGGCGCGGACCAGCTTGAACCCGAGGCACTGACCCTTGCGGCTCATGGATTGAACCAGCTTGGCGCGGTGGATGATCTTGCGGTCGTCTCCGCTGGCATATTGCATGCCGCGGTCCGAAGGCAGGATCAGGCCCGGGACCGGGCCGCGCTGGTCCAGGGCCATCCGGAGCGCGTCGTAGCACAGCTCTGCGCCCAGGTGATCGGCCATGGACCAGCCGACGATTTCGCGGGTCGCCATATCTTTGACCGCCGCCAGGTAGAGCCAGCCCTCGCCGGTATCGACATAGCTGATACCCGCCAGCCAGGCAGTGTTCGGGGTGGTGCAATGAAATGCCTCCAGCAGCAGGTTCGGCGACGGGGTCAGCTTGTGATTGCTGTTTGTGGTGAACGGCTTGCGCGGCTTGCGTTGGCCGGCTGAGATCCTGTTTTCGCGCATTATTCTGGCCACGCGCCGCTCCGGGACGCGCTCCCCGTCAGCGCACAGATCCCGGTGGATACGCTTGGACCCGTAGCGGTGTTTGCTGGCTTTGAAGACCCGCATAATTTTTGCCAGAAGCACGTCGTCCCGTGCAGATCGCCGCTCGCGGCGGTCATCGCGGGCCACCTGGCTGGCGTGATATCCATAGAGCCAGCTGCGCGACAAGCGTACGAGCCGGCAGAGTGTCGAAACCGCGTTCTCCCGCTTACGCGGCCCCACTGGAGCCACGGTCAGTCGAACTGAGCTTTGTGGGCAGGGATGAAAGCGCGCTTGTTCATCGTGGTTTCACCCCCCGAGACGCGAAAAAGCGTTCGCAGGCGCCCTCGGACCAATGGCGTTCGCCTGCTCACCTATCTGCAAGATCTCGTTCTCCTCTGCCAGCCGCTTGTTCTCCTTGCGCAGCCGCTCCAGCTCGGCGGCATCGGCCTTCTGGCGGTGTTTCGCTTCCATCGAGCCGAAAGCCTCGATCTCCAGCCGCCAGGTTTTCAGCTGCGTGCCGGTGATCCCCAGCTCTTTCGCCACGCTGCCCTGCGTGGCGCCCGGCTCATAAAGCCGGTCAACCGCGTTCGATGCGGTGCTTGAACCAGTGGCGCACAGCGTATCTCACCTTTGAACTCATCCGTGTATTTCCGTCGATGCTGTCCCATGGCGTGCTCCTCTCATGGACAGGGGTAAAGTACCCCGCTGTCCGGTGACAGGCACGAAGATCATCTGCGATCAGCGGCGCGTACAGGACGGCGTCCTTCGAGAAATTGCTGCACTTGAAGTCGATCATCGTTTCTTCTCATCAGCCTTGATTTTGGAGCCGCCGATATATCGACGTAACCTGCAAGACCGAAGATCACGCCAATATTTGCGACAGAACCCGTGTCGAATGTATCGCCGCATTGACTTTACGGTGATCAGCCCCACTTGAGTGGTCCAATTTGATTGTGAGTGCATGACGGGCCTCCGGTCCATCGTGACGACGGTTTCCGGGGCCGGTGGGCGGTAGCCTAATGCGCTGTGTGGTCGTTTCGTGTTGTAGTGTTTCCTCCATTGTTCGATCAGGATCTGCGCCTCGCGCAGGCTGTAGAAGGTTTCGCCATTCAGGAACTCGTCGCGGAAACGGGCATTGAAGCTCTCCACATATCCGTTCTCCCAGGACGATCCAGGTTCGATGTAAGCCGTTTTCGCGCCGACAGCTTTGATCCAGTCCTGTACGGCCTGAGCAACGAACTCCGGACCATTGTCAGACCGAATGAACGAAGGCACACCGCGCAGGATGAACAGGTCGCTCAGCACATCGATCACGTTGCCTGAGTTCAACTTCCTGTCGACACGGATCGCCAGACATTCCCGGCTGTACTCTTCGATGATATTCAATGTCCGGAACGCCTTCCCATCGTCCGTGCGGCAATGCACGAAGTCATATGACCAAACATGGTTTGGATGCTCAGGCCGCA
>NZ_VFSV01000046.1 GCF_007004065.1 Palleronia caenipelagi | reverse complement strand
CGACACGCGCGACGTTCCGAAACGTTCAGTTCTGCACGAACACGATCAATGCAGGTACGGCGACGAGCGGGGCTCAGAAGTTTCCCTTTGCGGCCTCCGCCAGGATCAGCTTGTCCAGGGTCAGATCCGAAACAGCCTTGCGTAGCCGCTCATTCTCTTTCTGAAGACGCTTTAGTTCCTTCAATTGGTCCGTGCCCATTCCACCGTACTTTTTCTTCCAGCGGTAGAACGTCTGTTCAGTCACGCCGATCTGGCGGATCGCATCCAGACGCGGCATCCCTTGCCCCGTCAGAACCTCACCCTGCCGTAACTTCGTAACAATCTCTTCCGGCTTTGGTCGCTTGTTTGCCATCTGTTTCCTCCGTTTTCCTAAACATAGCGGAGGACCACTTCAGTGGGGGAAGACCACTTCCTCGAGGCTGTCGGCGACGGCCCGGCACTTCAGGCGCCATTTGCGCAGGAAGGCCTTTCGGCGCTTCTCGATCTCGGCTGCGGTGTCGGCACAGATCATGTCGCGATAGTCCGTTGTCAACTCGTCATTGAGGTGCTTCGGGGCGTGGGCCAGAAGGTTGCGATGCTTATGAACGAGCGTGTTGCATAGATCAAACTCGGGGCGCATTTTCCCATTTCCCCCGCCGGTTCAGATGACACGCTCGTAGGCCGCGCGACCGAGGTCGATCATTCGGTTCAGTGCGTTGACGGCGATCACGGTTTCAAGTTTTTGGCTCTCCATATTTCGGCCTCGTAGCGCGGGCCCGATCACCTGCTTGTAGCGATCGATCTGGGCTTCGACACGGGAGCGCTGACCGTAGCCGGTCGTCTTTTGCCATGCCATGCGACCGTGGTCGGCGTTCATCTGGATATGGACATTGCGGATCGCGCAATCGCCCGGGACGGCCTTGCCCGGTGGGGGAATAACCAACTCCACATCCGGCCCGAAGACATCTCGGATCATCGCCGCCGCCGGCGCGCTATCATAGGCGCCATCGCCGATGAAACAGCAGACAAAGTCCGCCACCTGAGCCAGCAGCTCAGGCAGCGCGCCGGGATCGCCGACATGCTCGGTGGTCAGGCTGGACGTGACGATGTGACCGCTCTCGGGGTTGAGACCGATATGAAGTTTGCGCCATGTTTTCCAGGACTTCGACAGCCCGTTCTTCTCGGCCATCCAATCGCGACCGCCGTGGATCCGAAGCCCATTCGCCATGGTCGCTCGAACCGACGGCGCGACATGGCTCATTGTCCACGATGAGCGTGATCGGGTTGCCCATCGGTTTCCGGCCCGGCGCGATGTTCAACGATGGGGCGCGGCGGCAGAGCGTCGAGAAATCCGGCACGGGCAAGTCAACCCTCATGAGCCGCAAAAGACTTCGAACGGAGCCCTGCGTTTGCCGAAGCGCCAGTCCGAACACGACGCGCAAGGTCAGGCAGGCCTCGATCGCCAGATCCTAATAGCGTTTCTGCGCACCGCGCTTGCCAGAGGGCGGTGGGGTCCATCTGGCCATCGCGTCTTCGCTGAGCCAGATCGCCACGTCACCGCGCTGGCGGAGACTCTCGTTGTATCCGGCCCAATTCGTAACCCGGTACTTCGCCTTCGTAAACTTGTCCCGTCGTCATGCGTTGTGCTTGAATGGCATTGGGTGTCCTGTCGTCAGACCGACTGCCTGCTAAGCCGTGAGCCGAATTCATGCAACACGCTCAGCCAGATCTATATTATGAGCTCAGGGATAGAGCAGCCGTTTGCAGCTTCCAGCGATGCGCCCTAACACGACGGCGGCCAGCAGGCCGTTTCCGGACAGATATCCTCTATCTCTGCTGCCGGACACACCACAAGCCGCACCGCCGCCCGCAAAAAGGTTTTGGATCAGCGCGCCGCTACGGGTCAGCACCCGCGCCGTTTTGTCAACACGCAGCCCACCCTGTGTGTGAAACAGCCCACCGGTAACGCGTACTCCACAATAGGATGGTGACAAAGAAGACGCGCCGAAGCAACGGCCAAACTCATCCGTGCCCCCCGCCGGGATATTGGAGAGGGTTTCAGTTAATGCGTCAGCTGGCAGCCCAAGCTTATCAGCCAGCCCCTCCGGCGTAGCAGCGGATTTTATCGCACCTTGTTCCTCAGCACGCTTGAAATCTTCGAATTGTCGCGCAATGTCCGCGATCCGCGCGTCGAATATGGTAAAGGCCACTCCACCCGGTTGCGCCAGTACCGCGCGAGCGGCCTCGGAATAGCCCTGGGCCTCGTTCCAGAAACGTTTGCCCATCCGGTTCACCTGCACCCCGCCTTCGGTGATCGTGGCCCAGGTAATGAGGATGCCGTGGGGATAGGCCACGTTCCCGTGGCCCTGATACGCCCCAAGGTACTGGGTCGCAGCGCCAATCTGGTCGGCCCAGATCACTGCGTCACCCCGGTTTCCATCATGGCCAAACCAAAGACCGCTTTCTATCTCGGGCATATGCTGCGCTACCAGCGCGCGGTTGCCGCCAAAACCGTTGCAAGCAAGGATCAGGCGCTTGCACCCGATGGTTTCCATCCGGCCATCGGGGCGGCGCGCAGCGATGCCATGCACCAGGTCGTCCGAAAAAAACAGCGTCTCGGCCCGAAGGTTACACACGATGTCGATACCCGTGAGTTCTGCAGCGTTCCGAAGCGCGTTGATCAGCTCAGCGCCAGAACGTGTCGGCAGCCCATGCATGCGATGTCTGGAATGGCCCGGGTAATCAAAATCATCAACGACCGAGAACACCAGGCCATGAACCTCCATGAGAAAGTCAATCACCGGGGCTGCATTTTGCGTCAACAGGTCGACCAGCGCCTGTTCGTTCTCGCCATGCGCTTTGGCTTGAATATCGGCGGCAAACCGTGCCGGGCTGTCGTCGATGCCGGCCGCCTGTTGCAGCTTCGTCCCCGCTGCCGGGATGAGACCCGCCGAAAGCGCAGTTGAACCTGACGGCACGGCATCGGCCTCAATCACCAAAACGTCCTGGCCGGCCTCCGTGGCCGAGAGCGCTGCGATCAGGCCACAGGCACCCGCGCCTATTATAAGGGTCTCCACCTCAAGATCGAACCCGTCGGGCGGGCGGTCAACTTTTGGAGCCATCATACCGGGCGCCCGTTGTCAGTATCTCATCTGTTCCGATCACGGCGTTGAGACCGTTAAAGTCAAACATTCGCTCGGCGAAAGGTTTGTTCGAACCGTGTTGCGCAAGGCTCTGGTAATAGTCCTGAGCAGTTTTCGCCAGAGCGCGCACAATGCCGCCGGGAAAGATGACGATGGAAAATCCCAGAGATTCAAGATCCCCAGCCCTGGTGATGGGGGTCGCCCCGCCCTCGACCATGTTGGCCAACAGCGGAACCCGCGGCGCAAACCGCCTGGCAATCGTTTCAAGCTGGTCCCGGTTTTGCGGTGCCTCAACAAACAGAACATCTGCACCCGCCTCCAGATAAGCCCCAGCCCGGTCTTCAGCAGCAGCAAAGCCCTCGACGGCGATTGCATCAGTGCGTGCAATGATCAGTGTTTCATCGGTGGCACGGGCATCGGCCATCGCGGTGATCTTACCCACCATTTCAGAGGCCGGGATGAGGGATTTGTCCGCCAGATGCCCACAGCGCTTCGGATAGGTCTGATCCTCCACCTGCAATGCAGAGGCCCCCGCCCGTTCGTAAAGCCGCATAGTGCGCTGGGCATTGAGCGCGTTGCCAAAACCAGTGTCGGCATCAATGATTACCGGAAGCTCACTACGATCCGCAATAAGCATCATCGTGTCGGCCATCTCGGAGGCAGTGGTGAGTCCAATGTCGGGGCGGCCCAGCCGCGTATAGGCGACCGCTGCACCGCTCAGATAAAGCGCCTCGAACCCGGCAGCTTCGGCGAGAGACGCAGTGAGCCCATCATAGACACCGGGTGCGACTAAGATTTCGTCCTTCTGCAGACGTGTCCGGAGGCTCATGCGGTATCCTCGATCATAGCCAGCGCTTCGGCGCAGCTCATCTGATGGGTCACGGTGCCCAGCGACAGCAACGTGGCATCATGCACGTCTTGCCGGAACGCGGCACAGCCATCGGTGAGCATGACCGTCTCGATATTGCGCAGATGGGCGTCCCTCAGCGTCGAGGCCACCCCTCCGTTGGTGACGATCCCTCCGACGATGAGATGTTCAATGCCGACGGCCCGCATCAAGTATTCGAGTCGTGTCTGATAGAAGGCCGAATAGGCGACCTTTTCTATCACAAAATCCGCAGGATGCAGGACATCCACGAGCGTATGCCCGAAGGTTCCGGGCGCAAAATCACCCTTGCCCAGAAAGGGGCGCAGTTCTTTGAGGTGCGGCGCGATCAATGGTTCCCCGTCCTTGTCGGGCACGAGCGTGAACTGCGCCGAGAAATAGCGCCCGCCTTTCGCCTGAAGTGCCCGCGCGAGCGGGGCGATGCGCTCGGGCAATGCCGCAATGCTCTCTGCGGTTTGACCCGCACGGCCATAGGCGCCCTCGGGGTGGATGAAATCATTTTGCAGATCGATCGTCAGAAGCGCGGTGCGCGAGATGTTCCAGGTGCCCGGATTGCTCATGATGCTTCCCCCAGAGGTTCAATGATGGTGTTTCCAAATGAGTCGACGCGGCATTGAAGCTCAGGCTCGATGAGAACAGTGGTGTCGGGCTGCGTCAGGATTGCAGGGCCCTTGATGAGAGTCCCCACGGGTAAAGTGAGCCGGTCGTAGATTGCCGTGTCATACCATGCGTCAGAGAAATGAACCTGCCTTTGGCCAATGGGATCGGCGGAGACTGCGCCAGAAGGGGCCAGAGTGCTCAGGTCAAATTTGGGTCGCTTGCCAATCACCGCGCTGCGCAGGTTCAGGATGCGCCGCACACCGTTCTGCAAGAGTCGGCCAAAAGTTCCACGATATGCGTTATCAAAAGCCGCCTCGATCTCAGCGCGCGTCGGCGGGATAACTTTGCCGGCCGACGTTGTGACGGACAGGGGCACCGGCACGGTATGGGTTTGCCCGACATAGGCCATATCAAGTTCAAAACTCAGCTCGCGGGCTTCGAACTCGGTCCGCGCGTCATCCAGCAACGACATGCCACGGTCCGCGTGATCCTGCATGAATGCCGCGAGCGCCTTTTCATCCACGGAGTCAACCAGAGAGTTGATCGTTTGCACGAAATCCTGACGCATATCCGCGATCACACAGCCCATGGCCGATGTGACTCCGGGATAGCGCGGCACAATAGCCCGGGCGATGCCGACTTCGGCCATCATGGCGCCCGCATGAAGTGCCCCCCCGCCGCCAAAGGGCATGAAGGCGAATCTTTTGGGGTCGAAGCCCCGTTCGATGCTGACAAGGCGGATCGCGCCCGCCATGCGGCTGTTGGCAACTTTCAGAATGGCCTCTGCAGCGGCCACGGTGGAGAGGCCCAATTGCCGTCCGACATGGACGTCAATCGCCTGGCCCGCAGCCTCTACATCCAACCGTTTCAGCTTGCCCCCAATGGGGTTCTCCGGGTCGATCCGGCCCAGTACCACGTTCGCATCCGTCACGGTTGGTCGGGTGTTGCCGAGGCCATAGGCAACCGGGCCAGGATTGCTGCCCGCGCTTTCGGGACCGATATTCAGTAGTCCCCCCTTGTCGACCCAGGCAATGGAGCCACCGCCGGCGCCGATGGTCGTGATCTCGATCATCGGGCTCCTTACCACCATCCCGAAATCAATCGACGTCTGCGGTGACAGCATCGATTGCCCCTCGGCAATGAGTGAGACATCGAAGCTTGTCCCGCCCATATCACCGGTGATGATATTCTCAAACCCGGCTGAGGAGGCGATATAGCCTGCTGCGATAACGCCAGCCGCAGGGCCCGAGAGCGCCGTGCGAACCGGCACGCGACAGGCCGTGTCGACTGCCATGACACCGCCATTGGATTGTACTACCATGAACTCACCATCGAACCCACCCGCTTTGAGTGCACGTTCGAGCCGCCCCAGATAGCCCGACACCTCGGGCTGCAAATAGGCGTTGAGGGCGGTGGTTGAGAAGCGTTCAAATTCCCTGATTTCGGGCAGGATCTCGGATGAGGCGGACACATGCTCGTTGTGCCAAACCTCGCGGAGCATAGCGACGGCTTCATCTTCGTTGGTGGTGTTGGCGTAGGAATTTGCAAACAAGACCGCCACACATTCGCACCCCTGCGCTTGCAGCATCTTTGCAGCCGCGCGGACCGCGTCAAGATCCACCGGGGTGCGTGCTGTGCCGTCAGCCAGCGTTCTTTCCGGGACTTCCAGCCGGTTGCATCGGTCCACAACGGGTTCGAAATCTCCGCGCAATCCCCATGTGCGCGGTCTGTCGCGGCGGCGCATTTCCAACACGTCACGCAGCCCTTCGGTGCAGATCACCCCGGTTTTTGCGCCCTTCCGTTCGAGCAGCGCGTTGGTCCCCGCCGTCGTGCCATGGACCACCACGGCAATCTCAGATAAGTCCTGAACTTCGCGCCCAATCCCGTCGAGGAAGCCACCTGATTGATCGGGACGCGTTGTTGGAACCTTTGCGACGCTTGCCGTACCATCGGCTTCGTTCAGCACAAAGACGTCAGTGAACGTGCCCCCGACATCGACGCCGATCATTCTGCTGTTCATGCCGAGCCCTCCCGCCATCGTGTCCCGTAGAGGACATCTGCTTGCGCTTCGCTGACCAGTCCTCGGGCTACATCGCGGGCTACCGACCTTGCGCTGCGCTCAGCCGCCGGACCATAACCGCCACCGCCTGGCGTTTCGAGACGCACGGACTGGCCTGCTCTGAGCTTGATGCCGCGCATCTTCGAGGCCAGCGGCGGCTTTTGCCAGCCATCATCCTGTTCAAACTCAAAGACGTTCCTGGCTGCGTCGCCCCCGCCCGCGATGCCTTTGGGCGCAAATCGCCCGCGCTCGCCAAAGAGAAAGGCCTCGGCCCCGTTTTCCTCCAGCACTTCGATCTCATAGATTGCGCCAAGACCACCGCGGTGCGCCCCTGCGCCGGCACTGTCCGGACGCAAGGCCCACTTTCGGAACATCACCGGATAAGCGGCCTCCAGGATCTCCAGCGGTGGAATTGTGGCTGTCGATATGGGCGCATTGCCGTGGTTTAGCCCGTCCGTCTCGACCGAACCGCCATGCCCGCCCCCATAGAAAGAAAACATCACCCATGGTTGGCCGTTCTGACGCTTACCCGCAATCGAGAGCGCGTTGATCGTACCATAGGCATTGGCCACAACGCGGTCCGGCGCCGCCTGCGCAAAGGCGGAGAAAACAACGTCGATCATGCGCAGGATGGTTTCGGTGTAGCCGCCCGTGGGCGCCGGAAATTGAGCTGCCAATAGGCTTCCTTCCGGGACGGTCACATCGATGGGGCGCATCACCCCCGCATTTGCGGGGAGTGCCGGGAAGACGTGTTTGATCGCCACATAAGCCGTTGCGACCGCCGTCGGCAGGGCGATGTTCACAGGACCTGCGCATTGCGGCGATGACCCAGTGAAATCGAGCGCCAGTCGATCACCATTGATTTTCAGCGCGATCCGGATCTTCAGCGGGTCATCTGTGATGCCATCGTTGTCGAGAAAATCTTCCGCTTCCCAACGGCCATCTGGCAGATCGGCCAGTTCCGACCGCATCAGCGCTTCGGCGCGGTGACCGAGCGCTTCGAGCGCCGCAGAAATCGTGTCAGCGCCATATTCATCCAGCAGCTCGTCCATCCGTTTTATGCCCAGATCAAGGGCGCCGAGCTGGCCGTTGAGATCACCCATTACCGATTGCGGAAGTCGAGTGTTGCGCAGCAGGATGTCGATGATGTCCTGATTGAGTTCGCCTTTGCGGGCAAGTTTCACCGGAGGCAGATTGAAGGCCTCCTGAAACACATCCGTCGCCCCTGGATTGTAATTGCCGGGCACTGCACCTCCAACATCGTGCCAATGCCCCACCGAAGCGAGGTAGCAAAACAGTTTGCCATCGCGGAAATAGGGTCGCACGAGACGCATATCTGACAGATGCGTGCCGCCGATGTGAGCATCATTGAAGATATAGATGTCTCCATCTGCCAGATCGCCATCCCTCGCGGCCTTCTCGATCACGGCTTTTACCGCAAAGGACATGACGCCTACAAAGATGGGTAGGCCCGATTTGCCCTGCACCAGGGTGTCGCCCGACACCGCGTGGTAAAGTCCATGACTGGCGTCATGTGCCTCGGCGATGATTGGATTGAAAGCCGCCCGAAACAGGGTTGCGTCCATCTCATCCGCGATCTGCTCCATTCGGCCCGCAAGGACTGAAAGGGTGATGGGGTCAATCTCGCTCATGCGTTCGTCTTCACTTCAGCCATATCGTTCCAGACCTCCTGTTTGGTGATCTTGCCATCGGTGATCTCAAACCGGTCGATAAACCGAATGCCGCCAAATCTCCGCCTGTCGTGGTATTCGCCCTGCAGCGTACCTCGGCAATAAACGATCGCGGCGGCGCCCGATCCCTGCATTGCGTCGAAGCCCTCATAGGTCTTGGTTACGAACTTGTAGCGCGGCTTCGACCACTCAATGAGCTCTTCGAGACTGTGCATGGGTGCAGTTCCCGGGAAAGTCATGGTGAAACCGCCGCCCAGCATGGCGCGCGCCTTCTCGAGGTCGCGGTCCTCCATCGCAGTCAGGTAATCTTTGACGATTTCTACCGGGTCGGCGCGGGCGGGTGCAGGGATGCGCTGCTCGCCGCCTCTATAATAGTTGTCCGCTGGAATATCGTGGATCAGCACTGTCACCAACTCAGGAGCAGCAGGCACAACGAATCGCACTGCATTCGTCAGGGCTGTTCCAAGCTTTTGTTTTTCCTCGGGGTTGTAACCCTCTAGGACATGCAGCTCGACCAGTGGCATGATCCTCTCCCCTCGCTCACCTGTCTTATTCGTAATACATATATGGTATCTTTCCAGTAGAAAAATTTTGTACCTAAAGAAGACTAGTTGTTGCTTTTGGAGGAGACGCATTTACCTTCGTCTCAGGAAGATGGGGGAATCATCAGTGCAGGTCGAAACTGTTCAGACACTGCCGGAGGGAGCAAAAGCGCGGCGCGTTTATCTGTCTTTGCGCGATCAGATCAGCCGAGGAGATCTGCGCGATGGTGCGACCTTGCCCGGAGAGCAAAGGCTTGCCGAGACATTCGCAGTCAGTCGCGTCACCATCCGTCGCGCGCTCGCAGCTTTGTCAAAAGAGGGCCTGATCGAGCGTCGGACGGGCAGCGGCACCACAATTCGTTCGCGCGCCGTCAGCGGTCAGCGTGCGGCAATGGATTTCAACACGCTCATGCCGCAGCTCGTTGAAATGGGTCAGCAGACGACTGCACGACTCCTGTCATTTTCCTATGGCTCGCCTCCCGATTTCGTGGCGTCTGCCATGGGGCTGAGAGGTGACAGCAAGGTCCAGATCGCCACCCGCGTTCGCCAGGCGGGGGGGGTGCCGTTTTCTCACCTCACGACCTATGTGCCTGCCAGAATTGCTGAAAATTATTCTGAAAATGATCTGGCGACCACGCCGCTGTTCAAGCTTCTGGAGCGCAGCGGGGTGCAAATTGACGAAGCACACCAATCCGTGAGCGCGACGCTCGCCGGCCCCGACGTCGCCGAAACGCTTGAGGTGGATGTTGGGTCGGCTCTGCTGTCACTACGGCGGGTTGTGCGCGACGTGAATGGAAATGGGGTTGAATACCTCGCCGGGCTGTATCGGCCCGATATGTTTCGGCTAGAGATGCCGTTGGCGCGGGTTGGGCAAGGCGCCGCACGCCATTGGGAACCAGCCATCGGCCGCAGCGAGGGTGTGGGCTGATGAGACCCCCGCAGACCATGCTGGATAAGTTGTGGGCGGCGCATGAGGTCACGCGACGCGAAGATGGCGTTTCATTGCTATGGGTTGACCGGCATTTGGTGCACGAAGGTTCACATCATGCATTCGCCAAGATCAGCGAACGCGATTTACCCGTGGCTGAGCCCGGCCTGACATTTGCGGTCGTGGACCACTATGCACCTACACGAAACCGATCAAAGATCGACGCCCCCCAGATCGCCCGGATGATCGACACTCTGCGGGACAATGCTGCTGCGCATGGGCTACGTCTGTATGATCTGGACGACCCGCGGCAGGGAATTGTGCATGTTGTCGGACCCGAAGAGGGCCTGACCCTGCCGGGTCTCCTGATCAATTGCGGTGACAGCCACACATCAACCCATGGTGCATTTGGCACCCTCGCCTTTGGGATTGGCGCAACCGAAGTCGCCCACGTTCTGGCGACCCAGACAGTCTGGCAACGAAAACCCAGATCCATGCGCATATCAGTCGAAGGCACTCTCGGTGCCGGAGTCACGGCGAAGGATATCGCACTTGGCTGGATCGCCAGACTGGGCACAGACGGAGCGCAGGGTCATGCAGTTGAATATGCGGGCAGTGCGATCCGGGGCCTCTCGATGGAAGGGCGCATGACGCTCTGCAACCTGTCGATCGAAGGCGGGGCGCGGTTTGGCATGGTGGCACCAGACGAGACAACTCTCGCGTATCTAAAGGGACGTCGGTTTGCGCCCAAAGGTGCCGAATGGCAGGCAGCCTGCGTCAGTTGGGCTTCACTGGCCAGCGATGCCGGCGCGAGGTTTGACCGTGAGGTGACCCTTGATGCCAGCGAGATCTCTCCCACTGTCACCTGGGGTACAAGCCCCGAACAGGCGCTGCCAATACGTACTCCTATTCCCGATCCCGCAAGCCTACCGCCCCACAAGGCTGAAGCCGCTCGCGCGGCGCTTGAGTATATGGGGCTTAAAACTGGGGATATGCTGGAAGGTACGCCCGTCGATCAGGTTTTTATTGGCTCATGTACCAACGGGCGGATAGAGGATCTGCGTGCCGCCGCAGCCGTCCTGAAGGGGCGCAAAGCCAGGGTTCCAGGACTGATCTCGCCAGGCTCCGCCAGGGTCAAAGCCCAGGCCGAGGCCGAAGGGCTGGACCGCATCTTCATCGAGGCTGGTCTCGATTGGGTCGCCTCAGGCTGCTCCATGTGCGTCGGCATGAACGGCGATCTCGTTGGCGAGGGCAAGCGCTGTGCTTCATCCACCAATCGCAATTTCAAAGGGCGTCAGGGGCGTGGAGCGCGGACACATCTGATGAGCCCCGCCATGGTCGCAGCCGCAGCCGTGACAGGTGAATTGACCGATGTCCGGCCGCTGCTCGTGGGACGGGTCACCTGATGGCGGGGTGGCACACACATCAGGGTCAGGCAATTTGCCTGCCGGTCGCGAATGTCGACACCGATCAATTGATCCCAGCCCGTTTCATGTCGGTGTCGCGCGCTGACGGCTACGGCGATTACTTGCTCTACGACATGCGACGTGATGCGACGGGCGCGCTGCGTGCCGACTTCCCGCTGAATGCTCATCCCGGGGCCAGCGTAATCTTGGCCGGACGAAATTTCGGGAGCGGGTCTTCGCGGGAGGCGGCGGTTTATGCGCTTGTGGATGCCGGGATCCGTGCGGTCATCGCCCCAAGCTTCGGCGACATATTCGCCGCCAACGCTGTGAACAATGGTCTGTTGCCTGCAAAAGTCGATGACGAGGGCTATGCTGCGGTTGAAGCGGCGGTCGCAAAGGATCCGCAAAGCATCACAATCGATCTCGACGCCCGTCGTCTGACTATTGACGCTGCCACTATTCACTTCACGATCGACGATAGCTGGGCATTGAAGTTGAAAAATGGCTGGGATGATATCGATTTGACGCGAAACTACTGCGAAGCCATCGCGGCCTTCAAAGTCAATCGAAGCCAGACCGCTACGTGGGCATGGCCGGCAGAGGTGGAGTGAGAAGGTCCGCACCATGCGGCAGTCGCCGCCGGAAAGGGCCCCGCTGAACAGGGCGCATAATTAGAAAAGCAGTGGAGGAGGACAAAATGAAAATGAAGCTACTGGGAAGCCTGCTTGCAGGAGCCACGCTTGTGGCGGGTACGGTCAAGGCCGAGGAAACACTCTCGGCGGTGCATGCGTTCCCGGAGACGCTGATCTACACGAAGAGCTTCCTGAGCTTCGTCGAAAAGGTCAACGAGGCAGGCAAAGGCGTGGTCCAGATTGATGTGCGGGGTGGCCCAGAGGCGATCGGCATGTTCCAGCAGCCCGACGCAGTCCGCGACGGGATTGTTGACATGGTGTATACACCGGGCTCTTTCTATGGCGGCGCACTCCCTGAGAAAGACGCCATGGTGGCGTCGAATCTGACGGCGGTTGAGACCCGTGAAAACGGTGGCATCGCTTTGATCGACGAGATCCATCAGGAAAAGATGGGTCTGAAATACCTTGGTTGGTTCGACAGTGGCGTCTGCTACAACCTGTGGACCCGCAACGAGCCGACATTCGATGCCGATGGCAACCTTGAGGTCGAAGGCCTCAAACTACGCGGCAACAACGTATATAACGCGTTCTTCACCAACTATCTCGGCGCTCAGGTAATCGACCTGCCGACCGGCGAGGTCTACTCTGCGCTGCAAAGGGGTGTCGTAGACGCAACCGGCTGGACTCAAATTGGTCTGATCGATCTGAAATGGAACGAATTCCTGAACTACCGGATCGAACCGTGCTTCTTCTCGACCGACTTGGGTGTGATCGTAAACAATGAAAAGTGGAACTCGCTTTCGGATGAGGCCCGCACGATCCTCCAGGATGTGGCCATTCAGCACGAGAAAGACAGCGTGATGGCGCTGCGCACCAAGCGGGACGAAGACTTTGCTGCGCTCGACGAGGCCGGCATGACGGTCGTGTCTCTCGAAGGCGAGGCCAAGGCCAACTATCTCGCCGCCGCCCGCGAGACCACCTGGGCGCGGATGAAAGAGGTGATGTCCGGTCAGCCCGGTGGGGCGGATAACTACGACCGCCTGATCGAGCTGTTCTACGACCTCGAGGCCGCCAAGTAAGCCTTACGGCAGACCCGCCCGGTCGGGGTGGGTCTGTTCGTTCTTCGGAGCCAGGTGAGATGATCAACACAGCCTATAAGGCACTGCTCTATGGCATGGCCACCATCTCGGGCCTGACGCTGGTGTGGATCATGCTGTCGGTTGTCCTGTCCGTGGTGATGCGAAATCTTGGCCTGCAGCCCTTTGCGTGGCTGTTTACCTCAGCCGAATACGGACTTCTCTACATGACAATGCTCGGGGCACCGTGGCTGGTGCGGGAAAAGGGCCATGTCCACATCGAATTGCTTACAGCAGCCCTGCCCGATGCGCCCCGTCACCTGTTGAGCCGAGGGGTCGCTGCCATCTGCGTGCTCGTCTGCGCGCTCCTCGCGTGGAAAGGTCTCGAGCTGGTGATGACAAATATCGAGCGCGGTGATTTCGATACTCGCGCCTATTATTATCCGCGCTGGCTTCTCACAATCGCTTTTCCGCTGTCGTTCGGCCTGATGGCCGTGGAATTCTCGCGCTTTGTCTTTGGTCAGGAGCTGATGCATAGCGGCGAAGCAGGGATACACGAATAATGGAATGGTACGAGGCACTCGCCTTGTTGCTTGGCACGATCATGTTTCTCATGGCGGTCGGGATGCCGATTGCATTGGCCTTTCTGGCGGCAAATATCGTCGGTGCGTGGGTGTTCATGGGTGGTGAGCGGGGCGTGACTCAGCTCTTGAACAATGGTCTTGGCTCTCTGACCAAATACGCCCTGATGCCCATTCCGCTCTTTTTGCTGATGGGTGAGATTTTCTTTCACACCGGCTTAGGCGGGCGTATGTTTACCGCGATCGACAAGCTTCTGGGGCGGCTGGCAGGACGGCTGAGCTACGTCACGGTCCTCGGTGGCACGGCCTTTTCGACGCTCTCGGGCTCGTCTATGGGGTCAACGGCCCTGCTGGGCTCCCTTATGGTGCCCGAAATGAGCCGCCGGGGCTACAAATCGCACATGAGCATTGGCCCAATACTCGGCACTGGTGGCCTTGCGATCATCATTCCCCCATCAGCTCTTGCGGTACTGTTAGCAACGCTGGCGCAAATCGATGTGGCTGCACTGCTGATCGCCGGGGTTGTGCCGGGTCTCATTCTGGCTGGGTTCTACATCGCAACGATCTGGCTCCAGACCCGGATTGATCCGACCGCTGCCCCGGCCTACGATGTCGAGCGCATGTCTTTCCCGGCGAAGCTGGGCTTGCTGCTGCGCGAAGTTGTGCCGATGGTCAGCGTGATGATCATCATTATCGCATTGATGATCCGAGGGTTCGTCACCCCGTCCGAAGCCGCCGCATTCGGAGCACTCGGTGTCCTTATCTTGGCGGCGCTCTTCCGTTGCCTGACATGGAAAGCGATGAAAAAATCGGTGATCGGTGCGCTCAGAGTCACGATCATGGCTTATCTGATCGTCTTCGGCTCTGCCACATTTAGCCAGCTTCTGGCGTTTTCCGGGGCCTCGCGCGGGCTCGTCAATTGGGCCATCAGCTTCGACCTCGCGCCATTGGCCATGCTGCTTGTCATGTTTGCTGTCCTGCTACTGCTTGGCATGTTCATGGAGCAGATCTCGATCATGCTTTTGACCGTCCCGATCTTCTTTCCGCTGGCACATACGCTCGGCTTTGACCCGGTCTGGTTTGCGCTCATCATGCTCTTGTCTCTTGAAATCAGCTTCACGACACCTCCTTTCGGATTACTCCTATTTGTCATGAAAGGGGTGGCGCCTGCGGGAACAACCATGCGCGAGATCTACACTTCGGCTTTTCCATTCATCTTCTGCTCGCTCTTATTGGTGACATTATTGATCGCATTTCCGCAAATTGCACTCTGGTTGCCATCGCTATGAGCCGGCCTCCGCCACCAGTCCCGTCCGAAAGCGGCCTTCTTCAGGTGAGGTGCTGAGAAGGTCACTAGGTTTTGATCAGCCCGACTTGAGTGATCCAATTTGATTATTACGATCATGACCGGCTGTGATGATATGACCGTCCCCCGATGGCATCGGTGTGCCAAGGAGCTATTTAGAAAGCAGCGCGCATGACATGACCGGGGTGGGGAGCGATCACACATCAGGCTCGAGTCCCGCAGCAAAGCGGCAAACAGACGTCATCTACGCTTGGGCTTTCCGATAGATCGTGTGCTCTGACGTGTAGAACTGGATAACGGAAGGTCCGTTTGATCCACCGACGCCGAGACCGCTGTCCTTTACCCCGACAAAGGGCAGATGATTTTCGGGGAAGGTCCCGGCGTTCACATGCAGCATCCCGCTTTCACTGCGGTCCAGAAATGCATCGATAACTGGCGTGCGTTCGGAATAGAGGCTTGAGGTCAGCCCGTAGGCCGTCGCGTTGGCAATCTCCAGCGCCTCGTCAATCGTCTTATAGGTCAGGACGGATAGCACCGGACCGAATACCTCGTCGCGTGCCACTTCCATCTGCGGTGTCACATCCGCCAGAATCGTCGCGGGGTAGAAAAATCCTCCTCCTGGCATCTCGACCGGGGCACCGCCCGCAGCGACTGCCGCACCTTCGTTACGAGCCCTGGAAACGAACCCGTCCACTTCCGATAGGTGCCCGGCGCTGGAAAGCGGGCCAAACTGGGTGTCGCGCTCAGCTCCGTCCCCGAGGCGTAGCGCATCAGCCCGGCGCGCGAGTCCGGCGACCACCTCGCTGACAAGCTCTTGCTGTACAATGACCCGGCTGATCGCCGTGCAGCGCTGACCACAAATGGCGAAGGCCGCGCGGAAGATCTGATCGAGCACCGCATCAAGGTCGGTGGCGTCATTGATGATAACCGGGTTCTTACCGCCAAGTTCCAGACTGACCTCGGCAAGATGCCCCGCCGCCGCCACGGCCACGCGCTTACCTGTCGCCACTGACCCGGTGAAGGTCACGGCATTAATTCCGTCGTGTTCGCAGAGTGTCTGCCCCAGAGCACCGTTTCCGATCGCGAGGCCGAGAAGATCATCAGGCAGTATGCCCTCCGCGATCTCCGCCATCAAGCGCACGGCCCCAGGAGCGATGGAGGCAGGCTTGAGGATCATGGCATTGCCGTAGAGGAGACAGGGGATCAGTTTGCGGACTGGTGTGCCAAAGGGGAAATTCCATGGCGTGATGCCCAGAACCACGCCTCTGGGGCGACGGATCGTGTAGGCCGTCACGCCCCGGCCTTCGGACGGAAACACCTCCCCAATCGGTGCGCCGGCACGGTCGACGACAGCGTGTCCTTCGGCGATAGATTTCATCACTTCGCCCCGGCTTTCCGCGTGAATTTTTCCCATCTCCTGCGTGATCGACTGCACGAGCTCGTCCGCGCGCGCCTCAAGGGCGTGAAGATAGCGTCGCAGAGCCTTGCCCCGCTCAGGCTGCGGAACCTCGCGCCAGAGCCGTTGAGCGGTCCGGGCGCGGTCGACAAGCGTATCGATCTCCGAGGGCGATGTCTCGGGGTGGCGCGCGACGATGGTTTCGGGTTGGGCGGGATTGCGGATGTCCAGGGTCATGGGGGCCTCGAAGAGTTTGCGGAGAAGGGTGTGTCAGGATGTTTGCTTCAGCAGCTGGGCCGCTTTTTCGGCGATCATGAAAGTGGCGGCGTTGGTATTCGCGGAGGTGATTTTGGGCATGACTGAGGCATCAACCACCCGCAGGCCGGACACTCCATTCACACGGAGCGTCGGATCAACAACGGCGCTGTCATCGGTCCCCATCCGGCAAGTGCCCACCAGATGGTAAACGGTCGTCGCGCCCTTGCGGATCGCGGTAAGGATCTCATCGTCGGTCTGCACCCCGCCGCCGGGCACCACCTCACGGGACCAGCGGTTGCGGAACGCGGGCTGGGCAAAGATCTCGCGCACGATCTTGATCCCCTCGACGAGCACATCCCGGTCTTTCTGGGTGCTCAGGTAGTTCGGGCGGATCTGCGGATCGGCCGCAGGGTCCGTTGAGGCAATGCGGATCGAGCCGCGACTTTCGGGGTGGCATTGCCAAACCGAGGTCGTGAAACCGGAATAGCGGTGCAGCGGCTTGCCGGGCTTATCGACCGAGAGCGGCATGACAAAGAGCTGGATATCGGGGCGCCGGCCCTTGGCGTGGGAGGTGCAGGCCCCACCGCCATACTGCCCCGCCCCAACGGTCAGGGGCCCCTTGGATCCAATCAACCAGTCAAGCCCCATCCGGGCCAGTCGGATCGGGTCACGCACATGATCATTAAGCGAGTCATGTGTGTCGGTCAGCTCCACGATTGAGCGCATCTGGAGATGGTCCTGAAGATTTTCGCCCACTTCGGGCGCGTCGTGACGAGGGACGATGCCCATGGCGCGCAGATGATCTGCTGGACCGATGCCTGCCAGTTGGAGAATCTGCGGCGTCTGCACCGCACCTGCGCTCAGGATCACTTCGCGGTCGGCGTGAACGGTGATGATCTGTCCACCTTGGGCGTATTCAACGCCAGTCACCCGGTTCCCCTCAAACACCAGCCGCGTCACGCGGGCACGCAGCTGAACCGTGAGATTGGGGCGAGCCATGGCGGGTTTCAGGAAGGCTGTTGCGGCACTGTCCCGAAACCTCCCGCGGAGGGTCAGCTGGTAACGTCCGACCCCGTAGCTGCTTTCACCGTTCAGGTCGTAATTGTCCGGCAAGCCCCATTCACGGGCGGCATTGAGCCAGTCTTCGCAGGCAGGGTTGGTCATCCGCAAATCGGAGACCTGCAACGGGCCATGGGCACCGCGATATTGGGACGGTGGCCCGCTATAGGTCTCCAAGCTGCGGAAATGAGGCAATACGTCACGATACCCCCAGCCCTCGGCCCCCAGCGCCTCCCAGTCGTCGAAGTCTTCGGCCTGGCCGCGAATATAGATCAGGCCGTTGATCGAGCTTGATCCACCGAGTACCCGGCCGCGTGGGCAATCCATCTGGCGACCGTCAATCCCATCGTCGGGCTCGCTGCGATAGAGATGCGATACGCGGCTGTTATAGATCGATTTGTAATAGCCAACCGGCAGCTTCAGCCAGAGGCCCCGGTCAGGACCACCCGCCTCCAGCACGAGAACGCTGCATGCCGGGTCTTCGGTCAGGCGGCTCGCAAGGGTCGCGCCCGCCGTTCCGGAGCCCACGATAATGTAGTCGAAGCCGTCCATCTTGTCCTTCTTGTGTTGTTACGCACCTGCGTGGCAGAGGAGCGTGGTTCAAACGAGACTGAGTACGAACAGCGACAGTCCCGGAAAGATGACCACCAGCAACAGCACCGCCATCAGAATGAAGATGAAGGGCCAGGTCTCTTTCAGGATCGAGGCGTAGCTTGCGCCCGACACCTGTTGCACGATGAACAGGTTGAGCCCGAACGGTGGAGTCAGCAGCCCGATCATCAGAGTCAGCACCGCCACGATTCCGAAATGGATAATGTCAATCCCCGATGCCATAGCCACGGGCAGAAAGACCGGCACGGCGATGGTCAGGATAGCGATCAGCTCCATGAACATTCCCATGACGAGCAGGATCAGCACGATGATCAGCAACACGATTGTTGGGTTGGAGGAGATGTCCCCCATCCAACCCTGAACGACCTGTGGGATCTGTTGGGTGGAGACAAGCCAGCCAAAGATGCTGGCCGATGCCACGATCAGCATGATGGACGCGGTGGACCGTGCGCCCTCACGGAAACTCCCGATCACCGTGGCGAAGGTCATAGAGCGGTGCACCACCAGTCCGAGAAACAGGGAATAGACTACGGCGGCGCCAGCGGCCTCGGTCGGGCTCATGATGCCGCCCCAAATGCCACCCAGAATGATGATCGGTAGAAGCAGCGACGGGATCGCAGAGACGAAAGCCCGGCCGATCTCGCCAAACCCGGCGAAGGCCTCATCCCGTGGGAAGTTTCGTCGCTTTGCGATAACCGCGATATAGGCCATCATCGCAAGTCCCATGATCACGCCAGGGACGAAGCCCGCGAGAAACAGGTCACCTATCGCAGCGCCGGAGATGACGCCGTAGATCACGATGGGCACCGACGGCGGGATGACGGGCCCGATGGTCGACGACGCCGCCGTCACCGCAGCCGAAAACCCCGGATCGTAGCCCTGTGCCTTCATGGCGCGGATCTCGATGGCGCCCAGACCCGCTGCGTCGGCCACCGCAGAGCCCGACATGCCTGAGAACAGCATCGATGCTGCGATATTCACATGGCCCAGACCCCCATGGATCCGCCCCAATATCACATTGGCCAGCCGAAAGATCCGCTCGGTTGCGCCCGAATGATTCATGATCTCGGCGGCGAGGATAAAGAGCGGGATAGCCAGCAACGGAAAGCTGTCCAGCGCATTGGCCAGGCGCTGAGATACGATCAACAGGGGCAGCTTTCCCTCCCAGAGAACCAGCGCGAGGCTCGACAGAAGCAGGGAAAAGGCAACCGGAACGCCAGCCAGCAGCAGGAACAGCAATCCGCCCACAAGGATCAGGGTCGCCATGGTTCAACCCCTCTTCGCTTGTGGGTAAGTGCCGGGGATCAGACGCCCGCAAGTGAGGAGCACGCCCAGATTGATCGCGGTCGCCACGATCATCAGGATGGATCCAGCAAGCACTGGCCAGTACATCCAGGCGGTAGAGATCCGCGTCGCCGGACGCTGCATGTTTTCGACCACCGGGATAATCTGCCAGGTGCCCCACGCGATGACGGCGAGAACCGAAATGCATAACACCATGCGGATTACGTCAAGAATTCTGTCGATGGCTTCTGGCACACCGAACGTATTGCGCAGATCCACAGCGATATGGCCATGGCGGGCGGAAATCTCCGCGCTGCCGATGAAGACCAGATAGATGAAGAAAAGCCGGGCGAGCTCATCGGACCAGGTCAGGGACTGGCCGGTCAGAACGCGCATTGCGATCTGTCCGGCCACGAGCGCCAGAATGAGGGCGAGGGCGATCCCCCCAAGGAAGATCGCCGCCGCGCCGATGGCTTTGGACAGCCTTTGCACAGGTTACTTCCACTCTGCCTTCAGGCTCTCGACCAACTCGGGTGAGTAGCCGACGATCTCGACGATGGTGTCGAAATTAGAACGGAAATGCTCTTTCCAGGCATCCACATCCACATCGGCAATCGCCACGCCTTCAGCTGCCATCTTCTCTTCGGCCTCGGCGATCTGGGCGGCGACCTGCTCATTATGCCAATCAGTGACTTCATCGAGCGCCTGCGCAATGGCGGCGCGCTGATCTTCGGTCAACGATTGGTAGACCGTCTCGGAGATCATCACACCCGTTTCTTCATAGTTGTGATTGGTCCGAGTCAGGTGATTGGCAATGGTATGATACTTGTTACCATAGAGCCAGTTCGAGGCTTGTTCAGTGGATTCCACAATGCCCTGTTGAAGCCCAGTGAAGGTCTCCGAGAGCGGCATCGGTGTCGCAGCAGCGCCGGCCAGTTTGAAATTTTCGATCCAGCTTTCCTGTGGAGGCACGCGGATTTTCAGGCCTTCGAGGTCCTCGATGGTGGCAACCTCGCGGGTCGCGATAAAATTCCGTGGTCCGCGATCCCAGTTCTGGGCCAGAACACGGATCCCGTGATTGGCGACGAGATCCTCTGCCATTCCCTTGAACGCGTCGCTCTGGTGCATGGCCCGCGCCTGCTCCTGGTCGTTAAAGACGTAGAGCGTCCCGGAGATCCAGAAATCCGTCTCGAAGGTGCCCAACCAGGTGGTGGCACCGACGAACATTTCAACAGTGCCGAGTTTCAGCCCAGACAGCATATCATTGGCAAAACCAAGCTGTGCGGCGGGGTAGACCTCCATCTTCACCTCACCATCGGTCAGCTCCGCCACACGGTCTGCCACCCGCTGGGTCGCCACCACGTCAATATGGGCGGGCGGGTCGATAAGCCCCACTTTCAGCACGGTTTCGGACAGAGCCGGACTGGCAACGGCGAGACCGCTAGCCGCAATAAGGGCAAATGCGCCGAGGTTCTTCTGATACGTCATGCTTGGTTCCTCCCATGAAAGTTGCTGCAAAGGGCCCGGGCACAGCCAGTTTGGCGCACCTTCCGACCCTTTGGTCGGTTCGCTGGGGCGGCATCCCCGTCCCACCTTGATTTGGCTGTCAGCCCGTCGCGCGTTACGGCGGCGAAAGATCCATCTCCAGCCGCACCACATCTCCCCGATATGTCACATCCGCCAGATAGATGACCTGTCCCGCCGGATCGCAGATCGTGCGCCGTACGACCACAACCGGCGCCGCAATCGGAACGTCCAACAGCTTGGCCATCTCGGGGTCGGCTACGTCAAAACGAAGGGTTTGGCGGACCGTCCCGATCTCGACATCATCCATCTGAGCGAGAATCGGCACCACAACCTTTTCGCGAAACTCCCGAGGCCTGCGGATATATATTTCGGCCGATAAATGTATCCCGATCACACAGAAGGGTTCGCCAGCCCGCGAATGCACCCTTCTCAAATATTTGTAAGCGCTGAGCGCCTGACCTTCTTCGGGATGAAGCTCTGGCATACGGTCCGCCGACTCGGTGACCAGCCTTTGCACCTCCAGGGCATCAAAGAAGGTTACCAATCCATCCCAATCCGAAGGCAACCGCAGCCAGCGCAGATCACGGCTTTTGGCCAGCACAATGGTCCCGACGCCTTGCCGACGCGCGACGATCCCCTCTTGCTCCAGGTGTGCAAGCGCCTGACGCACTGTTTCTGGCGCGGCTTCATACGCTCTGGAGAGGAGTTGGATCGAGGGCAAAGAGGTTCCCGTGTCGAATTCAGCCGCATCAATCCGAGCGCGGAGAGCCGATGCGATTTGCACATATCGCTGCATTCCACGCGCCTTTTTATCCGAGCTGCTCACCTGACTCATTCTCCCAATTCTTGTGATAGACCTTGTCACATAGTTTTATAGGTGTCTATACTAATTTTAAGCAACCCCCCACGGGTTTCAGATGGTAGCCTCATTTCAAGGGCACTCAGGAGGACAATCCGCTGACATGACCTGTGAAATTTCGAAAATCGATGTCTGGACATATCGGGTTCCCATAGAGAATCCCGTGATCACTTCTTTCGGTGCCATGCACAGCAGGCCTGCTGTCTTTCTCCGGCTGGAGGATCGCGACGGGTGTTTTGGTTGGGGGGAAATCTTTGCCAATTGGCCCGCCGCAGGAGCCGAGCATCGGGCCCGCCTCCTCATCGAGGACGTCTCAGATCTCGTTCTCGGCTACCCGCTCGAACATTCGGCGGCGCTCCGCACCCATTTGACGGAACGCACGCATATCCGTGCTTTGCAATGTGGCGAATGGGGGCCGTTCGCCCATGTGATTTCTGGGCTCGACATCGCCATCCACGATCTGTTCGCGCGCCGTTCGGGATTACCACTGGCGCGCTATCTAATGCCAGGCGCAGCGATGTCGGTGCCCACCTATGCCAGTGGCATACATATCCGTGATGCAGACAAGATGATCGAGGGGAGCCGCGAACACGGCTACGCCGCCTTTAAGGTCAAGGTCGGGTTCAACCTCGAGAGCGATAGCCGTGCCGTCATCGAGCTATGCAAGTCGTTGGGCCAGTCAGAGCGCCTCTTTGCCGACGCCAATCAGGGATGGTATGCGGATGAAGCTATCACGTTTCTTCGCGCTCTCGACGGCGCGCCCTTGGGATGGCTGGAAGAGCCTCTTCCTGCCGACGCGCCGATTGCAGACTGGCACCGAACGGCCGAGGTGAGCCAGATCCCGCTCGCCGGGGGCGAAAACATCGCGGGTTCGGCAGAATTCACCGCTGCGATCACGTCGGGAATATTCGGTGTCATTCAACCCGATGTTGCGAAATGGGGTGGGCTGTCAGGCTGCCGCGAGGTTGCAATCCGCACCATGGGTCAAGGCCGCCTCTACTGCCCCCATTTTCTGGGGGGCGGGATTGGTCTCGCGGCATCAGCAGCCGTTCTCGCATCGGTCGGAGGGGGAGGCCTTCTGGAGGTGGACGCCAATCCAAACCCCCTTCGCGAAGCCTTTGGGCTTTGGAATGAGGGTGAGAGCCGGGGACATCTATTGCTCCGGGATAAGCCCGGCCTCGGCATCCTGAAACTTCCGGAACAGCTAAAAAAATACGAAACCCTTTATGCGACAACAGCTTCGATCTGAAGTCGCGATGTGTAAACGGCGGAGCAATACTCGGCCACGGTAGCGGCGGCATTGTGCGGTCGCGGGCGGCGTAAAAGTCGTCGACTTTCGCCCTTTCGGTATTCGGGAGGGCTTGGGGATATTCACCGTGGATTTGTATTTGAAGGTGCGTCAGGCTCATTTTCAGGACGGTTTGAGCGGGCGCCAGATTGCCCGGGGTTTTTGGGATCAGCCGGGACAGTGTTGCGAAGATGCTGGCCTGTTCGGAACCGCCGGGGTATCGGCGGACGGCGCCGATCCGACGGCCCAGGCTGGATGCTTTCATTGGTCAGATCG
>NZ_VFSV01000045.1 GCF_007004065.1 Palleronia caenipelagi | reverse complement strand
TATCTCTACAGGGCGGTGGATCGGGACGGTCAACCCCTTGATTTTATGCTGTCTGAACGGCGCGATGAAGATGCAGCCACCCGGTTCTTCGAGCGGAAGATCGACCGGAACGGCTGGCCGGACAAGGTGGTCATTGATAATGAGCGGAGCCAATCTGGCCGGTCTCGACAACATGAACATCGCACTGATCCTCGCTGTCTGGTTCTGGCTCATCGAGGTCTTGCAGGTGAAGTATCTGAACAGTGAGCCCGCGAACGCCAATGGTCCGAGAGAGCGGGCGAACGATCGAGCAGGACCACAGGTTCATCAAGAAGATCACCCGCCCGATGATGGGCTTCAAATCCTTCGATGCTGCGCAGGCGACCCTCGCGGGGATCGAGGCCGCTCACATGATCCGGAAGGGGCAACTTGGTGATGCCGGACGCAGTCCGTTCCAGACCTTCGCGGACCTCGCAGGGTAAGTGTGTCTGGTCAAAGGGCTATCCGCTCGCGCCAGAAAAGTTTGCGACAGAACCCAAATGGGGGCGCAGCCGCCGGTTTGCCGGCCGGGTCATCCCCGCTTGGGCGGGGAACGCCGGATCATGTTCCGCCGGATCACTCCCGCGCCCGGGTCATCCCCGCTTGGGCGGGGAACGCCACGAGGTCGAAGTTTTCCGAGTCCAGACCACCGGGTCATCCCCGCTTGGGCGGAGAACGCACCGGCAGGTGCTCTTCAAGCCCCGCCTCGGACGGGTCATCCCCGCTTGGGCGGGGAACGCGGGTTCAACATCGATCCAACGCTGTTTGATCGCGGGTCATCCCCGCTTGGGCGGGGAACGCGTTATCGGGTTTTTTCGGAAATCGACAACCGGCGGGTCATCCCCGCTTGGGCGGGGAACGCTTTTCCGAGCTTACGAGCAAATCCTATCGACCCGGGTCATCCCCGCTTGGGCGGGGAACGCAAGCCCACGAGCCGAAATTTGCGATCCGAGACCGGGTCATCCCCGCTTGGGCGGGGAACGCTCTGGCTAGAAGATACTGATCTTTGGGGCAATTGTCACTTTTGAAAAATCTACCGGCGTTTTGAGGGGGCGGGCGGGGCGAACTGGACGAGGGTCAATCCGTCCCACTCCACGGGCATCCGGCGGTTCCTGCCGATCGTGGCAAAGTCGAACCCCTGATCGTTCGGCGCCGACCAGACCATCACCGCGTCGCCCTCTTCGATCATACCACAGACATCGCCCCAGATGCGCTCACGGATGCGGCGGCCATAGTCGCCGACATAGATCCCCGCCCTGATCTCCAGCATCCACACCGCGAGGCGTCCACGCAGGCGAGGCGGGGCGTTACTGACTGCGATGACCAGCATCTCCGGTCTCCTCTTCGGCGATCGCGGGCCCCTGCCCTTCGGGCGCCTCACCAGGTACGGGCAGCCCTCCGGCGGCGAGAATATCTTCAATCCGGGGGATGATCTTTTTCAGCAGACCCGTCTTGCGGAACTGGTCGCGGCAGGCCAGCCGCACGGCGCGTTCGGGGGGCATGTCGAGCTGACCTTTCTGCGCTTTGGCGGCGACGGAGAAGGCAGCGGGGACGGACGTCTCCAGCTTCCACAGATCGGCAATGTCGTAGACGAAGCTGCGGGGTTTCCCGCGATGGAGAAAGCCGATGGCAGGTGCGTATCCGGCGGCCAGAACGGCGGCTTCGCTGAGCCCATGCAGGCAGGAGGTCGCGGCAGATAGGCAGCGGTTCGGAATGTCAGCGGTGTCCCAGTCGCCGGGATCGTAGCGCCGGTATTTCCAGACGACGCCGTATTTCTGCGCCATGAGCCCGTAGGCAGCGCGGACCCGCTGGCCCTCGATCCCGCGCAGCTGATCCACGGAGCGGCGGGTCGGGGGCTCTTCGCCAAAGCGCGCCGCATACATGGCGCGCACGACGTTCAGCCGGGCGGTGTCGTCGAGAGCGGTGGCGGCCTGCCAGAGCAGTTTATCCGCCCGCGCGCCCCCGGGCTGGCCCGCGCTGTAGAGCCGCACGCCGCCCTCGCCCACCCAGGTGATCAGCGTCCCGGCCCGCCCGGCAAGCGCGGCGGCGGCGTGGCTGATCCGGGTGCCGGGCTCCAGCATCAGACAGGCGACGCCGCCCACCGGGATGTGCGTGCGCATTCCCTCCGCGTCGATAGCCACAAAGGCGCCGTCCTTCACGTCGAGCTGCGCATGCTCCACAAAGACCATGGCGGCCCGGTCCTTGAGCGGAATCGGTTTGGGGGGCGGCGCGCCGGGGATCACGGGACGCGGCGGATCAACATCAGCCCGCAGCCCCACGCCTTGGCCCGGCCAAATCCGGTGGCGAGCGCGGGCAGAAAAGTGCCCGGGTCGGTGACCTCCAGCGTGCCGGTCAGGTCGAGGATCCCGTGCACCACCCTGCCCCGACCGCGCGGGATGCGGGCCACGTGGTAATCCTCAACGTTCATCGCGCGCAGGGCAAAGCCCCGGGTCGCGCCCTGCCGGGTCATCCACGCGGTGGCAGCGGTATCGGCGAGGCGCATCCTATGCTCGGCCCGGGCCTCGGGGGCGATGTCGTGCAGAAGCTCCATCACCACATCGACCCGGCGCGAGGGGCGCCCCTGCCCCGTCCGCTGGTCGCGCGTGGCATTGGCCCGCAGGACAAACCCCAGCCGGTCGCCGGGGCGCAGGTTGGGGGCGAATTCCTTGATCTCGGGCGGACAGAACAGGTCATTGGCCAGAGGCGGTCGGGCCGACAGCGTGTAGAACCGCCCGCCCCCGTCCGCACGCCACAGGAAATCTCGCTGCCGGTCGCGCGCATCACCAAAGAGCGTCCAGATCAGCCGGTGATTGGCATCCGCCCGGGCGTCCTCATTGGCGGGGTCAAGGAGCCCTGACAGCGCACGCGTCGGCGCGTAACGGTTCAGGGTCAGGCGGGAGAAATAGAGGCTCATCCCCGAGGCCCCGTCACATGCAGCTGATGCAGGCCGAAATGCCACAGATCCCGGTCGATGGGCTCGGCCGATTGGGTCTCACTCCAGCCGCCCTCCAAAGGCGCGTCGGAGATGATCTGCCGCGGGGTGACAGCCGTCATCCAGGGCGGCGGGGTGATCGAGGCCAGCGCCTCGGGCACGGCCTCCGCCACGACGACCCGCGCGGCCATGGGCGCGGCGAAGGGGCAGGATTTGCGCCCCATATATGGCGTGAATTGCGGCGCATTCAGCGCATCGGCCACCGCCTGCGGATCCTCGCCGCCCCAGAGCGCCACGCCAAAGGCGCAATCGGTCCGGTAGTCCCGGCGCGACAGGGTGGCGTTATCCGTGGGCTTTAACGCGGTAAGGGCAGCACGGCGAGTGGCGGGGCGCTTGATATTGGCGGTGGGGACGGTCTGGGCGGTGTGAAAATCCTGAAGCGGATGGCTCTCGCTCAATATTGAGACCGCCGTTTGCCAGCGGCGCAGCGCCCCCTGCCCCGCCCGGTCGTCTCTCCGGACCCCCAGCGCCGCGCCCACCAGCCCCAGGAGCGCCGAGCGCGCGGGCCAGTGGGTCCCGCCACGCCGCTCATGCCCCGCGGGCCCGCCAAAGCCACCCATGGGCGCGGCCAGCGTAAAAATGACGTAGTCACCCATCCGCCAGCACACCCCGGACAAACTCGCGCAGGCCCGCCAGCGTGCCGTCGCCGCGCACCACATCCATGGTGTAACGGCCCTCGGCACAGGCCCCATAGATGCGATCCATCTGGTCGCACATCTCCCGCAACGCCGCGACAGAGCCCGCCAGAAGATCGCCCTCTACCGGCCTGAAGAACGCGCCCGCGAGGCTGCGGGGTTGTTGACAGCCGCTCTCAGCCAGCACGAATCCCGCCCGCGTCTGATGCGCAAAGCTGTTGCGCTTGCCCGAGGGGGTCGAGACTGCCAGCGCCTCGGCCAGCGCCTCCACCGCGCGCGCCGCCAGATCCCGGTCGCCGGCGAGGTTCTCCACCAGCAGATCCGTGTCCACGCAGGCATAAAGGTAATAGACCCCCGAGCCATAGCCCGCATCGCCGACAAAGCCCGCTCCGGCATCCTCGGCGGCGGTCTTCAGATCGTCCACGGCAGTGTAGAAGTCATCTTCGACCAGCGCGCGGTGGGTGGTCAGCGCGTGGCTCACCTGCACCGCAGCCTCGCGGTTATAGTCTGGATCATCGGCCAGCATCCGCCCGAACATCGCCACATCCGCCGCGCCATCCGCCCGGCGCAGCACCAGCTTTTTCAGCTCCTTCGTGTCTGGCAGTTTCTCACCCATCAGGGCTTTGCGCGCCATTTCCAGCGCCAAAGCGCGCTCTTCGGGCGAGACAAAGGCCAGTTGACGGATGCGGATATGCCCCTTTTTCTCGGCCTCCGCATCGGGCTTTCCAAACACATCGGCCAGCTGTTTTGCCAGATCGGTCGCCTGCATTTCATCGGCGCCTTCGGCCAGCAGCGTCTCGCGGATCAGGTCGCCGATGCGTTGGGTGCGGGCGCCCAGATGGCCTTCCAGCGCTTGTTGCATGACCTCGGAAATCCGCGCCGCCCGCTTGATCGCCTGCGACGAAATGCGCAGCCGGGGCGCGCCCCCGAACATCGCCGATTTCGGGCGCCCCAGATCGTCCCGGTTCGGGTTCGAGGGCGGGTAAACGGTCAGGTAATGCAACTGGATGAAACGGCTCATGCCTCGGTCTCCTCAGGGGTCGTGTCAGGCTCCGGCGCCGCAGCTCCGGCCCCGTAATACTCAAAGCACCACCGGGCGCGGGTGGCCTCGGACCACCAGCGCAGATCGGTTGCCAACCGGGCAACATCCGCCCCCTGCCCGAATCCGCGCAAGGCCCGCCGCAAAGGCGTGATCAGCGCCTCCGGCTCATGGGCCCGGATCAGTGTGGTAAAGCGGATCTCAGACAGGGCCGGCGGATCCCCCTGCCCCATGGCCCTTGCCGCCGGAAGCCTGGTGCTTGTCCTGACCTGCGCCAGGGCCAGAGCGATCAGCGCCAGCCGATCGGGCTCTCGCCGGAGATCATGCCCGGCGCCCCGCAACCCATGGTGCAGATCATGAACCGCCGCAACGCCCAGCGCCGCCACAGACCCCTCGGCCCGCCTCAGCCGCGCCAGATCGGCGCGCATCCGCCCCGAGTTGACATCTGTCAACTTGCGCCACCAGCGCCAGCACGCCTGTCCCACATCCCCGGTCATGCGGTCTCCTTTTTCCGTTTGGGCAACTCCAGACCGAGGGCGGTGAAGATCTTTTTCCCGATCCCGCCGTAACCGCTAAGGCTGCTGACCAGATTGCGGCGCGCATCGACAGCCTTGCGACGGCGGCTCTCCTGCAAATCCGCCAGCCCCGGCATCACCTCCGCATCGAACAAAGCCAGCGCTGTGCGCCGCAGCACGGTCAGCCAGGGCTCTGCGACATCTGTCCGACCGTCAGCGATCTCCCGTGTTAGATCCTCGAACGGCGCTTGGGTCCGGGCAAAGAACGCCTGCCGCGCCCGCGCCGCCGCGCCGGACTGGGTGTCGTCCTCACCCTTGCCCGCGCGCGTGTTGATCGCCAGCGCATAAGCTGCCTGTTCCGCCGCCTCGACGAGGTCCGCCACCCGCGTCTCTGCATCCGCATTCAGTGAAAAGACGGGCTGCTCTGACCAGATAAAATCGAGCGGCGTGGCGTTGGACATGGCCCAGCCGCCCACAAGCAGCCGTGCGCGCTCACCCGGGCGGACACGGAGCCAGCGGTTGAGACAACCGGGCCGCTCGCCACCCTCGCTCTGCAAGAGGATGCCGCGCCAGTTCCGATAGCCGAAGCCGCCGGGCTTGGGATGCTTTGGCAGCTTTTCGGTCTTCGTCAGATAATAGGGCGAGAGCGGATGCACCCAGCCCGCGTAATTCGTCCCGCGCGGCACCTGATTGACAGCTGTCAACCCGCTCTCATCCGCCGTCAGACGCAACCGCCGGGGCATGCCGAAAAACAACTCGGGATGAGGGTCGGACCAGCCCTCGGGAGGCACCGTGACCTGACCCTGATCCGACACGCGCGTGGGCCGCATCCACGGCAGTTCGTCCAGCTCATCAGCGTCCAGCGCCTGACCAAAGGGCACATTCGCCCAGATCAGCGGCCAGAGCCCCGGCACATCGGGACGCACCAGTGTCACCATGGGCCCGCCACCGCGCATGGATGTCCGCATTCCGGCGCCCCCGGCGGGGGCAAAATTTTGCAACGTGTAGAGCGCCATCGCCGCAAGCGGGAGGGGCAGGGAGCTATAGCGGGAGCGCTTGACCATCAGGTCCGTATTCTTGCGCGCGGCCTGCGCCCCGGCGCTGTCGATGAACAGCATATCTGGCGGGTTCACAGTCCCCTCGATCCGCTCTAAATCCTGCAAGAACCGCGGCCCGTCGCCGAGGAGCTCAAACGCCAGCGCCAACGGGTCGAGCGCCCGCTGCAACGCGACCGGATCCGGCTTGCGGTCCAGCCAGTCCTCCGCATCTTCGGGCGGAGCGGCGATGTAGACGAGACCGACCAGAAGTTCCAGACAGGCAAGGTTCAGATCCGGGCGAGGCCAGTCGGGAAAGAGCACGTCCTCCTCGGCGATCTGCGCCGGACGGATCACATCGGTGCCGGTGGTCCGGCGCACGGGGATCCAAGAGTTGGTGAGGAGGTTCAACATCGGCGACTAGCTACTCATTTACACAACTTACGATACATCCCCGGGATCAGTGGTCAACCGCCCTTTTTGCTGTCCAAATTATTGAAATCAGGAAAAAATCGCGCCGCGTTCTGCATCATAACGCAACCCCTCGCAGATCTGCCCCGAGGCCCCAAGCGGCGCGACCTGCACATGGGCGGCACGGCTGCGGGACCAGTCGGACTTGGCAGCGCGGATGCGGGGATCCTCCTGATCGACGCCGGCCAGATCGCCGTAGCGCGCAGCGGAGACCTGAACTTCGGAGGCGGCCCAGTCGGAGCCGTAGGGGCGCAGCCCGTCACCCTCTTGCACAGCCAGCGCCAGCGTCACTAGCGGAACACCCAGACGGGTGGGGAAGCACTCATCATCCCAGACCTTCAACATCTGATCCTGATCGTAATCGCCGAACGGGTCGATGAGCGAATTTCGGGCCAGTTGCCGCTCGATCAATTCCTCGCCCTCCCGCCGGAATTCCGCCCGGGTCAGCGGCTCAGGGACCGGTGATGCGGCGTCGCCATGGACCCGCTCAATCAGGTCGCGCAGGCCGTCTGGGCACACGATCCCGCCTGCATCGAAGAGGACGCGCGCGCTGCGCCACATCTCCGTCGGCCGATAGACCCACGCCCCCCGATCCAGCACGCGCGCCACCCAACGATCGTCCGCAACGTCGTCGGGATCCGGGGAAAGCACATGCAGGACAGGCCCCGGCACAGGGCGATCCGGACGCGCATCCATATGGCGCCACAGCCGCCCGGCGCGCTGTATCAGCGACCCGATCGGCGCGAGGTCTGAGACCATGACGTCGAAATCGAGGTCAAGAGATTGTTCCGCGACCTGCGTCGCCACGACGATCCGGCCCGTGCGCCCGGTGCCGCTCCGGCCAAACCGCGCCTGCAAGGCAGTCTCATGGCGCAGACGGTCACACACGGCAAAGCGCGCGTGAAGCAGATCGGTGGTGATCCCCCGGGATGACAAAGCCCCGACAGCCGCGATGGCGTCGTCAACGGCGTTGCGGATCCAGATGCAGGCAGCCCCTTCGGCGGCGGATGTCGTAAGGATCTCAAGCGCTTCGTCCTCTGTCCCCAGCCGCCGGGCCTCAACCTGCCGCACTGAGCCGGCAGCCGGGTTGACAGCTGTCAACCTGGTCTCAACCCCGGCCACGGTCAGGGAGGGGTAGGGGCCGGGCTCGGCGGCAATCCGGGACGGCCTGCGAGGGGCTTTGTCCCTGAGCCCGATCTGAAACGCCCCGAGATAGGCGGCCTTCATCCGCGCGGGCAGGGTGGCCGTCAGGACAATGGCCGAACCGCCCAGGCGGGCCTGCATGGTCAGGAGCTTTTCCAACTGCGCCTGCATATAGGGGTCGTAACTATGCGCCTCGTCGACGATCAGCACCCGGTCCGCCAGCGCCCTGAGCCGCAGAGCATTGAACCGGGTGGGCAGCACCGAGAGCAACGCCTGATCAATGGTGCCGACGCCCAGATCGGCCAGCAGAACCCGCCGCCGGTCATCGGCCAGCCACGCGCCGCAATAGGGTCCGTCCTCGGGATGATGCGGATCGCGGGCGCGGATCTGACGGAACTGCTCGGACTGCGCCGCACGGCCATGGGACAAGGCGAGGGTCGGCGGGCTGGTAAAGAGCGCAGGGGCCGTCGCCTCGATCCGGGAGAGCATGGCGTTCGCGGTCGCCATGGTCGGCAGGGCAAAGAACAGCCCCTGCGCCTTTCCTGCCGCCATCATCCGCGCGGCAAGGATCAGAGCGGCCTCGGTTTTGCCCGCGCCGGTGGCGTCCTCGATCACCGTCAGGGTGGGCCCGTCGGGCAGGGGCTCAGCCAGCGCCCGCGCCTGCATCGGACGGGGGTTAAGCGCCTCCGGCAGGATCCGCGCGGCGCCGTCGGGTCGGGGCATCGTACCAAAGAGCCCTGCCGCCCGGACAGCGTGTTCAGCACGGGTCAACGCGTCGAACCAATAGCGTTCCAGCGGAAAGTCCGGGGGTTGCGGGGGGAACCAGTCGGGGTTGGAGCCGATCCAGTCCGCCTGAACCGTCAGCCCGTTCAGAATCCAGGGCAAGCCACGGGGCAGGGGGGCGGTCAGACCCGCGTCGGGGAACAGGCTTGCCACGAGGTCGATCACTGCCCCCGCATCAGCCATGGCGGCCCCGCCGATCTCCGCCCGTTGCCGGTCGGGTCGGTCCGGGATCAGCCGGGGGGCGCCGTGATGGCCGGCCACCGCTTCGACCAGCGCGCGGCGCTGAGCCGGGCTGCCGCCGATCCGGGCGGCCAAGCGGTCGTCATGGGCGAGCAGGAGCACCGCCGTATGCTCCCAGTGGCGCCATTTCTGCGGCTTGTTCTCGGTCAGCAACGCCCGAAACGAAGCACTGATTTTCCCCAGATCATGGAGCGCGACGAGCAGACAAAAGGCCTGATCCAGCTCACGCAACCCGGTGGGGCTCTGCCGGGCACAGAGCGTCACGGCCATCGCCCCCACATCGAGCATATGCCACAGGGCAGGGTGAATCGCGGGCTGCGACTTGCCGGGCCAATCGGCCGTGAGGCGGGAAGGGAATGCGGACATGGGCACAACTCTGGGCGGAAACCGAACCGGGACGCAAGCCCTCAGACGCGTCCGGCCCCGTTCAGAAGGGCCATGACCATGGGTCCGGGGCTGAACGCACCTTCCGCCGCTTTCCGCGACAGGGCGCGAAGATAGCCACCGGGGCTGTTGATCTGATCGAAGCGCTGCAAAATACAGGCCACCGTGATCGCCGCTACGTCAGAGCCCATATCCCGACAGGCTTCTTCCCAGGCACTGGCGCTGATGCCCATCATGCCGCGCACAAAACCCGCAGCCGCGGTGAACTCATGCCAGCTTCTCGGTGGACCATCCGCATAGGGCAGGATATCGGGACAAGCCTTCAAAACCAGATAGAGAGGCAGACTCCGCCTTTCCGGCTCTGCAAGCGCCGCTTCTGATCCGTTCTGCGGGCCCGCGCCGCCTGTGCCCGGCTCTGGGCAAGGTTCAAGATCAGGATGTTTTGTTTTTGAATTTTGATACTGCCGCTCAATTTTAAGGTCATTGCCGCTCATTTGTTCTGTTTCTACGTCGAACGATTGCCGGATGCCCCGCAAGATTTCCGACAATCGACAGCTGATCTGTTCCAGATCCTCGACATCAAGCCGACGACGCATCGCCCTGTGAATGTCGCGCAGATCATCAAGGATGCTGTCCCAGTCTCCGGAAAGCCCCTCCTCCAGCCCATACAGCGCGAGTTTCAGCGCGTCGCGCTTCATCAGGCTGGCCTCCTCGCGGGTGCGCCTGAGCCGCTCTGTCGCCGCCTCGGCCTCTGCCGCCGCATGGGCGATCGCCTCGGACCGCAGCAGCAAAGGTCGCAGATCGAAGCCAAAGGCCCGCGACAGGTCGCCATCGGGGCCCTTGCGGGCGTAGCGCTTGCCGTTGGGGCTGTCATGGCGCCGGATCAGACCGGCGGCCACCAACGCGGCCAGATGGCGACGGAGGGAACTTTCGGCCATGCCATGGGCGCGGGCGGACAGAGCCTTGTTCGACGGGAAAACGATCAGCAGATCATTGTCCGACAACTGGCGCGACGGGTGAAAGCTCAGGAGCGCGTTCAGCACCGTCAGATCGCGGTCCGAGATGCCAAAGGCGGCCCGCGCCGTGCAGAGGTCGTGAAACAAGCTCCATTTGTCCATATGGGGCACGGCGGGCGCGGTGTCCTGTGCGCCCTCCTGTGCCAAAAGGCCAGCCGTCACCGGCCGCGGCCCGAAGGGGGTCGTGGTGAGTGGGGTCATGTAATATCACGAGACAAAATTTCTTTGACCGCCGGAGTCCGACGCTGTTGACAGCCGTCAACTGCATGCCCTAAGTTCGAAGGTGCTTAATCTAGAACAAAGGCCTCTCGGGATTGTCGTCTCGGGGGGTCTTTTTTGTCTGTTCGTGCCTCCTTTGGTTACTGCTCTGTTATGGGCCCGCCTCTGGTGCGGTTACTCCTCCTGCTCTGATTGCCAGCGCTGGTGAAGGTCGGGAAGGTTGTCGAGCAACCAGGTGTTGAATGCTGCCGTATCCGTGTCCCGGAGCGAGAGGGTGAGCTTGTTGCGGCCGCGTTTCGCCGTTCCGAGGGCTTGTCCAGCGGCGCCTTTCAGTGGGATCTCTGCTGGCGGGGTTGGGGCTTTGCGCTCCGGACGCAGCCCGGCCATCACCGCATCGAATCTGGCATCAGAATTATCGCCCACAGCCAGCGCCACGGCATCCCGGCCCTGCAACAGATCGGCCAGCGCCAGCCAGCGATCACGTCCCACCGAAGGCGCTGCACCGATCGCCGCGATCAACTCGGGCGGCACCCGGTCCGAGACGCTTATCATGCGGGAAATCAGGGTCTTATCGACATGGAGCGCGTCGCAGATCACCTTGCGCTCATAGCCCATGACCTGCATCTGGCGGGCGAAATTGACCTTTTCGATGAAGCTCAGATCCCGCCGCGCGGCGTTTTCCTGGCCCTGCGTGACAATCAGCGCCCGGTCGTCGAGGTCGCGGATCAGCGCCTTGACCGGCCCACCCAAGGCCTTCAGCGCCGCCACCCGCCTGCGGCCATAAACCACCTGATAGCGCTCGGGGTCGTTGGGATTTGGACGCAGGAGCACCGGCACTTGCTGGCCATATTCCCGGATCGAGGCAATCAGGCTGTCGAGCCCAGCATCTTCGTCCAGCCGATCCTCGATACCACCGGGGTCAATCATCCGCGGATCGACCTCCTGCACGGCGCGGGATTTCAGATCGGCGATGGACTGGCTCACAGCGCCGATAGCGCCTGTCGAATAGCGCGGTCGCGCCGTATCGACGCGTGTCTCGGTCGCAGGAGCGGAGGGTGTTTCGTTGTTCATCAACCCCTTGAGGAGATCTTTACGCGCCATGTGACCGCCCCCAGGCTGCCTGAACAAGGCCCTCGATTTCGCGATTCACGCTGTTCAGGCTCTCCATCGCCCGCTCAAAGGTAGACCGTGTGAACTGGCTCCGCTCCACCTCGTAGAGAGTTTGCTTGGTAATCCCGGCGTCCGAAATCGCGGTGGATTTCAGCACCGGGTGGTTGAGCACGTGATCCCCGAACATGGAGCGCATGAAGCTCACCATCTGGTTCTGTGGCCCGTCTCCGGGCTCGTAGCGGGTGATGACGTAGCGCATCCAGTCATAGGTCATATCTCCCCCCGCCTCGGAGACCACGCCCAGCAGGTTCGAGGTCATCAGCAGGAACTGGCACATGGACATGACATCGAGCATCTGGGGGTGCACCGTCACCAACACTGCCGTGGCCGCCGAGAGGGCCGACATGGTCAGGAACCCCAGCTGTGGCGGACAATCGACCACCACCACATCATAATCTCTCTCAACTGTGCCGAGCGCATCCCCAATCCTAGTGAAAAAGAGGTTACCGTCCCGTTGCGTCAGCGCCCGGGGGGTATCGTGCTCGAACTCCATCAGGTCGAGATTGCCGGGAATCAGGTCGAGATTGGTGAAATAGGTCTTTTGGATCACATCGCTCAGCGGCACCGGGTCATCATAGCGGATCGCATCGTAGAGCGTCCCACCATCGAGCAGGTCGAATTCTGGCTGAAACCCGTGCAAGGCCGAGAGACTTGCCTGCGGGTCGAGGTCAATGGCCAGAACCCGGTATCCGTCCAAGGCCATTTTCTGCGCCAGATGAGCAGCAGTCGTGGTCTTGCCCGAGCCGCCCTTAAAGTTGATGACTGTGATCACCTGCAGATGATCATCTGCGCGCCGACCGGGTAGATAGGTGCCGGCGGACTTGGCGCCCTCCTCCAGCATGACCCGCAATTCCTGAATTTCTTCAGGGCTGTAATAGCGCCGCCCCCCGGCCCGGGTCTCGGGCGAGGGACCGCGGCCATCGAGGTGCAGCTTGCGCAAATAGGCGTCCTTAACCCCCAGAAGATCGGCGACCTCACCGGAAGTGAACTTGCGCAGGGTGCGTCTGGCATCCGGCGGAAAGAGCTGCGCCCGATGAGCCTGCAACCGCTCCGACAGACGCTGCGCGTGATCGCCCACAAGGAGGTCGATCCGGGAGTGATCATGTAGCTCTGCTATGCCCGTAAGCGGGTCCGGAACTGTGCTCATCTTTGCCCTCAACCGGCCGCGTTGTTACGCTTGATGCCGTTTTATTCACTTCTTTTCGTAAGTAATGGGACAAGTGCCGCGATTCTTGCAAGTTCTTTTTACCGTATCTTGCGGAAGGGCTATCCACCGGCACAAGCCTGCCGAAGCCAAAGCAGTGAGTTCAGATTGTCAAACATGGTGGAATGATATACATTTCTTTATGTGTATCCGCGAAGGAGGCTTTGATGCAGGTATCGAAATGGGGGAATTCACTCGCCGTGCGTTTGCCCGCAGATCTGGTCCGCGCACTGGATCTGAAAGAAGGCGACCGAATCGATCTGCGGCACGAGGCCGGCGCGATGGTTGTACACCGGGAGCCCCGGGCGGAAGAGATCCTGGCCGGACTGAGGCGGTTGCGCGGGCGCTTGCCCCCGACCGAGCGCCTGAGTCGTGACGCCGCACATGAGCGCTGAATTCGCTGACACGAATGTCGTGTTATACCTGCTGGATGACGGACCCAAGGCCGACCGCGCTGAGGAAATTCTGGCGCGGCGTCCCCGGATCAGCGTTCAGGTTCTGAACGAAGCTCTCGTAAATTGCCGGCGCAAAGCCGGGCTGAGCTGGGCCGAGGCGGGGACCTTTCTCGGCGGTATAGAAGCCCTTTGCACGGTCGAGACTTTAACCGGCCAGACCCACCGCGTGGGCCGGGCTCTGGCCGAGCGCTATCAGCTATCAGTCTATGACGCGATGATCTGCGCCGCCGCCGTGCTGGCCGGGTGTGACACGCTTTGGAGTGAGGATATGCAAGACGGGCTCCTCATCGAAGATCAACTCCACATCGTGAACCCTTTCAACTGATCCTCAGAGCATCCCCAGTTTCCCGGCGCGTTGCAGGAGCATTCTGACGGAGGAGGGTTGCCAGGTTTTGCGGCCTCTTGGGGTGGGGTCGCGCATGGCCTCAAGCCGGTCGCAGATGGCTTGCAGGGGGATGTCGGGGTCGACGCCCTTGATCGCGGCGACAAGGACTTGCAACGTGAACTTGCCCTGTGGCGACGCGGTGTCGATCGGGTCCTCGATGGAGCGGAAGAACGCGCCCCGAACCTCCAGCCGCTCGATGACCTCCAGCAGATGCGAGAGCGAGCGGGGCAGCCGGTCGATGCGCACGACGACCAGCGTATCCCCGGCGCGCACCCGCTCCAGGACGCGGGTCAGGACGGGACGGGACCGGTCACCGCCCGAGGCGTGCTCTTCGTGGATCTCGGAGCATCCGGCGGATTTCAGGGCCTGCACCTGGGGCAGGGGGGTCTGATCCTCGGTGGAGACGCGGGCATAGCCGATCTGGGGCATGGGGCATGGGGCAGGGCGCTTTGCAATTTAGGGTGGCAGTAGTAAACGGTCGATTGAAAATGAGTGCAAGGGGTGGCGCTGAGACGGCGCCCATAGACGGGGCCCTTGTTTTCTGGGCGTGAGCGCAGCGAGAGTGCGCGCGGCTGGCCCGCGGCGAGCGGTTCTGCGACCCGGTCGGAAGGGGCGTGTCAGAATACCTTGAGTGCTGCGCATTTATTACATATTTGGCTTATAAAAGACAGATGACCCCATTCGAACTTCGGAAATGGACGATGACCCTAGGGAGGAAGAGGAGGGCCTCTGGTTGCTGCCGCCGCCTTTGAATTCCGAGCCGGATTTTCTGCCACTGGGGCCAGGCGCTGCGCAAAGCGAAGGCGACCTTGTCGGGGACTGGACCGCCGCCGAGGCCGGACACACGGCGCGGATGGCGAGGCGGCTCGGCGCGTTGGACGAGCGGTTGCGCCGGGGACCGGGTGGACGTCGAGCGGCTGGCGCTGTGGATGGGGTTGCGGCTGGCGAGAGCAGGCGATGATACGCGGGCGCTGGCGCGGGCCTGATGGGCGGCGCGGCGGCTGAGCGGAGGGCCGGGGCTCGAGGCGGGGCTGGAGGCTTTTCTCGAGCGGAAGGATCCGGGCGGACAGGGGGACGGTCTCTTGTCCGATCGGGCTGGGGGCTGGCGCGCAACGATGGCCGGGGCGGCAGCGCTGCATCCGATCAGCCGGGCGGCGACGGGGTTCCACCTCTGGCCGCTGGCGGGGCTCGGCGCGGCTGAGTTCGAGGCCGCGGTGTCGGCGGCGCGGGTGGCGGCAGGAGACGGCACGGGCGCGATATTCTCGCCGTTGGACATGAGCAGGGCCGGGGGCCTGCACGCACGCGGCACGCCGCCCGAGCGCCTGAATACATGGCTCGCCGGGATCGAGAGCGGCGTGCTGGTGGCGATGCGGCAACTCGATGACATCGAGGCATGGTCTGAGCGCGCCGCCAGGTTGATGGAAAAGTTCTCGGGCCACACCCCGCCAGCCGCGCGGCGGTGCAGCGCAACCTGACCTGGATGGAAGAACATGGCCTTATCCGCGAAGTCACCGGACAGAGCCGGTTCCGCATGTGGAAGGCGGTGGGGTGAGGGCTGTTTGGACCGTCATCCGGTCGCTGGTGGCAGAAAATTCCGGTGATCCGATTCACTCGACAGAAAGCTACTTGGTATAAATAGGTAAAAATAATGCAATTCAGCAACAGGTGTCTAAACAATTTTATGATGTACTGCCCACCGGCTTTTCCCTTGTTAATGATGCTGCAGATTATGCTCAAATCTGGGGGGTCTATGCGTTTTCGAGTCATTATTCCGTGCATTCTTTTCAGCTGCGGCTCAGCTTTTGCTGATGTGAGTGAAGGGCTGGCGCTTCTGGATGAAGGCGACATCCCAGCAGCGGCAGAAGCTTTTCAGACAGCATTCGAGGGCGGCGACGGTGACGGTGCCTTCTATCTGGGGCGCCTGTTCGAGTTGGGACTCGGTGCCGAGGTTGATCTCAGCCGGGCAGCGCAGCTCTACGCTGCGGCGGTTTCGAAAGGCAGCCTTCCGGCCAGCAACCGTCTAGGGCTGATGTATCTTGATGGTGATCTCGTTATCAGGAATTACAGTCGTGCGTTTGAGCTGATCTGCGGTGCCGCCGACCAGGGTGATGCGAACGCCCAGTTCAATTGTGGGACGCTGTACCGAGATGGGCGCGGTGTCGACGCGGATCCAGCGAAGGCAAATGATTACTGGAAGGCGGCGGCTGACCAAGGAAATATCGCAGCGGCGAATTTTTTGGCGGCGGCGACGCTGGAGGGTGCCGGTATCGAGGCGGATCAGGCGGCAGCCTTTGCTTTGTATGAGCAGACGGCCCGGCAAGGTAATGCCATGGGGCTTTACGAGGTCGCGCGGCTATCGGATCAGGGCATTGGCACGGAGCAGGACAAAGTAGCCGCCTACACCTACGCAATTCTCGCAGCCGTTCGTGGTTACCCTGCCGCACCTGCTTTGCGGGACCGGATCGAGGCAGAGCTCAGCTCAGATGAGGTGATAGCCGGTCAAACAGCAGCCGAAGAGTGGCGGGCGCAACCCGCAGTCGAACCGAGTGAAACTGCATCGGAGTAGGTCCGCAGTCTGGAGGAAGTGGATGTCATGCTGAGTCGCTTTCTGCGAGTGCCTGTCGTGGTCGTGATGTCATCTCTGCCTCTGGCTCTAGCCGCACAGGTCGTGCCGGACGGGGGTAGTGCGACTTCGGTTCAGATCGGCGCAGATGGCAGTGTGACGGTGGGTATCGCACCTGCATCCCGGGATGGGATCAGTCATAACACCTATCGGGATTTCAATGCGAACAAGGCCGGGGTTGATCTCGACAACCGACGCGAAGCGGCCCGGACAATTGTCAACGAAGTGACGGGGACGTCGCGCTCAGAAATCAATGGGCCAGTGGAAGTACTGGGTCAGCGGGCGCACGTCATTATCGCCAATCCAAACGGTATTTCGGTAGATGGTGGCCGCTTTGTGAATACTGGACGTACTGCGCTGACGACCGGTGATATCAGCATCAACGCGCGCGAGATCGCGCCGGGGATCTTTCAGGAGAATGTTGTCTCGAACGTACGGGGCGGCACAATCGAGATTCGCGGTGGTGGTCTTGCGGGACAGATGGATGCGGTCGATTTGATTGCCCATTCTGTCAAGGTTGACGGAACGGTAGATAACGAGTCCGGCCGCTCACTCTCGGCGGTGAACATTGTTGCGGGACAAACGCGAACGGAATTCGATTCGTCTCTGGTTCCCGGGAATATTGATCGCGACTGGGCCAGCGTCACGGGTATACCTGGCGCATCCGATGACGGGATTTTGGTCGAGATTACGGCTCAGGGGGCGCTGCGCGCCAACCGTGTCGAGGTTCAGATTTCAGACCGAGGTGCCGGGATGCGCTATGCCGGTTCGGGTCTGGCGACATCGAGGAATTTTGTCCTGAGCGCAGATGGGACGATCAATCTTGGTGGTGCGGATATCCGGTCTGCGGGGAATGCCCGGATATCCGGACGGGACGTGGCGTTGGGACAGTCCCGCATCGAGGTAGGGAGCGGATCGCTTGAGATCAAGGCGGTTGACACCGATGGTGCAGGGATCACCGGATCCGATGTGCTTCTGAGTGCGGATGAGATCCTGCTCATGTCCGCAGCAGATATTTTGTTTGACGCCAAGACCCGTGGTGGTTCGCGACTGATTTCGGATGTTGGGCAGATTGGTCTTTTTGCGGATGGCTCGGTTTCGGATCAGCGGGGCGAATGGGACAGTACGGGTGGCACATCAGTCTTCGCTGGCGCGGATATTGCGTTTAGTGAAACAGTTAGCTTTGCGGGCGCCGACCTTGCGGTTGATGCTGGAGGCATGTTCCGTGTCGACGGTTCGGAACTCCGGGCCGCAAGTGATGTGCTGCTGGGCTTTGATGAGGCGAAGATCACGAACAAATCCGGTCGCAGCGAAATCGTTGCCAACGCAGGAAGTCTTGTTCTGACCAGCCGTGGGGAGCGGTCCGACGGGGATGTTCTGGTTGAGGGGGCTCTGCTTCAGGGGGCCGTTTTGCGCGACGGCGTGAGCAATCCGGCGGGCACCGAGGCGGAAGGTGCGGTGACAATTGATGTCGCCGGGGCGCTGCGAACGACGACGGTTGGGGATGATCTGGCGGTGCTGTTCAGCGAAAGCGGTGATCTGGTCGTGCGCACTGGCGCTAACGTCGAGAACATGGCCGGACGCTACGTTTCCAATGGTGACATTCGTGTGGTTGCCGAAGGTGACGTCCTCAATATGATCGAGTTGCCAGATGGCAGCAACGACCCGACGGTGACACGTTATACGCGCAAGGGATCCCGAAAGTGGTGGACCCTGTGGATGAAGCGCAAGCGGACCACCCATGAAGAATACGACTTTGGATACGTCGCTCGGCCAGACCAGCTTGCCACGATGACGGCGGCGGGGAGCCTCGAGCTGTCTTCGGGAGGATTGATACTCAACCAGGGGGGCGAGATGAATGCCAATGGCGGCGACCTCACCCTCGCGGCTGTCCGGGTCGAGACCATTGGTGTCGGGTCAGGGCGAGCTTTGGTCAGAAAGGTCTGTGTTCTGACGTGCGAATATGAAGGATCGGGTGACATTAAAATCTATGGTGGCGCTCTCAACGCTGCCAAGGATGTCAATATTTCGGCCAGCGCGTCCGTTCTGAACAAAGGCGGTCAGATCCTCGCATTACAAAATGTGACGATCGACACCCCTGAGGCACAATTTGAGGCGGTTCTGGTTCCAACCGTCGTTAATCGCCCCAAGGGACTTTATAACTTCTGGGCCTCTGATGGAGCCTGGATGTATTTGCGCGACCGGTTCGGCGGTGTCATTGCCGGGTCCGGGAATATCTCACTGAATACGCGGGACGCTGTGAAGCTTCTGGGAGCGGAGCTGACTGCCGGAGAGCAGGTCGTGTCCGAGGCCAGCGTGCAGACGGTGTATGGCCCTCGTGCGATTTCTCCGGTCTACGGGGACGAGATCGGATTGTTCCACGATATACCGCCAGTGAGTTTTGAATGAGCCGCCGAAATGCCGTTCTGATCACGGCTGCGCTGATCGCACTAGCAGCACCTGTTGCCTTTGCGCAGGATGCCCGGTTCGATCCCGCACTTGAGGATCAAAGGGAACGGGATCTGCGGGCGCGGCGCGAGGCGGTCGAGGAGTTTACACCCCGACCGGACCTGGCCCCAGAGCTTGACGACGTGCCTCGTGTCGGTCCGTGTTTTGAAATCGCCGAAATCCGTGTCGAGGGTGCGGATACTCTCCCCCCCGAAGAGCTCGGGGCAATTGTCGCTGACTATGTTCCGGGCTGCCTGCAGGGCGGCGATATTCAGGACATCATGCAGCGGATCGACGGGGCCTATTCCGAGCGCGGTCACATCACGACCAAGACCTATATCGAGCCCCAGAATGTTGCCAGCGGCACTATTGTTCTGACGGTAGTCGAGGGCAAGACCGAGGGCGTCTACCTCGTGGATCAGGAGGGGCTGGTAGAAACCAAACGCGGAGAACGGCAGCTGCGCCACGCTTTTCCGGGCGTCGAAGGGCGGATCTTTCAGTTGCGGGATTTCGAGCAGGGACTCGACCAGATGAACCGGTTGCGGTCTGTGGATGCAAAGCTGCGCCTGCAGCCCGGTGAAGAGCCGGGCGGAAGCAACGTGATCGTACAACGTCTGCAAGAGGATTTGTTTCGAGGATATCTAGATATTGACAATTTTGGCTCCGACGCCACTGGACGGACCTCCCTCGGTATTGATCTGGAATGGGACGATGCGCTCGGGATGAATGACACCTGGTCGCTCGCCCTGTCGAGTTCCGAGGAGACAAACGCGCTCGAGTTTGGGGGCAGCATTCCCTTTGGGTACTGGACCTACAGTCTCGCAGCGACGTACTCGGAGTACCGTACTCCTCTGACAGAGTTCGCGGAGCTATTTGGCAAGGCGCGGAGTTTCAGCGCCCGGGCGACGAAGCTGATCAACCGCGACCAGACGAAGCTGGATACGATCAGTTTCGGATTGCAGACCCGTCGGTCACGCCGGTTCGTTAATAATGAAAGATTGATTCCGCAAAAGCTGACGGTGGTCGACGCCGGATTTCGCCGGATCGAACAGAAAGCCGATGGACGGGTCAGTTTTGATGTGACCGCAACGTTGGGTCTTGATGCCTTGGGGGCAAACGAAGATCGTGACGGCATCAATGATGATGAGCCCCATGCCCAATTCATCAAACTCGAAGGCGGTTGGTATCGTCAGGCACCGGTGGGCGAGATCGGGGTGTTGACCAATGATCTGCGACTTCAGTTTGCGCCGGTTTCATTGTATTCTTCTCAGCAGATGGCTCTTGGTTCTTACGGGACCGTTCGTGGGTACGACCAAATCCAGGCGGTTGGAGATGTTGGTGCCTATATCCGCAATGATCTCTACCTTTACGATGGCCTGCTTACGTGGATGGGTCTCAAGGATGAAGACAAGCCGGATTTTCTGCGTGGCGGGCAGCACAAGGTCTTTCTTGATGCCGGAATCACATATGATCACGCGCGCGATCGCTGGGAAAAGGTCGCGGGCCTCGGATATGGCCTGACTTGGGAGTTCAAGCGGGTTTTCGCGGATGCTTTTGTGTCGGTACCTTTTGTGGAAGATAATGATCTGGATTTAGGCGATCCGATTATCGGAGTGCAGGTTGATGTTAAGGTTTTTTGAGGTCGTACGTTCTGAGCGGTTTCATCGTCGGCTTGGCCGGATGTCAGATTGCGGCTTTCGCCTTCTGCTTGCCGCTCTTCTCGTAGTTCAGTCTGTCTACTTCTCCTGGGCGGAAGCGCAGCAGATCGTTCTCGACCCCAATGGCAATGTCGGGTTTGCCCCCAGCGTCAACAACACCCGATCCGCTCCGGTGGTCAATATCGCTCGGCCAAATTCAGGCGGCGTGTCGAAAAACCGGTATTCGCGCTTTTCCGTTGATCAGAACGGAGCGGTTCTGAACAACTCGAAAAATGGTGCTGAGACAAGTGTCGCGGGAAAGGTTCGCGGAAACCCGAATCTGTCAGGTGGGACAGCGGATACTATTGTCAATGAAGTCACATCGACGGCGGCCTCGTCGCTGACCGGAACACTGGAGGTCGCCGGTGACAGAGCGGACGTGATTATTGCCAACCCGAACGGGATCACTTGTGACGGCTGCCGGTTTGTCAACTCATCTGAAGTCACATTAAGCACGGGCAAGCCGATCGTGGATGGGTCGGTGGTAACCCTCGATGTGAAGACCGGCGTTGTGAGGATTGGGCGAGGTGGTCTGGACGGGGCCGCAACCGGCGTTGACGGCGTGAACTTGGTCGGGCGTGCTGTGATTGTGGACGGCAAACTGACGGCCATCGAACAGATCACTGCGTCAGGCGGTGCGCAACGCTTTAACGTCCGGACCAGACAGGCTTCAAGGCAGTCGGGAAGCGGTGCGGCACCAGAATATGCTGTCGATGCGACGGAATTTGGAGCCATGGAGGCCGGACGGATCCAGATCATCGGCAATGAGGAGGGTCTTGGCGTGCGGACCTTGGGCGCGTTGAGCGCGTCCAGCGGCGATCTCAGCATCCGTTCACAGGGCGATCTGACCATTCGCAGCGGTCAGGCTGCGGGATCAATCACGGTCGATGCGGCTGGCGCCGTTCGCCATGAGAGGGACCTGTCAGCGACAGGCAGGAACATCGTCATTCGGGCGGAGAGTTACAGCTCAACGGAACGCACCGGTCTCTATGCGCGAAATCTCATCACGCTGGATGTGGAGAACAGCCTGTCTCTATTGGGAGTATCCCAGTCCCGATCCGGTGTTGAGATCACTGCAGGAGACGTATTTGTCGGCAGTTTGGTTACGACAGATGGTGCATTCAATCTGCGCGCGCGGAATGGGATCGAGGCGATCAGCGCGACCGTTTTGGCTGAGGCAATTTCCTTGCGCACCGGAGGCCGAACCAAAGTCGGTGCGAATTATTTCCGATCCGTCCTCGGTATGAGCATCGATACGGACAGCTTTCACCTGGACCAGGACAACGTTTTCGATGTGCCCGATCTGGTGGACATCAATGTTGCCGGTGTTTTCCTCAATGGTGCCGATCTGCGGCTCTATCCGCAGCTTGACATCGACTTTGGCGGCGACCTGGAAAACCTTGAAACCGGGGTCTTTGCGGAAGACCGGCTGGATCTGGCTGTCAATGGAACCCTGCGCAATCGCGGTGTTCTCTATGGTGAAGAACGACTCGAGCTTGCGAGTACTGAGCTCGTCAACCTGGAAACCGGACGTATTTTTGGGGGCGATGTACGTTTCGATTTGGCGCAGGATCTGTCCAATGATGGCGAGATCGGGGCATCGGGCCTGCTGGAGGCCAAACTCCGGGATATTGTGAACAGCGGTACCATCGTGGGCGATGATGTCACCCTTGAGGCCCGTGACCTCCTGAATCGATCATCTGGATTGATCGCGGCCAATCAGGATCTTTCGGCGACATTCACCGGACAAGGTCGCAACGAAGGTCGGATAACGGCGATCTCCCGATTGGGTGCTGCATTTGCCGGACGCTTCGTAAATGCGGGTGAATTTGGCGCGAATGAGCAGCTATCGCTTTCTGCAGACGTCCTGCGCAACGATGATCTTGTGTTTACTCCCGGTGATCTGGCTGAGATCAGCGCGCGCCTCTTTGACAATGCGGGACGTCTGGAATCGGGTGGCGACATAGTGGTCAGAGCCTTCGAAACGCTTTCATCGGGCGGTGAAATTGAGGCAATCGGGCGCCTCTTTGTCGACGGTGGAGATGTTGTGCTTTCGCGGAGTGCACGCGTGGTGGCGGGGGATATCGAGATCTTCGCCAGTCGGGTGTCAAGCGAGGGGTTTGTGCTGTCCGGTGCCGATCTGGTTGTGTCCGCAGAGACGACGGCAATCACTGCCGGACAAGTGCTGTCTGTTGGTGATGTGGAAGTCCGCTCCGGGCAGATTGGTGTTGCTGCCGGATCGCTTCTTGCAGCCGGCATTGTTACGGACGATGCCCGACCTCGGCTTACTCAAGGCTCCGATCTTGTTCTTGTTGCCGATGTCATCGACGTGGCGGGTGCTGTCGGCGCCACTGGTGTGGCCTCTGTGGTGGCACGCAATGAAATGACAAATTCTGGCGAGGTCAGCGCTCCAGACCTCAGCGTTAATATCGCGCGTCTGTCTAATCTTCTGAACGGAGTTTTACAGGGGGCCGATACCGTCCGCATCGAAATCGGAGAGAACCTTTCCAATGATGGCGTGATTGTTTCTGGCGGCGGTCTTGCGATAAACGCCGCAAATGATCTGTCCAACTCCGGCCTTTTGCTCGCGGATCTCAATGCTGATCTTACTGCCGAAAATTTGATAAATCCTGGTCAGATCATTTCCGCATCGTCGATTGCGGTCACATCGACAGGGGAAATCGCCAGTTCCGGTCGACTTCAGGCTGCAGATGATATTACCCTGATTGCTGGCGATCAGATTTCGAACGATGGCATCCTCATGTCCGGCGACCAGGCTGCACTGAGCAGCCAAGTCTCATCGGAGATCATCTTCGGACCGTCGTCAGCCACCGATGTTGGAGCTCTGATCCTTGACGCTGATGACATTCGGCTTGGCGGAGAAATGATCGTCAGTGATCCCCTGACCATCTCCACAGATGTCCTGCGCCTGTCGGGGACGCTGTATTCGGGTGGGGATCTGTCTCTGTCCGGGAAACGGATTGAGAGCGCGGCATCGGCGGTGACGGTTGCGGGCGTGGATTTTTCGGATCTCACGGCCCCGCTGGGCGTGGCAAGCCTGACGCTGAACGCAGCGAGCGCCGATCTGGGCGGGGAGATGCTGACGGGCGGCACGGCCACGGTGCAGGTGACGGATTTGTTGACGGTGCCGGGGGCGCTTGAGGCGGTCGGAGGCGATCTGGTTCTGAGCGCGGGCACTCTGAAGAGCGGGGCACAGAGCCGTCTGATTGCGGCGGGCATCGGCCAGCTCGACATCTTGGGTGATGCGGCGATTGGCGGGGCGGTGTTTGCTGGCGGGGATCTGTCTCTGCAGGCGGGCGGGCTGGCCCTGATCACGGCTACAGATGGCGCCGTGGGCGCGGGTGACCGGCTGGCGATCCTCGCCAGCGAGATCGCTGTGGAGGGTCTGGCCTATGGTCTGGGCTCTGCGGTGCTGAGCGCCTCGGAGGGTCTGACGAGCAGCGGGCTTCTGGAGAGCGGCGGGGCGCTTGAGCTGTCGGCG
>NZ_VFSV01000044.1 GCF_007004065.1 Palleronia caenipelagi | reverse complement strand
ATCAGCTTGCGGATGGACTCTTCGCCGATGTTGGCGTCACGGCCTTCCATGGCGGCCAGGGCGGAACCCGGAACCACCGGGATGTCGTCGCCCGGGTACTCGTAGGACGACAGCAGCTCGCGGATTTCCATCTCGACGAGCTCGAGGAGCTCCTCGTCATCCACCTGGTCGACCTTGTTCATGTACACGACCATGGCCGGGATGCCGACCTGACGGCCGAGCAGGATGTGCTCGCGGGTCTGGGGCATGGGGCCGTCAGCCGCGTTCACCACGAGGATCGCGCCGTCCATCTGGGCGGCTCCGGTGATCATGTTCTTCACGTAGTCGGCGTGGCCGGGGCAGTCGACGTGGGCGTAGTGACGCGCGTCGGTCTCATACTCCACGTGGGCGGTGGAGATGGTGATGCCGCGGGCCTTCTCTTCGGGCGCGCCGTCGATCTGGTCATAGGCGCGGAAGTCACCGAAATACTTGGTGATCGCAGCCGTCAGAGTGGTCTTGCCGTGGTCAACGTGACCGATCGTCCCGATGTTCACGTGCGGTTTGGTACGTTCAAACTTTGCCTTCGCCATGGTGGTCTCAGCCCTCTTCGTCTGGGTGGCGTCTCAGGGGTCGCGTCGCGCCCGGTTCAAGAACGCGCGCTGAGTATCCGTCGCGCGGGCAAAGTGCAAGCCTCAGTTGCCCTTGCGAATCGCGGCCTCGCCCCGCTGGCGCAGCTCGTCCCGGCTGATCTCGGCACGGGTGCGGCCGGGGCGGGGGGTGAACCAGCCGGGGTTGCTGCGGAGCCAGTTTTCAATCTGCACCGCCGCCGACCGCGAGAGGCTCTGGAGTTGGGCATTGCCGTCCCGCACAAGGCCTGAACCAATGAGCGGGGTGTAGTTTTTCGCCTCTTCCATGGCGATGATCCGCTTGGTCTCAGGGTTCAGCCGGGTCTGAGTGGCGTTTTCGTAGACATTCACCTCCAGAACGATGGCTGATTTCGGCGTGTAGACCACGGGCAGGCCGGGCTGTGCGAGGACGTAGCCTCCGATGGCGATGCCGATATCGTAGAGCCCGTCCCCATCATAGCGCCCCAGCCGTGCCTCGACCGCGTCCCGCACCGCGAGACGGATGGTTTCGTCGGGCAGTTCACGGGAAAACGGGCCTTTCTCCATGCCGCCGGTCTGCACGATGTTAAATCCGAGACGGAAGTCGCCCAGCGGCTCGGGTGTCTCGGTGACAGGTGTCCCGCCACAGGCCGCGAGGGTCAGGGCGACAACGAGAACGGACAGGAGACGCAGCATCGGAAGACCTCCGGGTCAGGGGAAGCGGTTATCGCGGGGGAAGCCGCGCGGCGCCATGCGACCGGCGGCGGCGCGTTTCGCCATCCACTCGGCCAGATCGGCGGCGCTGACGGTTCGGATGCGCCCTGCCGGATCGGGCCAGCTCAGCCCGTTTGCCAGCGTGAAGGTGATCGCGTCCGAAAGCCCGCCATCCTTATAACGTTGCAGGCGGACGCCCTTGCCCCGGGTCATCTCGGGCAAATCGTCGATGGGGAAAACCAGCAGCTTGCGGTTCTCGCCCACGGCGGCCACGTGATCGCCCTCGACCGGGCGCACGACGCGCAGGACGGTGGGAGCTTTGACGTTCAACACCTGCTTGCCCGCGCGGGTTTGGGCCAGAGCTTCGTCTTCGGACAGGATAAATCCGTCCCCGGCAGAGGAGACCACCAGAAGGCGCCCACCCGGACGATGGATGCGCAAAGTGGTGATCTCGGCCTCATTGGGCAGATCGATCATCAGCCGCAGGGGCTCGCCCATGCCGCGCCCGCCGGGCAGGCTGGCAACCGGAATGGTGTAGAGCCGACCCGTGGAGGCGGCGAGGAACAGCCGGTCGGTGGTCTCCGCGTGGAAGACGAAACCGGGGCCGTCGCCATCCTTGTATTTCAGTTCCTGCCCCAGATCGATGTGACCCTTCATCGCCCGGATCCAGCCCATCTGGGAGCAGACCACGGTGACCGGCTCGCGGTCGATCATGGCTTCGATCGGCACATCCTCGACGGCGGTGGCCTCGGCGAAATCGGTCAGGCGCTGACCGCGCGGGTGATCCTTGCCGAACTGGCGCTTGGTCTCTTTCAGCTCGGCACTGATCGTGTCCCACTGGATCTGGTCGGAGGCCAGCAGGTCCTCGATCCCTGCGCGTTCCTCCAGCAACGCGTCCCGTTCCCGGCGCAGCTCCATCTCTTCGAGACGACGGAGCGCGCGCAGGCGCATGTTGAGGATTGCCTCGGCCTGCACATCGGACAGATCGCCCTCGCCGGTGGCGGGCAGGGGAGAGACGTAGCTGGCCTCATCCTCGGCGCGCGGCGGGACCTGTTGCCAGTCCTGGTGGATCAGCGCCTGTTTCGGGTCGGCGTCATAGCGGATGATTTCGATCACCCGGTCGAGATGGAGGAAGGCGACGATAAAGCCTTCAAGCACCTCCAGCCGGTGGTCGATCTTGCCCAGCCGGTAGCGCTTGCGGCGCAGGAGCACCTCGCGGCGGTGGTCGAGGAAAGCGCGCAAAACTTCCTTGAGCGAGCAGACCTTGGGCGTGCGGCCATCGATCAGCACGTTCATGTTCAGCGCGAACCGGGTTTCAAGATCCGAGTTCTTGAACAACAGCCCCATGAGCACCTGCGGATCCACAGTGCGCGTGCGCGGCTCCAGCACCAGCCGGATGTCGTCTGCACTTTCGTCGCGCACATCGGCGAGAATCGGAACCTTCTTGGTCTGGATCAGATCGGCGATGCGTTCGACCAGCTTCGATTTCTGCACCTGATAGGGGATTTCGGTGACGATGATCTGCCATTGGCCCCGGCCCAGATCCTCGGTCTCCCACTTCGCCCTCAGCCGGAAGCCGCCGCGCCCGGTGCGGTAGGCTTCGGCAATGTTCTCAGGGCTCTCGACGATCACCCCGCCGGTGGGGAAATCAGGGCCTTTGACATAGTTCAGGAGTGTGTCGTCGCGGACGTCGGGCGTTTTGATCAGATGCTGACAGGCATCCACCAGTTCGACAATATTGTGCGGTGGAATATTGGTGGCCATGCCGACCGCGATCCCGGAGGAGCCATTGGCCAGCAGGTTCGGGAAGGCCGCGGGGAGAACGATCGGTTCCTCCAGCGTGCCATCATAATTCGGGCGAAAATCTACCGCGTCTTCGTCGAGTCCGGCGAGGAGCGCCTCGGCGGCGGTGGTCATGCGGGCCTCGGTGTACCGGCTGGCAGCGGGATTATCGCCGTCAATATTGCCGAAATTGCCCTGACCATCGACCAGCGGGTAGCGAATCGTGAAATCCTGCGCGAGGCGCGCCATGGCGTCGTAAATCGCCGCATCTCCGTGGGGGTGATAGTTGCCCATCACGTCGCCGGAGATCTTCGCCGATTTGCGGAAGCCCCCGTTCGAGCCCAGCCGAAGCTCCCGCATGGCAAAGAGAATCCGGCGGTGAACGGGCTTTAGCCCATCGCGTGCGTCGGGTAGCGCCCGATGCATGATCGTCGAGAGCGCGTAGGTCAGGTAGCGATCACCAATGGCGCGGCTCAGCGCCTCGGTGTGCTCGGGTCCGTCTGTATCGTCCGTCATAGTCCGGAGATAGCCGGTGGGAATCCGCGCGGAAAGGGCAAAAGTCGCAGGGACTGCCTTGGCCGTCCGCACAAGATCGGATTATGCACGGGACCGAGTTCATCCGGGGGAAGACATGATTCGGCTCACTCTGATCTTGCTGGTCGCGATTGCTGTGACCTTTGTTGTTGCGGGCGATCCCCCGGAGACTGTCGCATCCCGGACGGATCGCGAGCAGGTGACCGAGCCCGCAGGTCAAACCGAAGAGCTGCAAGAGCTGACGCCGCTGAATGGCGACAGTGCTGACGCAGCGGCGGAGCCGGAGGTTGCTGCGGACCCGGAGCCAGAGGTCGCAGACCCCGTTGAACCTGCGACTGAACCTGTTCCCGAAACCGTCGCCGCGCCTGAGCCGGTTGCGGCGCCGGAACCTGTGGCTGCTCCGGCTGAGACACCGTCGCGCAACGCGGCGACGGTGAACTCCGCACGGGTGAACATGCGGTCGGGGCCGTCCACCGCGAATGAGGTGGTCGATCAGGTGGTCTTTGGCGACCGGGTGGAAATCCTGGAGCGCGCTGATAGTGGCTGGGCGCGCATCCGCGTCGAATCGTCCGGGCGCGTGGCGTGGATCTTTGCGGAATTCCTAGACGCGGCGCAGTAAGGGTGCCGGGAGCGGGCGCTGAGACCCGCACTGATGACGGAAGGAGCCCTCATGCTATCCGATCCCCTTTTTGTTGTTGCGGCTATCGCAGTGGGCGCCGTCGCGGTGATCCTGTTGTTGGGCATCTCCGGATTCGGCAAGCCCGGCGAGGCCGCCGCGAAGCGATCCAATAAGTACATGCGCTGGCGGATCTACGCGCAGGCGCTGGCAATTGTGCTGGTGTTGCTCTTCGTCGCCGTCCGGCGCATGGGAGGCTGAGAATGGTTGTTCTGTCAAAAATCTATACCCGCACCGGCGACGGCGGTGAGACGGCACTGGGCAATGGCACCCGCGTGCCCAAGCACGATCTGCGGGTCGAAGCGTATGGCACCGTGGATGAGCTGAACGCGACCTTTGGCGTCGCGCGTCTCCATGCCGTGGGCGAGCTGGCCGAGCAGATCGGCCTGATTCAGAACGATCTTTTCGATCTGGGAGCCGACCTCTGCAACCCGGATATCGAAAAGGACCTCGAAGCCGAATACCCGCCGCTGCGGATGATGCCGTCCCAGACCGACCGGCTGGAGGTCGAAATCGACGATATGAACGCCCGGCTTGAGACCCTGCGCTCATTTGTCCTGCCCGGGGGATCGGCGTTGGCTGCGCAACTCCATATTTGCCGCACCGTGGCCCGTCGCGCCGAGCGGCGGGTGCAGGAACTGGCGTCGAGCGAGCTGATCAATCAGGCTGCTATCGTTTACCTCAACCGCCTCAGCGACTGGTGCTTCTGCGCTGCGCGAACGGCGAATGACGATGGCCGCGCCGATGTTCTCTGGACGCCCGGCGCCAATCGGTAGCGAAAACGGAACGTCATTCTGCCAGAAAATGCCGTTTTTGGCCTGTTAAGCCCCGGGTGAGCGGGCTACCTCTTTCGTGAACTGACCGAGGAGGTGCACCAGATGAAAGTATTGGTCCCCGTCAAACGCGTGATTGACTACAATGTTAAGGTCCGCGTGAAGGGTGATGGAACCGGCGTCGATCTTGCCAACGTCAAGATGTCTATGAACCCGTTCGACGAGATTGCCGTCGAAGAGGCCATCCGGCTCAAAGAGAAGGGCGCTGTCGAAGAGATCGTCGTGGTCTCCATAGGCGTGAAGCAGTCGCAGGAGACGCTCCGCACCGCGCTGGCCATGGGGGCTGACCGGGCGATTCTGATCACCGCTGCCGACGACGTGCATAACGATATCGAGCCCCTCGCGGTTGCCAAGCTGCTGAAGGCCGTGATCGACGAAGAGCAGCCGGGTCTGGTGCTCTGTGGTAAGCAGGCCATCGACAACGACATGAATGCCACCGGCCAGATGCTCTCGGCTCTGCTGGGTTGGTCGCAGGCCACCTTTGCGTCCGAAGTAGCCATTGAAGGCGACAGCGCCGTGGTCAAGCGTGAGGTCGATGGTGGCATGCAGTCGATCAAGGTGAAGATGCCCGCCGTGATTTCGGTGGATCTGCGCCTGAACGAGCCGCGCTATGCCTCGCTGCCGAACATCATGAAGGCGAAGAAGAAGCCTCTCGATGAGAAGACCCCCGCCGACTATGGCGTTGACGTGGCGCCGCGCCTTGAGATCGTGAAGACCTCCGAGCCCGCCGAGCGTCAGGCCGGCATCATGGTCGGGTCTGTGGAAGAACTTGTGGATAAGTTGAAAAACGAAGCGGGGGTGATCTGATGGCTGTCCTTCTTCTTGCCGAAGTGACCGATGGTGTCCTGAACGCGGATGCGACCGGAAAAGCTGTGACCGCAGTGAAATCGCTGGGCGACGTGACGGTGCTCTGTGCCGGTGGTCAGGCGTCTGACGCCGCCGCCGAGGCCGCAAAAATCGACGGTGTGGCCAAGGTGCTCTGCGCCGAGGATGCGCTCTACAGCCACCGTCTGGCCGAACCCACCGCAGCGCTGATCGTCTCGCTCGCGGGCGATTACAGCCATATTGCGGCTCCGGCGACCACGGATGCGAAAAACATCCTGCCCCGCGTGGCCGCTCTGCTCGACGTGATGATCCTGACCGATGTGTCGGGCGTTGTGGATGCCGATACGTTCGAGCGTCCGATCTACGCAGGCAACGCGATCCAGACGGTGAAGTCCAAAGATGCGACCAAGGTCATGACCATCCGCGTCTCGACCTTCGACGCCGCCGGGTCTGGCAATTCTGCCCCTGTGGAAAACATCTCCGCCGCCGACGCTCCGGGCCTGTCCGAGTGGGTCGCCGACCATGTGGCCGAGAGCGACCGCCCCGAGCTGACTTCCGCCGGAATCGTCGTCTCCGGCGGCCGTGGCGTGGGGTCCGAGGAGGACTTCAAACTGATCGAAGGCCTCGCTGATAAACTGGGCGCCGCCATCGGTGCGTCCCGTGCTGCCGTTGACTCGGGCTATGCTCCGAACGATTGGCAGGTGGGCCAGACCGGTAAGGTCGTCGCGCCGGATCTCTACGTGGCGGTCGGCATCTCCGGTGCGATCCAGCACCTCGCGGGGATGAAGGACTCGAAAGTCATTGTGGCGATCAACAAGGACGAGGAAGCCCCGATCTTCCAGGTCGCAGATTACGGCCTCGTCGCCGACCTGTTCCAGGCAGTGCCGGAACTGACCGACAAGCTCTGAGCTCATCGGAATTACGACCATAAAGCGCGCGGCAGGAGCTCCTGTCGCGCGTTTTACCTTTCCGGTCCCCACCCGGCTCTGTTAGGACTCGCATGTCCCGGAAGAGCGAAGAGGCGATCCCATGAAAATCAATTCGGTCGGTGTGATCGGCGCAGGTCAGATGGGCAGCGGAATTGCCCATGTCTGCGCTTTGGCGGGTTACGACGTGGTGATGACCGATATCAGCGAGGACGCGCTGGCCCGGGCGCTGGACGGCATCTCGAAGAACATGGACCGGCAGGTCTCGCGGGAGAAGATTGCCGCCGCCGACAAGGACGCCGCCATGGGGCGGATCTCTTCGACTGGCACGCTGACGGATTTGGGGCAGACCGATCTGGTGATCGAGGCCGCCACCGAGCGCGAAGCGATCAAGGACGCGATCTTTGCCGAGCTGGTGCCCGCGCTGAAGCCGGATACAATCCTGACCTCGAACACCTCGTCTATCTCCATCACCCGGTTGGCTTCGAAAACCGACCGGCCTGAGAAGTTCATGGGGTTCCATTTCATGAACCCGGTGCCGGTGATGCAGCTCGTCGAGCTGATCCGGGGCATTGCGACGGATGATGAGACCTTTGCTGCGTGTATGGCGGTCGTGGACCGGTTGGAAAAAACTGCGGCCATTGCCGAGGATTTCCCGGCCTTTATCGTCAACCGCATCCTGATGCCGATGATCAACGAAGCCGTTTACGTGCTCTATGAGGGCGTCGGAAACGTCCGCTCCATCGACAAGGCCATGCGGCTCGGCACCAACCACCCCATGGGGCCGCTGGAGCTGGCCGATTTCATCGGTCTCGATACCTGTCTGGCGATCATGAATGTGCTCCATGACGGGCTGGCGGATACGAAATACCGCCCCTGTCCGCTGCTGACGAAATACGTTGAGGCGGGCTGGCTGGGGCGAAAGACGGGCCGGGGATTCTACGATTACCGGGGCGAAGAGCCGGTGCCTACGCGCTGATCTCAGTCTGCCGGAGAGGGCGCATTTCCTGACGGAAATTCGCGCCTTGGCCCTTGACCCTCCCGGCTCTCAGGGATACCCGGAATGCGGCCTAGGGGTATAGCTCAGTTGGTAGAGCATCGGTCTCCAAAACCGAGGGTCGGGGGTTCGAGTCCCTCTGCCCCTGCCAGGCCGGACCTTCCCAAAATTTATTGTGGTGATGCGGTTCAGACCGCTGTGTCTGTGCCTTGTCGGCGCAGTAAAGCCACGAGCCAGATCGCGTAGATCGCATCGAAGGACAGACAGACGCTCGCCCACCAGTCCGGCGCCGGGGAATGTGACGTCGCGTGGTAGACCATGTCGAACACCGCGTGCCCGCCCAGCCCCGCAGCACAGAGGATCAGCCCGTGCCGATAGCCCCAACTGGCGGCCAGAACGAAGAGAGCGGCGAAACCGATATTCAGGAGAATCGTCCCGGGATCGGCCGTCTCGAATGCAAAAACGATGTAGAACGACGCGATAGAGATGAGGACGACCGGGAAGAAGCTGCGCTCCCCGGTCATTCCCAGTTTCGTCGCAAACCAGAGTGTTCCGACGCCCAGCGCCGCGCCCACGAGGATGATGAGCGGCGAGAACATATCGGTCAGCTTTGCTGCCACTCCCATGGGCGGGTATGCGCTCCGAGTACCGCGTCTACGGCGCTGTCCTCTACCGTGCCGGTCTTTTCCAGCCGCGCGACGAGGCCGCGGCGCTTGTCCTCGATGACTTCGGCCACCTGAGCGGCCACACCGGCCTCGGCGAGCTCTGCGTTATAGATCCGCGTGATCGCCATGCGGCGCAGGTCTGGCTTGAAGACCTTGCCTACGGCCGTTTTCGGCAGCTCGTTCAGGATTTCGATCTGACGCGGCCATGCGGCGCGCTCGTGGATATGCTCTTTGGCATAGGCCAGCAGATCTTCTGGCGTGACCTTCGCACCCTCGACAAGCTCGACATAAGCGCAGGGCAGCTCGCCCGCGTGGGAGTCCGGCTGGCCGATCGCGCCCGCCATGGCGACCGCTTCGTGTCCCGCCAGCGCATTTTCGATCTCGGCAGGGTCGATATTGTGACCGCCGCGGATGATCAGATCTTTGGCCCGACCGGTGATCCAGACATAGCCGTCACTGTCCACGCGCCCCAGATCGCCGGTGCGCAGATAGCCGCCATAGTAGAGATCAACGTTTTTCGAGGCGTCCGCATAGGTGTTCCCCACATAGATGCCGGGGTTCGAGACACAGATCTCGCCCACTTCGTCGGTGGCACATTCCTGCGGGCCTTCGGCGGTCTCGCGCATGATCTTCACGTCGGTGTAGGGGAAGGGCAGGCCGATGGAGCCGATCTTCTTTTCGCCCTCGGGAGGGTTGATGGACACGAGGCAGGTGGCCTCCGTCAGCCCATAGCCCTCGCAGATGTTCACACCGGCCGCGCTCTCGAACTTCTTATAGAGTTCCACCGGCAGAGGAGCCGAGCCGCAGAAAGCAGCGCGCAGGCGGCTCAGATCCGCATTAATGGGCCGCTGCATGAGCGCGGCGATGGCGGTGGGGACGGTGGTCAGATATGTGGCTTTGTGGTGCTCGCAAAGCTTCCAGAAATTATCGAAGACGCCGTCACCGCGATAGCCCTGCGGCGTGGGAAAGACGACCTGCGCGCCCGAGCTCAGCGCGGCCCCCATGATGACCACTGCGGCCATGACGTGGAACATGGGCAGCGGACACATGATGGTGTCGTCTTCGGTGAAGAGCAGTTCCTTACCCAGCCAGGCATTGTAGATGATGCCAGAGACTTTGTGCTGGGCGACCTTCGGCATGCCGGTGGTGCCGCCGGAATGGAAATTGGTGCAGATCCGGTCGGTGGGGTCATCCTCAAAGGTCAGCGTGGTGGGCTGAGCGGCGCGGGCTTTGTTGAAATCCTGCACCTTCGCATGGTGGGTCACGCTGACCTTGGGGCGGATCAGCGGCACGATAAGTTTCTTCAGGCCGGTCAGATAGCGATGCAGATCGACCTCCAGAACGTGCTTGACGTTCGGCGCGTCCTTCACCGCTTCGGCGGCTTTCTGAGCCAGATCGGTCTTGGGGAAGGCGCGTAGGGTGACCAGCACCTTGGCCTCGGTCTCACGCAGAATGGCCGAGATCTGGCCGGGCTCCAGCAGCGGGTTGATCGGGTTCACGACCCCGGCAACCATCCCCGCGAGGTAGACCACGTTCACCTCGGAGCAATTCGGCAGCAGGAAGGCGACCTTATCCTCAGGTCCCACGCCGAGGGAGCGGAACAGGTTGGCGGTCTGGGCGACCTGCGCCTGAAGCTCGGACCAGCTTAGTGTTTCCTTCGGCGCGTCCACGTCGGACAGGAGCTGAAAGGTCATGGCCGGGTGCTGCCCATGGGCCGCAGCTGTCTGGCCCAGCATCTGCCAGATGGTTTTTGGCAGGTCGCGGCTTTCCCACGGGCCCACCGCCTCAATCCGCTTCAGATCGTCAATATTCGCAAAAGTCATCCTTGTCCCTCCCGTAGAGCGTGCGGATGTTGGCATCCGTCTTGCAGTTTGGGTCAAGTTTGACGTGACGACAGAACAAAGCGCAAGGGCGCGTTCCCTCAAGTCACCTTTATTCTGCGGCGATATCGGCGGTGAATTGGAGCCGTGCGAGGCGCGCGTAGAGCCCGCCTTCGGCCACCAGCTCGCCATGGGTGCCCTGCGCTACGATCCGGCCTCCATCCAGAACAACGATGCGGTCGGCGCGTTTCACCGTGGCGAGACGGTGCGCGACCACGATACTGGTGCGGCCCTCGGTCAGCTCATCCACGGCGCGTTGCACCAGATGCTCGCTCTCGGCATCGAGCGCCGAGGTGGCCTCGTCCAGCAGCAGGATCGGCGCGTCGCGCAGAATGGCGCGGGCGATGGCGATGCGCTGCTTCTGTCCGCCGGAGAGCATCACACCGCGTTCGCCCACCTGAGTGTCGTAGCCTTCGGGCAGTGCGGTGAGGAAGTCATGGGCGGCGGCGGCGCGTGCGGCAGCCTCGACCTCGGCGTCGCTGGCATCGGGGCGACCAAAGAGGATGTTTTCGCGCGCCGTGGCGGCGAAGATCACAGGGTCTTGCGGAACCAGCGCGATGTGACGACGGAAATCGCTCCGGTTCATTTCCGACAGCGCGACCCCATCAAGGGTGATCTGCCCCGCGTTCGGATCGTAAAAGCGCAGCAGCAATTGGATCACCGTTGTTTTACCCGCGCCCGAGGGGCCAACCAGTGCCACGGTCTCACCGGGCTTGATATCCAGTGTCACATGATCGAGCGCGGCGATGCCCGGACGGGCCGGGTAGGCAAAGGACACATCCTCGAACCGCACGGCGCCCTTGGGGGCGGTGAGGGTCTTGGGATCGGTCGGGTCGAGGATGCTATCCTCGGCGGTGAGGAGTTCCACCAGACGTTCGGTGGCACCGGCAGCGCGTTGTAGCTCGCCCCAGATCTCGCTGAGGGCGCCGACGGAGCCCGCGACCATCACCGCATAGATGACAAACTGTACCAGCTCGCCGACGCTCATTGCCTCGCCGCGCACATCCCGTGCGCCGACCCAGAGCACGCCGACAATGCCCACAAAGACCAGCATGATGACCAGAACGGTCATCACAGCGCGCACCATGATGCGCCGACGGGCAGCGTCGAAGGATTTCTCGGTCACGCCGGCAAACAGCGACTGGGCGCGGCCTTCGTTGGTGTAGGCCTGCACAGTCTGTACGGAGAGAAGCGCCTCGGAGGCGTTGCCCGAGGACGCGGCGATCCAGTCCTGGTTCTCGCGGCTGAGCTTGCGCAACCGACGACCCAGAACCACGATGGGCACCACGACGAGGGGCACGAGGCCCAGCACCAGCAAGGACAGTTTCGGAGAGGTGTAGACCAGCAGGATCATGCCGCCGATCAAAATCAACGTGTTGCGGAGCGCGATGGAGATGGACGAGCCCACCACCGAGAGGATCACGGTCGTGTCCGTGGTGATCCGGCTCAGCACCTCGCCAGTCAGGAGATTTTCAAAAAAGCGCGGCGACAGGGTGATGACCCGGTCGAACACCGCTTTGCGGATGTCGGCCACGACCCGTTCACCAAGGCGCGTCACGAGGTAGTAGCGCAGCCCCGTACCAAGCGCCATGAGCGCTGCGATGGCGAGGAAGGCGAGGAAGTACTGGTCCAGAAGCTCCGCCGCAGAGGTTTCGAACCCGTCCACCACCCGCCGCACCGCGATGGGCAGGATCAATGAGACAGCCGCCGTCAGGCACAACGCCGTCAGCGCGCCGAAGAGCAGGAGCTTATAGCGCGACAGGAAGGGCCACAGGGCCGCGAGAGCGCCGATCTTGCGGGATTTGGCTCGGTCTTCGGTCTGGGTCTTTGGGGGCACGGGCTACCTGCGGGTCATCTATGTTGCGTCACCTTGTTCCCTGTCCGGCGCCTGAGGGCAAGGGGGCAGGCAGCGCCGTGCTGTCGCGGTTCAGTTGCGTCCGCAGGTGCGGATGCCGACCACGGAGTACAGCGGGCAGTTGCCGACCAGCGATGTTACAATGAAAACGAGCGCAACGATGATCGCCAGCCAGTGCAACAGCCCAGCACCCAGAACAGCCGTGCCGAAGGCCAGATAAAGCAGCACGGCAGCAATGACGAGACGTCCGATCCGGTCAAATTTGCCCATATTGGTGGTCATGTCTCAAATCCTCTTTATGTCGACGGGATCAGCATGGCACGTCAGACCGTCGGCGTCGGTGACATTATCACCCACACGTCACATTCCTTAGCGTAACCCCTGCCATTCAAGCGCGTCATTCAGGGTAAAAATGCTTCGGGCCTCGAGGAGCGGCACGAGCTTCAGGAAGACTTCCGCCGTCGCAATCGAATCGCCCAGCGCAGTATGCCGGACCTCTTCGGGGATCGTCACTCCGAGCCGCCGCGCCAGCGTATCGAGAGTATGATCGTCGGAATGGGGGAAAAGTTTCGAAGACAGGCGCGCTGTGCACAGGGTGGGTCGGTCGATGGCGGGCAAACCCTGCGCCTTGGCGCGGGTGAGAAAGGCAAGGTCGAAGGCCGCATGATGGGCTACGAGGACGGAGTCTTCGGTGAATTCGGCAAATCCCGCCAGCGCCGAACCCAATTCAGGCGCGTTTGCGACCATCTCGGGCGTGATGCCATGGATTTCGGTTGAGCTTGGTGGGATCGGGCGACCAGGGTTCACCAGCTGATCGAACTCCTCCCCCCGGAGCAGCCTTTGGCCGAGAACACGGGCGCCAGCGAGCTGGATGATTTCGTCCCTTTGCGGATCGAGGCCGGTGGTCTCTGTGTCAAAGACCACGTAGGAGAGCGCGCTGAGATACTGTCCCCCAAGCGCCTGATCCCGTGGGGCCTTCAGCGTGAAATCATAGAAATCCGGCACGTCCCGGGATCGTAGTGCGGCGCTGGCCTCTCGGCGGGGCAAGGGCAGGACCACGCGGGACATGCCGTCCTCCGATGTCACCCAAATGTCAGTGCGGTGGGCGCGGAGGGCATCGCGGGCGGTGTGCTCACCATAGGCCGGGGCCAGCCGCTCATCCAGCCATCGGTCGAGCTCGGCCATGGGCAGCGCGGGGCCGGACCAGCTGAGCTCCAGCCGGACGTCGTCCCCGGCCTCGCGCGTTGCCGACAAGCCCAGCCCGGTTCGCTCTGCGTCTCCCAGCTCGTTTGCAATCCGGGTCAGGATCTCTGTCACAGCGAACCCGTCGCAGCACGCCGTGCCGTCCGTCTCGGTCAGGGATACCGGCACGGCGACCCGCATGGCTACGGCTTCCATGATCTGCTGCAAAGCCACATCCCGGAGGGGCCAATGGCGGGCCGTGATGGTTTTTTCCTCCTCTTCGCTGGCCTCGATCTGGCGGGTGAGCTGGGCCAGCTCGGTGCTCAAGCCTTCGTCGAACCGTGTGCGCTCTTCGGGCGCGATATCGGGGACATCCTGCAAGACATTGACGATGGCAGCCATTGCGGATGTGGAGCGGCGCGCCGCTTCGAGAGTCTCGTCGAGCAGACGATCCAGTTTCCCGTGGGTGCGCAGGTCTTCAGTGGTGTCCCGGAACAGGACCACATGGCCCAGCCGCTCGCCATCCTGCCAGATGTCCGAGACCGCTCCGTTCAGCACCAGATTGCCCCCGATGGAGGTGGTGAGAAAGCTGACTGGTTCTGCCGTGGGCCCGTTTTTCAGATCCGCCGTAGCGGTCAGGAGCGGCTCCATGCGCAGGAACCGCGCCAGCGGCCGGTCGAGTCCGATGGGGCCAAGCAGCGCGGTGGCGGCGCGGTTGTACAGGAGGATTCGTCCGTCATCGGAGATCACCACCACAGCGCCGGCGAGCTCGCGGAGCAGCGTCTCGAACACGGCCTTGTCCCGGAGGGTCAGCGCCATTTTCTCTTCGAGCGCGGTTTCGAGGGAGGTCCGCGTCTCTTCCAGCGCGTCGTGGATTGCCTGTGACGCCGGACCCAGACTGCCGAGATGGCGTGCCCGGGTTGGGTCGATGGCAGCGCCCACGGCAGAGGTGGCGCGGGTGTGCAGATCGGCGGAGATACGCAGGATCGGTTTGGCAACATTCTCGTCAAACAATAGGCCGATCCACGCGGTCAGGCCCATGAGGCCGAATCCACCGATGAGCCCGGCGATGACATACCCCTCGGCCGGGCCACCGGTGCGGCGCCAGCCCAGCCAGAGACCGATGGCGATCAGTGCCGTGCCCCCGACGGCCAGCGCGGCGAAGAACGCGGCAAAGCGAAGCCGCAATGTGTCGCGTTTTTCAGCCATGGGCGGGGGTCCCCAGTAAATCGCAAATCTGCGCAGTAAGATGGCTGGTCTCGAAAGGTTTGGTCAGATAGGCGTCCGCCCCCATCGCCAGCCCCTTGCGCCGGGCGATCTCGCCGCCCGAGGCGCTCATCATCAGCACCTTGATATGGCGGAGGCGGTCGGTCCCGCGGATCATCTGAAGGATCTCGTAGCCTGACACGCCCGGCAACATCACATCCAGCAACACCAGATCGGGGCAGTCCCTCTCAAGCGCTGTGACAGCATCGGTGCCGGTTGCCACCCGGTCGAGGTCGAAGCCCTGACGGCGGATCAGGAATTCCAGCGCGAGAGCGATATTGTCTTCGTCCTCCACGAGCAGGATCTTCTTCGCACTGCCCATCTCTCCCCCCGCGTTTGCCGGTCTATGCCTCGCAGACCAGTGTGTTCAGTTCTGACGTCTCATCAATGGCCCGCCATCCCGCTGCGCGCGGGTTGGCCAGCGTCGCGTCGGTCACATCGGCGCGCTGACCGGTGGTACAATCGATCAGCTGCGGAACCCGCGATGTCGGCTTCCAGCGGCCAAAGAGATAGAGATCCACCAGCCGGGTCTCCGGGGCGGCCTCGTTGCGTTTGGCCGTGACCACATCCACAGCGACCAGCCGCGTGGTCTGGGGCCAGATATAGGTCCAGGGGCGGTAGAATGCCGTCTCCGAGACCTCCTGCGCCACGACGACGCCCGAGGGCAGCCCGTCGGTGATGCGCTCGGCCCAGGTCATTTCCGACCAGATCGTTACGCCCAGCATCGCAGCACCCGCGGCGACCGGTGCAATCCAGCGCGGCAGGCGGCCGCCAGTGAATTTGTTCAGCGCCATGGCCACGCCAGCGGCGCCCAGCCCCGCAAAGATCGTTGCGATCAGTTCCAGAAACATTCCGTCATCCCATCACGCCGCGACCCTGACCGGCCGCGGATTGCATTGTCTTGACCACCAGAAATGCGTCGCGCAGGTGGTTGCGTTCAAGCTCGGACAGCATGTCCGGCGCCAGATAATTATCCGGGGCGTGGCCTTCGGCGATGCGCGCGGCCTGATGGCGCAGCCTGATTTCAGCGATCAGGTCATAAGCGTCCAGCAGGTCGCGCGCACCCGAAGCGGAGATCACCCCCGCTTCGCCGGCCCGTTGCAACCTGTCGCGGGTGTTCACTTCTTCGATGGCGCCCCGAAGGGCATAGATCCGACCCAGATCCACGATGGGAACGATGCCGGACATCTTGAGGTCGATCTTGTTCTTGTGCGCGCCCCCGCGGATCAGCGCAAAGCTACGGAACAGCGTCAGGGGTGGGGCGTGTTTCAGCGAGTTCGACACCATATGGGCGACGAAGATCGAGTTCTTGCGCGCCATCTCCAGGGTGGACCGGTGCAGGTCATCGAACAGATCCGGAGCGCCCTTGATCGGGCGCAGATCGAACATGACGGAAGCGAGCATCTGCGCCTCCGTGTCCGGCTGGGCGATCCAGTCGTTAAAATAGCGCTGCCAGACCCGGCGCGGCTGGCGCCAGCGCGGGTTGGTGGCCATCATATCGCCGGGGCAATAGACAAAGCCCGTGTTGTTCAGCCCGTCCGATACCAACCGGGCGAGTTCCGCGAAATAGGCGTCATCCTCTGGCGTCATCGCATCGTCAATGATCAGGCAGTTATCCTGATCCGACACGCCTGTCTGCTCGCGCCGCCCCTGTGACCCGCAAGCAGCCCAGACATAGGGGACTGGCGGCGGACCGATCCGCTCTTCGGCGAGGAACAGGAGACGACGTGTGATCGCGTCGGTGAGGTCGGTGATCCGGCGGGTGATGGCCTGTGGCTTGGCCGAGGCGGCGACCAGATGGGCAAGCAACTCCGGCAGACGCTGCATGATCTCATGCATCTCGGCGGCGCTGTCGGCGGAGGCGATTTCCGAGACCATGTTACTGGCGGTGGAGGCTTGCTGGCGGATCAGGTCGCTTTTGCTGATGATGCCGCGCAACCGGCCCTTTGCGGTCTGCACCGGCAGCTGATTGATGCGCCGCTCCGAGAGCAGCATCAGCGCATCAAGCCCGGTGGCCGAGGGCGAGACGGCGATCGGATCCGGTGTCATGACGGAGCTGACCGGGCGGTTACCGTCCAGCCCCTCAGCCAGCACCTTATTTGCCAGATCGTGGACCGTGATGATCCCCGAAAGCACTTTCTCCTCGGTGACGAGTACTGCGCTGATGCGGTTGTCGCGCATGAGCCGGGCGGCCTCGGTGACGCTGGTGCCGGGTGGGCAGGTGGTCACCTTGCGCGACATCAGATCCTTGACCAGCAAGGCGGTCAGGCCGGTGGCATAGCGGCTGCTGTCGGAGGTGTCGCGGGCAGGGACGGCCCGGGCGAACCATTGGGCGATGGCGGGGACGTCGCGGAACAGAGTGTGAAAGCGCTCAGCGGGCAGGATGATCAGCTGCGTCGGCTCAACGGCGATCACCGACAGGAGCGCCCGGCCGTCGCGCAACAACCCGCGCTCGCCCATGATCTCGCCCTGACTGCGATAGGAAATCAGGTCACCTTCGTCGGTGCGGACTTCGACCATGCCATCCTCGATCAGGTAGAGCCCCTGAAGGTCCTCACCCGTCTCGAAAACAGTGTTACCGGGGGCCCTTTCAACGCGGATCAGGAGAGGGGCGAGATCCATGCGCTCGGCGCTGGGGATCTGGTCGAACGGAGCAGTCTGGCACAGCACGTCGATCAGGGCGGACGGGTCTGTGGTCATGGTCAGGCTCCGTGGTCTTTGGGGAAAAGGGACAAACGGGAAATGAAGGGATCCGGGCGCGACAGGCGCGCCCGGACCGATGGTATTTTAGTGATCTGCCTGAGCGGCAGCCGCACCGCGGGGAACACGAACGCTCTCGACGAGGTCCTTGATCTCCTGCGGGGTCTCCTTCGTCATGCCGGCGACCAGATAGGCGACAGCGAAGTTGATCGCTGCACCGATCGCGCCGAACGAGGTCGACTGAATGGTGCCAAGCAGCGGATCCGCATCGGTGAAGCTGTTGGTGCCGGGGATGAAGAACCAGCCCTTGTGCAGGAAGATGTAGAGCAGGGTCACGGTCAGACCGGCCAGCATACCTGCCACAGCGCCATGGTTGTTAATCTTCGTCGAGAAGATTCCCATCATCAGCGCCGGGAAGATCGAGGCAGCCGCGAGGCCGAAGGCCAGTGCCACAGTCTGCGCCGCAAAGCCCGGCGGGTTCAGACCCAGATAGGTGGCGACCACAATGGCGACGGCCATGGCGATCCGTGCCGACAGCAGTTCACCCTTTTCCGAGATGTTCGGGTTCAGCTGACCCTTGATCAGGTCGTGGCTGACCGCCGAGGAGATGGCCAGAAGCAGACCGGCCGCCGTGGACAGAGCCGCAGCCAGACCACCCGCAGCCACCAGACCGATGACCCAGCTGGGCAGGTTGGCGATCTCGGGGTTGGCAAGCACCAGGATGTCGCGGTTGAAGTTGGTCAGCTCATTGCCAGCCCAGCCATTGGCCTCGGCCTTCGCCTGCATGTCGGCGTTCTTGTCGTTGTAGTACTGGATCAGGCCGTCGCCGTTCTTGTCTTCCCAGCCGAGAAGACCGGTTTTCTGCCAGGTGGCCATCCAGTCGTAACGGGGCTCGGTCTCGATCTGCTCGACGGAGACCGCCGCGCCATCGGTGCCGTTCGGCCACATCATGTCGGTGATGTTTAGACGGGCCATGGCGCCCACCGCGGGAGCGGTCAGGTACAGCAGAGCGATGAACACCAGCGCCCAGCCAGCGGACCAACGGGCGTCAGCCACTTTGGGTACGGTGAAGAAGCGCATGATCACGTGGGGCAGACCAGCCGTACCGATCATCAGCGACAGGGTGAAGAGCACCATGTTAAGAGTGTCGCTGTGATGGGTCGTGTACTCGTTGAAGCCCAGTTCACTGACGATCTGGTCGAGCTTGGTCAGCAGCGGCTCACCGGAGGCGACGTGATCGCCGAACAGGCCCAGCGCCGGAATCGGGTTACCGGTCAGCTGCAGCGAGATGAAGATCGCCGGGATCGTGTAGGCGAGGATCAGCACGACATACTGAGCGACCTGCGTGTAGGTCACGCCCTTCATGCCGCCGAAAACCGCGTAGGCAAAGACGACCGCAGCACCGATCAGCAGGCCGGTGGTGTTGGACACTTCGAGGAAGCGGCCAAAGGCCACGCCGACGCCGGTCATCTGGCCGATCACGTAGGTGACCGAGGCCACGATCAGGCAGACCACCGCCACCATGCGCGCTGTGGACGAGTAGAACCGGTCGCCAATGAACTCGGAGACGGTAAACTTGCCGAACTTGCGCAGGTAAGGGGCGAGGAGCAGTGCGAGAAGCACGTAGCCCCCGGTCCAGCCCATCAGGAAGGTGGAGTTGTCATATCCGGTAAAGGCGATCAGGCCCGCCATGGAGATGAAGGAGGCCGCCGACATCCAGTCTGCCGCCGTGGCCATGCCGTTGGTGACGGGGTGGACGCCGCGACCGGCGGCGTAGAATTCCGAAGTGGACCCGGCACGGGCCCAGATCGCGATGCCGATGTAGAGCGCGAAGGACCCGCCCACAAACAGCAAGTTGATAACAAATTGGCTCATCAGTTCAGGTCCTTATAGCTCGTCGACGCCATGCTCACGGTCGAGCTTGTTCATCCGCCAGGCGTAGAAGAAGATCAGCACCAGGAAGGTGAGGATCGACCCTTGCTGGGCGAACCAGAAGCCGAGATCGGTGCCGCCGACAGAGATGCCGGAGAGCAGCGGCCGCAGCAGGATGCCGAATCCAAAGGACACGAGCGCCCATATAACGAGGCTGATCTTGATGAGCCTCATATTCGCGGCCCAATAGGCCTTGTCGCTTCGTTCTGACATTGTTGGGGGTCCTCCTCCCGTTGGTCTTTCGTTGCGTTGCGTTTTCAGATTGAAGGGCAGGGCCGGGGATGCCGGCCCTGACGCCTCAGGGGTGAATGCTGTTCTTGATCAGGTCATCGACCACAGACGGATCGGCGAGGGTCGAGGTGTCCCCGAGACTGCCCGTCTCGTTCTCGGCGATCTTGCGCAGGATGCGGCGCATGATCTTGCCCGAACGGGTTTTGGGCAGGCCCGGGGCCCACTGGATGACATCGGGCTTGGCAATCGGCCCGATCTCGTTGCGGACCCAGGCCTGCAGCTCGGCGCGCAGCGCGTCGCTGGGCTCGGTGCCTTCCATCAGCGTGACGTAGCAGTAGATGCCCTGACCCTTGACGTCGTGGGGGTAGCCGACCACGGCGGCCTCGCTCACAGCGTCATGGGCGACGAGGGCGCTTTCGACCTCGGCGGTGCCCATGCGGTGGCCTGAGACGTTGATCACGTCATCGACGCGCCCTGTGATCCAGTAATAGCCATCCTCATCGCGGCGGCAGCCGTCGCCGGAGAAGTAGTAGCCCTTGAACATCTCGAAATAGGTCGAGACGAAGCGCTCATGGTCGCCCCAGACGGTGCGCATCTGACCGGGCCAGCTGTCCTTGATCGCCAGAACGCCTTCGGTCGCGCCTTCGAGAATATTGCCCTTGTCGTCGAGCAGCACCGGCTGAACGCCGAAGAAGGGTTTCGTCGCCGAGCCGGGTTTGGTCGTGGTCGCGCCGGGCAGGGGAGAGATCAGGATCCCGCCGGTCTCGGTCTGCCACCAGGTGTCGACGATGGGGCAGCGGCCCTTGCCGATATTCTCGTTGTACCAATGCCAGGCCTCGGGATTGATGGGTTCGCCCACCGAGCCGAGGATGCGCAAAGACGACAGGTCATGGGGCTCGATCGGATCGGTGCCCTTGCCCATCAGCGCGCGGATGGCGGTAGGGGCGGTGTAGAATTGTGTAACCTTGTGCTTGGCACAGACCGCCCAGAAGCGCCCGGCATCGGGATAGGTCGGCACGCCCTCGAACATCAAAGTCGTCGCGCCATTGGCCAGCGGGCCGTAGACGATGTAGCTGTGGCCGGTGACCCAGCCCACATCGGCGGTACACCAGTAGATGTCGCCCTCGTGGTAATCGAAGATATATTCGTGCGTCATCGAGGCGTAGACCAGATAGCCGCCGGTGGTGTGCACGACGCCCTTCGGCTTGCCGGTGGAGCCGGAGGTGTAGAGGATAAACAGCGGATCCTCGGCACTCATCTCCTCAGGTGGGCAATCGACGGAGGCTTTGGCGGCCAGATCCGAGTAGCGGTGATCGCGGCCCCCGGTCCAGTCAACAGATCCGCCGGTGCGCTCGACCATCAACAGCTTGCAGTCATGGGTGACTTTCGCCAGCGCCTTGTCACAGTTGGATTTGAGCGCCGTGTTGCGGCCGCCGCGCGGGGCCTCGTCGGAGCAGATCACCAGCTTGGCCTCGGACCCGTTGATCCGGTCGGCCAGAGCGTCGGGTGAGAAGCCTGCGAAAACGATGGAATGAATCGCGCCGATCCGGGTGCAGGCCAGCATCGCATAGGCGGCCGCGGGAATCATTGGCAAATAGAGCACCACACGGTCGCCCTTGCCGATGCCCAGTCCCTTCAGAACATTGGCAAAGACCGAAACCTCGCGGTGCAGATCTCGATAGGTGATATGGGCGGCCTCGGCATTGGGGTCATCTGGTTCCCAGATGATCGCCGTCTGATCGCCGCGAGTCTCCAGATGGCGGTCGATGCAGTTGGCCGAGACGTTCAGCGTGCCGTCTTCGAACCACTTGATCGATACATTGTCATAGTCGAAGGAGGTGTTTTTTACCTTGTTATAGGGCTTGATCCAGTCGAGCCGCTTGCCTTCCTCGGCCCAGAACGCCTCAGGATCGGCGACCGAAGCGGCATACTTCTGTTCATAACCCTCAGCATCCAGTTTCGCATGGGCCCGAATCTCGTCGGACGGCGGGAAAACCATGTTGGCGGGATGAGTTGTCATGAAATGTCCTCCGATCTGGTCGTTGGCCCCTTTGGCTCCATGGCATGGAGCGGACCTTTTCGGAGACGACCCTAGCGTGGCTTTGCGAAGCTGTGGGTGAAATAACTGAGAATGCAGAATAATCGTGTAAATAAATTATCTGTTCGCGTGCAATATCTGTAAAACTCTTGTCACAACTTTGCGTAGTCCTGCATTTTTCCAATCTGTCCAGACAAATAGACAGCTTTCGGTGTGCAGTGGCATACTATCTATTTGAGTGGTTGTCCGTTCGTCGATGGGGACGGCTCTCGCTTGACGCGACCTGAGAATGTGGCACCTTCCGCGCCATAGCGCCGGGGGTGCATAGAATGGGAGAGACCGGATGACCTATGTGATGGCAATCGATCAGGGCACGACATCAAGCCGGGCGATCATTTTCGATGGCGAGATGCAGATTGTCGCCACCGCGCAGCAGGAGTTCCCGCAGCACTATCCTCAGTCTGGCTGGGTCGAACATGATCCGGCCGATCTCTGGGAAACAACCCTGACGGTCTGCCGCGGCGCTCTGGACAAAGCGGGGATCAGCGCAGGCGATGTGACCGCCATCGGCATCACCAATCAGCGGGAAACCGTCGTGGTCTGGGACAAGAAGACAGGCGAGCCGGTGCACAACGCCATTGTCTGGCAGGACCGGCGTACGGCCGATATCTGCGAAGCGCTGAAGGCCGAAGGGGCGGAGGAGACCGTCATCGAAAAAACAGGGCTGCTGCTCGATCCGTATTTCTCGGGCACGAAGCTCAAATGGATCCTCGACAATGTCAACGGTGCGCGGGAACGCGCTGAGCGGGGCGAGTTGCTGTTCGGGACCGTGGACAGCTTTCTGATCTGGAAACTCACTGGCGGCAAATCCCATGTAACCGATGCGACCAATGCCTGTCGCACGCTGCTCTATGACAGCTTCAATGGGCGTTGGTCCTCGACCATGTGCGAGATGCTCGACATTCCCATGGGCATGCTGCCCGAGGTCCGTGATTGCGCTGGCGAGTTCGGGGTGACCGAACCCGACCTTCTGGGTGCTGGCATCCCGATACTGGGCGTGGCTGGCGACCAGCAGGCAGCGACCATCGGACAGGCGTGTTTTGAGCCGGGCATGATGAAGAGCACCTACGGCACCGGCTGTTTCGCGCTGCTGAATACCGGGACGACGCCGGTCCGCTCGCAGCACCGCCTGCTGACGACAGTGGCCTATCAGCTGAACGGCCAGAGGACCTATGCGCTTGAGGGGTCGATCTTTATTGCCGGGGCTGTTGTCCAGTGGCTGCGCGACGGGCTGGGGATCATCGACTCGGCCTCCGAGACCCAGGCTCTGGCCGAAGCTGCCGATCCCGGGCAGGAGGTCATTCTCGTCCCCGCTTTCGTGGGCCTCGGCGCGCCTTACTGGAACGCGGAATGCCGTGGGGCGATCTACGGGCTGACCCGTGGGTCTGGGCCGAAGGAACTGAGCAAGGCCGCGCTGCAATCGGTTGGCTTCCAGACCCGCGACCTGATGGATGCAGCGCGCCAAGACTGGCAGTCCGAGGGTGGCGAGGCAACCTTGCGCGTCGATGGCGGCATGAGCGCCTCCGACTGGACCATGCAATTTCTCTCAGACATCCTCGGTGCTAAGGTCGACCGACCCCAAGTGCTGGAGACCACCGCGCTGGGCGTGGCCTGGCTGGCGGGGATGCAGGCGGGCGTCTATCCCGATCAGGCTGGTTTCGCAGAAACGTGGCGCCTCGACCGAACCTTTGACCCTGAGATGGGGCAATCTGAGCGTAACCGCCTTTATGGTCGTTGGAAGAGTGCAGTCGAGGCAACTCTGAGCTACCCCTGAACCTGGGAAACTGACGCAAGCCACAATTTGTCTTCTGCTGGATTTCGATGAAGACGAGATCAGAAATGTTGAAACAGCGGGGCTAATCCCCTGATTTCAATAGGCGTTATTGCAGGACTTGGGCGTGAGGTGTGACGGGCCCTTATACCGGTCATGCCAAGCGACGCGAACGATCTCGGTGGTGCCGAGGGCGTTGGGGCGGGTCATAAGGGCGATGCGGATGTGGATTTTTTGCGGTCCGGCAGTCGGGGTCTTTGGCGGCGTTGCGCTCACTGAGTGATTTCAGATCGAACCAGAGGTAAGGCCCCCGGTCCGAGTGCTGCTGGCAAGGGCATTTTCGCTTCGATCCGGCTGCGGACATGGTAGCCCTTCGAGCGTCTTCAGAACGCCCTGCCATAGTGCGGGTGGCGCACAGGTTTTCCTTGCGGGCGCGTTCCGCCGGGCAATCGTCCTTCCACAGGCGTCCCTCTTTCCGGATCGGTAGCGAGGGCGTGACTGCCATTGGTCTAAGGACTGCCCGACCGGAATGGCGCCGCTTTCTATGATGGCCTAGTTGTTTGATCCCACGGTTTGATGGTGTGATCCTTTCTCAGGAATGGAAGGAAGCATTATGGGACAAGTTCGTCACGGGAGCGCCTCGACCACGCACGCTGTCAGAGCTGCAATACAGCGATCGCAAGCTTCGCTCGCGCAGCTGAGCAAGGAGCTGGGCATCAATCCCAAGACCGTCGCGAAGTGGCGCAAGCGGGCGACGGTGGAGGACTTGAAGACTGGGCCGAGGGAGCCGCGTTCGACCGTTCTCACCGAAGCGGAGGAGGCCATGATTGTCGCATTCCGGCGTCATAC
>NZ_VFSV01000043.1 GCF_007004065.1 Palleronia caenipelagi | reverse complement strand
CGCCGCTCCGAGACGCGCTCCCCGTCAGCGCGCAGATCCCGGTGGATACGCTTGGACCCGTAACGGTGTTTGCTGGCTTTGAAAAAATGACTGATCCGTTCCAGCAACGCCTTGTCCCGTGCGGATCGCCGCTCCCGACGGTCATCACGGGCCGCCTGGCTGGCGTGATGCCCATAGAACCAGCTGCGTGACAGGCGGACCAGCCGGCAGAGTGTCGAAACCCCGTATTGAGCTTTGTGGGCAGTGATGAAGGCGCGCTTGTTCATCGTGGTTTCACCGCCCGAGACGCGAAAAAAGCGGACGCTTTCTGCAGGATCTCGTTTTCCTCCGCGAGCCGCTTATTCTCCTTGCGCAGCCGCTCCAGCTCGGCGGCATCTGCCTTCTGGCGACGTTTGGCCTCCATCGAGCCGAACGCCTCGATCTCCAGCCGCCAAGTCTTCAGCTGCGTGCCGGTGATCCCCAGCTCTTTCGCCACGCTGCCCTGCGTCGCGCCCGGTTCATAAAGCCGCTCAACCGCTGCAGCTTTGAATTCGTCCGTGTATTTCCGTCGATGTCGTCCCATGTCGTGCTCCTCTCGTGGACAGGGGTAAAGTACCCCGCTGTCCGGAGACACGGACGAAGTTCACAGGGACGAACTTCTGAACGAGGAAATATTCGACAGTCTGGACGATGCGCGGCGTAAGCTGGCCCTCTGGCGCTACGACTACAATACGGTCCGGCCGCATTCGTCCTTGGCCAACCAGACACCGCAACAAGCGCGCCGAGCGCTTGAGCAATTTGAGGGCTCCGCGCCCGGCGCGCTTGCGCCAAACAATGAAGCCGAATACCCAGATTCAACCTGCAGACTCTCGATATGAACGAGGGACGACCGGGGGGCAGGTCAAGCGGCCATGACGGTTCAGCTCGTCCAACATTCAGCGATTATTTAGCAAGACACGGTGATAGCGGCTGAGGAAGATGAAGCCGATGCACAAGGCTGTCAGGCCGAACCCGTAGACATATGTGTGACTGACATAGGTCGCGTCATAGGAAGCGTAGAACCCCCGCCGCATTTCCCCGGTAACGTGAATGAGGGGATTGAGCCACAAATAGCTGCGAAACGGTTCGGGAAGGTTGTCGTAGAGAAAGAAGATTCCGGACATCAGAAACATGGGACGATTCACAATGGCCCATATTCGTTCCCACAGACCGAAACGGGTGAGCAGAAAGCAATTTAGGGTGCCTACCCCGAGGCCCACGACCATGGCCATTCCGAGTGCATTCAAGATCGCTGCATAATCAAGGATGTTTCGAGTATCATAAAACCACATCAATCCTGTCATGATGATGTAGAAGACCATCAAATGAGTGAGTGTATTCAACAGGAACCGCGCCACGATTGCATCCGCGTAGGTGACGGCCGGATAGAATAACAATTGGCGGGAAAAGCGAATGGACTGGCCTAACTTGAGTGCTACATCCGAATACATCATGAACGGCAAAAGACCGGTGGCGTAGAATAAGGGGAACGACGTTCCGAGGGCGGGTGAACGCAGCATCACCGAAAAAGCGATCGTCATGATGGCGAGACCACCGACCGGCTCCAGGATCGCCCAGATATAGCCTCCGGGGCTGCGGCCATAGGTGGTTGCCATCTCGCGCATAATAAGTGCGGAGACGGTGCGCCACGTCTTGAAACTCCGGGCGTGTAGCCCTTGGGCAGAAAAGCTCATGCCTTTTCATTCGGGCAAACGCATTGTGATCGCAAGGCCCATTGCGCAGGTCTCTTCCGCCCAGTTTGCGCATTTGCAGCAGTTGAGATCAATGCTATAGGGCGAAGGCCACTCTCAACCGGATAACCGTATTGAACGACAAGACACTCAGTTCCGCTTCTGAGAAGACCGCTTCCAGCAGCACAGAGCCCCCTAAAAGCCCGGCCGCTCCACCGACGCCCGCGGTAGCGTCGGCTAAACTGGTGCCTGCAAACCCGGAGAGTAAGCCAACGCCACCGGCCCCAAAACCGGCGGCCTCGAAGCCAGCAAGCCCCGTGGCCAAAGTCCAAGCAAAGCCGATGACCCAGCCTCTGGCCAGTCCAGCCAGGATGCGCAATCGGCACTGGGGCGTTCTGGCGAGCTTTGTGATGTTTGTGATAGCGCCTGTCCTGGTCGCGGGCTGGTATCTTTATAGCCGGGCCGTGGATCAATATGTCTCCTACGTTGCCTTCACGGTGCGTAGCGAAGATGTCGTTTCGGCCATCGATATGTTGGGTGGGCTGGGCAACCTCGGCGGCGGTGGATCATCCGACTCTGATATCCTTTACAAGTACATCCAGAGCGCCGAGCTGGTGAGTCACATTGATAATAAACTAGATCTTCGCAGTTTGTATTCCGCACCGCAGGAACTAGACCCGGTCTTTGCGTTTTCTGATGATGGCACCATTGAGGATCTGACCGACTATTGGGGACGGATGGTCAAGATTTTCTACGACAGCAGTGCTGAACTGATTGAATTGCGTGTCCATGCCTTCGATCCCGAAGATGCCCGCAGGATCGCTCAGGCTATCTTCGACGATAGCTCTAAAATGATCAATGGTTTGAGTGCGATCGCCAGGGAAGATGCGACACGCTACGCTCGCGAAGAGCTCGACCGGGCTGTCGAGCGGCTCAAAATAGCGCGGCAGGAAATGACCGAGTTCCGCTCGCGCAACCAGATCGTCGATCCGGAGGCGGAGGTTGGGATACAGACGGGTCTGATGACGGCACTGCAGAGCCAGCTTTCTGACGCGCTGATCGCCTATGATTTGCTGCGCGACAGCGTCGAAGGCGGCAGCGCCCGGCTGTCCCAGGCGGAAAACCGGATCACCGCGATTGAACAGCGGATCGAGGAAGAGCGTCAGAAATACTCCTCTACCGGAGCTGGCAGCTCGGATTATTCCAACTTGGTTGGAGAATTCGAGGGGCTGATGGTCAATCGGGAGTTCGCTGAGCAGGCCTATCTGGCCGCACTCGCAAACTATGATGGTGCACTGATGGAGGCACAGCGCCAGAGCCGCTACCTCGCAGCCTATATTGCTCCAACCTTGGCAGAGCGGGCTGAATATCCTCAGCGTTTCATCCTGATGGCTCTGTGTTTTCTGTTCCTTCTGTTTGCCTGGACGATTGGTGTACTGATCTTTTACGCGATCAAGGATCGTCGCTGAGGCAATGATCAAGGTCAAAGATTTATGGAAGACCTACTACGTTAAGGGTACGCCGAAAGTGGTTGCCCATGGGCTGAACCTGACATTTCCTACCGGAAAATCCGTTGGTCTGTTCGGGCGTAACGGCGCGGGAAAATCAACCTTGCTGCGTATGGTCGCCGGTGTTGAAGATCCCGATAGCGGGTCAATTACATCAGATGGTACGATTTCTTGGCCGGTGGGTTTTGCCGGCTCATTCCACCCCGAACTGACCGGAGCACAGAATATTCGGTTTGTAGGCCGGGTATATGGCGTAGACACGGATGAGCTGATCGCATTTGTGGATGATTTTGCCGAACTGAACGAGCACTTCCATGCCCCTTTCCGCACGTACAGTTCAGGAATGAGATCGCGACTGGCCTTTGGCCTGTCTATGGGAATCAAGTTCGATACCTATCTCATTGACGAGGTGAACTCCGTGGGAGACGCTGCTTTTCGGGCACGATCTCTGGCTTTAATGAAGGAAAGAATTGGCGAAAGTTCGGCCATCATTGTGTCTCACTCGATGCCATTCATGAGAGAGATATGTGACCTCGGTGTGGTCATGATCAATGGCTATGCCCATTGGTTCGAAGACGTCAAAGAAGCTATTGCCACGCACGAGGCCGCGATGGCGGGCAAGCTGCCCGACTGGGTTCCCCAGGAGGCACGGCGTGGCTAAGGTCACCATTCTGATGGGACTCTTCAACGGTGAGTGTTTCCTGCAAGACCAGCTCGACAGCTTTGTCGCTCAGACCCACGAAGACTGGGAATTGATCGTCTCAGACGATGGATCGACCGATGCGGGGCTTGATATTCTTCGGACCTTTGCGGCAGATCATCCCAACCGCAATATCCGGCTCATCGCAGGCCCGCAGCAGGGTGTGGCGAAAAACTTTCTGTATCTCTTGGGTTCTGCGCGCGGTGACTACATTTCTTTCGCCGATCAAGACGATGTCTGGCTGCCGCATAAGATCGCCCGAGCCCTCGCACAGCTTCCTGATCCTCAAATTCCAGCTTTGATCTGCGGTCGGACAAGACTTGTCGATGAAAACCTCAATGAGCTAGGGCTATCACAACTTTTCACGCAAACGCCTAGCTTCGGCAACGCGCTGGTCGAGAATATCGGTGGCGGGAACACGATGGTGATGACCCAGGCCGCAGCAGACCTTCTGAACAAGGCCAGAGCTCATGTTCAGGCGCTCGCGGTCCATGACTGGTGGGCCTATCAGGTTCTTACCGGATGCGGGGCGCAGGTGATCTATGATCCCGAGCCGGGACTTCTGTATAGACAACACAGCCAAAACCTCATTGGTGGGGGAAGATCTTCGAAAGTCTTTCTCGACAGGATGCGGAGAGTGTTCATAGGGCAGGTTGCACAATGGGCAGATCAAACCATCGCCAATCTGACCCCAGTTCGTGATTTGACAGCTGGGAACCGCGCACGTCTGACGGCTTTCTCCAAAGCCCGGGGTGCCTCTATGCCCAACCGCATTCGCCTGATGCGTCAAAGTGGTATCACTCGCCAAAAGCTCATTGACCGCATGGCCTTATGGGCCGCCGTCCTGTGGAATCGCATCTGAGTGACTGATCTGCGTCTCTGTCTCAAGACAGCCGGGTGCTTTAGGTGTTCAGTCCCGACGTCTGGTGGATCGGATCGACGATGAATCGGTCTGGCTCTGCAGTCCAGACTTTGCAGACATGTTCGTAGGGCGTGAGGCCGCTGAGCGTTTTGAGCCTGCGTGCGAAATTGCAGGCGGCCATGAAGTTCATGGGATGGGTGCGGAGCTGGTCGTGGCTGTTGTAGTGGAAGGCACCGATGCAGCGCTGACCGGGTCAGGTGTGGGATCGTAGGCTGCAAGGCGTAGAGACAGTCGTCGAGCGGCAAGAGCGTGTGCCGACGGAACGTGACGATCATCGCTTCTGGGAGTGTCCTGAACTCTGTGTATCGGGCCCGGTGATCTTCGTCCCTGTCTCCGGACGGCGGGGGTACTTTACCCCTGTCCATGAGAAGAGCACGACATGGGACGACATCGACGGAAGTGTTCAGACGAGATTAAAGCTGCAGCGGTTGAACGGCTTTATGAGCCGGGCGCCACGCAGGGCAGCGTGGCCAAGGAGTTGGGGATCACCGGCACCCAGCTGAAAACCTGGTGGTTGGAGATCGAGGCGTTCGGCTCGATGGAAGCGAAACACCGCCAGAAGGCCAATGCCGCCGAGCTGGAGCGGCTGCGCAAGGAGAACAAGCGGCTGGCAGAGGAGAACGAGATCTTGCAAATGGGTGAGCAGGCGAACGCCACGGGTCCGAGTGCGCCTGCGAACGCTTTTTTCGCCTCTCGGGCGGTGAGACCACGATGAACAAGCGCGCTTTCATCACTGCCCACAAAGCTCAGTTCGACTGACCGTGGCCCCAGTGGCGCCGCGTAAGCGGGAGAACGCGGTTTCTACACTTTGCCGGCTGGTCCGCCTGTCACGCAGTTGGTTTTATGGTCACGGCGCCGGTGAGGCAGCCCGTGAACGTCGGGAGGCGCGGCGTGCGGCACGGGACGAGGCACTGCTGGAGCGGATCAGGCACTTCTTCAAAGCCAGCAAGGGGCGCTACGGCTCCAAACGCATCCACCGGGATCTATGCGCTGACGGGAAGAGCGTCTCAGAACGTCGTGTAGCCAGAATAATGCAGGAAAACAGGATCTCAGCCCGTCCGCGCAAACGCCGCAAGCCGGTCACCACAAACAGCAATCACCAGCTGACGCTGTCGCCGAACCTGCTGCAGCGGGCGTTTCACTGCACCACCCCGAACACCGTCTGGCTGGCCGACATCACCTATGTCGGTACCGGCGAGGGCTGGCTCTACCTCGCTGCGGTCAAGGAATGTGCCTTTGTCCGCCGTCGCCCATCGGGCTCCGACCGGTGGCGCCGCGATGGGCAACTCCAAGGACAATGGCGCATGCGTCCCGCGAAATCGTGGGGTGGTCCATGGCCGAACATCTGAAAGCGGGGCTCTGCTGTGATGCGCTCAGAATGGCCTTGGACCGGCGCGGTCCGCTCCCGGGGCAGATCCTGCATTCGGACCGCGGCGTGCAATATGCCAGTGGGGATGATCGCAAGATCATCCACCGCGCGAAGCTGATCCATGAGCCGCAAAGGGGAGTGTCTTGATAACGCCCCGATGGAGAGCTTCTTCGCGTCGCTCAAAAAGGAGCTGGTCCACCGCCAGCGATTCGCAACTAGGGCACAGGCCACGGCCGCTATCTTCGAGTACATCGAGATCTTCTACAACCGCCCGCGCCGCCATTCAGCCATCGGCTACCAGACACCGGCAGAGGCGTTCACAGAAATGAGTTGGAAAATCGCAGCGTAGAGTCAACAATCAGAATGTCCGGAAAACGGGACGAAGTTCAATCGTCTGAATACTTCCGTCGATGTCGTCCCATGTAGCGCTCCTCTCATGGACAGGGGTAAAGTACCCCGCTGTCCGGAGACAGGGACGAAGATCACACTTCTGCGCGGCACGGGACCGTGAAGACATGGCCGCGTAACGAACCAAAATCAGCCGCCGGCAAACCCGGCGCGGTCCAGACCACCAGAACCAAGATCGCCTTCAAATCCTTGAAGCGCATGACTGATCCCGGTCGTGTGGCCTACGAGCTTTTGATCAGAAACAGTGGCGAACGGGGCCAGTATGCCCTCGATCTGATACATGCAATATGGTCCTAGAAACAGCGCCTTTACACTGCTAGTGAAGGCGTTGTCGACGAAATCAAGCCGGTCCATACAGAAAGTTAAGCAATGGATAATGTAGAGAAACTCAGAAAAGCTTTTGCTGAAGCGCTGCAAATCTCAGAAGATGTCATCACCGATGATCTTAAATATAACTCTATCAAAGAGTGGGACTCGGTTGCGCACATGGCATTGGTTGCTGAACTTGAAGATGTATTTGATATCATGCTCGACACTGATGATATCATTGAAATGTCGAGTGTTATGAAGGCGCGTGAAATCCTTACCAAGTATAATGTTGAGTTCAGTTAATGGTTGATACACCGAAAATCGCTTTGATCACAGGGGCAAGCCGGGGTATCGGCGCTGCTACGGCTCGGCGATTTCTTGATGCTGGCTATGTTGTCTTTCTGGGCGGACGGAATTTAGAAGAATTGGAAGATATTAGTGCGGCATATGAAAACGCGCATAGTCTGATTTTAGACGTAAGCGACCTCTCCTCTATCAAAGCGGCGTTTATGGAAGTTCGCAAACAGTACAGAGCTCTTGATGTTCTAGTTAACAATGCTGGAGTTATGCATGCTGGCATGATCGCAATGACAAAGTCGGATATAATAGATGACATGTTCGACACGAATGTCAGAGGGAGTTATCTCTGTGCCCAACTCGCTACTCGACTGATGTCCGCAAAACATTCGGGCTCAATTATTAACATTTCATCCATTATGGGTGTCCAGGGAGCAGTCGGGTATTCAGGCTATAGCGCCTCCAAAGCAGCTGTGATTGGTATGACAAAAGCAATGGCCAAGGAACTGGCGCCGTCGGGTGTTCGCGTTAACGCTTTGGCGCCCGGCTTCATTGAGACCGACCTGACTGCAAGCATTACAGGTGAAGCACGAGACAAGGCACTGGCTTCCATCCGAATGAATCGTTTTGGGACAACCGATGATGTTGCATCGGCGGCATTATTCCTTGCCAGTGATGAAGCGTCGTACATCACAGGGCAGGTTTTACAAATTGATGGTAGTATGACTGCCTGAACGGACACGGTATAATGTTGAAAACCCTGCACAAAGTATCATCGCACAGTTCGAAAATATTGGCGCGCGATGATGGTGGTGACGTTCTACGTTACGGTGATCTCACAGATCATGAAAATTTTTGGCGGGAAGCAATACCCGAACGCAGTTTTGTTATACTTTTATGCGAAAATACAGTTCCGCATCTAGGGGCCTATATCGGGCTACATGCGGCTGGGCATGCGATTTTGCTTTTGCCAGCTAAAATTTCCAATGCGCATTTGATGCAAATGATCGAAACCTATCAAGCGCAAGCTGTCGTTAGTGTGCAGAATGGTCTAGTAAGATGCGAGCAACACTACGTACGATCCGAAGCTTTGCATCCAGACCTTTCTATTTGTCTATCAACTTCAGGATCAACTGGTTCCCCCAAGCTTGTCCGGTTCAATGACCGTCAACTCTATGCGAATGCCGAATCTATCGCCGAGTATCTCGATCTTACGGAAGACGAGATCCCGCTTGCCCATCTGCCTATGGAATATTCCTTTGGTCTTTCGGTGATCCATAGTCACATGCTTGTGGGGGCCACTTTACTTTTGAGCAATGCATCAGTGATGCAGCCCCAATTTTGGGAGAACTTCTCTGAGGCCACAAGTCTGGCTGGCGTGCCTTTTCACTATGATATGCTGCTGCGTATTAGGTTGGAAAAAAGAGATTCGAAAAATCTCAGAACATTGGTTCAAGCAGGTGGACGCTTGCCGAAAGACAAGGTGCTCACCTTACATGATATCGCTTCTGAGAAAGGGTGGAAGTTCCATGTCATGTATGGTCAAACTGAAGCTGGGCCCCGTATTACATGGCTGCCACATTCGTGTATACCAGAATATCCCGATTGTATTGGCCAACCCATTCCTGGTGTCGAGGTCGAGCTTGTGAATGAAGAGATGGTTATAAAAAGCTCCAGTGTTATGATGGGCTACGCTGAAACACGCGCAGACTTGTCTGAAGGCGACGTAATGAATGGGGTTCTGTATACTGGCGATCTCGCTGAGTGGGTTGATGATAGGTTTCTCCGGATCAAGGGTAGAAAAAGCCGATTTATAAAATTACAAGGGAACCGTGTTGGCCTCCAAGAAATTGAAGATTTTTTTGCGAGTATAGATATTGAGGTTGTCTGTAAGGGAGTAGATGATTCCCTGACGGTATTCACCACATCGGGCCCGAAGGAAAAAATCAGCGAAACTATCATCGAAAATTTTTCGTTTTCACCGCGGTCTTTCAACGTCGTTCTTCTTGATGAAGTGCCGCGTTTGTCGAATGGGAAAATTGACTATAAAAGCTTGAATGCTCTAGGTGATGGGGGGGTCTAATGCAAGAGACAATGTTTGAAATATCTGTCTATGGACTGCCGCAGCCAGAAAAAGAAAAACTTTTGCTGAAACGTCTGAACCACCTTACAGAGCATCATGTTGAAAATAGTGGTGCTTATGCGAAGATTATAAGAGCGCGAGGCGTCTCTGCCGAGGCCGCGTCACTTGATGAAGTGCCATTTTTGCCGGTTCGATTGTTCAAGACGCACCTATTATCATCAATTCCGGAAGAGGAGCGGTTCAAACTTCTGACATCGTCGGGAACGACTGGCCAGCAGGTGTCGCAGATCGTGCTAAACAGAAAAACAGCCGAATATCAAAGTCGTGCTGTTATTAAAATCATGCAGGATTATCTGGGCAAGCAGCGTATCCCAATGCTAATCATTGATCACCCAAAGGTTGTTAAAGACAGATCGAGTTTCTCCGCGCGCGGCGCTGGTATTCTTGGTATGATGAACTTTGGCCGCAAGCCCGTTTATGCTCTAAAAGATGAAACTATGGAGATTGACTGGAGTGCAATCGACACATTCGTAGATAAACATCAAGATGAGCCGATTTTTCTGTTTGGGTTCACTTTTATGGTTTGGAAGTACTTTGTCACTGTTTTAGAGCAACAATCTCACAAAATTAACCTCCCGCACGGCATCTTGGTTCATTCTGGTGGCTGGAAAAAGCTTCAGGACGAAGCTGTCGGAAACGAAATTTTCAAAGAGCGCGTCGAGGCGGTGTCCGGTATAAGGCGCATACACAATTTTTACGGAATGGTAGAGCAGGTCGGATCTATTTTCGTAGAATGCGAGCACGGGCGCTTACATGCTCCATCTTTTGCAGATGTAAATATAAGAAATCCATATGATTGGAGTTCGGCTGGTATTGGACAAAAAGGCATCATTGAGGTTTTGTCGGCATTGCCAGAAAGTTACCCTGGGCATGCATTGCTAACAGAAGATGAGGGCAAAATTACGGGTATCGATAGTTGCCCCTGTGGCAGGATGGGTAAAACATTCGAAGTTATCGGTCGTTTACCAAAAGCAGAACTTCGTGGCTGTTCTGATACATTTCAAGATAAAGGCAGATAAATCGATGAATACGGCACCGCAGTTTACATTTCGTCCTGTTTCAGATGATGATATGCTTGATGTTTTGGACTGGCGCAATCAAGAGAAGGTCCGTTTGGCGATGCTGACCCAAGAGGTGATTTCTCTCGAGGATCACAAAATATGGTGGGCTAAAAAAATGCAGGATTCTGCATATAACCTCCATATCCTAGAGCAAGACGGTACTCCCATAGCTGTACAAGCCTTTTTTGATATCAAGCCTGAGATAGCAGCTTGGTGGGCGTTTTATTTCACACCTCACGTATCAGACAATTTGTTGGAAATGATGAAGGTATGGCGGCAGGTCGAATTGAGTGGACTCGCTTACGCGTTTGATGTGCTGTCAGTTGATGTCCTTTACTGTGAGGTTTTGCGTAGCAATAAAGGCGTTTTAGACTGGCACAAACGTTTCGGCTTCGGTATTGCTGATGGATCGATTTCGGAAAATACCTCGAAATATGATTTGGAGGTCTTGTTTTTGAAAAAGGAAAAATTTACTAAAATACGAAAGGGTATGAAGGAGAATCCTCTGAATGCGGTAAAGATAATCGCAAGCTAGGAAACATGATTATGCCGAACCATGAGGATAATAACATTAAAGATATCAGAACGTTAACGCCATGTGAGCTTAACGTTAATGATTTGCTAGGCTTGGAAACGTTGAGTCCGTTCAGTGACATTGCCCTCGACTTTTCTGCTGCATTCTCACGCCAGATAATGAAAAGGCCTGAAATACGCCGCTTTCCTGAGATTGTCGCTTTAGCTGACTGGTTGCGACCTCGGAATCTTGCCAAGATTCAAGCGGCGTATTTCAAAGATGCTGATGAAAGTCGCGTCTTTGCGGCGCGAGGTATAGCACTACATTTCGCACCAGCTAATGTAGATACGATCTTTCTGTATTCGACGATGATCTCGTGCCTTGTCGGCAATATCAATATTGTCCGCGTATCCTCGCGTTCCGGAGACCAGTTGCGCATTTTGATTCAAGTTCTATCAGAAGTCCTCAATGATAAAAAATTCGCGAACTTGAAGAGTCGTTTGTTTGTTATACAGTATGAGCATAACGACCTGATCACGATGCGTCTTTCTAAAATCGCTGATGTTAGAGTGATATGGGGTGGAGATAACGCTGTCGCAAAGATCCGACAATTTCCTCTCTCAATGAGAGGAAAAGACGTTGTTTTCCCGGACAGATGGTCACTGGCAGTACTGGATACGAATGCAGTTTCAAGACTTTCCGATGGTGAGCTTGCAACACTTTCTGAAAAGTTCTGCAATGACTCTTACTGGTTTGGGCAAATGGCGTGCTCTTCACCACAGGCAGTTTTTTGGGTGGAGTCTGGCCCAGAGAACCGCGATGTGAAGGCTCGATTCTGGAACTCGGTTTCCACAGCAGCTCAAAAATTCTCAGATGAGGTGTATCCAGTGGATTTTGTAAACAAACTTGTTGAGCAGGATCAGCTTGCTATTGATGGGCTTGTTGAATATATCTACAAAATGCCCACCAACCTTGCTTCAGTTGGCTCCCTAAACGCACCAGATATCGTTAATATTCACGAGAAACATGTAGGCTCAGGTATATTCTGGGAATATACATTGGAGTCGTTGGAAGAACTTCCTCGAATGCTAACTTCCAAAAGCCAAACGATATCAAGTTATGGAATATCTTCGGAGAGATGGCGCACGATCGCCCGTAATCATGAGATTAATATAGACCGAATTGTGCCAACTGGTTTAGCTCTTAAATTTGATGCTGTATGGGATGGAATGGACTTACTAAGAGAATTTAGTCGTATAATATATATTGCTGAAAGCGGGTTATGGCATTAGCGGGTTGCTGAAAAACGCTCCTCGACACGCCTTTTGAGCCGTAATTCATATCTCTTGCCGATGTTTGGAGATGTCAGATGCGTGGGTCGGACGTGAAGAGCGGATCGTTATTCAGCTATGTCGATCTCGAGGATCGGATTCCGGCCAAACACCCGCCGCGTTTGATCCGGCGGATCGTGAATGACGTGACCTGCCCCCTGAGGGGTACGGCGTCCTTGCTCCCAGTTGAGCAGCGTTCCCTTCGCCACGCCAATACTGCGGGCGAATTCGGCCTAGGACAGACCTGTCTGGCGACGGACTTCGGCGACATTGATCTTAGGCACTTCAATCTGATGGACCTTGGTCCCTGCCCTGTTGCCCTTGGCAAAATCGAGCGCCTCCTTGAGGCCTTTTAGAATGCTGTCATTAGTTGGCGTTTTCGTCCGCATTTGTGAGGAAGTCTGGCGCTTCAAGACTTTTCCCCTAGTCCAGCTGCGCGGCGCAAGGTTTCGTTGATCCTTGTCTGCCAGCCAGGGCCACTCGCCCGAAAGTGCGCGACGATATCGGGATCTAGGCGGAGCGTGGTGGCGACTTTCGGTGATGGCGACTTCGGACGTCCGCGAATGACTGGAGCCGCGTCGAACACGCCCAGCCATTCTTCTGTCGCCAGGTCCGGTGCATCGTCAGGATCCGACCAAGCGGGGACCATATTTTGTTTGTTCTCTCCCATTTGCCTTCCTTATACTGATGATCCGAATATTCTTACCTCTCCAAGTCCAGACGAATACAACCATCCGGCCGTCGAGATAACCGATCGTGATAAAGCGGTCTTCTCCATAGTCCTGACGCAGATCTGGCGCTGTCAGATGAGGGCGATCAAAAATGCCCCCTGCCCTCTCCATGTCGAGACCCCGTTCTTGCAAGGTCCTATCACGCTTGGTGCGATCATACTCGATTTCTGCCATTTTATGTAGGTACAAAAAATCTGGATTAAAGACATTTATGTGCGGTCTTCATAAGCGTCCATCAAAATAGAGAGCATGTCAGCATAAGTCCGGCGATCATCTTTACAGAGCTTTCGGAAGCGCTCGATGACATCAAGCGGCGCTTTGATGCTGATTTGTCCATCACGCACAGGCTCACGGCTGGGCCAGCGTTCGGGTCCAGGATCAACGGGCGCAACAGCTGGCTCTGCCCGGGGCGCTTCAAATTGCTTTAGACGGTTCAGATCAAGCGACCGAGGCATGGCGCGTCTCCTCAAGAATATCGACCACTTCGGCCGCAAAGGCCTGTGCGTTTACAATGGCCTTGTCGATGCCATTGACTTCGGATGGGTCGAGCTGGCGAAGGCCGCCTCCAGCATTGTGCAAAGAGGAAAACGCTGTGCGCCGGTGCAGCTCGGTCTCGAAAACCCGGGTCGCGGCGCGGAGTTCGGCATTGATATGTTTCTCCAGCTTGCTTTTTACTGCGGCGTTGGTCCGTGCAAAAAGCACTGCTGACGGGATCTCCCGACGCCGCGCCCTGCTCTCCATGGCGATCTGCGCCAAGGTCTCAATCGCTTCGTCTGCGTCTTGTTGTTCATCCCCGGTCGGAACAATCACCAGATCGGATTCGGAGATGGCGAAGGACGTCAGGCGCGAGGCGGAGCCTTCAAGATCGATGAGGACAAAGGTCGTTCGTGCCGCAGCCTGAGAGATCTCATCCTGTATAGCGCGTTCGCCCTCGCTGGTGATGACGTTGATCCTATCTGGTAACTCTGAGAGTTTCGACCAGCGTGACAATCGTGCAGCGGGGTCTGCATCGATGAGAGTTACGTCTGTGCCTTGGGCAAGTTCGGTCGCGAGAATGATCGCTGACGTTGTTTTGCCCGCGCCTCCCTTTGAAGACGCGAAGGATATAATCGGCATTCTAGTGCCTTTCTGTTTTCTGCTCGTGCCCTGAGTATCCATGACAAGTGTACCCTTGGGAAGCCCAACCTACCCAAACCATGGATACTCTGTGATATGCATGCCATGCCTACGTTTGGGTACCTAGGGGTACCTTTCTCATGGAGTACCACGCTTTGCAGACCACTTCGCGCAGAACCCGATAAACGCGGCATCCGGATTCCGAGGCCGCTCAGTCATCCAGGCGCGCCATTCCTGCTCGATCACACGAACATCCCAACCAGGCGCCGCGTCCCGGGCCATCTCATATGTCTCAGGGTCCAACGGGCCGACCTCGACAGCCTCCGAGTAAGTACCGGGCAAAGAACCACGAGACTGAACGATCAGTTGGTTGCCGTCATCGGATAGGCGCAGAGCATAATCAGGAATGTGATTGGAACGCTCATCATCTTGAACGATGTTGCGCATCAGCCGCCGGAATTCAAACGAGGACGAGCTTGAACCGCATTTCTTTTGCAGCAGCTCCATACCGATGCGCCATTCCTTTTTCATACCACAATGTTTGCGGGCAAGCTCGTAGAGCCGTCTCTCCAACGGGCGCCGCAGACGAAAGTAATCCCGGTGGATGGTAAGAACTTCCTTGGCTTCAATGGCATTAAAAACCCAGTCGGAGAGAACGACCTCAACCTCCTGCATCCGACCTTCATACGTTTCGCGGACGATTTCCGCGCTGTCGATCAGGCCAAATGTACGGAAGACCTCCTTGCCCCCGGTCACAATGTTGGTGGAAATCGCCGTGCCGCGAAGCCGCTCAAGAGCCGTTTTCAACAGGCTGTAACCACGCCCCGAAAGCTGCCGGTTGGTCACCCGCATCAAGTCGCCTGCATTAAACCTCACTCGACGACTGACAGGCTTTCCGTCGTTCATCGCCCGAATGATCTGGCTGATGCAGTAGATCAGGACATCCCGGTCATGGACTGTTGCAAGACCATCAGACGACGGCTTAACGGTTAGCTTGGCTCCGTTGTTTTCGTACTCTCGCACACGGTAATCGGGCTTGGTTGAAAGTGAAAAAATAGGATGCTCCATCGACGCCATATCTGACTTCGGGGCCGCATCAAAAATGTCACAAACGAAGAAGTCCGGTGTCGGATGACGATCCGGTAAAAGGGCAGGGCGCTGGTTCATGTTTCCTCCCAGTCTAACGTCACTTCACCCATGGTCATCACTACAACGTCACTTCACCCATGGCAATCATTTTAACGTCACTTCACCCATGTTCTAACGTCACTTCACCCATGTTCTAACGTCACTTCACCCATGTGGGGTGTAGATAAGCTATTGCTATCAAAAGACGAATCCGGCATTTTTCCACCGTAACACTATATTTAACACCTATTTAACACAGGCGGGGCAGTGGATAAGTCGGCGTTTCAATGTTCGGGCGTCGCGCTTGCAGAGAGGTTTCCGGCTGAGAATGGTCAGAGTTGGTTGGTCAGTTACTACGTCGCAGAACCGCTAAAGCCAGAGGATGGCGGGGTCGATTTAGGCTTTGATGGCGATTGTTTCACCTCATACTCATCGATGCTTGTCTGAAGCGGGGCCTTCAGGTCAGGGTGAGCGCTGAAAGCGGTTTCGAGCTGGTCGGTAGCTTCGCCATGCCACCGGTCAAAGACAGCCGGATCGTCTCGAGAGGTTTGAGGCGGGGCAGGGTCCCGACGATACGTACCACCCAGCGATCGAGTATCTAGCAGACCGTCGTGGTGTCTCTTCTGCCGCCATGCGCTGAAAATACCGGCTTTCGAAAGCCCGCTGAACATGGTCCAAGCCCTGTTCTCCGAACGCAGGGTAGGGGCCATGACGGACGTGCCGGGGTCGGGAAGCGTTTGACCTGCTTTTTTCACCGCGCATCTTCATCAGCCTTGCGTTGTGCATCCCGAAAGGTTCAGCGTTCTGCCGCCGCGTACTTTTCAGCCCTGTCAGCGACTTCCCCATCGTCTGTGACGATGGCCCAGACCGGGTGGCCATCATAGCCTTTGCCCTGTTTGCGCCAAAGATCGTCCTGTGCGACTTCAGGATCCGGGCGGTCCAAGTTGATGCCCCAGCGTCTGATCCGGCTGGCGATTTATGGATTTCGGCGCGCCCGTTGTACGAGGGGCAGGGTGCGTTCGGCGTATTCGGTGCGCAGCCGGTCCCGCGCGCTTTCCACCTCAGCGGCTCTGAGAGCTGCCTCACAGGCTTTGACCGCTTTTTGGATGGCTCACCCAGGCGCTCGAGTTTCATCTGGCGCTCAGCGCGCCTTCTGGCGTCTCTGTGGGCCTGTTCCGCTTTGGCTTACCATTTCCAAACCGGGGCCATGCGGTGCTTGTCGGCGGTGAGTGAACGAGATCGCGGCCTGGGCCAACGCACTTTTCGGAGCATTGTCTGATTTGGAGGTCAGTATCCTGAGGGTATTCCTAGGCGATCCCGAAGGGGATCAAGAGCGTCAGATGTCACCTCGATTTTCAACCGAAACCGACTAGATTGAAAGGGAACAGCAAGATGAGCGACACGGACATGACCGAAGCCGAAGTCAGACTTGCCGATGAGAAGATGCGCGCCCAGATCGCAAAGCTCCTGGCAGAAACCAAACAAATAAGCGTCAGCACATTCCTTGCGCCCTTCCTCGCAGCAGTCGGCGTCATTGGCGCAACAGCCGCCTTCGTGAAGATCTTTCTCTGATCGCTTTGCTGCCGCCACAAACGGCGGGCGGGCGGTTGAGAAAGGAGGGGGCGGCAGAATGGACGTCGGCAGCGGGTGACGAGCCATGCAGCCAGCGCCCAGGTCAGATCAGCTCTCTGTACGGCGCTGAGCGCGTCGGGAAGGGCCACCAGCCACTCCTGGGCGACAACGCTGTTCTTGCGCGTCTCTGCGGCGTCCCGGAGGGTGCTTCGGTCGGTGACTCAGCCGCAGCCGTCCGGCACGGCGGGGAAGGTCTCCAGCACGCCGCCCTTGCGCCTGTTGTCACAGCTCGGCACGTCGACGCATTCAGGATGCTGCTCTCTGGCCTGATCGGCGACAACCGCCACGGCGAAGCGGTGCTGGCGGATAAAATGCCGATGCTGCGGCGCAGCAAAGTGTCCGGGCTTAAGACGGGTTTTCGTGTTCCGATACGCCAGGAAAGATCCGGGCAATCTACAGTCGTAGTGACGACCAGCCCGAGCAACTCGGACCGATCCGGGGCAGGGTGGGCGTTGGGATTAACGCTCCGGGTTGTTCTCCAGATGCCGCGGAGAGCGCCCTGCTTTCCTCGAAGCTATGGTGGCCCCCTACGCGCTTGATGCGGGGTTTTCGTCATCGTCTCGTCTCTTTTCCCGCGAGGAAAAAATCCTCGCAAACACCCGGGAACGCCCCAGGAAAACCTGGGAAAGGACGACGAGGCCCGTTCAATCGCCGCTTCGGCTCCCGGTAATCTGGCGGGAGCTGCGCCAGATCAAACCGTTAGAACGAGGCCAGATGGGGTCCATCGGCCCGGTGGGCCTCATGGGAGTTCCACACATAACGCAGCAAGCTGCATTTGCCCCAAACATCTGTTCTGGAACGAAAAAACGGCGAAAATCGGTAACGAGTGATGCCCGTAAAATTTTTATCGCACGTTTTCAGAGTGTTGGAAGGAGCGGGGCGCACTTGGGGCGCAGCTGGGGCGCAGTTGGGTCCCACCTGGGGCGCACTTGGGGCGCAGTTGGGTCCCATGTGGGGCGCATCAGAAATGCTCCTAATGACTATACGATCACCGCTCATGTTCGTCCTCCTGCTCGTGGTCGCGATCTCCGTCGGGCCCGCGCTCTCGCTCGAGCCTGGCCATGACTTCCCGGTCCTCTTCGAGATCCAGTTCGAGCTGTGCTTTTCTCTTCTCATGCTCGGAATACATGCGCATCTGTTCGACGTTCTGGCTTGTCCACTCGATCAACTCCGTGAGGTCACTATCGCTCTCCGGATCGGCAGGGGCGATCAGAAGTGGCGTTGCCGAAGGCGTGTTTCAAAGATGGTGGGTACCCTGACTCAGGCGGGCCGGGCAGGGGGACGAGACCTCCCAAGCCATGTACCGTAGCGTCACATGCTGCAATGCAGCATTTTGCCATTGCAGCGCAGCATTCCGCCTCTATCTCCTGTATCACAAGGACGCGAACACACAGATCCAACCGATAGGAGGCCACGATGGCTGCCACTGCTAAAAAAGTCGAAAACGCCGCCGAGAAGGTGGAGAACAAAGTCGAGCGCCTCGCCGACCGCGCCAGCGCCAACCTCAGTGCGGCGACCTCCGAGGCCCGCACCTTCGCCTCGCTCTACAGCACCGCGCTCCGCAGCTTCGCCGAGGGCGTGATTGAGGTCGACAAGCTGATCCTGTCGAAGCTCAGCAACGCCGCCTCCGAGACCGTGCAGCAGGGCCAGCAGATCCTCCAGGCCCGCGACATGAAGACCGCCATCGCCATGACCGCGATGACCACCCAGTCCGCCCTCGACCGCAACGTGTCGGACACGAAGGAAGTCCTCGACCTCGCCAATGCCCGCCTCAGCGAGAGCCTCGAGCCCTTCAAGACCTACGCCTGATCCAAACCCCTCCCCAACGGATCAAGCACATGCCCCGCCCGCGCAAAACCTGCGCGGGCGGATGGCGTCTGGGGGTAAGGTTGGTGTCTGCCAGCCAAGGAGCTCAGGCTCGGACCCTTGGCGGGTGATCGCTGCCAATGCCCAACATAATGCCATTTATGCGAATTATGATGTCGCATGGCCGACACCTCGGGGGCAGGTCATGACCCCCGTCGATTACGCGCGAACCCTGACCACCACAATCGCCCGCCCCGCTGCGCGAGATGAAAGCTCCCCGCGTCGGGCGATAGCTCAACCTGTGCCAACTGGCGTAAACACTAACCGGGCTCCAGTCGCGGCTGGATGAAAGTTCAGTGGCAGGTCATGGGGTCAAAGCAGCGCTTACCGAGGAATTGGCTTTGCTGCCATACGGATCGGCCGTCGCCGAAATGATGGGCGACTATGCTGTCATGCGGGGCCAGGCACGTGCATCTCATCCACGATCGAGCGGCAATTGCGGCAGAGTTGGATTTGGATCGCTTATCCATCACTTCAGTCAAATAAACTTGCCCCATGCCCACCCATCGTGGGAACTAGCAGGCTGCGGTCGAGAAAAAGATTTCGCATCTCGCAGCTGGTTTCAGCGATCAGTAGGCAGCCATGACAAGCCGCGCCGTGGGTAGCTCGGTCGCCACTCCGACCGTCAGGCTCGTGGTCTGCGCAAACAGGGTCATTCGAGCAGACTTTTAGGCGATCTAGCGCACCTTGGGTCTGTTGCATAACTGCCCGAATTCAAGAAACTGACCGCATTTGATAGTGGAGGACCAGATGGCACGGCGCAAGAACCCTTTCAAGCGGCACCGGTTCCCGCGTGAAATCATCCTGATGGCCGTGCGCTGGTATTGCCGTTACCCTCTTTCATGCCGCGATGTCCGGGATATGTTGGCCGAACGTGGGGTGAGGGTAGACGCTTCGACGATCCACCGATGGGTGGGCAAATTTGGCCCAGAAATACGTAAGCGGGCTTACGGAGACCATCACGAACCCCGCTACAAGGGGTGGGTGCTCGCCATGCTCAGATGCTTCGCATCTTGCGCGTGGCTCCGCTCCCGCTTCGCGCCCTTGCAGCGAGAACCGCGCTGTTCTTTTTTCGGGCTCAAGCAAGGGACGGCTCCGAAAGCAGATCAACTTTCACTTTTCGCCGAGGCTCATGACGGATAGGGCAACGCACCAAACCGACAGGACGGCGCTTCGACCCCCATGGGGTGTAAGGCAAATACAGGGGGATAACTTCTTCGCTTAGAAAGAAAAATTTGACATTTGGTAACGTATGTGTTACCATTTCTTTCTATGGTTGAGCTCGTTGTCTATGTCACTGAAGAGGGAAAAGCACCGTTCGATGATTGGTTTCACAAGCTCGATACGGCCGCAGCCCTGAAGGTCAGAACCGCACTAGCACGGATCGAGACCGGCAATATGGGCGATGTGAAGCCCGTAGGGCAGGGCGTGTCCGAACGGCGCATCACCTTCGGCCCAGGCTATCGCGTCTATTTTGGCCAAGACGGTGACAAGCTTGTGATCTTGCTTTGCGGCGGCACGAAAAAACGCCAGTCCAAGGACATCGAGCAGGCCAAGGCATTTTGGGACGACTACAAAAACCGAAAACAGAAAAGAGACTGACATGCCACTGACCAAAGATTTCAAAGACACCATCAAGGCACGCGCCGAGCGCGATCCTGAATTTCGTGTCGGCTTGTTCCGTGAAGCGATGGAAGCGCTGTTCAGCGATGATCTTGAAACGGGCAAGGTGCTGCTGCGTGACTACGTGAACGCCACCGTGGGCTTCGAGACACTTGCCGAGGACATGCAAAAAGACCCCAAAAGCCTGATGCGTATGCTCAGCGCCAAAGGCAACCCGCGCGCGGATAACCTGCTGGCAATGGTCGCCCGTCTGAAGCAGCGCGAGGGCGTGTCTTTTTCACTGACGCACAATAACGGGCTTCACGCGTAAGCCCGCATTCAAAGCGCGTTACATGCAAGCATGCAGGCAGTAAAAGCCTCTGGATTGTTTAACGAAAACCCTTCCTGACAATCCTTCGCTATGCGACAAGAAACTAAACAATGATGAGCAGACACATATGACCGATGAAATTCTCGCCATTAAGGAAGCCGTTGATGAGACAAGCGGTGAGCCAAGAGATGGTTACATTATTGACTACATTTCTGGGCGGGAAGTTCGGGAAACCCCCGAAGAAGTTGATGCAGTCCAGGTCTTTGCACGCACTCTGGTAGAAGACTACGATTACCCGAAATCTCATATTCGCACTAGACCACAGTGGCGGGTAAAGGCGCGCCCTTCTGATACAAAGAAAGAGTACCCCGTCGATATCGCTGTTTTCAACTCCAACACTCACGATGAAGACAACATCCACATTATTATCGAGTGCAAGAAAAAGAACCGGAAAGACGGGCGAGGGCAACTTGAAGATTACCTTCGCTTTTCCAAATCCCGTATCGGTGTTTGGTTCAACGGAAAAGAGCGCCTCTTCTTAAAGAAGCACGAGGTTGCGGGTACTGTTAAGTTTGAAGAGATTCCGAACATTCCTCGGCATGGGCAGCGATTGGAAGATGTGGGGCTCTTTGAACGAAGAGACCTACGCCCCGCGACCAATCTAAAAAGCATCTTCCGAGCAATGAGAAACTATCTCGCGGCCAATGCCGTGGGGATTACCCGCGACGAAGTCCTTGCTCAACAACTCATTAATCTGCTGTTTTGCAAAATCTACGATGAGCGTTTTACCAAGCCAACTGCGACGGTCAGCTTTCGGGCGGGAGTGGACGAAGACCATGACCAAGTGCTCAAGCGTATTCAGGATATTTTTGAAAAGGTTAAGAAAAATTATAAAGACGTAATTGATGTATCCGACAGCATCCGGCTGGACGCCAAGAGCGTTGCGTACATTGTTGGAGAGCTCCAGATGTTCGCCATAACTCTTTCTGACCGAGATGCCGTGGCCGACGCCTTTGAGGTTTTCATCGGCCCTTCTCTCAAGGGTCCACAGGGGCAATTCTTCACTCCAAGAAATGTCGTGAAGATGGTCATTGATATGCTCGATCCTTCTGAATCTGACCGCATTATCGACCCCGCATGTGGCAGCGGTGGATTCCTTGTCGAAGCCCTGCGGCATGTTTGGCAAAAAGTTGAGATCCAGGGCAACGAACTTGGATGGCCAGAAAATGAAATCAATTCCGCAAAGCAAGAGGCGGCAATCAAAAACTTTCGTGGCTTAGACAAAGACAGCTTTCTATCGAAGGTTGCTAAGGCCTATATGGCAATATTGGGTGATGGTCGCGGCGGCGTCTTCTGCGAGAACTCTCTCGATCGACCCCAGAATTGGTCAGCTGCAGCAAGAACGGAAATCAAGCGGGGGAGCTTCGACATTGTCGTTACTAACCCTCCTTTTGGTAAAAAACTTGCTATTGATACTGATGACATACTCAAAACGTATGACCTTGGCCACGAGTGGAAGAAGGATGAACACGAAGAGTTTCAGAAAGGCAATCTCCACGACAAACAACCACCGCAACTTCTGTTTATTGAGCGATGCTTGGAGCTGCTAAAACCTGGCGGCAAGCTCGGAATTGTTCTTCTTGAGTCCATCTTTGGGATGCCGAAGTATGAGTATATCGTCGCTTACATCGAGAAACGAACGACTATTCGGGCAGTGGTGACGTTACCAGAGGACCTATTCCAACCGTACACTCATGCTAAAACGTGTGTTCTAATTCTTGAAAATACGCCGCCAAGTGATGACCATGACATCTTCATGTGCGACGTAAAATGGTGTGGTCATGATAGTCGTGGAAACCCAACATATAGGGTGAACTCGGAAGGAAAACGGGAACTCTTGGACGAAGTACCTCTAGTAGCCGACCTTTACAAAGATAGTGGAAAAAAATGATTGCCTACTCGATTTCATTTTCCGAAGTCAGGAATAGAATTTATATTCCTAAGTATTACGACCCTAGTATCGAGACACACCTCGCATCCCTGAAGGCGAATTATGAACTTGTCACCATTGGGGAGTTGGAGGACGAGGGACGACTTGAAGTAAGTACTGGTCATGAAGTTGGCAAAGAGGCTTATGGGACAGGAAATATCCCTTTTGTTCGCACATCAGACATCTCCAATTGGGAAATTAAGACGGCACCCAAACAGGGTGTGTCAGAAGCTATTTATGAGGAATACCAGACTAAGCAGGACGTCAAAGACGGTGATATTCTCTTAGTGAGGGATGGCACATATCTTATCGGTACAAACTGCTTTGTCACGAGCGTAGATAGTGACCTGCTTTACCAATCGCATATTTTAAAGTTTCGAGTTTCGGCTGGAAGTGACCTCATTCCGGAGCTGTTTTTCCTCGCTCTCAACAGTGAGATTGTGCAGCGCCAAATCAGGTCTACACAATTTACCGCAGACATCATCGACACGATTGGCCGACGCTATCGGCAAATAGCGATCCCTACCCTCAAGGATGCCAATAAGGCTGACGAGCTGAGGCAAAAAGTGAGGAGGGCGCTTGAGACTAGGGTCAGAGGTAAGGCGTTCATCAAACAAGCTCCGGTTCTGATAGAGCAAACACTGAAGGACGGACATACAGGTGCTTTAGATGCGTTTTTGAAACTCGAGGACGAAGAGCTTGAGAAAGCCTTGGTCTCCGATACTGTTACTTTAGAGTTTGGGGGGTTTGAGGCAACCAGTGTGCCTAAGTCCAAGATAAAAAACAGAATTTATCTTCCAAAATATTATGATCCGGAGATTAACGAGGAACTTCAAAAGCTATCGGGTCATTGTGAAATGATCTCGATAGGTGAAGCTGTGAATGATGAGCTTATTGAACTTCAGACCGGCCATGAACCAGGAAAGTTGGCCTATGGTACTGGCGAAATTCCGTTTCTTAGGACGTCAGATTTTGCAAACTGGGAACTCAAGCACAATCCAAAGCAAGCTGTGAGCCAGGAAATTTACGATGAGTACAACGGTCGCCAGGACTTACGGCCTTATGACATCCTTTTGGTGCGTGATGGGACATACCTCGTGGGGTCATCTACTATAGTACAAGAAGGGGACGAAAAAGCGTTGTATTGTGGAGGGCTATATAGAATTCGCTCCATGAAAAATGAGCGGCTTCCGCCTTATTTGCTACTCGGCTTGCTTAATTCATACGTGGTAAAAAGGCAAATTCGGAGCAAGCAATTCACACGCGATGTCATTGATACTATTGGAAAGAGGCTCACTGAGGTTCAACTTCCAATCCCTCGTGATCTATCTCTGCGGGCTGAAATTGCTGAGAAAGTTAAGACGATCGTCGAGCAACGAAGCAACGCCAGAAACGAGCTCCGTGATCTTGCAGCTAAATTTGGCTGATTGTTCTGTCGTTTATCAATATCGAGAAAGGCGTGCATAAATCAAGACTTACGCACGCCAGAGCCAAACCAAGGAAATCAAATGTTTAGAGCGTGCAGAAGTCGCGTTCTTTAAGCCCGTCGCACCGTTCGCTCACTCACTTTGAACAGTCGTGCGATTTCAGAAATCGAGCGGTGTTCATCATCGCGCATGCGCCGAGCTTCGGCTTTTTGTGCGGTCGTAAGGGCAGGGGGGCGACCACCAACGCGCCCGCGCGCCTTTGCGGCCTGCAAACCTTCTCTTGTGCGTTCTGATATGCGCTCGCGCTCGAATTGGGCGATGGAAGCGAAGACGTGGAAGACGAGCCGGCCGGCCGGCGTTGTCGTGTCGATATCTTCGGCCAGGGAGCGAAAGCCCGCGCCGCGATCCTTGATGGTTTCCACGATATCCAGCAGATCACGCAAGCTTCGAGCGAGACGATCATACTTGGCGACGACGATCACATCGCCAGGGCGCACCTGGTCGAGCAGCTTGTCGAGCTCAGGCCGCTTGCGGATCGACCCGCTAACCTTGTCTGAGAAAATGCGCTCTGCACCGGCCGCTTGTAGCGCGTCGGTTTGGGCATCGAGGTTCTGGTTGTCGGTCGAGACGCGGGCATATCCAATGATCATGACCTAGCGTGACAAAAACCTGCCAAAACTGCAAAGGTTTTGCCGAGGGTTTTTGTCCTTATCAACAGCTTGATTTCAGGTGCGGTGACATGTTGTGACAAAAACGACCGTTTTTGGCACGCTATTCTGTGGTTTCCGCTCCTACCGCAGCGAGATGGCTGTCAACGGCGGTGTAAAAGCCGGCCATTGGTCCACGGATGGTTCGGCTTAGTGAGCCGATGTTCGATCTCATTTACCTCACAGATCATGTCGAACCGCATCTGCCGTGAATATGCTGTGTTCCGGTTGCGGGGCTGCTCGGCGAACTGGATGCCGTTGTCAGTGAGGATCGTGTGGATGCGATAGGGGACGGTMTTGAGCAGGTGTTCGAGGAACTCCCATGCGGTCTTACGATCTGCCTTGTCCACGAGTTGGGTGACTGCGAATTTGCTGGTTCGGTCAATACCCACGAAGAGGTAGAGCTTGCCCTCCGCCGTCTGAACCTCGGCGATGTCGATATGAAAGAAGCCGATAGGGTATCGCTTGAACCGCTGCCGCTTTGGCTTGTCGCCCTCGACGTCCGGCAGGCGCGAGATGCCATTCCGTTGCAGGCATCGATGTAGCGCCGAGCGTGTCAGGTGCGGAATCGACGGCTGAAGCGCATAGAGGCAATC
>NZ_VFSV01000042.1 GCF_007004065.1 Palleronia caenipelagi | reverse complement strand
GATCATCCGCCACGCCAAGCTGGAGCAATCCATGAGCCGCAGGGGTCAGTGCCTCGATAACGCCCCGATGGAGAGCTTCTTTTCTTCGCTGAAAAAGGAGCTGGTCCATCGCCATCGGTTCAGAACCCGAGAACAGGCCAGGGCCGCGATCTTCGAATACATCGAGGTCTTCTACAACCGCCAGCGACGGCATTCAGCCATAGGCTACCAGACGCCAGCGCAGGCTTTCGAAGAAATGAGTTGGAAAATCGCCGCGTAGCGTCAACAATCACACTGTCCGGAAACAGGGACGAAGATCACTTCCGTCGATGTCGTCCCATCTCGTGCTCCTCTCATGGACAGGGGTAAAGTACCCCGCTGTCCGGTGACAGGGACGAAGTTCACGTCTCACTGACCTCGAACGCCCGGCATGCCAGCGCAATGCTGGCGCCCTTCTTCGCCACCGCTTTCACGGCCAACTCTCGGCGTTGAGCTGGCCGTGTCATTTTTTTCCGAGCGCCTCCTTCAGCAGGTCGTTCTGCATGCTGACATCGGCGTACATGCGTTTCAGGCGCCGGTTTTCCTCAGCCATCGCGCTTGCCGTTGTCCTCGGACCAATGGCGGACAAGGCTCGCTCTCGCTGATGAGGCTGGCATCCATGCCGCCATACTTCGCCCGCCACTTGTATAGCGTGGCGCTGCTCATCCCGTGCTCGCGGCACAGCTCGGCGGCAGGCACACCGCCCTCCATCTGCCGCAGCACAGCCATGATCTGGGCCTCTGTGAATCGTGTCTTCTTCATCGGAATCTCCTCGTTCATCCTGCCGAGAAAATTCTACTTCCGCATCCCACTAAGATCGGGGGGGATTACCCGGCCAACTGTTGCGCGTGGCACAGGGTGTCGAACACGCCGAAATGATGGAGCAATTGGCCCAAGGAAAGCTGAGCGGAAATCAGGCGGCGGAGCACTTCCGGGACCATTCCGAGAGCGCGATGGGGGCATAGAGTTATCGCACCTGTCACAACCATGTGGGGGCGGTCAGGTATCAGAGGGAAGTAGATTCTTGACATACAATACTGAACGCGGAACACTCGGCTAGTTATCGCTTATTATGGAGTTCAGTAAGGAACTGTGGGGAGTTATGAAGACAGTGCTCGAACTTTCGCTAGAGAAGCCGAAAAGCAAGAAAGTTTTGCGAAGGAACTCAGAGCAAAAGGACAGTATGAACTGGCTAAAGGTTATGAACAGCAAGTATCCGAGAATAGACGATTAGAAAGAGAAGCGTACGAGTTGGCGCGAGGAAGATAAGGGAAAAAGCCGATGTCTATTGATCGTCAGGGCAAGGAGTCAGGTGAGGGTTCTGTAGAACGTAACACCTCACGGACCACAGAAAATAAGCCCGTTGAGAAAAGTGTAAATGAAAAAGTAGATGATATTTTGAAAGGAAAAAAATGACGGATTGGGTTGAAGTGGCAGAAAAACTTGAAGGGTATGCTCGGAAATATGAGCAAGAGGCTGCAGCTCATCGAGCTCGTGGAAATAAGTCTGCGGCGGAAACAAGTGAACAGTTGGCTGCGCAAAAATGGAGCGAGGCAAAAGCTGCTCGAGACTGTATATGAAGTTAGATATCCACACATTACTATATTCAAGGGAGTTATAAATGTCGTCTATGACGGAAGGTGATCGTCAACACGGTCGACAGCTAGAAAATGCTGTAAAAGAGTCATATCAGGATATGCAGAATGCTCGAACGCCACAAGAGCGTGAGAGATATGCTGCAGAAAATAAAAGATATACTGACCTGTTAAATGGATGGCTTAAAAAGCATGGTTTGGGAGGGTACTAGTAGAGACTTTTGCTCATCTTGCTAGCCCGATGTTTTATATGATAAATGTGATCTGTGAATCAAAAATACAACGGGTATTAAAAATGTCGTCTTCTATTAACACAAAAAATACGAGCTCAGGTCAACAGACAGAGAATAATCCCAGACCAACGACAACTGCGGTAAATCAAACAAAAGATTCGGTAAAAAAATCCTAGACAAGAAGTGATCAATTTCAAATTTTACTTTTCTGATGGGAGATCCACATGGTTTCACCAACGTCTTTTTCATTCATAAAAGATTGTCCGCGCTGCGGTGTATCCCTTAAACGAGCTCCTATTGGAGCCCACTATCAAGGGGTGTCGGTTGGGCACTGTATGGAATGCGGAGGCGTGCCAATGTTATGTCATAAAAAAATATTTATTGCTGACTATTATCAAGTCGGTCCAGATCATAACTGTCAAAATTGTGGTGGATATCCAGATAATATGTTTCATTCGATACCGCTTTTGTAAAAATAGTAAGTATATTTGGCTAAGACTTTAGTAGGCTAAAGCCTCACTCACTAATTGTGTGTCTACTCGGAAGGAGGCGAAGTACTTAACTGGCTCGAGTTTTTTGAAGGCGCATTCCTGAAAAGGATTGACGTAGAATAGAGGGCTTAGGAGTATGAAAGTGCATGCCTCTATCCGTTGGCATGTAGAAATCTAGATTTTGAGAGCACTGGAGGGGCGTGTGGAGTTCATAATTGGAGCGATTGTAATTTTCCTGATTTTTAAAGTTATTTCCAGATCAGGAGGAAAAAGTTCAGGAGTGTCATGCTGTAGTAACCCAAATATTAGATCCTCTAGTAGTCCAAGTTACTCTAGCAAATGCCGAAATTGTGGAACGGACTTTCCATAAAGAATCCAAACGGAAAAGCAATGGCGCAAATGCCACCATCTCCGCGTAACTCTGATGAATTTCACAGGGAAATCAGATCGTTGAAAATGTTGTATGATAATGCTTTAGCAGCGTATCACCGCAATAGAACCCCTAAAGGAAGTCGCGAGGTAGAGGGTATTGGAAACATACTTGGCCCTGTACGCACGAAGGCCTCCAAAACGGCAAGATTTTCATGAAGTCTGCGTTTTCCGCTTGATGCGGTCGATTGTAGCGACGCCGACGTTGAAGTGGCGTGCGATGGCGCGGATGGATTGGCCGTCTTTGAGCATGGTGCGGACCTGATCCTGTTGGTGGGGGGTGAGTTTGAGCTTGCGCCCGAACTTGACGCCCCGCTTTTTGGCGGAGGCCCGCCCTTCCTCGGTGCGTTCATTGATGATGTTGCGCTCGAGTTCTGAAAGTCCCGCGAAAACAGTAAGTAAGAACTTCCCCATAGAGCTTGTGGTGTCGGCCCAAGGTTCTCGGAGCGAGCGGAACGATGCCTCAGCGGCTTCGATTTTCTGCGTGATTGCGAAGAGATCATGGGTTGAACGCGCAAGGCGATCCAGGCTGGTGACGAGCAACGTGTCGCCAGATTGCAGTGTGCCCAGCATCTTTTCGAGCTGCGGACGACGCCGGTCAAAACCGGTGATTTTTTCCTGGAAGATCGTCTCGCAGCCCTCGGCCTGAAGGTGCTCGATCTGGCTTTCGAGGTTCTGGCCGGTCGTCGAAACCCTTGCGTACCCGATCAGCATGGTTTTGGGCTTCTGATACGGAACAGAATTACGGATTTCGTAAGGTTTTGTTTTTGCGACCGGAAAAATGGGTTCCGTTTATTATAAGTTACGGAACGTATCATGCTGCCATCCTCATCTCTTCGAGGGGCAGGCGCGCATCCATATCGAGATCAAAGACGCCATATGGATTGAAGTGGCCGTGCGGCAGCGGGTTCAGCGCTGCCATGTCGCGGTTGGTCATCTTTTCGCGCCAGGAGCGCTCACGAAGCACCTGCTGGATCATGAGCGTGTTCACGTAGACCATCGCCGCTTGCAGCAGGTGAAGGGAGAGAACGGATATTTCATGATCGTCACGACGGTTGGATACCAGCTCATTGCCATTACCGTAGAAGATGAAGTCATTCACGCCGTTCCAGCGCTCTATGACATTGAGGCCGGAATGGATCTCGCGGCGTAGCTCCGCGTTGCCGAGATACCGGCATAGGAAGATCGTTTTGACGGCCTTGCCCAGTTCCAGCAGGGCCGAGAACACCGGGTGCGTTTGACCCCGTGTGAAGCGGCGTAGGATGGTCTCCGCATCGGCTGTCCGCAGCTTGAGGGCACTCGCAAGGCGGATCATCTCATCGTAATGCCGCGCGATCAGATCCCAGTCGATGGGTCGGGCCGTGCAAATCGGCTCGATATTGGCGAAACGGTGGTCGGCCTGCTTGTCTGCGCGGGCGATTTTTTGGCTGGCGATACCTTTCAGGCGTGGCATCAGGTCGAAGCCAAGAAGGTGGCAGAACGCAAATCCCACGACGCTTTGTCCGTGAGTATCCACAAACTGGCGGTCGATATCCAAGTCCGTGCCGTGGTGCAGCACGCCCTCAATCATGGATGCCACCTCGGAAGACGAGACTTGTTTCAGCTGTGAGTGGACGCAGGTGGCCTGCTTGTCGACATGCCAGTAGATCATCACCCCACGCCCGCCGTAGCGCTGGTGCCATTCCGTCATCAGGTTCTGGTCCCAGGATGCCAGTTGTGTGGAATCCGAGGCGCAGCTCGTGCCAGCATCTCCCCAGATATCAGCGCTTCGAATGCGGTAGGTGGCATCTGCAATCCGCCGGGTTGCATCCTGAAGTGCTGTTTTGTGAATGAAGCGTTGTCGGATGTAGAGCAGTTCCTTGTAGCTGACCTTATGGGGTCCCGCCGCGATGGCCTTGAGCCCGATATTCGTCCCGATCCCGAACAGGGCGAGCAAGAGACGCCGGGAGACCTCTTCTTGCGGCAAGGTCTGCCGAGATCCCGCCGCACGGAACAGTGGCGTGAACTCCGTGCGCAGATCGACTTCCTTCAGCACATCCAGAAGGCTGGTCATCGGCCAGCGTCGGGCAAGCTCTGCCTTCAGGTCTTCCAGCCCCACAGGATCAGTCTGTGGGCTCAAGGGACGCAAGGAAAGGCGCGTGCCTCCGGCCCGGGACTTGAATGTGACGTCCTTATTGGCCGGAAAGCCTTGATCGAAGGCGATCAGGCCCTCTTTCATGCTGTTCCGCAACGCCTGAACAAACTGAGCCGCACTCTGGGGTTGATCAAGCAGATCGCAGTAGTGCTCGCGGCGCGTATCAAAATCGGGCGGCAGATCTTGGTCCGGATCGCAATATTGCTTCGCGCCCTCTATCCAGATTTCCTTTGTCCGCAGTTTGTCGCGCAGAGTTTGCAGAACGCATATCTCGTAGTTGATCCGATTGACGCGGCTCACGCCTCCGGGGCCCATCTCAAGGACAATGTCGCGCCATTTCGGGCGGATGACACCGTCGAACGGCACCTCACTCTCAGCGTAAAACTGGGACTTCCGATCCGATGGCTCGGTCAATATAGCAAGGGCTTCCAACAGCGGCTCCGCACTGGCGCTGCTGGTCCGAAACGTCAGTGCTCTCAAGATTACCGGCAGGACGCGTCGGTAATGCCGCGCATAAGAGCGGCGGATTGTATGATGCACGCGGGTCGTGAATGAGGGCGTGTCCGCCTGGTAGCTTTGCGCCAGTTCACGGATCGTCTCGCGCGAGACGACCGGGTAGATGACCTGCGGGATGTCACCTTCCGGTTGCCCATCCACCGCGAGCACGATCTTGCCCAGAACCGTGTCTTTGCTTTCCGCCTTGCGGAAATCAGCGACGTATTCCTTGATGACCTTACTTTCAGCGCGCGCGGAAATCTTGTGGATGATGCTGATCACCAGATCCCCCAGATCATCAGTCAATTCCGTGGCTCTGATTGCGCAAAAGCAACTGAGCAGGGCATGCCGTACAACCTCGGGACGGCGGCGCATGTCCCAAGCATCTTCGCTGGCGGCCCGACGCGCCAGGCCGGCGATATGGTCTGGGTGAACACCCTCCATGAGATGTGTCGGGAGGCCGATGGCACGAACCATCTCCAGCCGCGCCACAGCATCCTGAACGGCCTGTACGCTTGCCCCGGCTGGACCTCGCGCAAGCTGCGCAAATCGCGATGCGGCCTCATCGGTCGTCAGCAAAGCATCCAAGGCGTGTTTGTGCGCCAACGCCAGCCGCCCTGAAATCGTGGCGTATTGCCTGTGATCGAACTGACGTTCCGATTGTGCCACCAGCTTGTCCAGGCGCGATTGATCTGGTCGGATGAAACGGTTGGCCAGAAACCAAGCTGTCATGCGCTCATCAAACGCTGATACCTGCGGTGCGCTCGGCAGCACCTCGGCCATAAACCATTCCACAAACTCACCAGACGCCGCACGATCAAAGCGTCGGAGGCGCAAATGGTGCGAAACCAATCGACGATAGTGACGGTCGGTGCGATCTGGCACGTGCGATGGAAGAGGACCCCGATATCCAAGCTGTTCTCCCAAAAAATCGGCAACCGCTTCTGGCACAGGATCCGAAAGCCGGGGGAACCGCGCGTAACGCTGGAACGACTTCAGGTAATACCCAAGGACCAGGCCACGCCGGAGCGACATTCTTTTGAGTAACTCTAATTCTTCCGGAGACAGAACCCAATGCGCCCGCAGCGCCTCTGCTGACCACAGTTGTTCCATATCCGCTCCAAAGAAATACATTTACGGAGCATACATAAGGAACATTGGGACTCGTCAACCTAAATCATACATAACCAAAATCTTGCCGTTTTGACCCCCTTCGTGCGTACCGGGCCGAAATCAGCGGCCTGACAATCCGTCCAGATCAGGGGGTCCCAACAGCGAAAAAGGCACAACAAATCATATGCCTACGAAAATCCCTGCGGGACCCCGTGTTCCTTTATGCCGACGGACCCATCGATGCATTTACGACGACGCGAAGGGCTCAGAAGTTTCCCTTCGCTGCTTCCGTCAGAATGAGCTTGTCCAACGTCAGATCAGACACCGCCCGCCGCAGCCGTTGGTTCTCCTTCTCAAGCTGCTTCAGACGCTTGAGCTGAGACCGCCCCATCCCGCCGTACAATTTCCGCCATCGGTAGAACGTCTGTTGCGTCACACCGATCTGCCGCACCGCCTCCGCTATCGTCATCCCTTGACCTTGCAGAACTTCAACTTGCCGAAGCTTCGATACAATCTCTTCGGGCTTCTCTCGTTTCCCAGCCATCGCTGATCCTCCAATTTGCGGGACAAAACTATCCCAGTTGCTGGACCACTTTCAGGGGGCTACTCCAAACTCTATCATCACAAAGTGTGCGGCTAAAAGAACGACACATGCGATGACAGCTTGCATGCCGGTACGCGTTGTGCGGTATCCAAGCGCATGGGAAAGCGGTTGCATCAATCGCCCAATTACCATTAGTGCCACGCCACCTGCCGCGCCGTACATGGCCACAAGGGCTAGCGCATTCTGGAGGTCATAAAGGCTCTCAGTATATGCTGAATACATAAGGTGATAGCTCGCTCAGCGCGGTCACTTAACAGTTTCTTTGCTTCATGTCATGCGTTATCCTAACCCATCGATATTTATGCGGATATAGTCTGTTGTGAAGCTGCGACTGTACGAATATGCGGAGGGTATTTCGCGCCTCGGCCCGGGCCGAAGGGTGGGCATCTGGTTCCAGGGATGTCCCTTTTCTTGTGTTGGATGCGTCGCGCCCGACACTCTGCCCGCAGGCGGGGGGGTCGAAACGACCGTCGAGGACCTGTTGGACTGGATCCGAACTGCCGGGAAGCATGACGGCATTACGATTAGCGGTGGCGAGCCGTTCGCACAGTCGAAGGCTTTGGCCGAAATACTTGGGGGCGCGCGTGAGCTCCGACTAGGAACGATCGTTTTTAGCGGCTACACTTTAAACTCGCTGCGCCGACGTGCCAAGAGGGAACCCTCAATTTCGAGCGCGTTGTCACGGATCGATCTGTTGGTTGACGGACAATTTGAAATCAAGAAACGCAGTCTGTTTGGACTGCGCGGCAGCGACAATCAGAAGTTCCATTTTCTAACTCAGCGATATCGAGGCCACGTCCAAGAGATCTTTGGATACGAACGATCTAAATTCGAGCTCGTGGAGGGAATGACAGGTAAGATGCTGGTAGGCGTTCCCGATCAGGCTGCGGAACTTGTCTGGGACCGCCTTGCACCAGATACGGAGGATCCGATTTGAGCGGCCGAAAGTGTTCGAACGTTACGATAAGCTCAAATGCATATAACCAGCTTCGGACAAATGTGCGCCGGGCTGACAATGCGGCGGCAGCAGCGCGGCGGCAGGCCGAAAAGGAACGCGCCAAGAACCGGGCGATGCAGGCCGAATTCCGGCGCTCGCAGGACTCGATGCAGCGCGAATACAGACAGGGCCTAGTGTCTCTTTCAGATTCGATCCGCCATGTCGAGCTGCAGCAGAACGAACGCCTGAACACCCTCCGTGATGAAATGTTCGAGAACTTTGAGGCGCAGTCCCGCGCTTTCGCTCAAGCGCTGAACGAGCATCGCGCCGAAGTTTCGGCGCAGCTGGAGGATATACGGGACGAGATTACGGCGGACAAGGAAACCCAACGCTACTACGCTGAACAGCGTGTGTCCGATGTTGCAAAGCTGATGGCGCTGCTGGCAAAGGACGCAGATACAGAACGGTTCGCGCCGGGCGAACTGGCGTCCTTGGAGGCACGGCTGGAGGACGCGCGCAACGCAATTTCGCTGGGCCAGCACCAAGCGGCATTTAGCGGCGCACAAGAGCGGTATTACGACTACCAGGAACTACGCGTGAAGATCGCAGAACGTCAGGCCCTGTGGTCGGCGCGTCTGGAGCTGGCACTGCGCCAGTCTGAGAGAGTGGCCGGCGATATCGCCGCCGCCAATGAGGCGCGCTACCAGTTCGGTGAGGATCAGCAGTCGGACGTGGCGGCGGAGGTCGATTTCTGGTCCTGGGGCCGTCTAAGCGAGTTGAAGGCAGCGCATGAAGATATTGCCGCGCAGTTGTCCAACGCGACAGATCTTAGCGCAGAAGATCTGGAGCGACTTGAGACAGAACTGATCGAATTGGAAGGTGAGATCGTGGCTACCGTCGCGTTAGCACGGGAGCGGCTGATCCAATCGCAGCACAGGCGCGATATCGGAGAGGCCGTGCTAGAGAGCTTCGAGGGCACGATCTGGCAACTGGACGACAACAGCTACGAAGGGGAAGATTTTCGCCGCGGCCTTCATCTGAAGATGAAAAACGAAGCGCAGGAAGAGATCGTCGTGTCAATCACGCCGAACGAAACCGCAGATGGTGGCATGTCGTCGGTTGTAGAAGTCAACTTTTTCGACCGAGACAACGACGAACGGCTGCGTGCCGCGCGACTGAGGGAGATGCAGGCGGCGATGCAGCATCAGGGCGTGGAGGTCGAAGGTTTCCGCTGCATGGACAACAGTGTCGGGCAGCCGGGCGATGCAAAGATGCGCGATTTCGAACGGCTTCGGCAGCCGTTACCTGCACCAGACAACACACGATGAACACACATCCTTTCGGCGTCCGCGCACCGATCTATCTGTTGTGCGGGCTGACCGATGACGAATTCGTGCTGGGTGATACACGGATCGTCACGCTGGAGACGGCTATCGAGGAACATCTCCGAGCGCTTGGGTTCGATCAGGTTGCCTTCCACTACACCAATGACGGGATCCGGGAAGTCAATCTGACCGTCACGGAGGGACCAGCAGGCGACCCGGCACCCGAGGCTTCCGCGCCAGCTCGCCCATCGCGTCTGGTGGACGGACCAATGGGCCGCACCAGGCTGACTCGGCGCACCGTGGACACTTCTTCAACCCCCCGCACTCCCGTGACTCCAGACGACCGGCACGGGAGTTCGCGACAGGTCACGCGTCTGTCGGACGCTGATCTGCCCGCCTATTTGCGTGGTTTTCTGCGGCAGCGGAACGGGCGTCGGGCCATTGTATTTACTGACGCCGATTTTCTGTTAAGCGGGGTTGATCAATCCTCGCTGCGCAATCTGCAATCGTTTCTGCGCGATTTTGCGCGGAGCCGCGTTCGCAATGCGATATGTGTCTTTGTTAGCGCGCACGCTGGGCCTGCGGCCTTTCGTGCGGCCGACGACAACGCTCAACACTTTTTTCATTCGCTGCGTGATCACCTCTTTCTAGCGACGGGCACACCGCGAGACAATGTGCTGCGCATAGGCCCACCGGAGAAGGACGAGTTGCTGAACCTACAGCGACGATTACGGTTGCAGGAGGGGCTGGCGACCAATTTCGATGTGCTCGACTCAAACTTGGACGCGCTAATGTCAGAGATACGTAGCGCGACGGCTGCGAACCACGAGATCCCGGATATCCGGTCGATGAGCGTTTTTGCCAACTTTGAACATATAGGCGAATGGAATTGGACCGTGGCGCCCAATACATCGGATGCGCTGGAGGAATTGGGCCGTATGCATGGCCGCTGGGCAGTTTCTGACCGACTGCACAACGATATCGAGGACGCGCGATACATCTTATCGCAATCGGCGTTACCTGCACGTGCTGCTCAACCCGACAATACAGTGGCCCGCCTCGTATCGCGCAAACCTACTGCTCCGCCACACCCAATCGATTTGAACTACGCGTTGGTCGGCAGGCCCGGTACCGGGAAGACAGTTATTGCGCGTCTTTTCGGGCAGGCCTTCAAAGAGGCTGGGCTTTTGCCCTCAGGACATTTCATCGAGGCAAAAGCCAGCGATTTCGTAGCTGGTTACTTGGGACAAAGCGAGGAGAAAGCGACTGCGCTTCTGGACAGCGCTATTGGCGGCACGATCTTCATCGACGAGGTACAGAATTTCGAGCCAGACAACCAGTTTCACCGAACCGTCGTCAAGCAACTGTTAACTTATCTCGAAAACCGGCGTGGCGAGGTGTCAGTCATCTTCGCCACTTATCCCGAGCATTTCGACGCTTTTCTCAATTTTGACCCGGGCCTAGAGCGGCGGATCACCCAGAAGATCGTGTTAGAGGACTACTCTGGCGCTGAGTCTGCAGAGATCTTTCGGGGGATGGCCAAGGAGCGAAACCTCGTATTGGACGACGCGCTGGATGCTGTCATCGAAGATCTGTTCGACAATTGGATTTACGCGCGCGAGGCAAAGCCCGCCTTTGCCAATGGCGGCTCGGTGCGCAAGCTGATCGAAGAGATGCAAAAGCCTGCGCGCCGCAATGGAGGCGTACTACTCCTCGACCATGTACCGGAGCCGCAGCGCCCCTATCTTAAGGCGACAGGACGCAGCAATCGAGGTGAAGATGCGCTGGCCGCGGCCTTGGACGAACTGAACGGACTTGTCGGATTGGATGAATTGAAAACCCGCGTCGCCGGACTGGTCACGATGGTACAAGCGGCAAAGAAGCGCGGTGAGGCCATCCCAGAGGGACCGGGGCACTTCAGTTTTGAGGGCGCGCCCGGGACAGGCAAGACCACAGCCGCGCGCCTGATGGGACAGATCTTCCGGAATATCGGCTTGCTAAAGTCCGGTCACGTCGAAGAAGCTGATCGCCAAAAGCTGGTTGCGGGATATCAAGGACAGACCGCTATCCAGGTCGACGAAATCGTCAATCGGGCACTAGATGGCGTGTTGTTCATCGACGAGGCGCACAATCTGGCGACAGATGAACGCGACCCTTATGGAAAAGAAGCGATCGGCACACTGACCAACCGGATCGAAAACAATCGACACCGGCTTTGCGTTATCCTCGCTGGGTACAGTGAGCCGATGAATCGCCTGTTCGCGCAGGATCCGGGCTGGGATAGCCGGATTGGTACGCGCATCGCCTTTGCGAACTATACTCCCGTTGAGACCGCTGAGATTATCCGTCTCTTTGTTGCGTCTTCGAACCGGACGCTGGCAGCAGACCTGGACGCCATGTTGGTGGAAGTAGCGCGGCGATTGATCGAAGCGGAGGGCGAGGCGTTTGCAAACGGGCGAAGCGCGCGAAATCTGGTCAAGGCGATGATGGTGTCGCTGGACGATCGGTTCATCGCCGATGACAGCGTGGATCCGCACCAGATTATTCTGACCGATCTACCTGTCCATCTTCGACAATGAGGGAGGCTTGCGCCTCGGCTGTTGGGAGGCCCATAGCCTGTTCCTGCTCTTTCGCGCGGACCATGTCAGCCAACATGGCCTCGGCACGTTTCATATCTGCTTCGATCTGGGAGAGACAATCGACCACCGAAGCGATGCTGGAATCGGTGTAGGCACCTGAAGCGGTCATTGCACCGACGATTTCAGTGTTGTCGTCTAGATGCAGGCGGATCTGGCGGGCAGCGTCATGCAAGAGCGCCTCAAAATCTTTCAGTCGGGTCAAAAAATCCGACTGAACCGAGGCCACTCGATCCATTGCGTCAACATAGTCAGCACGCAGTTTGACTTCGAAATCTGCGTTAGCGCCTGCGAATTGCGATTTCAATGCTTTGAATTCCGTTTCAAGCATTTGCACCTTGGCCTGAGCTTTGGCCAAATCGCTCTCGGCACTTTGGCGGACGGACAGTTTTTCGTTGAGTTCCGCAGATTTCTTCGAGAGCTCGTCTCGCCGCTTGCCTTCCTCGACAAGCGCGGTCTCAAGGCGCTCAATTCGTGAGGCCTCTTCCGCCAGTTCAGCCCTTACCGACTGGATTTCATCGATCAGTTGCGCCGGCACCTTTGGATCGACCGACAGGGTGGCGTGCGCAGCGGCCAGACTTGTCTGAACCGCGCGAGCGAACCGCGCAGTATGGGCCGACATGGTCCGCTTTGGGCCTTCTTCGGAGTATGAAATAGAATTGAGCAAGCGTTCGATGGCCTCGAATACGGCAGAAGTTCGGGCAGGTGCGTCGAGATCCCCAACGTTGTCCAAGTAGGTATCGATCTGGTCGCTCATTGTAGCTTGGTCCTGTTCCTATTCCGCACCATCAGATCACCGATCGACATTTTTTGCCTGGCGCGTTCGTGGTCGTCGGTTTCGAAGACAATGTGCGCGCAAAGCTTTTCGTCTACCAGAGCGCCGATCCGCCATCGTGCTGCACGGTCGAGGTTGGGCATTGCGTCGGCAGCAGAGAACTCTGTGGTCAGCTCTTTTTCGTTCGCACCATGATTGATGACCAATTGCAGGCGCGTCGTGTGCAAGCCGGCGCGATCTGGCGCGACAATGCCTATGTCAGGGAAGTGGGGCGTGCCGTCTTCTGAGATGGGTTGACCGCGACGCAGGAGTGGAACCAGAACCCGTTGGCGGTTTTCGTCAAGCATCCAAATCGCCAGGTCCACTGGGCAGCTTTCGAAGATCCGGGTTTCGTCGGCGGCATAAAGGCAGGCGCCTAGGGCGACGGCAAAGGACCGGCCCGTCTTCCCCAAACCAGTTTGGAAGCGTGGATCAGCCGGGCCAGAACACTCAAAAGTTCGTTCGACCAGACGGCGCACTAGGCAGAAATTGCTGAAGCCACCGACCATAACGATCCGCACCGCGTCATGGCCGACAATCTGAGCGTGTTTGGAACGAAAGGCCGCAATCTCTTTCTCGATGGGCGGCGCGATGGCGGCGTCGAAGACCGTGACGAGCGTAGACGGCCGGATGTCGGCCCCGTGTACATCAAAAATGGGCTGGTCAAGATCGTCTGCGCGCTCGAAGTCTAAATAGGCCGTCAATGCGTCGTCAATTTCACCGCCCAACGAAATCTTGCATTCTTCGAACGTGGCCAGCCAGTCCGCCTGGGCGGTGGCGTCGAGGTCCCGGGCAACCGCACCTAACTTCTTTAAATGCGCCAAGACAGCGGCGTCGTAGTCTACACCGCCCACGCCTGGCGCGGTCTCACCGGGACCAACTCCTCCGCCATCGATGGTGGTGATTTGGGTATTGTCCACGCGCACGAGCGATAGATCCAGCGTTCCACCCCCGTGGTCGTACACAAGTGCGTGCCCTGAAAAGGGCGTGCCTGCCTTGGCCAACTCGTAGGACACATAAGAGACCGCGGAGACCGGTTCGCTGAGGACTTTTTTGATCGGTAGTCTGAGCGACGCGCAGATTCGTATGAGGGATTGATACGAGACCTGCCCTCCCTCGCGCAGCCATTGATCTGGTACCGTGATCACCAGGCTTTCGATATCGGGAACGCCGCGGTCGGCCTTGAAGTTGTCAATCATAGTGTCGAGGAAGGTCTTCGCCGCGACCTCGGCCTCAGAGACGAGCCCGATCTTCAGCTTAAATCGGTCGATCAGCCGGACGCCGCCGCGTCTGCGTTTCAGGAGCGCTGCCGAACCAATTGTTGCGCGAGCGTCTTGGTTGGACAAGACCACCGCAGAGCGGATTTGCGGAGCGCCGGCTCCGGTGCTGGGAATGTGGACCCGTGGGCGGTCGTCCTCGAAATACGCGAGGATGCTGTTCGTAGTTCCGAAATCGATACCAACCGAAACCATGGGCGCTCATTCAAACTCGCACAAATCAAAGCTCTCGTAGAAATGAGCGCTCAGTGTCGCAACGTCGTCGATTCCTAGAGCCTCCAATTCGACGGAAGCTTCAGATATCGAAGGGTTATCCAGGCATCCAGCGGGCAGGTTCGGTCCCGACCCCTCTTGGCAAAAAAGAAAGTAATTGACCGACGCCGCGACCGATTCCATCTGAATCGCGTCGTTGATGGCTCGGTAGCCTTTACAGAAATGCGCTGTTTCATCCGCACTGGGGTCCGGCACTTCTACTGAGTTTTGGCGGATATCTGACAAGCCTGCGGGCGAAAGGTCTGCGGCTCCTCCGCGCCATCCCCCGGACATCAGCACGTAGACCACTGCGCCGATAAGTAGCATGCCCGCTAACGCGAGAGACGCAACGATGATCGTCTGGCTGTTCGTAAAGACGACCCAGAACGGGCGGTCGTCCATGGCGAATGCCCGCGCACCGCCGAGCCCACTGCCGCTTCCCAGCGCGAAACCATCATCCTGTGGCGCTTCACGAAACCCGTCTACCTGCGCAGGAGCAGCACGGGATTGGAACTGGTCGGGATCGTAACCGGCGTCACGTTCAAGCGTGTGTAGACGGTCAGAAATATCTTCCACGATGCGCTCGAGCTCGTGAACGCGTTCTTCGAGGAATCCATCGCGGGAAGATCGCGCACGCTGGTCAGCTGCTGCGGCCTTGGCGCGCGCTCGCGCCTCCTGCACGCGTCGTTCCTCGGCAAGACGTACTTCCCGGGCGCGCCGTGCTTCTTCCCGTCTTACTTCCTCCTTGCGCGCCTGTTCTTCTCGACGTGCTTCTTCTTCGCGACGACGCATTCGCTCGCGCTCCAGTTCGTCATGAAACTCGCGCAGCATGCCAAGGGACATTTCAGGCACATTCCTTGACGGGCTGTCGGTCAGAAGCACCATGGTATGAAGGAAGCGTTCCGAGCTTTGCAGCATGTATAGCGCATCACCCGGCGGCACCTTCTTTTCGTCGTCAAAAAGGTAGACGTCGATTTCTTCCGAGCTAGACAGCGACAGCTCATCCAGTGGTGAGTTTGAAGACCCAGGTAGGAACATGCGCGGATCGAAGTCCTGCGACAGTTTCCCATTTTCGTCCACGTGTCGTTCGCGGATGACACAGAGCGTGTCGAGCGCCTGTTGACACGCCGCAGTCATGTCGTCAGCTGCCGCAGCGTTGTCCGGGAATAACAAACCGACGCCCAGAAAACCTTTGCTGTCAGCCCGGTCCAACACCGGAACCAGCGCGCCTATCAAATTGTAGGCGTAACCGGCGCTGGCAAGGACGCGGCGGAAATAGCTAACCGAGCCGAAGCGGAATACGGTTTCTGACCTCAGCACCCCCCGGAATTCGAAGGTGTCTTCGAACTCTCGAGCCCGTCCGAGCAACCCGGTGCCTTCGGCAAAATGCCCGTCCTGAGTCCCAAACACTACGACATCGGTGAAATCCGTCACCCGCCTACTCCGGATCTCTGAGCATTTTGTCGAGCCAAGTTGGCAGGCGTTTGCCTGGCGGTGCGCCAGTGAATGCCTCAAAGATCCAATCAAAGACCCGTTTAGCATCATCGAAGTCGACATCAGAATAGGTCTCGCTGGCTCCGCCCTGCGTCCGTGGCAGGCTACCGACCCGGAGTTTCGCGGTCGCCCACTTGCCGGGCCAGTTCGCCAGTCTTGAGATCGTGGCTGGTGTGTATGTGTCGAAGTAGAAATTGACGTGCTCGGGAGTCATGCGGTCGGTGACATTCAGATCGTGGAATTCTGTTGATGCGCGGCGATCCGATCTCATTTTGGCCAGGGCGGTGTCCGGCTTGGACAACAAGAGCAAGAGGGACATGCGTTCGGAAAGCCCTGGGAAATTGGCATCAAGGTAGTCGAGTAAAGTTAGAAATAGGATATCGTTTTCACTGCCATCCCGGGCCGGGTCCAGCAGCAGAACCAGGAGAAAGTTGATCTTGCGATTAGACAGATATTCGCGCACCGGCTCCATCATTTCGCTGGGCCGGCCGGCTTCCGGCAGAACCCGACGCTGATCTTCGCCGGACATTTCTAGGATGTTGAATTCAAGCGGCTTCTTGCGTCCCGACACTGGCGTAGCCCGAAAGCGTAGTTCGACCACCTTGGTCATGCCGCGTTCGGTTGACTCAGGAAAACGGTTGGCGTCCCACAGCCGCATCCATTCGTTGAATGCAATTCGCGAGGCGTCGTTGCTATCGTTCTTGGCTACGTTCAGCGAAAACTCGCCCCCTTGTGTGATCCAGCGCAAGAGGTGTGACTGAAACGTGCTCTTACCAGCTCTCGGATAGCCGTAACTGAGCATGTAGTTGCCGGTGCGCTGACCGATCTCGGATACCGGGGGCAGGTTGCCGACAGTCTTGTCCCGACCGCGGGCGTTTGGTTGTTCGGGTGGCTCGGGGTCTTCGGAGCGAACGCGGCGTTGCCCCGGGATAGGACCTTGATCCCCTTGGCGGCGATCGAAGGGGATTGGTCCTTGAGTTTCCGAGAAGCCGGGATTTTCGCCGCCATTTCCTGTGTCGATCGAGTAGTCCTTCTTGTTCGATGGATCTTTGCCACTCATATCATTTACCCTAGGTTATTTCGGCTACTGCGCCGGCGAGGCGGTTGCGGTTCATGGAAACGAGGCGTCCGCGGTCCATGAAATGCGAAAAGTGCGAAAACCAGGGGGAACAGGTCCACGGCCAAGGCGATGACCGCGGACAGGATCGTGGCGCCGAAATTCGGCCGTTCGACAAAGCCGTTGTACATGGAGAATTCAATCTCGCCCAGACGCCCGTCCATGAAGTCAATGGATTTCAGCGTGACTCGGTTCTCACCCGAAAGCAGTTCATTCGCACGCAACTCGATATTCAGGGTTTGGGTGGAATACGCGCGGATCGTGTCCAAGTCTTCCGCCGCGGCGCCGTCAGGCGGTATACTGTAACGCTCAAGTAGACGGTTGATGTCAGAGATTACGGCCTCAACCTTCGTGCCGCCCTTATCGGCGACACTGCGTTCAAAATCCGCCACGGCGTTGCGGCGGAAGTTTTCGAACCATGCTTCGTAGATACCGATGGACTGTCCAGAACGGGGCGCGGCCAAATTGGTCATGCGCCCACCCAAAAGTCCTTCGATAACGGCGATGTGTCCACGAGCCTCAGGTCCCACTCCTGGATTGAGGGGATCGAGCACTTGCGCACGCAGACGGCTCAGTTCGCGTTCAAATCTTGTGCGTAACTCCCGTTCCTGCTCCAACACATCAGTCCGCTCAAGTGCACGCCGTGCGGTGATCAGGTTACCCTTAAAGGTATCATGTGCACTTGCCACGGTTTCGACGGCCACGTCGCGCTCCATAGCGTTGGTATAAAGATAGTTGAAATTACTAACGAAGCTGAAGAATGCCCCGAACATCAGCATCACGAGCCCCGACAGGACCCCCCGACCTGCGAGGCGGTTACGCTGGATCACGAGATTTGCACCAACAAGCCAAAGGCCAATCGATCCAGCAAAGACCCAGGCAAGTTCCTCAAAATTCCGATAGAATCCAAAGTAGGAGAGATATGTGCTGGTTCCCGCGAACGCGATGACGAGGATAAAATAAATTACGTTCAGAATGCGCGATGACACTAGGCACCTCAGGCATAAATTTGACCAAGGTTGAGTTTTGAATCTTAATGCATTTTTGTCTACCCTTTGTGGTTTTCAAAGGCGGCGAAATTTCTGGTAGCTCAGTGAAGCTTTGCCCCCTGCCCCGCCGCAGCTTCACATAAAGCCGTTTATCGGTTTCTCACGAGTCAATGTGGTAGCGTGTACGGTCATTTCTCGGCGTCACGTATCCGCAGAATGGTCTGCCGCGATGTATTATGATGGCGCGCGAGATCTGACACGGTTTCACCGGCTTGCAAGCCTGCACGCACCTTGGCCTGTGCGGCTTCGTCAAGTGACGGAGGCCGCCCGACGCGACCACCCGCAACACCACGTCCTGAACGGTCCGCAGCGCGCCGCCACTTGTCCACACTCCGCTCAAGCAGCGCCAGCTCTTTCATGGTCTCTTCAAAACCCGGAGCTATGGACAGCTCGTCGTCTGAAACCGCCATACAGTAGACCTCGGCCCCTCGAGCATTCACCGCGCGGATTGTTTTGAGAATATCCCCCGCATCCCGTCCCAACGCATCGATATGCCAGACAACCAATCCCGTGTATGGTCTCAGCTTGCGGAGCAACTTGACAAACTTCGGACGCCCCGACGCCGCCACCGCAGGACCAACACGCTCGATAACAGTTCGGCGTCGATGAACGGTGAATCCCTCGTTTCGCGCTTTCTTGAGGTGTGCTCTGGTCTTTGCCAGATCAGATTTCCAAAGGCTCTTTTGGGGCGCCGTCCCATCAAGCGGGGCCGGGTCTGTCCGGATATAAACATAGTCACAGCATTCGTGGTACTCAGACATGAGCTTAACTCTATGAGTTGGGAAAAGAGCATATTGTCCGTAACATATAACGGACAAAAAATATAGGTCCAAACATATAACTTACGGTCACGCTAAGTGAACCTAAATATCTGTTTATATTGAATCATATAATCGATAGCTGCCGCCTCCAGAAAAGTAACCATAATAGATTTCGGACATCCTTCCGGCTGAGCTGGCAGGCTCAAACGGAAGGTCGTCATTTCAGCCGGATCAGACCTATAAAAACACACTTAGGGCACTGAAATAATTCAGCAAAATAAAACGAACGGCCGTTCATAATATTTTCGTAAGTGTTTTATTGATTATTATCATAGCTTTACCACCTTTCCGCAGTTTGCTGCGTTATGTGTGGAACTCCCATGAGGCCCACCGGGCCGATGGACCCCATCTGACCTCGTTCTAACGGTTTGATCTGACGAAGTTCCCGCCAGATCAACGGGAGCCGCAGCGGCGATTGAACGGGCCTTGTCGTCCTTTCCCAGGTTTTCCTGAGGCGCTCCCGGGTGTTTGCGAGGTTTTTTCCTCGCGGGAAAGGAGACGAGACGATGACGAAAACCCCGCATCAAGCGCGTAGGGGGCCACCATGGCTTTGAGGAAAGCAGGGCGCTCTTTGCGGCATCTGGAGAACAGCCCGGAGAGTTAATCCCAACACCCACCCTGCCCCGGATCGGTCCGAGTTGCTCTGACTGGTCGTCACTTCGACTGTAGATTGCCCGGATCTTTCCTGTCGTATCGGAACACGAAAACCCGTCTTAAGCCCGGACACTTTGCTGCGCCGCAGCACCGGCATTTTATCCGCCAGCACCGCTCCGTCGTGGCGGTTGTCGCCGATCAGGCCAAAGAGCAGCATCCTGAATGCGTCGACGTGCCGAGCTGTGACAACAGGCGCAAGGGCGGCGTTCTGGAGACATTCCCCGCCGTGCCGGACGGCTGCGGCTGAGTTACCGACCGCAGCACCCTCTGGGACGCCGCAGAGGCCGCAGAGACGCGCAAGAACAGCGTTGTCGCCCAAGAGTGGCTGGTGGCCCTTCCCGACGCGCTCAGCGCCGTACAGAGAGCTGATCTGACCTGGGCGCTCGCTGCATGGCTCGTCACCCGCCCCCTCCTTTCTCAACCGCCCGCCCGCCGTTTGTGGCGGCAGCAAAGCGATCAGAGAAAGATCTTCACGAAGGCGGCTGTTGCGCCAATGACGCCGACTGCTGCGAGGAAGGGCGCAAGGAATGTGCTGACGCTGATCTGTTTGGTTTCCGCCAGCAGCTTGGCGGTCTCTGCGCGCATCTTCTCATCGGCAAGTCTGACTTCGGCTTCGGTCATGTCCATGTCGCTCGTCTTGCTGTTCTTTTTCAATCTAGTCGGTTTCGGTTGAAAACTCGAGGTGACATCTCACGCTCTTGATCCCCTTTGGAATCGCCTCAGGATACTGACCTCCAAATCAGACAATGCTCCGAAAAGAGCGTTGGCCCAGGCCGCGATCTCGTTCACTCACCGCTGACAAGCGCCGCATGGCCCCGGTTTGGGAACAGCAAGCCAAAGAGGAACAGGCCCACAGAGACGCCAGAAGGCGCGCTGAGCGCCAGATGAAACTCGAGGCCCGGTGTGACATCCCAAAAGCGGTCAAGGCCTGTGAGGCAGCTCTCAGAGCCGCTGAGGTGGAAAGCGCGCGGGACCGGCTGCGCACCGAATACGCCGAACGCACCCTGCCCCTCGTACAACGGGCGCGCCGAAATCCATAAATCGCCAGCCGGATCAGACGCTGGGGCATCAACTTGGACCGCCCGGATCCTGAAGTCGCACAGGACGATCTTTGGCGCAGACAGGGCAAAGGCTATGATGGCCAACCGGGCTGGGCCATCGTCACAGACGACGCGGAAGAACGCCGAACCTTTCGGGATGCACAACGCAAGGCTGATGAAGATGCGGGGCGAAAAAAGCAGGTCAAACACTTCATCGAACCTCAGCTGGAACGGGTTCAACGCTACCCGACGTCGGCCAGGCCGTCATTGCCCCACCCTGCGTTCCGGGAACTGGACCCCGACCATGTTCAGCGGGATTTCGAAAGCCGATACTTTCAGCGCCTCACGGCAGACGAGATCACTGCGACGATCCGCCAGATGCTCGATCGCTGGGAGACACGTATCGTCGAGGCCCTGCCACGCCTCAAACCTCTCGAGACGATCTGGCTGTCCTTGACCGGTGGCCATGGCGAAGCTGCGCAGCAACTGGAAGACGCCCTGAAGGATCACCCGGACCTGAAGGCTCCGCTTCATAACACCATCGATGAGTATGAGGCGAAACAGTCACCACCAAAGCCCAAACCGACCCCGTCATCCCCTGGCTTCAGCGGTCCTTCAATGTAGGAACAGACCAACCGGCTCTGATCATTCTCAGCTGGAAACCTCTCCACGAGAGACACGCCCGAACACCGAAATGCCGACTTATCCACAGCCCCGCCTGTGTTAAATAGGTGTTAAATATAGTGTTACGGTGAAAAAAAGCCGGATTCGTCTTTTGATAATAGTCACTTACAAGACCGAACGTGGGTGATAGTACGATAGAACGTGGGTGATAGTACGATAGAACGTGGGTGATAGTACGATACTCGCTTAGATGAAAAATCCTCGAAGATCGCTAATATTCTTGGTATCATGTTGACAGTAAGGAAGAAAGTTTTGTTATAAATATAGATAGCGTGGGTAAAAGTACGAAACGTTCAGTATAAATAACTCCCTTCATGGTATATGTGGGTGATAGTACGAGGGAAATCTGGTGGTTAAGGACCTACAGACAAGACCGCCGCTTCTGCCGGACCGCCACCCACAGCAGGATTTCTTTGTCTGTGATATCTTCGATGCCGCTCCCAAAGGTGATATGGCGTCGATGGAGCATCCGATTTTCTCACTATCAACCAAGCCTGACACTCGGATAAGGGAGTACGAGCGTAACGGCATACAGATCGCGATCAAGCCTTCGGTTGATGGGGTCGCGACGATCTATGACCGAGATATTTTGATTTATTGTATCAGCCAGCTGATTAATGGGATGAATGAGGGGCGCAGCATCTCACAGACGGTCCGCTTCAAGGCCTATGACATGCTGGTCGCTACCAACCGGAACACGGCGGGAACCGGTTACACACAGCTGAAGGCTGCGATGGAGCGTCTCGCAGGGACGCGGATAAGCACGAATATCGTGACGGGGGGCAAGGAAATTTTCCGCACCTTTGGCCTGATCGAAAGCGCAGAGGTCGTTCGGGAAACCCGCGACGGGCGGATGCAGGAAGTCGAGATCAAGCTCTCGGACTGGGTTTTTAACGCCATCGAGTCAAAAGAGGTGCTGACGCTGCACCGGGATTACTTCCGGCTGCGCAAACCGCTGGAGCGCCGGATCTATGAGATTGCCCGCAAGCATGTTGGCAAGAAAGACTCCTGGCGGATCGGTCTTCGGACGCTCCAGAAAAAATGTGGCTCGAACTCAAAGCCGCGCGAATTCCGCAGAATGGTCAAAGAAATCGCAGAAGAAGATCGTTTGCATGACCATATGCCGGACTACGGGGTCTTCTATATCGAGGACGACGATCAGGTCGAGTTCCGCAGCAAGGGGACGCTGGCGGTTGCCGAGCCACAGGTGACGGTTCCCCTTCTCGACCCGGATATCTATGAAACAGCGCGCGCGCTGGCGCCGGGATGGGACGTGTACGTGATCGAACAGGAATGGCGCAACTGGCTCCGGGAGCCGCCCAAAAACCCGGAGGCTGCCTTCTTGGGCTTTTGCCGCACATGGGCAGACCGCCGGAAATAGCAGGCGGGTCAGTCCCTGCCTTTGTGCTCAAAGGCCTCCATCATCGCCAGCAGGAATTCTTCTCCAGCGGTAAACCCATGGGCTTGTGCCATGCTCCAGAACCGGTCCTTCGTCGCCGGTTTCACGGCCATGTTGAGTTGCGCTTTGCGACCTGTGGCCCGAAGGGAGCGCCCGTCAATTTTGGCCTCCGGGAAAGCCTTGGGCTGGCGGGAGGTAAAGCCTTCTTCGCGGGCCACCTGCTCCGCTGGCTGCTTTTCGATTGGCTTCGGTTTCTGAGGCTTGAAATCGTCCAGATTCCCGAGATTGAGCCCTGCCCTCTCACGCATCTTTCAACCCCCTCAGATGATCGATTACCGCCTGCGCCAGCGCTTCGGCATTAGCGCAGGCCTTATCCGGGCTGCTGACCTCTTCGGATGTCAGATCGTACAAAGTCCCGCCGAAAGAAAAGAGCGCCTTGAAGGCGTCTCGTTCGGTCATCTCGACGGGCAGAATATCGATCCCGGCCCCCCGGATCTCGGATTCAATGTGCTTGGCCGTGCGCGGCTTGATAAAAGAGGTGCGCGACAGGATCGCCGCATAGGGAATTTTCCGACGATAGGCGCGCGCTTCCCGTTCAATCAGCCGGATCACTTTTGCGGCCTCGTTTGCATCAAGCTGACTGCCTTGCAGCGGCACCAAAACAAGATCCGCGCGTCCGATGGCATAAGATACGGCCATGTTGGCCGATCCTTCCAGATCGACGATGACAAAGCTGTCGCGCTCAGAGGCTTCGTCGATCTTTTCAATGATGCTGTCCTCTGACACCCCGACATTCAGCGTAAAACGTTCCGGCAGGTTTCCCCCAGACAATTTCGCCCAGGCATCCATTGGCGAATTCGGATCCGCGTCAATTAACGCCACGCTGCCACCCGCATGAGCAAGCGCATGGGCAAGAACCAAGGCAATCGTGGACTTTCCGACGCCACCTTTGGAGCTCGCTAGCACGATTACTGACATAGTGCCTACCTATTCGAATTATACTTGCTTTATAGGAAGTATATATTTACTATGTTGTCAATAGTGACTATCTCTGTGTTTGACTGGCTTGAACATATATACCATATGCGGTATATGTGAATCATAGAGACATTGAACGAAACCGTAGACAGCGAACTCGAGGCGCTACCGGCGGATCAGCGTGCGAAATTCGTACGGATCGCACAACTGATCGAGAGTCATGGCCTGCAGAATATCCGCGAGCCCTACGTCAAATCGCTTGAGAGCGGTCTGTGGGAAATCCGGATGAAGGGCAGGGACGGCATCTCCCGCGCGATCTACGTCACGGCGAAACCTCAGCGCGTCGTCGTCCTGCGTGTTTTCGTCAAGAAAACACAGAAGACCCCACGCCGCGAGATTGATCTGGCTCTGAAACGGGCTAAGGAGGTCACATGACGAAAGCAACCGAACTGCACAAAAAGTGGCTGCAGGACGAAACTTACAAAGCTGAGTATGACGCGCTAGCCGAAGAATTTTCGCTGTCCAGCGCCCTCATCAGCGCTCGGTCAGCCGCCAACATGACTCAAAGCGAAGTTGCCGAGAAGATGGCGACGTCTCAATCCTACGTCGCGCGCCTAGAGAGTGGTGCTGTCAAACCCACGATTGATGCTCTCAAGCGTTATGCCACAGCAACCGGCAGCAGACTAACAATCAGCCTCGAGCACAGGCCATGATCGGAAGCGTACTGAGCGAATTGAACGAGGCTCGCCAATTTTCTGACGGTGGTTCACATCGACAGGGCAGGGCGGACGCGACTGATCTCCGCGCGGCAGGCCTCACGAAAAGAAAGGGCCCTTTACCATGTCGAAGTATGAAAGACCGCTGACGGCTGAAGAACTCGCTGCTCTGGATGACAAGGACATCGACTTCTCTGACCAGCCGGAGTTGAGTGGCGATTTCTGGTCGACCGCCCGGGTTAGAGGTGGTCGCAGGATTTCGGACCAGTTGCTAAGCTCTGGCGACTGACGAAGGACCTACGAAGAGATGACGAAACGAAAGCGCTACACGGCTGAGTTCAAGGCGAAGGTTGCCTTGGAAGCGATACGCGAGGAATTGACGACAGCCGAGCTGGCAAAGAAGTACGGCGTCCATCCGACCATGATCTCAAGCTGGAAACGCACTGCGATCGATAACATGGCCTCATCGTTTGGCGTGAAGTCCGATGAAGAGCCGCCGATTTCCCAGAAAGAGGTCGAGAAACTGCACGCCAAGATCGGTCAGTTGGTGGTGGAACGCGATTTTTTGTCGGAAGCCTCCAGCCTCATCCTCGGCGCTGGAGGCAAAAAGCGGTGAAGCCAGATCATTCCCAGTTGAGCGTCCGGCGGCAATGCACGCTGCTGTCGCTGACCCGATCTACGCTGTACTATTACCCGCATGGTGAAAGTGCCGAGAACCTGAAATTCATGGAGCTCATCGACAAGCAGTTCTTGGAAACCCCTTGGTACGGCTCGCGGCAGATGGCGCGACATATGCAGAGAGAAGGCCACAAATGCGGCCGTCATCGCGTAAGGCGGCTGATGCGGCTCATGCGTTTGGTGCCGATTTTTCAGGAGCCCAAGACCAGCCAAAAGCACCCTGCGCACAAGATCTACCCATACTTGCTCAAGGACTTGGCCATCACCCGTCCGGGTCAGGTCTGGTGCACGGATATCACCTACATCAAAATGAAACGCGGTTTTCTCTACCTGGGCGCAATCATGGACTGGCACAGCCGCAAAGAGCTGAGTTGGCGGCTGTCAAACTCCATGGATGCAGGGTTTTGCATTGAAGCGCTGAAAGAGGCCCTCGCCACCTATGGTCCGCCCGAGATTTTCAATTCCGATCAGGGCAGCCAGTTCACCAGCACCGATTTTACCGACGTTTTGAAAGACGCGAAGGTGAAGATATCCATGGATGGGCGTGGCCGCTGGATCGACAACCGCATGATTGAGCGGTTGTGGCGATCTCTGAAATACGAATGCGTCTATCTGAACGCCTATGAGACCGGCTCGGAAGCAAGAGCTGGGATCGGAGCCTGGATCAGCTACTACAACCAAAACGCCCGCACTCATCCCACGGCCTGATGACCCCGGCTGAGGCCTATGATACCAACCTCCTGAAACTGAAAGCCGCCGCCTGACATGAAACCCATGCCACAGCTTATTTCGGCGGCAAACTGGTCGAAAAACTAGGACCACCTCTCTCGTCGCCTACATCTTGACCGGCGTGATACTCATAGAACCAACTGCGCGACAGGCGGACCGTGATGACCGTCGGGAGCGGCGATCCGCACGGGACAAGGCGTTGCTGGAACGGATCAGTCATTTTTTCAAAGCCAGCAAACACCGCTACGGGTCCAAGCGTATCCACCGGGATCTGCGCGCTGACGGGGAGCGCGTCTCGGAGCGGCGCGTGGCCAGAATAATGCGCGAAAACAGGATCTCAGCCCGCCTGAGAAAGCCGCGCAAGCCGGTGACCACGAACAGCAATCACAAGCTGAAACCGTCGCCCAACCTGCTGCAGCAGGCATTTCATTGTATCACCCCGAACACGGTTTGGC
>NZ_VFSV01000041.1 GCF_007004065.1 Palleronia caenipelagi | reverse complement strand
GCCGATCCGGTTGCGCCAACGCGTCATCGACGAGGGGTCGATCGGCAGGCGATGCCGGAAGACCGTCTCGCCGCAGAAATGCTGCCAGTAAGGCGTCCCGGCCCACCGTACCACGACCGCCTCGTCGGACAACCGAAAGGCGTGCCGGAGATACAAAAGCCCCGCGACCAGGCGCGTCGGCGTGGCAGGGCGACCGGTCTGCGACAGGAACAACCCGGCCCGTTCCCGCTCGAACACCTCCCGGTCGATCAGAGCGGCGAGCTTCACCAGTTCGTGGCGCATGTCGATCATCCCGACCCATCGCGCGCGCAGCAGATCATCCTGTTTCGGGGAAGGCTTTCCGGGCTTCATATCGCAGCTCGAAATTGCAGGGGTCCGGCTGCAGAAATACCAAATGCTGGGCCTGAAGCCTGACGGAGACACTGCTTTACATATAAAAACAATGGGATGGGTGTTGTTCAGGGCGAACTAAATAAGAGGGCTCCAGGCAGCCAGTCCGGCCGTTTCACACTGGATTGAACCCTGTAAGCCTCTCAAGCCGGTCATTGCCTGCACCATTCCAGTGGTCGGCACTCAATTGCGGAAGCTGAAAATAGCTCAGGACGAAGGAGATCCGGCTGAAGCATGCTATAGCTACTGATCGCAATCGGCGCGGCGACCCGCGAACGATCAAAAAATACCGAGCAATCCGATAATTATTTCGATCCTGACTGGTCAACTACCTTTCGCGTTCTATTTGTGTGCTCAGAATAAAAAAGGAGTTTAGAATGTTCCGTCGTACCCTTCTCGCAACCGTCGCCGGTGCTACCCTCATGGCCGTTTCGGGCTGCATCAGCACCAGCTCCAGCACCCCGGACATTGTCGATGTGGTGACGCAGAACCCCCAGTTCTCGACGCTTGCCTCGGCGGTTCAGGCGGCTGGCCTTGTGGACACGCTGCGGGGTGACGGACCGTTCACCGTTCTTGCCCCGACCGACTCCGCGTTTGCCAAGCTTCCAGCAGGCACGCTTGACCAGCTGCTGGCCGAGCCGGGCATGACCACGCTGAAGAGCATTCTGACGACGCATGTTGTGGCGCAGGAGATCCCTTCCGTAGCCGTAACCGAATCCGGCATCACAGCCGAGGCGGTCAACGGCCAGGAATTGCGCGCGGTGCGCGAGGGCGATCAGGTCCGCGTCAATGGCGCCCGGGTGACCCAGGCCGACATCGAGGCCTCCAACGGCGTCATTCACGTTATCGACACCGTGATTCTGCCGAAGTAATCGGTTGCACCTTCGCGGCAGGCTCACTCCGGGCCTGCCGCAATCCGTCGTTCGAATGGCGGCCTTGTTGCCCATCTTGATACTGTGCCAAACACTGTCGGACTTCACAGACCTCCGGACTGCAGTGATACGATGGCGAAGCTCTATTTCCACTATTCGACGATGAACGCTGGCAAATCGACTTTGCTCCTCCAAGCGTCTTATAACTACAATGAACGCGGCATGAGCACACGGCTCCTGACCGCCGCCATTGACGACCGCGCGGGCGAACGCAACATCGCCAGCCGCATCGGAATTAGCGCGACGGCCGAGACTTACGCGCCCGGGGATAATCTCTACGAAAGAGCCGAAAGCTGGACGGGCGTAGACCGGCCAGCTTGTGTGTTTGTCGATGAGGCACAATTTTTGACGGAGGCGCAGGTCTGGCAACTGGCGAAAGTTGTCGACGATCTTGGGCTTCCGGTGATGTGCTACGGCTTGCGAGTGGATTTCCGGGGTAAACTCTTCCCCGGTTCCGCTGCGCTTCTGGCGTTGGCCGATGAAATGCGGGAGGTGCGCACAATTTGCCATTGCGGGCGCAAGGCCACGATGGTGATCCGCCAGTCTCCCGGCGGTCAAGCGCTGATGGACGGCGCTCAGGTGCAGATCGGCGGGAACGACACCTACGTCTCTCTGTGTCGCCGTCATTGGCGTGACGCAGTGGGCGGCTGAGCCCTGAAACCGGTCAACTGCTTTTCGTGGTAGCCCCTTTGGATAGTTGGAAATCCTTATTCGAAGTACAACTGATGAGAATGTGAGCTGTATCGCGATTTTATAAATGGACCTCACACCGTATTTTGTATCGGCAAAGAGTGGAGCGCGGACCGGCAGTATGGCCATCAGCATTGTAGATCCGAACAGCACAGAGCCGGAGCATCTTGCGTCCGTTGATGTCAAATTCTCCGGCGCACATCTGGGTGGCGGGATTTATTTTTCGGCAAACCACAACCCGAAAGACGGGACAGAAACGAAGGTCGCCGTCCCTCAAAGCAGCCTCACCGGAGAGGCCGAAGCCCATAACGCCATTGGGTATGATTACACTCTGCCAGACGGGGGCGCCCCATGGGACGCTTACCGCGATGATACGGACCTCGATGGGACGGTAGATTTCGTAAAGGCCGGTTATGACATGGTCCTGTTTACCGGCGACCGCCTGACGAGCACAGGGGCGTTTTATGACGGTCCCTCCATTCCGCTCCTGATTGCCAACGACCAGAATGATCTCGCCGGATTGACCGTGACCGTGACAGGCTATCCGGCCGCGGCCAACTCGCTGGATGGCCAGGACGGGACACTCCACGAAACCACAGGTACGCTGCTCAGTTATACCGAGCAGAACGTCGGTGGCGATATCGGAGGCTACTACACCGTCAACGGCGCAGAAGTGCTTGGCGGCATGAGTGGTGGTGGCAATTTTATCGATTACGATGCCGATGGAGATGGCACGGCAGAAACCTATCTCATCGGCGCGACGTCACGGGCGTACGATCCAATAGGGCCAGCTCAATTCATCGAATCGACCGCGTTCGCACCGCATTACTCCGACATGGCGACCTTGCTTGAATCGCTCACGGGTACAGATGCCCGCACGGCCGACGATATGGCGCGGATGACGCTTCTCTCGGCCCAGACGCTGGGATCGTCGCTGACCACCGTGCAGGGCGAGTTTTTTCACGAGAACATCTTTGGCGGCATCAATGATGACATCCTTCTCGGCGCGGGCGGTGACGACAGCATCGTCGGCGGCGGCGGGGATGACAGCATCGATGGCGGTACGGGTCAGGATACGATCACGGGCGGAGACGGCGCGGACACGCTCTCTGGCGGAGCGGGCGCCGACCTCTTTCTTGGCGCAGGTTTGAACGACGGGGCGACGGATGTTGTCACCGATTTTGAAGCCGGTCTCGATACGATCGACCTGAGCGCATTCTTCCTCACCTTCGACGAACTGATCGCCGCCACCACTGATCTGGGGGACGGCTCGATCCGGATCGATATCCCTCCGGGCTTGGGGGGCGGCGCGGTTCAGATGTTGAATACCAGCATCAACGATCTCAGCACCTCAAACACCAACGTGGTTTGCTTTGTTGCCGGGACGCATGTTTCGACACCGACCGGTGAGAAAGTGATCGAGGATCTTGAGCCGGGCGATCTGATCACCACGCGCGCCGGTGGGGCGAAGCCGCTCAGGAGTCTCGGAGTTCGGCATCTTGGCCCAGTGGAACTGGCCGCGCGCCCCAATCTCTGGCCGGTGGAGATTACCGCAGGAGCGCTCGGCCCCGGAATACCGGCGCGGACTCTCCGGGTATCCCCCCAGCACCGCATCCTCGTGGACAGTAAGATCACGCAGCGCATGGTTGGTGGTCCTGCGCTCGTTGCCGCACGTAAGCTAATCGACTTGCCCGGGATCCGGATCGCTCAGCCCGACGCTGGCTGCACCTATATCCACCTGATTTTTGCAGGTCACGAGATCGTCCGGTCGGAAGGCTGCTGGAGCGAGAGCTTCTTTCCAGGCCCTCAGACGCAGTATTCCCTGCCTGCCGCCCAACTCAGCGAATACCAGACGCTGTTCGGCGACGCGCCGCGTCCCGCTGAGCCTATTGTAGAGGGAAAGAGGGCGCGCCGTCTTGTGACCCGCCATGCCCAAAACAAGCGTGCCTTGCAGTCCGCTTAGTAGAGCCGCCCACCCTCGGTCACCTCAGCGGTGGGGGCAACGAGAACCACCTCTCCCTCCGCATCCGGCACGCCCAGCACCAGCACTTCGCTCATCATCGGGCCAATTTGGCGCGGCGGGAAATTCACCACCGCCAGAACCTGCCGTCCGATCAGCGAATCGGGGGTGTAATTTTGGGTGATCTGCGCCGATGACTTCTTCTCGCCAATCTCCCCACCGAAATCGACGGTCAGGATGTACGCGGGTTTGCGTGCTTTGACGAAGGGCTCCGCTCGGACGATCCGACCCACGCGGATGTCGAGTTTCAGAAAATCCTCGATACTCGCGGTCATGCGCCGAGCTCACGCGAGCGATCGGCCGCGGCCTTGACCGTCCGGGTCATCAGATCCGGAAGTTCGGCCATAAGCACCTCCAGCCCAGCCTGCGTGGTGCCGTTCGGGCTGGTGACGTCCTTGCGCAATTGCGCCGGATCAGACGCGCTGTCCTCTGCCAGTTGGCCTGCCCCACCCACGGTCGCTTTGGCGAGCGCCATGGCGAGGTCCGGGGACAAGCCCTGCGCCTCGCCCGCCGCCGCCAGCGTCTCGATCATGTGAAAGACATAGGCCGGTCCCGAGCCGGAGACGCCCGTCACCGCATCCATCTGCGATTCGTCCTCCAGCATCACCGACTGGCCGACAGCGTTCATCAGCTCCGCCGAGACCGCCAGGGCGGCCTGCCCCGGAGCATTCGCCACCAGCGCCGTGATCCCGCGTCCTACCTGCGATGGCGTGTTTGGCATGGCCCGGACGATGGGGGTCCCCGCGCCGAACACAGCCTCATAGCGGGCGAGCGTCACACCGGCAGCCACCGACAGGATCACCGTGTCACCCCCGCCAAAGCGTCCGATATCGGGCAGAGCCGCGTCCATCATCTGCGGCTTCACTGCCACCACGATCAGCGCCGGTGTCTCGGGCAGATCTGCGTTCAGATGCAGCCCGTCCAGCCCCTTGAGCCAATCCGAGGGGTGCGGGTCCACAACCCAGACCTCCGACGGCGAGAGCGCACCGTGCAGCCAGCCCGCCAACATCGCCGAGCCCATCTTGCCACAGCCTAGCATCACCATGCCCCGACGTTTGATCTCGCTGATATTCACCTGATCCTCCATCCGCGCCCGAATGGGGCCGCGGTTACCTTGTTCTTGTGCTTGCCGGTCGTGGTCCGCGGCCCCTGCGCGGCAGGTCAGGCTGTGCCGTAGGTCTCGGCAATCGCCACCTGCATAGCGTCCTTCGGGGCACGATTGGCCCAGCAGACAAGTTGAATAGCCGGGTAGAACCGCTCGGCATTGCTCAGCGCTTCCTCGATCATGCGGTCGATCTGCTCGGGCGCGGCCATCTGATCCCCGTCCAGCGGCAAGCCGGACCGATAGACCATGAGTTTCTCATCCCGCCAGTAGCTGAAAGCCCCAAGCCAGGACTGATCGTTCATCGCGTTGAGCAGCTCATAGAGCTCCCCCATCCGTTCTTCGGGGGGCTCCATCTCGAAGGTGCAGACCAGCCGCAACGTCTCATCGCCACCACACCAGGCAAGCGTTACGGAGTAGCTCCGCCACTGGGCATCCACCCGCATGGCGATCTGATCCGCAGCTACGCGGTCAAACTCCCACGCATTGAACTCCGCAAGATGCTCAACGATATCAATGGGGTCAATGTAATCGGATGTGAAATACGGCTCGTTCAGCGACATGGCGCCCTCACTCTCTCTGTATCCCCAAATCTTCGGGGGCGTACCGAGATACCGTGCAAGAGCGCACGGCCCTCGCAAGATATGGTGTGGTACGTTTTGCCATGTGTAAAGACTTCTTTTGGGGGAGGCACGCAGGATCTTGTGGAGAGTTTGGGGATGACCCCAAGAAACCTAGAGCGCGCGCCGCGCCCTGAGCGCCGCACCGATGGTGCCATCATCGAGGTAATCCAGCTCACCACCCACCGGCACACCCTGCGCCAGCGAGGTGATTGTCAGCCCCTCATGGCCGCTCAGCCGGTCGGAGATGTAATGGGCCGTGGTCTGGCCATCCACCGTCGCGCCCAGCGCCAAAATCACCTCTGTGATGCCCTCATCCCCGATCCGATGTTCCAGCAGCGGAATGCGAAGATCCTCGGGACCCACCGCATCCAGCGCCGAAAGCGTCCCGCCAAGAACATGATATCGCCCGCGAAACACCCCGGTCCGTTCCATCGCCCAAAGATCCGCCACATCCTCGACGACACAGATTTCTCCCGTCGCACGCTTCTCGGAGGCGCAGATCGGGCAGGTATCGGAAGTCCCGATATTGCCGCAGGTCAGGCAATCGCGGGCGCTCTCGGCGACGGCCAGCATCGTCTGCCCCAAAGGCCGCATCAGCAGCCCGCGCTTTTTTAACAAATGCAAAACGGCGCGACGACCGGATCGGGGACCGAGCCCCGGCAGCCGCGCCATCAGGTCGATGAGCGCCTGAATATCGTCCGGCGCCTCGGCCATGTCGGATCAGAACGGCATTTTCATGCCGGCGGGCAGGCCCAGCTCTTCGGTCATCTTCTGCATCTCCGCCATCTCACGATCCTTCGCCTTGCCTTGCGCATCTTTGATCGCAGCGAGGATCAGGTCTTCGACCACTTCCTTTTCATCGGGGTTGAAGATCGACGGATCGATGTCAAGCCCGGTGAGCTCGCCCTTAGCTGTCGCAGTCGCCTTGACCATGCCCGCGCCGCTCTCGCCGACGACCATGGTGGTCTTCAGGCTTTCCTGCAGCGCTTCCATCTTGCCCTGCATCTCCTGCGCGGCCTTCATCATCTTGCCCATGTCGCCGAGACCGCCCAAACCCTTCAGCATCACGTGCTCCTTTGTCCTGTGGTTCCTCCCCAGATAGGCGGAGCAGGCCATCGGGGCAAGCGCAGCCCTTCACACCGAATTCACATCCCGGTCCATAAGGCTTGCAGTAAGCTGCCCCTGCAGAAGCATTTTCACAAATCTGCATTGAGACCATTTTATTTTTAGGGAGGAATTTCCAATGAACGTTGCGGTTAACCTTAATCCCGGCCATGGAAGTGCCGGGCGGAAGCCTACGCGGGCGCAGCTTGACACACTCTCAGGCCATGACGATCCGGGAAAATTCGGACGCATGTTCCCGGGCCTGCCGGGGCTGCATGTGGACAACGCGGCGCTGCTGGATCTGGCCAACGCCATGGTGGATCCCGACAACGTCTCGGACGATAATCCCAATATCCCGGCAGGCTTTACCTATTTCGGGCAGTTCGTCGATCACGATATTACGCTCGACCTGACCTCGCTCGGCGACAAGATGAACGACCCGCAGGCGACGCAGAATTTCCGCTCGCCCGCGCTGGATCTCGACAGCGTTTACGGGCGCGGCCCGGATGCCAGCCCACATCTCTATGCCCGCGACCCTTCGACCGGCCGAGCAACCCCGCGGCTGCTGATCGGCACCTGTTCAGACGTCACAGACGTCTCCGGCGGCCCGTTCCGCAACGACCTGCCGCGCAGCCCCGAGGGGCGCGCGCTGATCGGCGATCACCGAAATGACGAGAACCTGCTGGTCTCGCAGACTCATCTGGCGATGCTGAAATTCCACAACGCCATCGTGGACATGCGCGAAGCGCAAGGTGAGAGCGAGGAAACCCTGTTTGAGAACGCGCGCCAACTCGCCACGTGGCATTACCAGTGGATCGTGCTCCACGACTATCTGGGGCGGCTGACTGAACCCGGCACTGTGGATCGCATCCTCCATGACGGGCGGAAGTTCTACCGCTTCAAGAAGACCCCCTATATGCCCGTGGAGTTCTCCGGTGGTGCCTACCGGCTGGGCCATTCCATGGTGCGCAACCGCTACAGCCACAACCGGCTCTTTGATCCGACGGGCTTTGACCTCCTGTTCCTGTTCACCGGGCTATCGGGTCGGATCATGGGGGATCTGGCGGCACAGAACCCGGGTGCCTTTGACACTCTACCCGAGAATTGGATCATCGACTGGCGGCGCTTTTACGAGGTGGATAACTCGGGCCTCACCCAGATGGCACGCAAGCTCGATCCGTTTCTCGCCTCCGAACTGTTCAACCTGCCCGAGGGCCACGGCGACCAGATCCTGAAGAACCTAGCTGCGCGCAACCTGATCCGGGGGGTGCAGCTGGGCCTGCCGTCAGGGCAGATGATCGCGGACGCCATGGGCATCGCCAACCCGCTGACCTCCGCCGAGATCGCCAGCGGTCCCGATGGGCAGGTGGCCCAGAACCACGGGCTGCATCAACAGACCCCGCTCTGGTATTACGTGCTGAAGGAAGCGCAGGTGCGCCATAACGGTGAACGCCTCGGCACTGTCGGCTCGACCATCATCGCCGAGACGCTCGTGGGGCTCGTCCATGGGGACCACCAGTCCTATCTCTGGCAGCGCGGCGTGAACTGGCGTCCCACTCTGCCCTCGCAGGTCTCCGGTGAGTTCACCATGGCCGACCTGATCCGCTTTGTCGGGGATATCAATCCGATAGGCTGAACCGAGGCGTTGCCCGTCAGTCGTCGGCGAAAGGATCCCATTCGTCATCGACCTCGGGCAGCGCCTCCTCAGCGGCCTCGGCAGCGATCTGGTCGGGCGTGCGGATCTCAAGGATATGCGCCTCCGGGAACGCCGCGATCACCGATTGCATCAGCGGATGGGCCAGCGCTTCATCATGGAGCGCGGCCTCTTCGGCATCGCGAAGCTCAGCAATAGTCGGCCCACCGCCGCCCGCGACCACCGACACCCCCCAGCGGGCGCCGGTCCAGCGACCCAAAGCCCCCGACAAACGCGCCGCCAGATCAGCCGGAGCAGAGGGGGCTGGCGAGAACTCGATGCGACCCGGCGCGTAGCTGACCAGCCGAACGCCCGTTTCCACGTCGATCAGCAGCTTCGCATCCCGGTTGGCGCGGATCAGCTCCACCACCTGCTCAAACCGATGGAAGCGGGCCAGAGACTCCTCGGGTGCGCGGGCCAGCGCCGTGACCGCACCACCGGTCTGGACGCTGGCAGGCGCACTGGCATGGGGCGCAGAGCGTGCCGGAGCCGTCTGGGCTGCCGGCGCACCACCGCCCGACGCGGGGGCCTGCGGACCAGGCCCGCTTTTCAACCGGCGGATCAGGTCATCGGGCGGCGGCAATTCGGCAACGTGAGTCATGCGGATCACCGCCATTTCTGCGGCCATCATCGCATTCGGCGCGACGGAGATTTCCTCCAAAGCTTTCAAGAGCATCTGCCACATGCGCGCCAGAGACCGCAGGGACAGGCGCTCCGCCAGATCACGGCCCCGGTCCCGTTCATCGGGACCCACGGTGGGGTCCTCCAGCGCATCGGGGGTGACCTTCGAGACATTGATCCAGTGGGTCACCTCGGCCAGATCGCGCAGAATTGCTGCCGGGTCGGCCCCGTCAGAATATTGCGCCGACAGCTCGGTCAGAGCGCCCGCCGCGTCGCCCGCCATGATCCGCTCGAACAGGTCCATGACGCGGCCCCGGTCGGCAAGGCCCAGCATGGCGCGAACCTCCCCGACGCCGGTCTCCCCGGCCCCATGGCCGATGGCCTGATCCAGCAGCGACAGCGCATCGCGCACGGACCCCTCCGCCGCGCGGGTCAGGAGCGCCAGCGCATCGCCGCTGACCGCCGCGCCCTCGGCCTTGGCGATCCGATCCAGATGCGCGATCATCACCTCCGGCTCGATCCGCCGGAGGTCGAACCGCTGGCATCGGGAAAGCACCGTCACCGGAACCTTGCGAATCTCGGTTGTGGCAAAGATGAATTTCACATGGGCAGGCGGTTCTTCGAGGGTCTTCAGGAGCGCGTTGAACGCGCTCGTCGAGAGCATGTGGACCTCGTCGATGATGTAGATCTTATACCGAGCAGAACTGGGCGCGTATTGCACTGAGTTCAGGATGTTGTCGCGGATGTCGTTCACGCCGGTCTGGCTGGCGCCGTCCATCTCCATGACATCCACGTGCCGCCCTTCGGCGATGGCCCGGCACGGCTCACACTCGCCACAAGGCGTCACTGTCGGCCCGCCCGTCCCGTCGGGACCCACGCAGTTCATCCCCTTGGCGATGATTCGCGCGGTGGTGGTCTTGCCCGTCCCCCGGATACCCGTGAGCATAAACGCCTGCGCAATGCGATCCGCGGCAAAGGCATTGGTCAGCACCCGCACCATGGCCTCTTGTCCGATCAGATCGGCAAAGACCTGCGGGCGGTATTTGCGGGCGAGCACCTGATAGGGTGTGTCGGTCATGGGGCCTCGGCGGTTCTGGTCGCCGTCAACATGCCTGCTCAGGGCCGGACAGTCGAGAGCTTAGCGCTGGCGGAGCTTCTCCAGCATCCGGTGCCAGCCGCCGGGCGCGACGACGAAGGACAAGAGGAATCCTGCGGCAAAGCCCCCCAGATCCGCGATCCAGTCCAACGACCCGCCAAAGAGCGCACCGAACACCAGTTGGATGCCCAACAGGAAGGCGATGAGCGTGAAGGCCCGCGCCCGCTGTTCCCCCGCTGCCCCGAGGCCCACCCAGAGGATGAAGGTATAGGCCCCGATCAGTCCGTAAACCGCCGGATATCCACCCACCAACGCGGTCTCCTGTGGCAACAGCGTGTAGACCAGCGCGCCGGAGATCGCCGAGACCACGAGGATGGCGAGGAACGCCCAGGAGGCGAAGGTCTCGGCCACCAACTTGCCGAGGGCCAGCAGGAACACGGCCACAAACAGCATGTGAGAAAAGCTCAGATGCACGACACTATAGGTCACCAGCCGCGCAAGCTGACGCGGCGGATAGCTGTTCGCTTCGACCATGCGCTCGAACAAGCGGGGTGAGAAGGCAAACGCATTCAGCGCTTCGAGCCGCAGCCCGACCCCCGCCGCGCCGCCGACAATCCCCATGCGGCCCAGCTGAAAGGCCAGTTCAATCCCGACGACCAGCAGCGTCACGGCGATGACCACGGGGGGCAGGGAGTTGATCGGACGCTCATTGTAGCCGGGACGCATGGCAGGGCCTTTCTTGACGGTCAGCGGGGCCATGGGTAAGCGAGCCTGAGCCCACAGGAAAGGCCAAACGTAATGTCCGACACCCCGTCCCAGTTTACCCCGCGCATCTTCTCCGGCATCCAGCCCTCCGGCGGGCTGACGCTCGGCAACTATCTGGGCGCGATCCAGCGCTTTGTGGACATGCAGGACACGACAGAAGAGCCGCCGCTCTACTGCATCGTGGACCAGCACGCGATTACCGTCTGGCAGGACCCCGAAGCGCTGCGCCATAACACCCGCGAGCTGGCCGCCGGTTACATGGCCGCCGGTCTCGACCCCGCGCGTTCGGCGCTGTTCAACCAGAGCCGGGTCCCCGAGCACGCACAAATGGCGTGGGTTTTCAACACGGTTGCGCGGATGGGCTGGATGGGCCGCATGACCCAGTGGAAGGACAAGGCCGGCAAGAACGCCGAGGCCGCCTCGCTGGGGCTGTTCGCCTATCCCGCGCTCATGGCCGCCGACATTCTGACCTACCACGCGACGCAGGTGCCCGTGGGCGAGGATCAGAAGCAGCATCTGGAGCTGACCCGTGACATCGCGGCAAAGTTCAACCACGATTACGGCGTCGAGTTTTTTCCGATGATCGAGCCGGTGATCGAGGGGCCTGCGACGCGGATCATGTCCCTGCGTGACGGATCGAAAAAGATGTCGAAGAGTGATCCCTCGGATCAAAGCCGGATCAACCTCACCGACGACGCGGACGCGATCTCGAAGAAGTTCCGCAAGGCGCGCACCGATCCCGAGCCTTTGCCCGAGAGCTACGAGGGCCTGTCCGAGCGGCCCGAGGCGCGCAATCTGGTCAACATCTACGCGGCCCTTTCGGGGCAGGGTGTCGAGGCGGTGATGGCTGAGCATGGCGGCGCGGGCTGGGGCCAGTTCAAGCCCGCTCTGGCCGATCTGGCCGTCGAGAAGCTGGCACCGATCTCAACCGAGATGGCCCGACTGATGGCCGATCCCGCCGAGATCGACCGGATCCTGTCGCAAGGCGCGCAGAAAGCCCGCGCGATTGCCACGCCGATCCTTGAGCAGACCTACGATATCGTAGGGCTTCTTCGGGACTGAGCCCAGTCGTGCAGGATGTGCTGCGGGACACTTGCGCTCTGCCCCCTTGCCTTACAAGGGCTGCCACCTGTATCCGCTCCCCCTGAGCTGATAGCGGACGGGTCATGCGGTGGCCCTCCCCCAATCTCCGAGGATTGCCCGTGCCTGACCTTCTGATCGAACTCTTCTCCGAGGAAATCCCCGCCCGGATGCAGGCGCGTGCCGCCGAGGATCTGAAGCGGATGGTGACCGACGGCATGGTCGAGGCGGGACTGACCTATGCCCATGCGGGCAGCTTTGCCACGCCGCGCCGCCTGACGCTGGCGGTCGAGGGGCTGGCCGAGCGCTCCCCCGACACGCGCGAAGAACGGCGCGGACCCAAGGTCGGCGCGCCGGACAAGGCCATTGACGGCTTCGTCCGGGGTGCCGGGGTGGCGCGCGAGGATCTGGAGATCCGGGACGATAAAAAGGGCCAGGTCTATTTTGCCGTGATCGCGCGCCCGGGCCGACCCGCCGCCGAGATCGTGGCCGAGGTTCTGGAGCAGACGATCCGCTCTTTCCCATGGCCGAAATCCATGCGCTGGGGGGCGGGCAGCCTGCGCTGGGTTCGGCCGCTGCACCGGATCCTCTGCATTCTGACCGGCCCAGACGGCCATGAGGTTGTGCCGCTGGACGTGGACGGGATCGTGGCGGGCGACGTCACCGAGGGGCATCGGTTCATGAGCCCGGGCGAGATCCGGGTCAGTTCCTTTGACGATTACGCCGCCAAGCTGAAGCGCGCCCATGTGATGCTCGACCCCGAGGAGCGGGCCGAGACCATCCGCGCCGACGCGCAGAACATGGCCTTTGCCGCCGGGCTGGAGTTGGTCGAGGACGCGGCGCTGCTGCGCGAGGTCGCGGGGCTTGTGGAATGGCCGGTGACGCTGATGGGGGAGATCGGGGCGGAGTTCCTCGACCTGCCGCCAGAGGTGCTTCAGACCTCCATGCGCGAACACCAGAAGTTCTTTTCCCTGCGGGATAAATCCGGGCAGATCACGCGGTTTGTCACCGTGGCCAATCGCGAGACCGCCGATCACGGCGCCACGATCCTGAACGGCAACCAGCGCGTGCTGGCCGCCCGCCTCGCCGATGCGGTGTTCTTCTGGAAGAACGATCTGGCCGAGGCGGCGGCTGGGATGGGCAAATGGCTGGAGAACCTCTCCAGCGTGACCTTCCACGCGAAACTGGGCTCTGAGGCGGAACGGGTTGGGCGCATTGCCGAATTGGCCAAACAACTCGCACCTGCCGTGGGGGCCGATGTGGACGCAGCGGAGCAAGCGGCACAGATCGCCAAGGCCGATCTGACCTCGGAGATGGTCTACGAATTCCCCGAATTGCAGGGGATCATGGGGCGCTATTACGCCAAGAAGGCCGGATATTCGACTGACATCGCCAACGCGGTGGCCGAACATTACGCGCCGCTCGGCCCGTCCGACGATGTGCCCACCGCCTCGGTCTCGGTCGCCGTGTCGCTGGCCGAAAAGCTCGACAAACTGGCGGGCTTCTGGGCCATCGACGAAAAGCCAACCGGCTCCAAAGACCCCTACGCCCTCCGCCGCGCCGCGCTGGGGGTGATCCGGTTGGTGCTGGTGAATGATTTGCGGCTGCCGCTGGCCGAGCGTGTCGACGGGGATCTGCTCTCCTTCTTCCACGACCGGCTCAAGGTCCACCTGCGCGACGAGGGGATCCGTCACGATGTGATCGACGCCTGTCTGTCGATGGAGGGCAATGACGACCTGACCCTATTGGTCAAGCGCGCTGAGGCTCTGTCGGCTTTCCTGAAAACAGAGGATGGCGCGAACCTGCTGGCCGGGTATCGCCGGGCCAGCAATATTCTGACGCAGGCCGAGGAAAAGGACGGGGTCGAGTACAGCTTTGGCGCTGATCCGGCCCACGCCCAGACCGACGAAGAGCGGGCGCTGTTCTCGGCGCTGGATGCCAAAGGGCCGGAGATCGAGGCCGCATTGTCCGCTGAGGATTTCGCTGCGGCCATGGCCGGTCTGGCGGGTCTGCGGGCGCCCATCGACGCGTTCTTTGAGGCGGTGCAGATCAACGCGGACAGCGCGATCCTGCGGCGCAATCGCCTGAACCTCCTGAGCCAGATCCGCAGTCTCTGCCTGAAGGTCGCCGATCTCAGCCGGATAGAAGGCTGAGCACATCTCCCGGTGGCCCTTGCGCCGCCGGGTCAAGCTCGTATCAAGGGAACCAGCAAAGGGTTCCACGTGCAGACAGAGATGATCACCCCGGGCGTGCTGCCGGTCACGCCGACCTCGAATATCCGCATTTCCAGCCATGGGGTGCGGGCGAAATGTCTGCAACGCCTGGTCCGGCTGGGCCTGCCGGTGCCGGACACGCTGGCCATCGATATGCACACGATCCTCGGGATCAGCGAGGGTCAGCCCATAGACACCGATGCCGTCATCGCCCATTTCGGTGAAGATGCGCTTGTCTCGGTCAGGCCGTCTTCGGGTGCGCCGGAATGGGGCGGGCCGACTTCGATACTGAATATCGGCATGACCAGCGCCCGCCACGCCAAGCTGAGCCACGAGCTCGGCCCAAAGGCGGCGGATGCGCTCTATACGCGGTTCCTGCAATCCTACGCGGTGCAGGTGGCGCGGCTCGATCCCGATCTGTTCGGCCCCGACCGTACGATCGACGAGATGCGCGCGGCCTATGATGACGCCATGGGCGAGCCATTCCCCGAGGATCCGGCAGTGCAGCTAGCCGCGGTCCTGTCTTCGATGTCGCTGGCCTGGAACGGTGTCACAGCGCGTCTGCTGCGGCAGGCGCGCGGCGCGCCGGAGGATGCGGGGCTGGCACTGGTGGTGCAGCGCATGGTGCTGGGGGTCGGCAATCCCCACCGGGGCGAATCGGGTTCCGGGGTGATCCAGTTCGTCTCCTCAGAAACGGGTGTGCCGCAGATCACCGGGCGGTACATGCGCCAGAGCCAGGGCCGCGAAGCGCTGATCCCTGATGCCGATGCGCTCTATCTGATCAGCGACCCGCGCGGGCCTTCTATGGAGGAAGAGAACCCGGATATTCTCGACCAGCTCAAGCACTATGGCCAGCTCTGCCGGACCCGGCTGCGCGAAGAAATGCAGATCGAGTTCACCGTCAGCCATGGCGAGTTGCATACGCTGGATGCGTTGCGGGTGGTGCGGACGTCACGCGCGGCGTTGCGTATCGCGGTGGATCTGGCCACGGACGGCGTAATCCCAGAGGCCGAAGCGGTCTTGCGCGTTCCGCCCAAGGCGCTCCTTGATGTGCTACACCGGCAAGTGGACCCGCAGGCGCGGGGCGAAGTCGTGGTGACCGGCATCCCGGCCAGCCCCGGCGCGGCAACCGGGCGGATCGTGTTTTCGGCGCGGGCCGCGCAATCCGCTAAGGCGCGCGAAGAGAGCGTGATCCTGATCCGGCGCGAGACGACTTCGGGAGATGTGCTCGGGATGCACGCCTCAGCGGCGATCCTGACCGAACGGGGCGGCGTGACCTCCCACGCGGCGGTGATCGCTCGGGGACTCGGCTTGCCCTGCGTGGTGGGCGCTGCCGGGGTCACCATCGACAGCCGCGCACGCAGGATCCGCTTGCCCGACGGGCGCGAGCTCGGCGAAGGGGACGAGATCACCGTGGACGGCTCGACGGGCCGGGTCTTTGCCGGGGCGGTGCCGCTGGTGCAGCCGGAGCCTGACGCCTCGTTCCGCACGATTCTCGCCTGGGCCGATGAGCGCCGCGATATCGGGGTGCGAGCCAATTGCGACACTCCTGCCGAGGCCGCCGTCGCTGCCGGGTTCGAGGCAGAGGGAATCGGGCTCTGCCGCACCGAGCACATGTTCTTTGACAAGGCCCGACTGACGGTCATGCGCGAAATGATCTTTGCCGATGATCCCGCCGACCGGGCGGCTGCGCTAAAGCAGCTGCTGCCCGTTCAACGCAGCGATTTTCTCGAAATCTTTCGTATTATGGCCGGAAAGCCGGTAACGATCCGCTTGCTTGACCCGCCGCTGCATGAATTCCTGCCCCATGACCGTCAGGGCAAGCTTGATCTGGCCGCGAGCCTCGACCTGCCCATGGCGCGGGTGGAAGCGCGGATCGAGGCCCTGTCGGAGGTGAACCCGATGCTGGGTCTCCGTGGGGTCCGCCTCGGGATTCTCGTCCCCGAGATCTACGAAATGCAGGCCCGCGCGATTTTCGAGGCGGCGATAGGATCAGCACCCCGTGTGACGCCCGAAGTTATGATCCCGCTGGTCTCGAGCCGTCGGGAAGTTGAGATCGTCAAGGCGCGGATCGAAGCTGTTGCCGCTCAGGTGCGAACCGAATCGGGGATAGAGTTCGACTATCGGCTTGGCGTCATGGTAGAGACCCCGCGTGCCGCGCTCCGGGCGGACGAGATCGCGGAATACGCCAGCTTTTTGTCCTTTGGCACCAACGATCTGACGCAAATGACTTACGGCCTGTCGCGAGACGACGCGGGGCGGTTCATGTCCGCTTACGTGGCCGAAGGGGTATTTCCGGAAGACCCATTCCTGCAGTTGGATGTGGACGGTGTCGGAGAACTTCTGACGATGGGAGCCAACCGCGCCCGCGCGGCACGACGGGATGTGACGCTGTCGATCTGCGGAGAGCACGGAGGCGACCCTGATTCGATTGCCTTTTGTCGTCATGCGGGATTTGACTACGTCTCCTGCTCGCCTTTTCGTGTGCCGGTTGCGCGGATGGCGGCTGCGCATCTTGCGATCCGGGCGCGGGGAGAGACAACAACGGCACCTCCCAGGCGCTGATCGCGCAACATCTGCAAAACTGTGGCGGGGAATCGCCACCCGACGGGGGGCAGGGTTTCCGCAAATACCCTCCATCGGGTAGGAGTCCGCCCGTCCGCTGCTGGCCCCCTCGGGATGGCCTCACCTGGCGGACCCAGATGGAGTGTCCCTGTGACCTTGAAAAGACTCGAAACTTACGTTGCGCGGCTGATCCTCACTTTGGCCCTGATGGCCGGTGCATGGACCCTGCCCGCTACCGCCGAAATCGGGTTCGCAACAAGTTCCGGCGCGAGCGAAACGCGCTACATTCGACAGTCTCTGCAAGACCGACTTCACGGCATCTTTGGCAGCAATGCCAACGCCATCGGGATGAAGCGCGGCGCCGACCCTCTGAGCCGCATCAGCAGCGGCAAAGCGTTCGTTCGTCCCGTTCCAAGACCCGCCCGCGCCCCGCGCATCCAGTACAGCCGCGACTTTCTGGCCGGCCTCCCTAAGGCCAGCGGCGGTGCCGAATGGCAATGTCTGGCCGAAGCGCTCTATTTCGAGGCGCGCGGTGAGAAGGTCAAAGGCGTCTTCGCAGTGGCGGAGGTGATCTTGAACCGGGTCGACTCGAGGAAATATCCCAACAGCGTCTGTGGCGTGGTCAATCAGGGCACCGGGCGCAAATATGCCTGCCAGTTCAGCTACACCTGCGATGGCATTCCGGATCGCGTCTCCGAACCGAAAGCCTGGGCCCGCATGGGCAAGATCGCCCGACTGATGCTCGACGGTGCCCCGCGTCATCTGACCAATGGCGCGATGTTCTACCACACCAAGGCCGTCAGTCCGAGCTGGTCGCGCAAGTTCCAGCGCACTGCGACCATCGGTGCCCATTACTTCTACAGCAACAGCTGAGCCTTCCCCCAGCGCGCCTCTGCCGTTACAGGAGGGGCGCGCAAGAAGGGAGAGAAGCTTGGGCACCGAGACACAAATAGCGTTCGATCATCCCGAGGCCCGATCCGTGGCTTTCCCGCCAGATGGGTTTCATGACCGAATTTCCCTGCGCGATCATCTCGTCGAAGTGGAAATCGGGGCGTTTCAGCCCGAACGCGGCCGAACTCAGCGCGTGCTGTTCAATGTTGTCGTCGAAGTCCGGCCGAACGATGCCGCTTCGGGCGACGATGTGGACCGGGTCCTGAGCTATGACACGATCACCGAGGCCATCGCCGCTTCACTCGCCGAAGAGCGCCTGAACCTGTTGGAAACGCTGGCCGAGCGGCTGGCCGTTCGGGTGCTGTCGGAGCCGCAGGCGATCCGCTGCTTCATACGGATCGAAAAGCTTGACCTTGGCCCCGGCGCGCTGGGGGTCGAAATCGTACGCACCGCGCCCCGCAAGAAGACGACCATCGCTCCTGAGGATGTGCCGCATCCCGTTGTGGCCTTTCTTGGCAACGCGGCAATTGATGCCGACGACCTGCCGCAGATCCTTGACCGGCTCGAGGCGCTGGGGCCGGTGATCCTTTGTGTTGGTCCGGCTGAGATGCCCTTGCCCTCCACCGGCCATGCCCCCACGCAAAAGCGCATCGACCTGTTGGCTATCGAACAGAACTGCTGGCGCCTCGCATCCCACGATCCCCGCTGCGTCGTCGTCGAGACCCGGACCGAGCTGGACTGGGCAACAAAGAAAGGGGCCACCAGTGTCTGGGCGCCTTCAAAGATCGTTCTCGACGCGGTCGAGCCGCCTTCGGTTCAATCTCGCGATACGGTGGCGCTGGCCGGCTGGTTTGCTGAGTTGATGCACGCGAGCGCGTTGATTCTTGTTGGTGTGGAGGCCCCCGATTCTTTGCCCGCCGCGTGCCCGCGCGTCGAGGTCTGGACCCTGTGATCTATTACCGTCCTCTGGCCCAGACGGGTCCCCACCGCCCTGCTGAGGCGCTGACACTCGCGGGCGGGTCTTGCTGGTTCACGCATGTTTTACGGCTGTCCCGTGACATCACCCCGGAGGTTCTGCCAGCGAAAGCGCTTCCGGAGCCATGGTACGACCGCCTGACGGACAACCGGACCGCACTGGCGGGGCTGCGGATGGACCGCCCGCAAATCATGGGGATCCTGAACACGACGCCGGACAGCTTTTCAGATGGCGGTCTTCACGCGGGGCTCGACGATGCGGTGGCAGGTGCCGAAAGGCTGATCGCCGAGGGTGCAACGATCCTCGACATTGGCGGCGAAAGCACCCGTCCGGGCGCTAAAGAGGTGCCAATGGCCGAAGAGATTGCGCGCACCGACCCGGTGATCCGCGCGATCAGGGAAAACTGGGACGGCCCGATCTCGATCGACACGCGCAAAGCGCCGGTCGCCCGCGCGGCAGTCGGAGCCGGAGCAAGTCTGCTGAACGATGTGTCGGCCATGACCTTCGATCCGGAGATGGTCACCGTCGCAGCGGGGAGTGGCGCGCCGATCTGCCTGATGCACGCGCAGGGCGACCCGCAAACCATGCAGGATGATCCGCGGTATGACGACGCCTTGCTGGACATCTACGACTGGCTGGAGGCCCGGATCATCGTGGCCGAAAATGCTGGGATCAACCGAGACCGGATTATCGTCGATCCCGGTATCGGCTTCGGCAAAACGGTGGCGCATAATCTGCACCTCCTGAACGGGATTTCGCTGTTCCATGGGCTCGGCTGTGCGATCCTTCTCGGCGCGTCGCGCAAACGGTTCATCGGCACCATTACAGGGGTCGAGAACGCGGCGGCACGCATGCCGGGATCCGTCGCTGTGGCCCTTGCGGCGGCGGCGCAGGGGGTGCAAATCCTTCGGGTCCATGACGTCGCCGAAACATCGCAGGCCCTGCGTCTCTGGCGGGCAAGCATCACAGGAGAATACCCATGAGCCGCAAGCTGTTTGGCACCGATGGAGTCCGGGGCCGCGCCAATCGCTACCCAATGACCGCCGAGATGGCGATGCGCCTCGGTGCAGCGGCAGGGCGCTATTTCCGGCGCGAGGGCGGATCGAGTGCGCACCGTGTGGTGATCGGCAAGGACACGCGCCTGTCCGGCTACATGTTCGAGACGGCGCTGACCGCGGGCTTTACCTCCACCGGCATGAATGTGCTGCTGCTCGGTCCCGTACCGACCCCGGCTGTGGGCGTGCTGACACCGTCGATGCGCGCTGACGTGGGCGTGATGATCTCCGCCAGCCACAACCCCCATGAGGATAACGGGATCAAGTTCTTCGGTCCCGATGGTTTCAAACTGTCCGATGAGGCAGAAATTGAGATTGAGCGGATCGTCCAGAAGGGCGCCGAGCCCGCACGCGCCTCCAAGATTGGCCGAGCCCGCCGCATTGACGATGGCATGTACCGTTACGCCGAGCGGATAAAGAATACACTGCCCAACGGTCGCACGCTTGAAGGTCTGCGGGTGGTGGTCGATTGCGCCAATGGCGCGGCTCATAAGATCGCGCCCGAGGTTCTCTGGGAACTGGGCGCCGAGGTGATCCCAATGGGCAACGCGCCCGATGGTCTGAATATCAACCTCAATTGCGGCTCCACCCGACCCGAGGCTGCGCAGCAGCTCGTGCGCGAGCGGCGGGCCGATGTGGGCATCTGCCTCGATGGCGATGCGGATCGGGTTATGATCATCGACGAGACCGGCGAAGTGGCCGATGGGGACCAGATCATGGCGCTGTTCGCCGCGCGTCGGGCTGAGGCGGGGCGGCTCAATCAGGGCACGCTGGTCTCGACGGTGATGAGCAATCTGGGCCTGGAGCGCTATCTCGCGGCCCGCAAACTGAAGCTCCTGCGCACCAAAGTGGGCGACCGCTACGTTGTCGAGGCGATGCGGCAGGGCGGGTACAATCTTGGCGGTGAGCAGTCGGGGCACATCGTGATGACCGACCACACGACGACTGGCGACGGCCTCTTGGCGGGTCTGCAATTCCTCGCGGCCATGGTCGAGACGGGACAGAGAGCGTCGGAGCTTGCGCATCAGTTCGACGCAGTGCCGCAGATGATGAAGAACGTCCGCTATGCTGTTGGCAAAGCCCCGCTGGAGGATGAAGCGGTGCAGGCAGAGATCGCAGCCGCCGAAAAGCGTCTGGGCAAATCAGGCCGGGTGCTGATCCGCGCCTCGGGCACTGAGCCCCTGATCCGCGTCATGGCTGAGGCCGAGGACGAGACCCTGATGGAGCAGGTCGTCGACGATATCGTCGGCAAGGTGGAGGCGGCGGCCCGCTGAACCGCCGCCGGACTGTCAGGTCTGGTTGAACCGGGGCGGGCGCTTTTCAAGGAAGGCGGCCATCCCCTCGCGCTGGGCCGGCAACCCGTAAAGCGCGTGATACATCTGCCGCTCATAACGGATCCCGGTTTCGAGCGTCGACTGCTCCGCCATGTTCACGCAAGCCCGCGCCATCTGGGCAATATAGCGGGGGTAGCCGGCGATGTCTTCGGCCACCTCCCGAGCTGTGCGTTCCAGATCGGCGGCGGGGATCACTCGGCTGACAAGGCCGATCCGCAGCGCTTCGGCTGCATCGATCATCCGCCCCGTGAGGATCATGTCCATCGCCTGCGCGCGACCCACCAGCCGCGTGAGACGCTGTGACCCGCCAATGCCAGGAATACAGCCAATCTTGATCTCGGGCTGGCCAAACCGTGCGGTATCGGCAGCAAAGATCACGTCGCACATCATCGCCAGCTCGCAACCACCGCCCAGCGCATAGCCCGCCACGGCAGCGAGTTTAGGGAGGCGCAGCGCGGCAAAGCGGTCCCAGCCAGCGAAGAAATCGCTCGCCTGCATGCTGGTGTAGTCTTGTCCTGCCAGCTCGGCGATATCGGCGCCGGCGGCAAAGGCGCGGTCATTGCCGGTCAGGATCAGGCACCCGATGCCCGGGTCCGCGTCGAAGGTGCTCGCCGCGGCGAGCACCTCCTTCATGACCTGCGTGTTCAGCGCGTTGAGTTGCGCCGGGCGGTTGAGGCGGATCGTGGCGACCCGCCCCTCGGTGCTGGTTTCAATGGTCTCGTACATCTCAGCTGTCCCAAATCGCGCCATAGGCAGGGATGCCGAGGCTTTCCATGTCATGCACCACCCTGCGGGTGAGTTTCTGGTTCGAGATCACGATCACCGCCTCGGCGTCGCTCTCACGCACGGCCCGGAGGGCCAGAGCCGACAGGTCGGGCTTGCCGTCCGCCACCGTATCCCAGATCACTGGGTTCTCGGTATGCGCTTCGATCTCATCCACCAGAGCATCGCCATAGGTGGCCCGGGGGTTGCGGGTGGACCAGATCAGGCGGTTTGGGACCTCCCCCGCCAGAAGATGCGGCAGGATCGGGCCGATGCCGGAGCCGGTGCCCACATAGACGACCTTGCGGAACAGCACTTCGATGCGGGCCACACCGGAGGTAGTGATGCCCTTGACCCAGACCTTGTCCGGGGGCGTGTCGATAAATCGCCCGGTCCAGTCGCCCGCCCGGCTGATCGCGAGGCGGTAGCCGCTCCGATCCGGCGAGGGGATGTTGGCAAAGGCGTGGTATTCCCCGAACGGTGTCAGGCTGATGGCATTGGAGCTGCCCGGAAAGGGCGTGTCGCCATAGTCGAACTGCGCCAGCACCACATGATCCGAGGGCTTGTCGATCCCAACCTTCACCCGCCTCATTGTCATCCAGGGTGAGGCCACAGACAGGGTGATCAGGCAGAGCGCCCAGAAGGCCGGAGTCTGCGTAAGCACTCCGCCCGTGTCGCGGGTGATCGAGACCGTTTGCCCCCAGAACAGCGCCAGAACGGTCCAGCCGGCAAAGCGGTGGATCTTTTCGAACGCGTTGTGGAACTTGGCACGGATCGGGCCAAGCGCGGAGGCAATCATCAGGGCCATCAGCGCGACCATCGCGAGGCCCAGTCCGATGGTCAGGTCCGACGGACCGGCGGCGCCCGCGAGGCGGTTCCGCACCATGGCCCAGACCAGCAGGCCCAGCCAGAGGGCGCCCGAGACGGCGCCGCCCGAATGCAGACCACCGAAGTGGAACACCTTGCCCGCGCCCCAGCGGATCCAAAGCGGCCAGCTGACCGGGATGCGGGTGGCGAGCCAGAACAGAGCGTTCACCACCCGTTGCTGGCGGATGAGGATCGCCAGCGTCAGGTTGATCAGCGCCATGTCGGCGATGGGTTGGAGCGCATAGCCCTCCGGCCCCCACCAGTGCCCGTCCTGAATGCCAAGGATCAGGACAGTCAGATTGATTCCTGCGACCAGTGCGGCGAGGCGCCGGTATTCCATCAACGCCGGGTGGCGGGTGACGCGGCGGGGGTTCCAGCTTTGGGGTAGGGTTGCATCAGCTTGCATCGTCATCACAGGCTTTCCTCACCGGCGGGATCGAGATCAGCGCGGGCCATCTCCAGAAGAAGCCGCTTGTCGAGCTTGCCACGCGGGGTGCGGGGCAAGGCGTCCATGGTCTGGATCCGTGCGGGCATGCAGTAATAAGGCAGCTTCGCCGCGATGGCCGCGCGGGCCGCATCAAGATCCGCATGGGCGGGGGTCACAAAGCTCACCAGCCGCCGGTTGTCGTATTTCAGTGTGACGGCCTGTGTACAGCCGCCCGCGCCTTCAAGTGCGCCGGAGACGGCATCAAGTTCCACGCGGAAACCGCGGATCTTCACCAGATCGTCGACTCTCCCGAAATGTTCGAGCTCCCCGGTCTCGGTCCAGCGACCCAGATCGCGGGTGCGGAACATCAGATGGCCGGGGCGGAACGGATCGGGGCGGTAGCGTTCGGAGGTTAGCTCCGCGTTGCCGAGATAGCCGAGGGTCACGCAGTCACCGCCCGCCCACATTTCCCCCTTCTCACCGATAGGCAGTGGACGGAGGTCATCATCAAGCACGTAAACCGTGTTGTTCGGTGTCGGACGGCCAATGGACAGAACCGGCTTTTGCGGGTGGTGCGGCTCGGCGGTGTTGATGATCGTGGTCTCGGTCGGCCCACAGGAGTTGTGGAAGGTGCAGAACGACGACCAGAGATCGGCCACGGGTCGGGGACAAGGCTCGCCCGCCACAGCCACGATCTGCACTTGGGTGCAGCGGCTGGCGTCGAGGGAGGCGAGAATCGAGGGGGTCGCGATCAAGACATCCACTTGTTCCGCCGTTTCCTGAATCGACTTTCCGCGAATGACCAGCGTGGCGCCGTTCGACAACGCTCCGAGGGTCTCCCACGCAGCCATGTCGAAGGCGATCGAGAGGATCTGCCCGACCTTTTTACCCGGTCCCATTCCCATGTCACCCGGCGCGGTTTGCAGGATGTTGCAAAGGTTGCGGTGGGTCACCTGCACCCCGTTTGGCACCCCGGTTGTGCCGGAAGTAAAGAGCACGATGGCCACATCCTGCGGCGAGGGACGCCGCGCGCTGGTGGACAGATGGGGCATGTCATAGGCGGGATCCGCCATAACATCCTCAAGACTGACAACGGTCTGCCCCTCGCCGACGGGGACATCGTCGGCCAGTTCCGCCAGCGTCAGGATCACGCGCGCCCCGGTCGCCTGACCGATGTGGCGCAGCATTTCGGGCGGGGCGATACCCACATGCTGGGGGACATAGGACGCGCCAAGACGCAGGGTTGCGAGGATTCCCACCACCATCGGCAGCGAGCGGCGCAGGTAGAGGCAAACAGAATCGCCTCGCTTGACCCCAAGGGCGCGCAAGCGGTTGGCCACCCGATCAGCGGCAACGCCGAGCCCTTCATAGGTCAGACTCTGTCCCAGATGAGTCACGGCCATCGCGTCGGGCTGAGTGGCAATCTGGTGGTTGATGGCATCGGTGATCGTAGCAAAACGCGGGGCAATCTGCGGACCCCACCCGAATTTGCGAAATTTGAGCTGATCGAGCGCGGACAGGCCGTTCAGCGGGTCGTCATAGTGCTCAGGTCTATCGTCCAGATCGGCTCCAAACACCGGAACAAGGGCGCGGGGCGCAGGTGCGTCGAATTGGGGAAAGTCCTTCATGTTTATGTCCTCCAGAGCAGGAAATCTCTGCGGACCAATGTTGATGGGAAATTTTCCCATTGCAATTTCTATCGTGCTACATCACATCACAAGGGCGTGGTCATATGCTTCGGGATGACCCAACTCTGCACCGGACCTATATGCTGGACCCATGACAACCGATCCGACACGAGATCCCTTCGCCTCTGCCATGGCACAGCTGCTTGGCCCGCTCGCGCAGGCCATGGTGGCGCGTGGGATCACCGTGCAGGAGGCGACAGAGGCCCTGAAGCAAGCTTTGCTCGATGCAGCGATGGATCTGGACGGCGCAACAGTCAGCGACAGCCGGATCAGCCTGCGCACGGGGCTGCACAGGAAAGACGTCAGGCGGCTGCGGCACCAGACCAAGGACGCACCCCCCTCGGCAGCCATGAACGCTGTGGCCATGGTCCTCAGCCATTGGGCGACAACGCCAGAGTACCAGGATGCGGACGGGGCTCCGCTGGATCTGCCGCGCGAAGGCACGCCCGGGCTCTATGATGTGATCCGCCGTACGCGCGTCGATATGGCGCCCGGCACAGTGCTGGCCGCGCTGCTGGATCAGGGCGTGGTGAGCGAACTTGCGGACGGGAGCTATCGGCTCAGCGCAACCGCCCTCATCCCGACAGGCGAGAGTGCCTCCATGGTGGCGGCCTATCAGGCCACGCTGTCTGCTCATCTCCAAGCCGCGACGCACAACCTTATCGCCCAGCCCGGTGCAGAACGGCAATTTGATCGGGCGGTGCGCTACTCACACCTGTCGCCGGCTTCCATCGAGGCTCTTTCCGCGTTGGCAACCGCCCGCGCACAAGACCTTCTCGAAGATATCAACGCCGAGGCCCGTCGTTTGCAGGAACGCGACGCGAATACGAACCCGAGCGGCCACTATGCCTTTGGCGCCTACCAGATGTGCCAGATCCCCAAGGAGGACGAGCAATGAAGCTGCGACCCATTTTGGTCCTGTGTCTGGCGGTACTGCTCGGCCTTCCCCTTTGGGGCCAGGACCGCGAGGGCGGCATCATCGGCACCGGCATTGAGGCCGCAGGTATTTTCGGCACCATCACCCATTTGGGGAGTATCTGGGTGAACGGACAGCATATCACGTTCGATCCAGAACTGACCGTGCTCGATTCCACTGGTCCCACCCGCGCCGCTGATCTGCGCCCCGGCCACACGGTCGCGGTCGTCGCTGTTCCCGACGGCGACGGCTGGCGTGCAAGACATATCCGGCAGGTCACGCCGCTTGTAGGCCCGGTCAGCGAGGTGCAGCCCGACCGCCTGGTGGTGCTCGGCACGACCGTTTGGGGAGAGAACAGCGGCATTGCGCCCGGCGACCGGATCGCGGTGAGCGGCGTCTGGCGCGGTAACGACGTCGTTGCGAGCCGGTTTGACCCCGCAGAGAATCTCCCCGCCCAGATCACAGGAACCTGGCTCGGCGGTGATCTGCGGCTGGGCAAGACGGATCTTCTTGGGATCGCCCCCGAGCATCTCGAAAGCGGCGATGTTGTGCGGGCCGTCGGTCTCCCTCGCTCCGACGGTCTGCACGTGCAGCAACTGGAAACCGGACTGTTCACCGACCCCGTATCAATCGTGCAAGCTGAAGGTTACGTGTCTCCGCCCCGACCAGACGGCCTCTATACGGTGCTGGGAAGCGGTCTTCTGGCCTACACGGACGCCCCCTACAGCATGCAGCAAAACGAGAGGTCTCTCGTTTGCGGCATCGCTGACACCATGCGGAGTGGCGACCGACCGGACCCACCTTTGCCCACTCACTCCCTATCTGATCGGCTCGGCTGCCCCGCACCGTAGATGGGACCGGAGAACTCAACGGCAAGCAAATCGAGATCAGACCGCCGACCCGTTTTCATCCTTGCGCCACCCGCGCGCAGCGTTTAGAGCGTGACGCGAAATGCCCCAATAGCTCAGTTGGTAGAGCAACTGTTTCGTAAATAGTAGGTCGGCGGTTCGAGTCCGTCTTGGGGCACCACAGAATTTCCGGGCATCGCTACATTCCGCTCTAAACTTTCGAATTTGTTGCGTTGAGCGGCCTTGTTGCACAAATCGGGTGAGGGATTCACTGGGTGAACCCAGCTTGATAGCTGGAAGGTATGAGCAGTTGGGCCCCTACGAAGGACAAGACCACGAACTGGTCGGCTTACAATGAAGCACTGTGCCAGCGCGGATCTCTGACGATCTGGTTCGATCCCGCCATGATGTGGAAGCCGCCGCCCAGCGGGAAGCGTGGGCGGCAGCCGGGTTTCAGCGATGAAGCTATCCAGACGTGCCTGACAATGAAGGGTGAAGGGCGCTCGGAAAACAGTCCGGTGGACTGTTTTCAGCCCTGAACGGGCGGAGCCCCGGGCAAGTTTGGCATGGTCGCCATTGGGAGCGC
>NZ_VFSV01000040.1 GCF_007004065.1 Palleronia caenipelagi | reverse complement strand
CGATATGGCCAAGGCGCTGATGGGCCAGCGCGTCGCCTGTTTGTCGGGCAATGCTTACAGCCAGTATTGTGTCGTCGAGGCGGCCATGTGCCTGCCTCTGGGCGATTATTCGGCCGAGGACGGGGCGAGTGCGTTCGTCAATCCGATGACTGCTTTAGGGTTTATTGAAACCGCAAAAATGGATGGGCAAAATGCGATCCTGCATACGGTCGGGGCCTCAAATCTCGGCCAGATGCTGACCCGGATCTGCAACGAAGACGGCATAGATCTGGTCAATATCGTGCGCAAACAGGACCAGGTCGAACTGCTCAGGCAAATGGGCTCCGCCCATGTTGTGAATTCATCCGATGATGACTTCATGGACCAACTCCGGTCGGCCATCGACGACACCGGTGCATTCTACGGGTTCGATCCCATCGGCGGAGGAAAAACGGTCGACACTGTCTTCAAGGCCATGGAGCGGGTCGCAGCGGGCAAAATGACCGAATATTCGCGCTATGGCTCCAACCAGCACAAGCGCATGTTCATCTACGGGCGTCTGGACCCTGGCCCGACGATCTTGTCGCGAAGTTACGGTTTTGGCTGGAGCCTGTCGGGATGGCTCCTGTTTCCCTTCATTCAATCTGCTGGAATGGAAACCGTGGGACGGATGCGCAAGCGTGTGCTTGAAAACCTGACGACGACCTTCGCCAGTCTCTACAAGAAGCGAGTCGACCTCGAGGAGATGCTGGCCAAGGAAGCCGTGACCGATTATCGAGAAATGAAAACAGGTGAGAAATACCTCGTCATGCCTTGGAAATGAGGGGCCTGAACACCTAGAGTGACTGTTTTAACCAGCCGGTGTTGATGCCTTCGGAGTGCGGTCTCATCATCAACACGTTACCAGCAGCAGAACCCACCATCGACAAGTAGATCAACGCCGGTACAGTAGGACGCGGCATCAGACAAAAGGAACACTGCTGGCCCCACCATTTCATCAACGCTGGCCATGCGTTGCAATGGCGTCTGGCTTTCGAAGTCCTTAGTCTGGTGGAGCATCTCCGGCCGGGTGTTCATCGGCGTGGCAGTGTAGCCGGGGCTAACCGAATTCACACGGATTCCGCGGTCAACCCATTCCATCGCCATCGACTTGGACATGTGGATGACTCCGGCCTTGGAAGCGTTGTAGTGCACCTGGTTCAGGCCCCTATTCACAATCACACCGGACATTGACGCAATGTTCACAATTGATCCGCCTTGTCCGTGGGCCAGCATCGCGCGCGCCTGGGCCTGGCAGGACAGCCAGACACCCTTCATATTGATATCCATTAAGGTCTGATACTGGTCCTCTTCCATTTCTTCACATGGGGCCGCATTCGCGATTCCAGCAGCGTTCAGGGCAAGCCGGAGCGGGCCAAGTTCCGTTTCGGTCTGTCTGACTGCTTCCGCCAGTGCTGAGCCCGAGGTAACGTCGGCCGCGATCTGAACTGATTTGCGGCCCGTCTTTGCGATGAAGGCAGCGGTTTGTGCCACGCCGTCATCGGTGCGCCGATCAAGCAGGGCCACATCAGCACCGCATTGGGCAAGTCCCATGGCAATACGCTGACCAATGCCGCTGCCGGCCCCGGTCACAAGCGCCACGCGCCCGGATAGATCAAACATCTTAGGTGCGTTCAGCGTGATATCTTCCACAGGTCCTCTCCAACTGTTGTCTTCCATTATTATCGACCATGTCCGTCACGACATAATCAGGCCGCCATCCACATTGATGGTCTGTCCGGTGATATAATCGGCGTCCTCGCTGGCCAAGAACGCCACCAGTCCGGCCACGTCCTTTCCGGTGCCCGCGCGTTTCATCGGAATCTTGTTCTCGACCCAATCCTTCATCAGCTCGCCAGGGGCATAATCGCCCAACATCTCGCCCCAAATCCTGTCGTTATAATCCCACATGTCGCTATGGATGATGCCGGGGCAAATCGCGTTGACGGTGATATTCTCCAATGCCACTTCTTTGGCGAGACTTTGGGTGATCCCGACCACACCCATCTTGGAGGCCGCGTAATGTGGTGTGAAGATGAAACCGTCTCGTGCCTGACCCGAAGCCGTGTTGATCAGGCGCCCACCCTTGCCAGACTTGCGCATGCGCGCAATGGCTTCCTGGCAGCAGAGGAACACCCCCTTGGTGTTTACAGCCATCGTGGTATCCCAATCGGCTTCGGTGAGATCCTCGACGCGGCGGATTGTGATGATCCCGGCATTGTGCATTGAGATATCAACGCCGCCAAACTGTTGTTCAGCACGGTCGTAAAGTGCGGAAACCGCGTTTCTATCGGTGACATCACATATCACGCCGATGGCTTGGGCGCCGACCGCGCGTAGGCTTTCTGCCGCTTTTTCGACCTGCGGTTCAATTGAGGCGATGACGACATTGGCGCCCTCAGCAGCAAAGCGTTCAGCAACAGCCAAACCGATGCCTCGGTTGCCGCCTGTGATGACCACGGTTTTGTTCTCAAAACGGCGCATGCCCCAGTTTCCTTCTCTGTTTAAGCCGTTGCCAGTTCCATTACCGACACGTCGTTCGCCTCGGAATGGTCCAGAATTCCGGTCTGGCGTCCTGCGGCCATTACCATAATGCGATTGGAGACGCCGAGGACCTCTTCCAGGTCGGAGCTGACAACGATCACGGCTACACCTTTGGCCGCCAACTCGTGAATGATTTCATAGATCGAAGACCGTGCGCCTACGTCGATCCCCCGTGTGGGCTCGTCCAAGAGCACCACTTTGGGGTTCCTTGCCAGCCATTTGGCAATAACCACTTTTTGCTGGTTCCCGCCCGACATCTCGCCAGCGTTCTGTTGTCCTCGTCCTTTGACGCCAAACTTTTTGATGTTCTCTGCCGCGAACTGCTTCACCCGGGATTTTCTGATCCAACCTGCCTTGCCGACAGATTCAAAGTTCGCGTATGCGATATTTTCCGCGATGGAGTGACTCAGGATCAGACCCTGTAATTTGCGGTCCTCGGGCACCAGAACGACACCATGATCAATCGCCTCGTTCGGAGCATTCGGCGTAATATCCTCGCCGTTGAGAAGAACTGCCCCTTCTGCTATTGGGTCGGCTCCTGCTAAGGCGCGCACAAGTTCAGTTCGGCCCGCACCAACCAGCCCAGCGATCCCGAAAATCTCACCCCTGCGCACCGAAAAGTTCACGTCGTGGAAGTGACCAAGGGCAGAGTTGAGATTCCGCACTTCGAAGGTCGTTTCTTCTGTTGGCTTGGCCAGCGCGGGAAACATCTGATCCATGTTGCGACCGACCATCGCTTCAACGATGGTTCGCACTGGAAGATCCGCGGTTTCAAACTGCTGCACCTTCTCGCCATCGCGCATTACGACGATGCGGTCGGCGATCTGTCTGATTTCTTCCAGCCGGTGGGAAATATAGATGATCCCGACGCCTTCGGCTTTGAGTCGTTCAATTTGCTGAAAAAGCAGCTTGGTCTCTTCGCCACCCAAAGCGGCGGTCGGCTCGTCGAGAATCAGAAGTTTGGCGTTCAATGTCAGCGCTTTGGCGATCTCGATCAATTGCTGGCTGGCCGTTGATAACCCCTGCACAACCCGTCGCGGCGAAACATCAAGGCCAAGGCGCTGCAATCCAATTTGTGCACGCCGCTCCATCTCGTGTCGGTCGATCCGTCCCTGCTTCGTTGGATAGCGCCCAACAAACACATTCTCCGCGATAGAAAGATGCGGCAGGAGAAGAAGCTCCTGATGGATCATCCCGACCCCGGCATCGATCGCCTCTCGCGGCGTGGCAGGCTCATATCGCGCGCCCCTCCACGTCATTTCACCGGAGGACGGAAGGATTGTCCCGGAAATGATATTGGAGAGCGTTGATTTCCCGGCGCCATTTTCGCCAAGCAGCGCAACTACCTCTCCCGGGTAGACCTCCATATCCACACCATGAAGCACTTCGATAGGCCCAAAAGACTTGGTGATGTTCTTCAGTGTTAAAACAGGAGGTGTCTGGGTATTGGTCATTGCGCTGCTCATTTTCTCAAACCCTTAGGGATGCTTTTCCACGAATTGGGCTGCGTTGTCGCAATCGGTCAGCACGGCGTTGGGGATTTGGCGTGCGGGCACCGAGGCGCCTTTGGACGCGGCAATCGCGGAGTTCACCGCCAATACACCCATGGCCTGCGTGCTTTGGGTCGCCGTCACGACGAACGGCGTGTCGCAGCGAGCCAGCGATTCCAGAGCGGCCACATCGCCATCATAACCACCGACCACGATCTGATCGGACAGCCCCGCAGCTTCGACAGCCTTGGCTGCACCCATGGCAATTCCGTCAGCCTGACCAAAGATCATTTTGATATCCGGGTTCGCCTGCAGCATGTTCTGACCGATGGAGAAGCCTTCGTCGGGTGACCACATCTGGGTCCATTGCTGAGCGACAAGCTCAACACCGGGATTTTCATCAATGGCCATCTTGCAGCCTTCGAAACGCTGGACTTCGGGGGTGGTGCCCTTCTGGCCGTGGATGATGACCATCTTGCCCGATCCGCCCGCGCGTTCGATAATCGATGAGCAGACCTCGTAGGAGGACATGACGTTCTCACCATAGATCACGGTGTCGCCAGGTTCACCGTCGGGTTCACGGTCTACGTTGATTACCGGAATGCCTTCAGCACGGGCCAATCGCGTCGGGACGGCAGCCGCAGCCGCACCGGCGGGGATGTAGATGAAGGCATCGATGCCCTGGGTCATCAGATCCTGCACCTGGCTGACTTGCGTGGCCGTGTCACCTTTGGCGTCAACGGTGATAACTTCGATGCCCAGAGACGCTGCGTAGTTCTCAACGCCGAGCTTGATCTGGTTAAAGAAGTCCGCCTGCAGGTTCGGCACGGCCAGACCGATCTTTTCGATCCCGAGGCCGACATCGCCTTCAGCTCCAGCGGCGACAGGTAGCATACCGGCAAGTGCGGTTGCGGCCAGCATAGCCTTGAGTGTTTTCGTCATTGGTAGTCTCCTCTGTTGGTCGTGTTGGCCCGATCTTGCGGGACTTGAGGAGCCCGATTTCTTGACGGGCCCTGGGTCATGACGGCGGCACAGGCCGCGGTCAAATTCTAAGCTTTGCGCTGTTTGAAGGTTTCGGCAGCAACCGCCATGACGATCACCAATCCGATTATGACGGCCTGCAAGAACGGGGACACGCTGAGCAGGTTCAGCCCGTTGCGCAGGACACCGATGATCAAAACGCCGATGATCGTTCCACCGATCCCGCCCGTACCGCCCGACAGGCTGGTTCCACCGATGACTACGGCCGCGATTGCGTCCAGCTCGTAGGCGATTCCGATTGTCGGCTGCACGGCATCCAGACGCGCCGCCAAAAGCACACCGGCCAAACCGGACAAGGCAGCACAGGCCGTGTAGACGAGGACAGTCACCCGTTTCACGTTGATGCCCGCAAGACGGGCCACTTCCGGATTTCCCCCCACCGCGTAGAGTGCCCGTCCGCCCTCACGGTAGCGCTGGAACAGCAAAGCGACGGCGAAGACCACGAACATGACGGCGACCGTCATTGTCAGCACGCCGCCATAACGGATGATAGCACCCATGTTGAACCACGCTGGAAAGCCGATGATCTGGGACCCGTTGGTGATCATGCTCGCCAACCCGCGCGCAATCGACATCATGGCCAGCGTGGCGATGAAGGGCGGCACCTTGAATTCAGTAATCAGAATGCCCGATATCAGGCCCGCAATCGCTGCGGCGGCGACTGCGGCCGGTATCGCCAAGCCCATCGACAACCCAGCTTCGACATTGAGGTATCCAAGCACCATCATCGCCAATGCCAGTACCGAGCCCACTGAAAGGTCGATCCCGCCGAGCAGTATGACGAAGGTCATGCCCACCGCTATGATGCCGATCACGGTGACCTGATCCAGAATGTTGAGGAAGTTGCGCACCGAAAAGAAAGAATCGGTCGCAAATGTCAGGAAAGCGCAGAGCAGAATCAAACCAATCAGTGGCCCGGTTGCGCCACCCAGAGAAAAGTAGTCTCCAAGATTGCGGCCATCTTTTGAATTGGCGCGTGAGTCTGTCATTTTTTCCTCCATGCGCATAATTATGCACGATTGATGGAAAATCCTAAGCTCAGAGCTGAGCTTGTGTCAACCGATCTGAGCCGGGTATTTTGCATCAAGCATCGAAAGATATATCTTGACGAATTGCAAGAACGTATGATTATCTATTTCAGAATAAATATGCAAAGGGTGCGATAATGACCCCAGAAGACCTAAGCAGACTGGCGAACAAGATCCGACGACGCGACCTTCAGGCCGTTTTTGAAGCTGGCGCAGGACATATTGGCGGTGAGATGTCCGTGATCGACATCCTGACGGCGCTCTATTTCAGGATAATGAATGTCGAGCCCGCGAACCCGGCTGCACCCCATCGCGACCGCCTTGTGCTGAGCAAGGGGCACACAGCCCTTGCGCTGTATATTGTGCTGTCCGAGAAAGGGTTCATTCCGGCCGAGGAAATATCCACCTTCCTTCAGCACAAGTCCCGCCTGAACGGGCACCCCAATCGGGTTAAGGTGCCCGGCGTTGAGACCAACACCGGCCCGCTTGGACACGGGTTGCCGATTGGTGTCGGTATGGCGAAGGCTGCCAAACTCAATGGCGAAAACTGGCGGACCTTCGTTATCACAGGGGACGGTGAAATGCAGGAAGGCTCCAATTGGGAAGCCATCATGGCCGCCGCCCAGTTCAACCTCGACAACCTCACCCTTATCATTGATCACAATCGCCTGCAGCAGGGGGCACGGCTGGCCGAGACCAACAACCTGGCACCGCTAGCGCCGAAACTGGAAGCCTTCGGTTGGGCCGTCGAAGAGATCGACGGGCACGACATGGATGAGATCTGCTCCGCACTGTCGCCAGGCACGATCACTGCCGGAAAACCGAAATGCATCGTGGCCCATACAAACAAAGGCCAAGGCATTTCATTCATGTCCGACAACGTCGCATGGCACCACAAGGTCCCGAACGAAGAGCAGTACAAACAGGCTATGGCCGAGCTTGAGGGAGCATTGGAATGAGCAACCCGTACGAAGGCGCGAAGCTGCACGATTGCCGGGATGCATTTACGTCGGTGCTCGAGGCGCTTGGCAGTGACAACACCGATATTGTCGCGGTGTGCAACGATTCTGTCGGCTCATCCAAGCTGGCGGGATTTCGCGACAAGTTCCCGGAGCGGCTGATCAACGTCGGGATCGCCGAACAGAACATGGTCGGCGTAGGAGCGGGTTTGGCCAATGGTGGCAAGATCCCGTTCGTTTGCGCCGCATCGCCATTCCTGACGGGCAGGGCGCTGGAACAGATCAAGGCTGATGTCGCCTATTCAGAGGCAAATGTTAAACTGGTGGGTATCTCGTCCGGCATGGCCTACGGCGAACTTGGGCCAACCCATCATTCTATCGAAGATTTTGCATGGATCCGCGCTCTGCCCAATGTGCCGGTTATCGCTCCCGCAGACCGGGTCGAGACCGCCGCTGTCATCAAATGGGCCGCTGCCTATCGCGGGGGGTGCTTTCTGCGCCTCAGCCGAGTCGGCGTTCCCGATGTATTGCCCGAGGATCACGTCTTTGAGCTTGGAAAGGCAAACTACCTGCGCGAAGGCGGTGATTTGACGATCATTGCGAATGGCGTTCTGACACATCGGTCAATGATCGCAGCAGATCTGCTTGGGGCCAGCGGGATCGACGCCCGCGTGTTGAACATGGCCAGTGTGCGCCCCATCGACGAGGCCGCCGTAGTCCGTGCGGCGAATGAGACCGGGGCGATCCTGACCTGCGAAGAGCATACCACCTTTGGCGGGCTTGGCAGTGCTGTGGCCGAAGTGGTCGTCGATCAGGCCCCCGTGCCTATGACACGTCTCGGCGTGCCAGGGATCTTTGCCCATACGGCGTCGGCCAATGACTTGCTGAATGATTTCGGCATGTCGCCCGCAGCGATTGCTGATAGCGCCCAGGCCCTGTTGGAGCGGAAGGGATAAGACATGGCGCAACGAGCTATTCTAGCGATTGATGAGGGCACGACAAATTCGAAGGCTATCCTCGTAACGCAGACGGGCGACATCATCGCCAGCGGCTCCGCGCCAGTTCCTATCGAATACCCTCAGTCAGGCTGGGTCCAGCAAGATGCGAACCTGATCTGGGAGGCCACGCAACAGGCCATGACCGACTGTCTGGCCGCTGCCCCCGATACCGAGATTGTCGCAATAGGCCTCTCGAACCAACGCGAGTCGATCCTGATTTGGGACCGCCAGACCGGAGCGCCGTTGGGTCCGGTTGTGACATGGCAATGCCGCCGAACCGCTAAGTCCTGCCAGGCCCTGATAGACGCAGGCCATGAGCCCATGGTTATCGCCCGCACCGGCCTTCCTCTGGATCCGCTCTTTCCGCCAACAAAAGCAGCTTGGCTGGTGGAGCACTACGGCAACGAGGTGCCAGACATCTGCATTGGCACAGTGGACAGCTGGCTGATCTGGAAGCTTTCGGGCGGCAAGATCCATGCCACTGACCGCTCTAACGCTGCCCGCACGCAGCTTTTCAATCTGGCCGAGGGATGCTGGGATGAAGACCTGTGCGAAATCTTTGGCATTCGGACATCATTTTTGCCCGAGGTACATGACAGCGCGCATCTCTTCGCGGAAACACGGAATGTCGATGCGGTTCCCGACGGCGTTCCCATTGCCTCGGCTATTGGAGATTCGCACGCGGCGCTTTTCGGGCATGGCGCTTTCAATCATGGCGACGGAAAGATCACATTCGGCACTGGCTCGTCCGTGATGACCACGATCCCGGAATTCATCGCTCCACCTGCCGGGATCACAACCACGATCGCGTGGTCTCTGGACGGCAAATCGACCTACGCCTTTGAGGGCAACATTCTGGTCAGCGCCTCGATCCTGCCATGGACTGCGGAACTCTTGGGGCTGCCCGATGTCGAGCACCTGCTGGAGCTCGCTCAGACCGTTCAAAGCACCCAAGGAACAGCTCTTGTTCCAGCTCATGTCGGCCTCGGTGCGCCGCATTGGAATTCAGAAGCGCGCGGGATGATCTCAGGCTTGTCATTTGGCAGCGGCCCGGCGCATGTCGCTCGTGCCGCGACAGAAAGCATCGCCCTTCAGGTCCATGATGTCTTTACGATCATGACCGCCGCAGCCAAAGGCATCGGGCGACTTTCGGTTGACGGGGGGCCTAGCAAGAACACCTTTTTGATGCAGATGGTCGCCGACTACCTCAACCATACCATCACGCCTTGCCGGAACGCCGAAGTCTCGGCCTTGGGCGCGGCCCATCTTGCCGGGCTGGCCACCGGCTTTTGGCAAGACCTTGAAGAGGTTGGCCGGCTCGCGCATCACGGACCAGAGATCCTACCCACCATGACCCCGGAGGCTCGGCAGACAAATCTGGATGTCTGGAGAAAAGCCGTTGCCCGGACTCTTGCACCCATATAATGAATAAATATTCAGAGCATTGGTGAACCTGGAGACCCGATGGCCCGTGTAAATGAACTTCGCCTGATCGCACGTGTGGCGCAGATGTATCACGTCGAGGGGCAGCGCCAGGCAGACATCGCAGACCATCTTCGGATCTCACAGGCTACGGTCTCAAGAATGCTTAAGAAGGCGCAACAAGAAGAGATCGTTCGCACAACAGTCGTTTCTCCCTCAGGTACATATGCAGAACTGGAAACCAGCCTGCGCGAGAAATTCGATCTTGCCGAGGCAATTGTTGTAGAATGCACTGAGGACCGAGACGGTGCAATCATGGCCCGGATCGGCGAGGCCGCTGCCTTCTTTATAGAAGCGACTCTTCAGACTGACGAAATCATCGGAGTTTCGAGTTGGTCCGAGACCATTCTGCAAATGGTCCAGAACATACACCCGATGAAGTCAGGAAAGGCCAAATACGTTGTGCAGATGTTGGGTGGTATGGGAAACCCCACTGTCCAGATGCACGCTAATCAGCTGGTGACGCGGATGGCCAAACTGACGGGTGCGGAGCCACATGTTCTGAGCGCGCCTGGCGTCGCGCAATCCCGTGAGGCCAAATTGGTTTTGCTGAGCGATACGTATGTGCGCGAGACGATGGACCTTTTTTCCCGGATCTCACTTGCAATTGTCGGGATTGGTGCGGTCGAACCGTCAGGTATGCTGGCCCGAAGCGGCAACATCTTCTCGCCGCGCGAGCTGGCAGACCTAACCGATTCCGGTGCGGTCGGCGACATGAGCCTGAGGTTTTTTAATACCGAGGGCGCCAATGTCAAAAGCCCACTTGATGATCGCGTAATTGGAATGACGCTTGAGGAATTGTCAAAGGTAGACCGTGTAATGGCCTTGGCGGGCGGAAAGGCTAAGACGGAAGCGATCAGGGGTGCCTTGAATACCGGTATCATTGATCTCTTGATTACCGACAAGTTCACTGCACAACGCCTGATCACACTCGAAACCACCAATCCACCCACCATCTGATCTGCTGGCCAGTCCCTAGGCGGCATCCCGCGCGACAGAGTTCTGTCTCAAATGCAGCGCCGCAACATCGACGGCAGCCTCAGCAGCTTCGCGCCCTTTCTTTACAAAGTGGTCGTAAAAGAAGGCCTGATGTTCTGGAGTCGGCTGGAAGTGATGTGGCGTCAGCGAAACCGAAAGCACTGGCACGCCCGTTTTCAGCCCAGCTTCCATCAATCCAGTCACGACGGCCTGCGCAACAAAATCGTGGCGGTAGATGCCCCCATCAACAACTAGGGCCGCACAGGCTATTGCATCATATTTTCCTGTTTGGGCCAGCTTTTGTGCAAGAAGCGGCATCTCGAAAGCACCCGGCACGTCGAACGTGGCGATCACCGCATCGGGATGCAATTCGCCTATGCGCTGCTCGAACCCGACGAGCGCCTGATTGACAATATCAGCATGCCAACATGCCTTAATGAATGCGAAACTTGGGGATTTTGTCATTGCTCTTGATCCTTTCAAAATGACAGAATCCCAGAGCAAAAGGACGCCCGCGCACCTTTCGGCGCACGAACATCATCCTCTTCCATCCGGACTATGACCGTCGGCCCCGGAATTACACCGGATCTGCTGACCCATCCCGAAGAATGGCGCTCGCGGGCTATCACCGCCGGTAGGGAATTTCACCCTGCCCTGAGAATGACGACGGGTTATCGGACCCCCGGATACCTGTCAAACAATCTCCAAAATGCATTTCACGGCCAAATGTCCGCTCGGGCCGAGGGCCATCGCAATTCTTCTAAACTCGAAAGCCTGAAATCCGTGGGCGACGTCCGGCGCTGAGCATTGTCTGGCTTGCCGGCATGATGCAGATTTTCGGCCACTGTTCAGCGGTGGAGCGAAACGAAGGGACGCTTGCACGGATCGATTGGATCTGCCTCTCCAACCCATTCGCGCACGTGGCGGCCGTAGCGGCGGTGTCCAGAAACTCGATATATATCTGCAGACTTCCGTTGGAACGGACGGCACGTTCTGGCGACGAACACCTCAGGTGTCCATCGATCCCTACCTGTTCGCTCCGAGGAAATAGCGCTTTCGCACGAAATCCTCGATCAGCGCGTATCCGAACACCGCAGAAAGCAGGATGGAGATCAACAGGAGCGGGTCCGCGTAGGTGTTGGTGAGACCAAAGTGGAGACCGGCTTTGGTATGGAGGAATTTGAGCAGGGTGAACGCACAAGCGACCATCAATATCCAATCCCGAACATTGCGCCAGGGATCTGATGTCGCCCCTCGAGGGCCAAGTCTTCGGATAAGCCGCAAGTGACCACGCAGCCACTGCCACCATGACAGATCCGGTCGGGTCGAACGCTGCTGCGGCAGCGAGGTCTCAGATTCAGGGTGATCGGAGCCAACTGGTGTTACCGCGATGGCAATACGATGATCGACGTACTGATATTGGTGGCAGAATTTGAGCCAGACGGAAAGCGGAACATCGCGTTCTCCGTTCTTGTAGCGCTCCACTGACTTTTTACTGATTCCGAGATCGTCAGCCATCTTGGACCAGGTCATTTCTGGTCTCTCACGGACTGATTTGAACGCTTCGGCGCAGATGCGATGCAAATCTGATTCTGTCAGATCCATATCTTCGGGACCCATGAGGCCCTCCTTGTCAGAAACCCGCTGAATGATCTGAGCCTATCTTTCGCCCGCAGTCCAGATGCTAAGTCACTGTTCCCAAATGAGTAGAATGGCGAAACCGACCAATTGGACGGCTTCATTTCTGCAATTATAACAGTGGATTAGGGGTATTTTCCTTTGACAACGGCCTCAAGTTTCTGCCCAAATTTGAACGAGGCAGAGCTGAGGAGATCACACATGGCAGCTGGGAACCGGCGAGATCTGGCGATTCATAAGCGCATCCAGAAAGGGCTTCGGGCCCGCGGCATGTCCATGGCGCAACTCTCCAGAGACCTCGAGGTCACCCAAGGGTCCATGTCTCTCGTGAGCCGGGGTCTGCATCGTTCGAAGCGCATTGAAAAAGCGATCGCCGATGCGTTGGAGACCACTCCGGAGCAGCTCTTCCCGGATCGTTATTCTCAACAGGAGGGACGGCCGCCGCCATGACCTAGACCCGTCTCAACGGGGCAAACAAAAAGACCCACGTGCTAGCAACACGTGAGCCCTTTTTAGAAGTTTCGATCTCCTGACCGATACTTCGAGTTTCCCCAGAAATCACTGGAAGTCAAGCTTTGGCGGTGCTGCGGAGCGGCACTGTCCGAGCGGGCTTTTCTCAACGCATCAGCGGCACCGCCACCGCACGGGTCTCCCGTGCGCCCGGCCTGCTGCGGAAATTCGGAAAGGGATGGCCCCCCGTCGCCGGAGATCGCGCGACGGGCGGACCATCGACCGATTATGAAAGATAACTTCAACTTTGGCCGCCTTCCTGACGGCCCCATCGGCCAAGAGGCCGACCTTGTGTTCTATCCCCCCAATCCGAGCCGCTCGAGCCGACGGATCGCAAAGCGGTCCAGGGCCAGCGGTCGCGGTGCGCTGACGGACCCTGCGTTCCATCCGGGCAAGCAGCAGATAACCCAATTCGAAAGCCTCCTTGAGATGAAGGTTTACTGCATTCTGCGGGTCAAGCCGGTCACGCGCGATATCCTCGAGCAGCCGCCGGCGATCCGCTACACCGATCCCAGCGGCAGGACCCGCTCGCATACGTTCGATTTTCTGTGGATCCACCGGGACGGAACCCGGGTGGCAGTGGCGGTCAAACCGGTGGCCAAAGCTGCAAAGCAGGACTTCCAGGCGGAGCTGAAGGCCATTCGGGCCGCATTGCGCAAAGATTACGCAAACCGGCTCATCCTGATCACGGACGCGGACTTCACGCGGGACGAAGCTCTGAATGCCCAGCGGTTGCTGATGTTTCGCCCGCATATCCGGCCAGAGCACATAACCCGCGTCGCTACGGTCCTTCCGAGCCTGAGCTATCCCCTGCACCTGAGGGACATCATTGAGGCGCTGGATATCGGACCTGACGGTTTCGGGGCGCTTCTGCCTGCGCTCTATGATGGGCGACTGGTCGCGGACCTTGCCGCCGAAATCACACCGGACACTCTGGTGCAGCGGGGTGAGCTGTCATGACCAGGCGCATTCATACGACAGAACAAGATCTCTGGATCATCGACGGGGTCCGATATGGCGTCGCCGAGACCAATTCCGAAGGTGTCGTCCTGATCGAACTGGAGGGCGCTCGGCGGGCGCGCAGCTTCACGCATCAGGAATTGGCAGATCTCCTCGCGAGCGGGGACGCGGATTTCAAACGCAACGCTTTCGCGCCGGAGACCGCGGCGTGCAGCCAGATGTCTCCGGTCGAGTCTGTCGCCGATCTCGATCGGGATGATCAGTTGTTGATGCTGTGGCGCCTCGCCTATGTAATGGCCTTTCTGTCACGGGAGAAGGCGGGAGAGGTCGTCCGGACCTTTCGGTCGACCACGGCAATTCTTCCCGATCTCGAACGGGAGGTGGATCAACAGGAAGCGCATCGCCAGCACATCACCGCGAAAGCCAAGCGCGCCGGGAAGAAATGCTACAAGCGGACCGCGCCGGGGGCGACGACGCTTCTCGCCTGGGTGCGCCGCTGGGAAAAGTCCGGGCGGGATCCGCGCAGCCTCATTCCGCGAACCCATCGATCTGGCAATCGCAGAACCCGGTTTCCCGTGCTGGTCGAGAAGGCGGTGAGCGAGGGCATCAAGGCATACGCGTCGTTCCAGAGGCCGACGATCCGAGATGTGACCAAAAAAGTGCGGGAAACCGTCCGCAAACTGAACCGCGAGCGTGAAGCGGTGGGGCTTGAACCCTACAGCCTCCCGTCGAATCGCACCATCGCCAGACGGATCTCCAGGCTCGACCCGTTCGCGACCTATGCCCAGCGATACGGGGCGGCAGCCGCAGTCCGGAAGTTTGGTGCCTATGAAGACGGTATCAAGGCGAGTTTCCCCATGGGGCGCCTCGAGACCGACGAGTGGAAGGTCGATGTGCTCACCGTCGTCGATCAGATTGGAGCCCTTGAGAGCCTGTCAGACGAGGTCCGCAAGACGCTCGAGACAACGCGTCTATGGCTCTATGTCGGCATCTGCTGCGCCACGCGCTGCATTGTTGGCATGCATCTGGCGGATCAGCCGAATGGTGCAGATGCCGTCCGGCTCCTGTCGCTGATGACGCGGGACAAGACGGATCTTGCGCGGGCCGCCGGATGCGAAAGCCCGTGGCATCAGGGGGGTGGTCTTGGCCTGGTCTCGGCAGATCTCGGTCCGGCTTTCGTTGACGAGACCTTTCAGGTGTCCCTGTTGGCCCTCGGAGGCATGATTGCTTCGCCGCCCGGGGACAAGCCGTGGCTCCGGCCGAAGATCGAGCGTGTGTTTCGCACTTTTGGCACCCAGATCATGCCAAAGCTGGCGGGGCGGACCTTTTCCAACCCCAAAGAACGGGGGGATTACCCCTCCGAGGATCTCGCCGTCCATACGAAAGAGACTCTCATGCGGATCCTCACAATCCACGTGGTCGATATCTACCATAACTCACCGCACCAGGGTCTTGGGGGGGAAACACCGGCGGATTGCTGGGAGCGTCTCTCCGCGAAATGGGGTTCGTTGCCATATCCCGGCGCGATCCAGCGTGCTGCGGTGTTCGGCAATGAGACCGAGCGCAAGCTCACCGGTCGCGGGGTCACTGTCTGCGGCATCAATTACGTCTGCGGATACCTGCGGGACCTCCACAAGCGTGCCCATGGCGACGTGGTGCGCGTGCGCGCCAATCCCGAGGATCTGGGCTTTGTGCTGGTCTGGAACGGCAAAGGCTGGGTTCAGGCCCATGCGATCCAACCCTGCTTTGAGGGGGTCTCTCTGGGGCAGTGGCGCCTCGCATCGCGGGAGCTGGGTCTGCGCTACGGTCAGCGTGCGGAGCTGAGGCAAGATGTCGTGGAGCGGGCCCTTCGCAAGGTCGAAGAAATCAATGCCGAACAGATCGAGAAATTCAACGTCACGATCCCGTTCCTGACCCCGGAAGACCTCGCGCGCGAAGAGCGCCAGCTCCATCTCGGTTTGACCATCCGGCCTCAGGACCAGCCCTCGATTGATCTCCCGAAATCGCCCGATGCGATCGGCTCGGAAGTCCCGCTCGGGGACCGGGCGCCGGATCTCTTCAATCCGCACCCCGACGAGACCCCGAATACGACCCCGGAGGAACCGGACAACAATGAGGACAAGGGCCGGTCATGGGGCATGGAGGACGACGAATGACCCACGCACAGATCGCCGAGACCATCACGGTGCTCGAAGGCCTGCATTACCGCAGAGATGTGCAGACCACCCTGCGTACGGAATTTGACAGGCGTCTCTACGGGCGCCGAGAGGAGATCCGGCAGGGTGTTGTCAGAGAGGGGCGCGGTATCGCGCTCCTCGGCGCCTCAGGGAGTGGGAAGAGCACCGTCATTGAGCATCTCCTGAAACGTCATCCCGAACTTGTGCTGCCAGATCCGGGTCGGGAGCGCGCCGATGTGATCAGCTTTCGGGTGCCGTCCCCGGCCTCACTCAAAGAAGTGGGGAGGACCGCTCTGACTGCGCTCGGTTACGACCTGAAGCGTGATCGTTCGGCCACGATCATTTGGGGAATTGTCCGGGAACTCCTCCAGAAGCGCCAGACGCTCTTTCTGCACATCGATGAAGTTCAGGATCTGAAAACCTCGCAGAGCAAGCAGGTAATTCAGAACGTCATCAATACCCTGAAATCCCTGATGCAGCATCCCGAGTGGCCGATTTCCATCATCTTGTCAGGCATGCCCGAGGTCAGGAAGATGCTCAACTTCGATCCGCAACTCGCCCGGCGGTTTTATCCGATCGCGCTGAGGCCTCTGTCCTTCACGGGGGACGAAGAGATGCTGAGGGACATGGTGGGGTCCTATCTTCACAAGGCGGCGCTGCCGCCATCCTCTGGGATCTACACAGACGAGGTTCTCATGCGGCTCTTGCACGCCGGGGCCTACGAGTTCGGCATCGTCATTGAGATCATCATCGCGGGGATCGGGGAGGCGTTGATGGCGGGCAGCGATTGCCTCTTGCTCGAGCACTTCGCGATGGCGTTCCGCCGGCGGACCGGGTGCTATGACGGGCTGAACCCCTTTCTGGCGCCGGACTATCGCGACATCGACCCGCGAAAGCTCTTCCCGGAATGGGAGGACTGATCGCCATGTTCAAATGCCCAAACCTCGCGCAGCCGCTGCGCCACGAAGAAACCGCGACCTCCTACGTGTCGCGTCTGACCCGCTATGTGGGGGTTGGCACGCCGTTCGATCTCTGCCGGGATCTCGGTCTCGAATGGCAGGCAATCGTGCGGGGGGAGGCGAGTCAGCTGAGGGCCCTTGCGGCCCTCGGCGGTGCCGATGAGAGCGACCTCAACCGCTGGTCTGTCCGCGCTCTGGGCGGGTTGCAGTTCCAGATCGGGCAGGACGTGGTCCCGAACAAGACGCTGCTGCGCAGCCGCCCGAGGCTCTGTCCCCGATGCATTCTGGAAGATCTGGCGTCGGGGCAGATGCCCTATCGGCGGGTTCACTGGAACCTTCTCGCGCTGCGAACCTGCGCACATCACCAGATCCCGCTGATCCAGCTCCCGCATCTGGAGCACACGTTTGGAAATTATGACTTCGTGACCCGGGTCGCGGCCTGCGATGATCTGATCCGGAAGGCGGACCGAACGGCGCCACCGCAAGCCTTCTCGGACTTCGAGGCTTATCTTCTCGACCGTCTTCGCAAAGGGCGGGGACAAAGCCCCTTTCTCGATGACCTGTCGCTGACGGTCATCGCCCGCATGGCGGAAACGCTGGGGTTGGCCCTGGCTGGTGATCGCACCCCGCTCGGCGAGGTCTCCGACGCCGATCTCCACGCCGCCTGCACGCGCAGTTTCCGCTATCTTCTGGGCGGTGAAGACGGGCTCCTCGCCTGCTTTCGCCGGCTGCAGCGTGATCCCTTGCAAAGCAATGCCAGCCACAAGCTCGACTTCGGGGCCGTCTGGATCTGGCTCAGCTACGCCCACCCGACACCCGAGATCGAGAGGATCAGAGCGCTGGTCCACACCTTCGTCTTCTCCAGCTACCCGGTGCAACGGGGCACAATCGTTCTGGGACAGCGCTGCCCGAAGACGCAGGTCTACTCGGTCAACAGCGCCAAGCGGGAGCACGGGATCTCCCGTCAACGATTGGTCCGGTGCCTTGTCGAGGCGGGGGCCGGACGCGCAATCCCCGGGAAGAGGGACTCGCTCATTCTCACCCGCCAGATCCGCGCCAAGGATATTGACCGGATTCTGTCGCATCGGGACGGTCTGCTGCCACGATGGGACGCCGTTGCGCTGCTCGGCCAGTCCGACAAAGCCTTTCGGCTGCTGCGCCTGAATGGCGCGATCCGGCAGCACAAGGATGCCATAGACCAGCGTCCCATGTACGATCCTGCCGAAATCGAGACCTTTCTGGCGCCGATCTTCGAGGCGACGCTGACAGCCTCCACATGCCCTGCCGGTCATGTTCTCCTGCGCGAAGCCTGCCAGAGGCTGGGGACCGACCTGATCGGCGCGACGGATCTCATCCGGAAAGGGCAGGTCAGATCCGCGCGGCTCCTCCCGGACGGTCAGGGACTGGATCGCATCCGCGTTGATCCCGAGGATCTCCGGGAGGCGCTCAAACGCGAAATGATCCCGGCCATGAGCAAGCTCGCCGCCGCCGCATATCTGCGCACGAGCTTGCGGACGGTCGCACACCTGATCGATGAAGGGCTGTTGGAGCTTGTGAAGCGAGGACCCTCCCTGAAAGGGTTCGACTTCCCCGCCATCCCTGAGACCAGCCTCGAGGCCTTTCTGAAGGACCATACCACGCTCGGCCGCATCGCGGCCGGTATGGGCACCAACTTCATGTTCGTTATGCACGGTCTGGAAAAATGCGGTGTCGAAGCCGTCACCGTGCCGAAGGGCATCGGTCGCTACTATCAGCGATCCCACCTCAAGGACCGCGCGCCCTATATCACCTTCAAGACCGCGAAGACCGTCGATTGGGACAAGGTATGACCGCCGCTCCATCTCGCTGCGGTCTCTGGTCACCTCTCAGAAGCGGCCACTGCCGGGAGGTCTGCACAGAGCTCCCGACCTGATCGACAGGGCGCACGTTCGACACGCGGGGCGGAAAGTGTGAATTCGCCGCTTCGCAGCGCTAGCGGGCGGCGAACGCGAAAGCAGACCTTCATTACCGGGGCATACGGCTCGTCCGGCTTCTGGGCGCCCTCGAGGGAACCGGCTCTCGCCGCACTCTGGATAACCGGCGGCGATGCGCAACAAGGCAGAGATCACGCGTACTGGCAGCAGCTAGACAGAAGGCCGGCTAGCAGAATTGATTTGCGCCACTAACCCAAGGAAGATCTGGGACGCTCAAACGCGTGTCTCTCCGACCCTTTACGAGGAAGCCGGGTGGCATCCGTTAAAAATCTGTTAACATACTCTTTTCATTAAAGTTTTGGGCACTCTCTGTTTGCGAGAATCTCGGTCCAACCGTAGGGTTCGGCAATTCAGGTTGATGCCACGAGGAGACTGCATGATGAACGTATTTATTTTTGATGTAACCGGTCGTCTGAAGGAGCCTGATCTGGACCGCACGGGCGGCATGATGTCATGCCTCGGGTTCAAGCGCCCGGTGGGATGGGGTCCGGCACTTTGGCTGGCGCCGCGCGCATTTGGATGGCGGACATGACCTCTGCGGCATCTCCGGTGAAGTTTGCGCGTCCGGCGCTGGCGATCGGTGGGCAGGATGCGGATTTTGCCTTTGAGGCCTCGCGCATGATGCCGGGCTGGCTGGAGACGCAGGACGTCTCTCTGGCCTTTTCCACCTACGAGATCGGCAAGCTCTTTCTGGTCGGGCTGGGCGCGGATGGTCGGCTGGCCTTTTCAGAGCGCAGCTTTCCCCGCGCGATGGGGCTGGGAACCCATGCCAACGGGTTTTGGGCCTCATCGCTCTATCAAATCTGGCGGTTCGACAATTACCTTGCACCGGATGCGCGGTACAAGACACATGACGCGCTCTACGTACCGTCGATGGCCTACACGACCGGTGATGTGGACACCCATGACATCCACACACAGGACGCGCTGCCGCTGTTTGTGGCGACACGGTTCAACTGTCTGGCCGAACCTGTGCCGGGCAAAAGCTTTCGCGCGGTGTGGCGCCCGCCCTTCATTGATCGGTTCGCGGCCGAGGATCGGTGCCACCTCAACGGATTGGCCATGCAGAACGGGGCTCCGCGCTATGTGACCTGCGTGTCGCAGAGCAATATCGCCGAAGGCTGGCGCGAGCATCGCCGGGACGGCGGCGTGGTGATGGATGTGGCCTCGGACGCGGTTTTGGCCGGCGGCCTGTCCATGCCCCATTCTCCGCGATTGTACGGTGAGGACCTGTGGATCCTGCAATCGGGCACTGGCGAGCTGGGTCGGATTGACTTGGCCACCGGCCGGTTTGACCCCGTCTGTTTCCTGCCGGGCTTTGCCCGCGGGTTTGCCATCGTCGGCGATTGGGCGGTGATCGGCGTGTCGCTGCCCCGCGACAGCAACAAGATGTTCTCCGGACTGGCGCTCACCGAACGGCTGGCGCGCGAGCGGGCGCAGCCGCGCTGCATGATCGCGATCGTCAATCTCAAGACCGGAGACCTGGAGCACTGGCTCCGGATCGGGGGGCTGATCGCTGAAATTTACGATGTGGTGGCGCTGCCGGGCATCCGACACCCGCATCTGGTGGGTCTGCAGAAAGACGACATCCGGTTCATCATCAATCCCGAACAGGGCCCGGCCTTTTCCACGCCGCGCCCTCCCTCTGAGACCTTCAAACCAAAGGACCCCTGACCATGTCTGAAGCACCGCAGACCAACTGCAACAGCCTCACCCTCTCCCAAGAGGTCATCGATCGCCTGCACACGCAGGTGACATTCGCGGATGACGCGGCACTGGGCCAGTTCGTCGCCGATGCGATCAACAGCTACCTGCAACTGGGGCAGCTGCACCAGCAGGGGGCAGAGTTCCTGTGTCAAACCAAGGGGAGGGACGAGCCGGTGGTCCTGCGCTTCCCCTTCGCACGCCAGACGGCCTGAGCCCGCGCCATGGTTGTGATCACCGGCCCTCCCTGACGCGGTAACCCTGACGCGCCACCCCTGACGGGTCACGCCCCAATCACAGCGACAAACAGACCTGCACCCGGACGACACCACGTCGACCGGACCGGTAGATGCGACCGAAATCCAACAATCCAGACCCCGCTCAGAGGGTCCCTTTACCGTAAAGAGTGGAACATAAAATGGCTGTCATCACGATCACACCCACAAACTGGAACGATCTGGTCTTCTGGAATGGTCTGACCATCAATCTCGGCGACACGCTGGATTTTACCGCGCTCCTAAATAACTATTTTCTGGTCCCGGGCAGCCTGATTGGCGACGGATCAACAGCAGATGCCACGAGACTTGTCATTTCGGACGGTACGACAAGTTTTTCGATCGGCGACGCGGGCACCACAGTGCCAACCGATGCCAATGTGTCCGGCAGTTTCAGCGATCTGGCATCATTGGTGCTGAACGACGGCACCAACCGTGTTATCGTTGACAGTCAAACCGCAACCACTGTTGCAGGTGGCACCGGTAATGATGTGCTGAACGGTGGCGACGGCAGTGTCACCATTACGTCCGGGGACGGCAACGACGTCATCGTGGCAAGTCAGGGTTCGGACATCATTGATGGTGGCGCGGGTACAGATACCTATAGGGTGCAAAGCGATCCTGCCTCATCCTATCGCTTCGTTGGTACGGAGCCTGGCGATTGGGCGGGCTTTGCTGTCAGCTCTGCGGGGGATGTCGATGGTGATGGTCTGGACGATTTGATTATCGGCTCGTGGCGGGCCAGTGGCGGTGGGTACCAATCCGGAGAGGTCTACCTGATTACCGCGGCAGATATGTTGAATGCGGATGCGGCCGATGGTGTGTCCGACGGCGTGATCGATCTTGACAATGTGAACGAACAGACCACGTCCTACCAATTCATCGGCATCGATTCTGACGACGATGCGGGGCATAAAATCAGCTCCGCCGGGGATGTCGATGGCGATGGCCTGGACGATCTGATCATTGGGGCACGCTTCGCTGACAGCAACGGCGGCATTAATAGCGGCGAAGCCTATCTGATTACAGCGGCGGATCTGGCGGCAGCGGATGCGGTCGATGGCACAGATGGTGTCATTGATCTGGGCAATATCGCCGCACAGTCTAACTCTTACCAGTTCATCGGCATATCGGGGGCAGATCGAACCGGCTATTCTGTCAGTTCTGCGGGGGATATCGATGGCGATGGCCTGGACGATCTGCTGATCGGGGCCTCAACGGGCTATGGCGGCGCGCCTCAAAGTGGCCAGACCTTCCTGATCACAGCGGCGGATCTGGCCGCAGCTGATGCGGTCGACGGCGCAGACGGTGTCATCAACCTGAGCAATGTCGCCGCACAGGGCGGGTCTTACGTGTTCAACGGCGCCGCAGCAGTCGACTACGCAGGCTTCTCTGCTACCTCTGTGGGGGACGTGGATGGCGACGGAATCGTCGATCTGCTGATCGCGGCGGCTAAGGCTGATGGTGGTGGCGTCGATTCCGGTGAGGTCTATTTGATCAGCGGAGCAAGTTTGCCGGCAGCGGATGTAGCGGATGGTACACTCGACGGTGTCATTGATCTGGGCAATATCGCCGCACAAGCGGACTCTTACCGGTTCATCGGCGCTGAAGCAGGGGACGTAGCAGGCTCTCGTGTCAGCGCCGCCGGGGATGTGGATGGCGATGGTTTCGCCGATCTGCTGATCGGTGCATCAGCGGCCGATTACGGAGGGCTCGACGCGGGCGAAGCCTATCTGATTACAGCGGCGGATCTGGCGGCAGCGGATGCGGTCGACGGCACAGATGGTGTCATTGATCTGGGTAATATCGCCGCACAGACCACCTCGTACCGCTTCATCGGAACCGCGGCGGGGGATGCGGCGGGCAATTCCGTCAGTTCAGCAGGAGACGTGGATGGCGATGGCCTGGACGATCTGCTGATCGGGGCGCGCCGTGCCGATGGCGACGGAGCCAATTCCGGCGAGGTTTATCTGATTACGGCTGCGGATCTGGCGGCGGCAGATGCGGCCGATGGCAGCACAGACGGTGTCATCGACCTGAGCAATGTCGCTGCACAGGGCACCTCCTATGAATTTACCGGCGGCGACCCAACAGACAACGCAGGGATATCCGTCAGTTCTGCGGGGGATGTGGATGGCGATGGGCTCGGCGATCTGATCATCGGGGCGTTCGCGGCCGATGGGGGAGGTAACGGCAGCGGAGAGTCCTATCTGTTTACAGCCGCAGACCTTGCTGACGCAGATGCGGCCGATGGCACGATCGACGGGATCATTGATCTCGGCGATGTATTCCAAACTGTAGCCATCACCATTGATGAGACCGGAACCGGCAGTTCGGCAAAGCTCTTGGGCGGTACGGACAGTCTGAGCAACATTGAGTTCCTGCAGGCCGGCGAGTCCTCGCTGGAAAGCGACGCCATCACCATTACCAACACCAGCGGCCTAGGGTTTACCCTGGGTCAGATCACCGGGATCGATACCGGCGCCGAAGACGGCCAGACCGCAGGCACCTATACGCCGTTCGATACCGGCACGCCCATCACCTTCGGCCCCGCCGAGGCGCTGAGCTACGACGACATCATCGCCGGGATCACCGTCGGCACCTACGGCCCCGGCACCTTCCAGATCACCTCCGGGGATGAAAGTGGCTCGGTGGGCGGTATCACCTTCACCAATTTCGAGACGGTGAATTTCAACGTGGTCTGCTTCACCCGCGGTACGCTGATTCGCACCTTTGACGGCGACCGGCCCATCGAGGAACTGGTGCCGGGTGATCGTGTCCTGACGCTCGATTTCGGATACCAGCCGCTGAAATGGATCGGCGGGCGCGTCCTGTCCCGCCAGATGCTGGATCAGCATCCCCGCCTCACGCCCATCCGGATCCGCGCCGGGGCACTGGGTCCGGGCTTGCCGCAGGCCGATCTGCTGGTCTCGCCTCAGCACCGCATCCTCGTGCGCAGCGCCATCGCCTTGCGGATGTTTGGGACCGCCGAAGTGCTGATCCCGGCGAACAAGCTGCTGGTGTTGCCCGGCATCGACATCGCTGAGGACGCGAGTGGGGTAGAGTACATCCACATGTTGTTTGACCGACATCAGGTCGTGTTCTCCAACGGCGCACCCTCCGAAAGCCTGTTCACAGGTCCGCAGGCGCTGAAGGCCGTGTCACCCGAGGCCCGGGCCGAGATCCAGGCGATCTTCCCCGAGATCTGTGACCCGGACTTTCACCCCGTCCCCGCCCGACTGATCCCCGAGAAAGGCAAACTGATGAAGCAACTCGCCCAGCGCCACGCCAAGAACCACAAGGCTCTCATAGCCCTCACCGAAGCGGCGGTGTTCGCGTGACGGGACTAGCCTGACAGGTTCGGGCTCCAAAGCAGATCCGCCCTACGTCACATGTTTCGCCGGCGTGGGAGGGGGCCAGTTCTTGGCGTCGCGGACCGATTGGATCTCCGCATATACCCGGCGCGAATCCTAAGTTCTCACCGCAGCATAGGTCCGGGAATCGCCGCCACCTGTATTAGCCGCCGCGGTCACGGCGGGGATCGCGCGGTGGAAGCGAAAGGACGAAACGTCCGCACCGGTGATCTTCGTCGCGCAAAAAATGATGCACACTGGGTCGAGCGGCGGGAAATGCGTGCCGCATTGCAGCATCTGACGTGGTGATGAACGGCAGGTAAGGGCCGAGACCGACGGTGCGCCGGTCGGAGGGCCTACCCGCTATGCCGCATCGCTCCGTGTCGGCTCTGAGCCCTCATTGCAATCTTTCTGCTTTGCAGCGAAGGTCTATTCTCTAATAGTTGATGAGATTCACAATGCATATTGCCTTTCTTCATACCGCTGACGTTCACGTCGCGACCTTTGATCAGATTTTTGACGGCTTGGGCAGGGATGCCCAGCTCACCCATCACGTTGATGCGAGCTTGCTCGAAAGAGCGCGGCGAGATGGGATCGACGCAGTGCGTGTAGATGTCGAAACATTGCTCTCAGACTTAAGCGCAGCTGATGTCGTACTATGCACTTGCTCGACGTTGGGGCCGCTAGCAGATGATGCCGCAAAGTCGTCTAGCGCCATTATCATGATTGACCGACCCTTGATGGAGCAGGCCTGCGCGGATGGTGACAAGGTTCTCGTTGCTCTGTGCTTGGACAGTGCGCGTGACGCGACCCTCAATCCGCTCAGGAATTGCGCGAAGGAGGCGGGCCGAAACATCACACCAGTTGTTGTAATTTGTGGTGATGCTTGGGCATTTTTTGAAGCAGAAAATATCGAAGCCTACGCCACGACAATTGCGTCATCCATTAAGGCAAAAATTAAAGAGGAATCGGGCATCAAGAGCATTGTTTTGGCTCAAGCGTCAATGCATGTGGCTGAAGCCAAGCTAGCGGATATTGGAATTCCCGTCCGTAGCTCGCCCGTTATTGCGGCGAAGCGGTGCCTTGAGGTTGGCCAAGTGAACAAGGGTGAAACAACATGATTGATTGGATTTTCTTCGTTCCAGCATGTTTCGCGCTGAATTTGGCGTTTGGCCCCAACAATCTCTTGGCCATGACACACGGTGCAAAAGCGGGTGTTAGCTTCGCTCAGAAGGCCGCTCTTGGTCGATTGCTGATTTTTGTTCCGATGATTACTGTAAGTGCTCTGGGCCTCGGTATCATCCTCACAGCCTCGGCTTTAATTTTCGGGATCGTTAAAGCGTTCGGGGCAGCATATCTGATATGGCTTGGAATAAGCCTGTGGCGTCACGCGCGCACGATGGAAGTCACACAGATCAGCGCGCACCCTGCACACTTGGGACGGGCGTTTAGAAGCGAGGCAATGGTGGCTCTGAGTAATCCAAAAGCGATCCTCATTTTCGCTGCATTTTTCCCACAATTCGTAGTTCCGGAAAATTACTGGCATAGCTATGCAATGTTGGGTGCAGCTTTTTTACTCATGGAGGCAGCAGCTATCTTTGCCTATGCTCTAGCGGGCCGCTTGGCATCAAAATTCGCCTCAGGCAGACTTCAAACGATGCAGCGGATTTCGGGTGTCACAATGTGCATATTCGGCATCCTGCTGCTGGTTAGCCCTCCGCCATCGCGTTCATAGCAGCCGTGCAAACGCTGGCACCGAACAGTCGCTTTGTCCCGCGCTGCCGACCTTCGGACAAATCTGCAGCGAAGGTCGGGAACGATGCAGGTTTCTCGGACGCCACTTAGGAGGGCTGATTGGGTGCGCGACGTTGCGTGGCGTCGGAGAAGCGCTCAAGCGGGAAATCGCGGGGTTGGACCGGGTGAGCGGTTTGGGCTTATGGGGATTTGCGACGGGTTAGCGCTGGTGTGCCGAGAGACCGCATTGCCGTTGCGCAGATATCCCGGGCCGTGAACGATTGAATTTGTGGGATATGTGTCCGCTTCCGAGTGACGACCTTGGTTAAAAGTGCCCATTTGCCCTGCGGTCCGGGCATTTGGCACAGGCTGTTTGGGCCGCTGACGCGGATTGTTCTTTCTGGTGAGATGATGACGCGGAGACGCTTGGCAGTCATGCTGTGGCCCTTGCTCTTGTCGGCGGAGGCCGGGGTTGCAGCGGCGCGATCATCTCAATGATAACCAATTGGCCGCCGCAACACGGGCATGGCAGGGCCAGAGTGCGGCAGGACTTATCAGTTTCCCGGGCCCTGTCATCGCTGTCGGAGCTCCGCTGCGGCGTGTCTTCGCCCAAAAGGGCCCTGATCCTTGCAATATTGGCCGGCCCTGTTTCCGTTACCGAAGAAACCGTAGTGACGGATGCGATGCTGGCCCCTGGGCAGGACGTGGATGAGGAAGCGGCGGATGAACTCTCCGGCTGTCAGAGTCATCGTTGTGTGTCGCGCAGGGCCGTTCTTGCGGTAATCCTTGACGCGGAAGGTGACGCCGCGCGCGTCCATGCGGATCAGACGGCTGTTGGATATGGCAACGCGATGGGTATAGCGCGACAGATAGGACAGCACCGCCCGAGGTCCGGCGAAGGGCTCCTTGGCATAAACCACCCAGTCGATCTGGCGCAGCGGTTGGTCTTCCCCCACTGAAGTGGTCCTCCGCTATGTTTAGGAAAACGGAGGAAACAGATGGCAAACAAGCGACCAAAGCCCGAGGAAATTGTGACGAAGTTACGGCAGGTTGAGGTTCTGACCGGGCAAGGCATGCCGCGTCTGGATGCGATCCGCCAGATCGGCGTGACTGAACAGGCGTTCTGCCGCTGGAAGAAAAAGTACGGTGGGATGGGCGCGGACCAATTGAAGGAACTAAAGCGTCTTCAGAAAGAGAATGAGCGGCTGCGCAAGGCTGTTTCGGATCTGACCCTGGACAAGCTGATCCTGGCGGAGGCCGCAAAGGGAAACTTCTGAGCCCCGCTCGTCGCCGTACCTGCATTGATCGTGTTCGTGCAGAACTGAACGTTTCGGAACGTCGCGCGTGTCGCGTTCTGAGACAACACCGATCGACACAGCGCAAGSTAYCCATTGGTCGTCCAGACGAAGAGCGCTTGGTGGCGGATATGATCGAGCTAACCCGGCAATATGGACGGTATGGCTATCGTCGGATTGCAGCAATGCTCAGAGATGCTGGCTGGCATGTGAACGAYAAGCGCGTCGAAAGACTGTGGCGACGAGAGGGGCTGAAGGTGCCAATGAAACAACCAAGAAAAGGACGGCTTTGGCTGAATGATGGATCGTGTGTCCGGTTGCGGCCTGAGCATCCAAACCATGTTTGGTCATATGACTTCGTGCACTGCCGGACGGACGATGGGAAGGCGTTCCGTACGCTCAACATCATTGACGCGTACAGCCGGGAATGTCTGGCGATCCGTGTCGACAGGAAGTTGAACTCAGGCAACGTCATCGATGTGCTGAGCGACCTGTTCATCCTGCGCGGCGTGCCAGCATTCATTCTGTCTGACAACGGCCCGGAGTTCGTTGCTCAAGCCGTACAGGACTGGATCAAAGCTGTCGGCGCGAAAACGGCTTACATCGAACCTGGATCGCCTTGGGAGAACGGATACTGCGAAAGCTTCAACGCCCGTTTCCGCGA
>NZ_VFSV01000004.1 GCF_007004065.1 Palleronia caenipelagi | reverse complement strand
GCGTATGACGCCGGAATGCGACAATCATGGCCTCCTCCGCTTCGGTGAGAACGGTCGAACGCGGCTCCCTCGGCCCAGTCTTCAAGTCCTCCACCGTCGCCCGCTTGCGCCACTTCGCGACGGTCTTGGGATTGATGCCCAGCTCCTTGCTCAGCTGCGCGAGCGAAGCTTGCGATCGCTGTATTGCAGCTCTGACAGCGTGCGTGGTCGAGGCGCTCCCGTGACGAACTTGTCCCATAATGCTTCCTTCCATTCCTGAGAAAGGATCACACCATCAAACCGTGGGATCAAACACCTAGTGTGACGTATGTAACCCAAACTTGCATCTGGGACCGGCCCCTTGTCTTCGTTACCCAAAGGAGACCGGCCCCCGTCGCAGATATCCGGTGGTGTGCTATCGCATCTGACGAAAATTGAGTATCTGATCTCCAACGCGCTCCGGCTGGGCCGGGTGCTGTCTTGGCAAAGGATGACACCATGACGATCTCGACCGATCATTCGAACCGTATCCAATCCCATGATCTCAACATCGACCCTACGCTGAAACGGTTTGTCGACGACAGTGTCCTGCCAGGGTTGAATATCCCGGAAGAACGGTTTTGGGCGGCTTTATCCGACATCCTGCACCGCTTTGCGCCCCGCAACCGGGAGCTTCTGGCCCGGCGGGCGGAAATCCAGACGCAGATCGATGACTGGCACAAAACCCACCGGGACAAACCCCACGACTCTAAGCTCTACAAATCCTTCCTTGAAGAGATCGGCTATCTGGTCCCCGAGGGCGACGATTTCAGCATCGAGACTGCTAATACTGACCCCGAGATCGCCTCGGTGCCCGGCCCACAGCTCGTGGTGCCTTCGACCAATGCGCGGTTCGTGCTGAACGCCGCCAATGCGCGCTGGGGCAGTCTCTACGACAGTCTTTACGGCACGGATGCCATGGGTCCGTTGCCCCCTGCGGGCGGCTTCGATGATGGGCGCGGCTCTCGGGTCGTGGCCCGGGCAGCGGTGTTCCTCGACGAGATCTTCCCGCTCGAAGCTGTCAGCCATGTGCGGGCCTCCACCTACACCATCGTGGACGGGCAGTTGCAGGTGGACGGCGCACCGCTGAAAAATCCTGCTGCCTTTGCAGGATATACAGGCGCCGCCGATCAGCCGAACTCGGTGCTCTTGCGCAACAACGGGCTGCATGTGGAACTGGTCTTCGACGCCTCTCACCCCATCGGCACGACCTCGCCCTCAGGGCTGGCGGATGTGGTGCTGGAATCCGCCATGTCGGCGATCATCGACATGGAAGATTCGGTCGCTTGCGTCGATGGTGCCGACAAAGCGCTGGCCTATCGCAACTGGCTCGGCCTGATGAAAGGCGACCTGGAAGAGACCTTCACCAAGGGCGGCAGGGAGATGACACGCCGTCTGCACGGAGATCGCTGCTACACCGCGCCCGACGGATCGGAGCTGGTGCTGAAAGGGCGCGCGCTCCTGTTGGTGCGCAATGTGGGTCACCTGATGACCAACCCGGCCATTCTGGATCGCGACGGCAACGAGGTGTTTGAGGGGCTGATGGATGCGGTGATCACCACGCTGATCGCCATGCATGACCTGAACAAGGCCAACGGCCCGCGGAACTCGGTCACCGGCTCGGTCTATGTGGTCAAGCCCAAGATGCACGGTCCCGAAGAGGTGGCCTTTGCCAATGAAGTCTTCAGCGCCGTCGAGGATGCTCTGGGCCTGCCCGCCTATACCGTCAAGCTCGGCATCATGGATGAGGAGCGCCGCACCAGCGCCAACCTCAAGGAATGCATCCGCGCGGCAAAACACCGGGTCTGCTTTATCAACACGGGCTTTCTCGACCGCACCGGCGACGAGATTCACACCTCGATGGAGGCCGGGCCCTTCAGCCGCAAAGACTTCATCAAGCGCAAGGACTGGATCGGCGCCTATGAGAACCGCAACGTGGATATCGGTCTCGAATGCGGGCTGTCGGGCAAGGCTCAGATCGGCAAGGGCATGTGGGCCATGCCGGACAAGATGGCGGCGATGCTGGAGCAAAAGATCGAGCACCCGCGTGCCGGAGCCAATTGCGCCTGGGTGCCGAGCCCGACCGCGGCCACGCTCCACGCCACCCATTACCACCGGGTGGATGTAATGGCGGTGCAGGCCGGGCTCTCTAAGGTCGGTCGCCGTGCGCATCTGGAGGCTCTGTTGGATATTCCGCTGGCCTCCTATCGTCGCTGGACGCCCGAACAGGTCCGCCGCGAGGTTGAGAATAACGCACAGGGCATCCTCGGCTATGTCGTGCGCTGGATCGATCAGGGGGTCGGATGCTCCAAGGTGCCGGACATGAATGATGTGGGATTGATGGAAGACCGCGCCACCTGCCGGATCTCCGCCCAGCACATCGCCAACTGGCTGCATCACGACATCATCAGCCGTCAGGAAGTGTCCGAGATCATGCAGCAGATGGCCGAAGTGGTAGACCGCCAGAACGCGGACGACCCGGAGTACCAGCCCATGGCGCCGGGCTTCGACGGCATCGCGTATCAGGCCGCCTGCGATCTGGTCTTCGAGGGACGTGAACAGCCCTCCGGCTACACGGAACCGGTGCTTCACGCCCGACGGCTGGAGCTAAAGGCACAGCGTCGCGGCTGAGACTGGTCCCCGTCTTCGGGGGACGGCAAAATCAGGGGTGGGTAGGATCTGGAAACTCGCCTCTGCGGGCTCTTTGGTGTCGGATGCGTCCCGGTTCAACGCGATGACATGATCTAGGTCAAGGACAGCCCGCGGCCGGGCGTCCTTTACTACACCTATGATTGAGTATCGCATGCATGGCCGGGGCGGCCAGGGAAGTGTCGCAGCAGCCTATCTGCTGGCCGCAACGGCGTTCGAGGCAGGTTGGCAGTGTCAGGCCTTTCCGTCCTTCGGGGCGGAGCGGCGCGGCGCGCCCGTCACCGCCTTTGTCCGGGTGGATCAGACACAAATCCATCTGCGCTCGCAGATCCGTACGCCGGATGTGCTGATCGTGCAGGATGACACGCTCTTGCAGGACGAGCGGATCACGGCGGGTCTCAAATCCGGCGGCGCGATGTTGGTGAATACCGCCCGCGACGGGGGTGAGATCGGCGCTCATTTCGGCTGCCGTTGCGTGAACATCGACGCGACTGAGTTGGCTATCACCCATCTGAGGCGGCCTATCCCGAATACGGGCCTGTTGGCCGCGCTTGTCACGCTCGAAGGACGTTTCGCGCTGACGGCGCTCGAAAAAGCGGTATCGGGGCGATTTAACGGCACCATTCTGGAGCAAAACCTCGCCCTCATCGCCGATGCCGCCGCTGCGGTTTCCGCTGGGGCCTGGGCAGAGGAGATGAGCGATGCGTGAAGCGCTCGAAGGCAGTCAGGCGATCGCCCGCGCGGTAGCGCTGTGTGAGCCCGACGTGGTAGCGGCCTATCCGATCACCCCCCAGACCCACATCGTCGAGAACCTCTCGGAACTTGTGGCCCAAGGAGACCTGCATACGGAATTTGTCAGCGTCGAAAGCGAGTTTTCTGCTGCCTCGGTGGTGCTCGGCGCGGCTGCGACTGGTGCGCGGGCCTATACGGCGACGGCCTCGCAAGGCACGCTCCTGATGGCGGAGGTCCTGTTCAACATTGCTGGTATGCGCCTGCCGCTGGTGATGACCGTAGCCAACCGCGCGGTCTCGGCGCCCCTGTCGATCTGGAATGACCACGCGGATTCGATGGCGGTGCGCGATTCGGGCTGGATCCAGCTCCATGCGACCTCCAATCAGGAGGCAGTGGACACAACAATTCAGGCTTTCCGCATCACGCAGGAGACGGAGCTGCCGGTGATGGTCTGCATGGACGGGTTCATCCTGACCCACACCATGGAGCCCATCGACCTGCCTGACCGCATGGCCGTGCGCGACTGGCTGCCGCCGATGGCGTTCAGCCGGTCTCTCGACCCCGAGCGCCCCCTGTCGCTGGGGATGCTGGTCTCACCCGACTATTTTCCCGAGATCCGCCATTCCCACCATGCTGCGATGCAACAGGCACTGGCGGTGATCGAAGAGGTCGATACCTCATTCCACAGCCGGTTTGGCCGCGCGGCAGGGGGTCTGCTGACAGTCGAGGGCGACCCTGAGGCCAAGGTCGGCATCCTTGCCATGGGCTCGACCGTGGGGACGCTCAGGGCGGGCATGGCGCATTATGTAGAGGCGGGGCCCGCGCGGCTAATCACTCTGCGCAGCTTCCGGCCCTTTCCGGCGGAGGCGTTGCGCGAGGCAGTGGAGGGGCTCGACTGCCTTATCGTCATCGACCGGGCGATCTCGCCGGGTCTGGGCGGCGTGCTGGGGACCGAAGTGGCCGCCGTGCTATCGCAATCGGCGCGGCCACCGCACATTCTCAACCACGCGCTCGGCCTCGGCGGGCGGGACATCCCCGAGACCGTCTATGTGGACCTGCTGGATGCCGGCCGCGACCCCGACGCACCGCGCTTTTCGGTATTCGACGCCGATATGACCAAACTTGCCCCGGAGGACCGGTGATGACCGACGCCACCCGACTTGCCGAGTTGCGCCAGAAATTCGGGCGTGTGCCGGAAGGCCCCTCAGATCCCAAGCCCGGCACAGTTAGCCCCCGCGAGGCGCAGCCGCGGTTTCGGGGGCTGGAGAGTGGCCATCGTGCCTGTCAGGGCTGCGGCGAAGCTCTGGCCGCGCGGCTGGTGATGGAGTGCGCCGGGCCGGACGTGATCGTCGCCAATGCCACCGGCTGTCTGGAGGTGTTTACCACCGCCTGGCCGCAGAGCGCGTGGCGGGTGCCGTGGGTGCATTCGCTGTTCGAGAACGCCGCGGCTGTCGCCTCCGGCATCGAGGCCGCCATGAAAGCGCGCGGCAAAAACACCAAGGTGCTCGCCTTTGGCGGCGACGGGGCGACTTATGATATCGGGTTTCAGTCGCTTTCGGGGATGCTGGAGCGCTATCACAACGTGCTCTACGTCTGCTACGACAACGAAGCCTACATGAACACGGGCATCCAGCGCTCTTCCTCCACCCCCCATGCGGCGACGACGACGACCTCTCCGGCGGGCAAGGAGCGGATGGGAAAACGGCATCTGAAGAAAGACCTCGTCTCCATCATCGCCGCCCACCATATCCCCTACGCCGCCTCTGCATCGGTGGCCTTTCCGCAGGATCTGCAACGCAAGGTCCGCTACGCCATGGGGATCGAGGGGCCGACCTTCCTCGTCATCCACTCTCCCTGTCCGCTGGGTTGGAAGCATGACAGCCGCCTGACCATCGACGTAGCGCGTAAGGCAGTGGAATGTGGGCTGTTTCCGATGGTCGAGCTCGAGCGCGGGTCGCTGTCGAACGTCATGCCGATCCGGCAGGTACGTCCGGTGACGGATTATCTGGAGCTGCAGGGACGTTTTCGTCACCTATTCGCCGACGATCCGAGGGCCGAGGAGGAACGCGCCCACCTGCAGGCGCTCGCGGATTACAACATCACCACCTATGGCCTCACGGGCGGCGACCCCGACAACGCCGACACCGTCGGGACGGCGGCGGTCGGGCGCGGCGGCCATCCGGCGGGGAGGCTCAGACCATGACGATCCTCACACGCAGCGCCTATGGCGAACCGGGCACTTCGCTGGACTTCAAGACCGGCAACTGGCGCTCCACCGAAAAGCCCGTTCATATCCACGCCAAGGCGCCTTGCCACGGGGCTTGCCCCGCAGGCGAGGACCAGCAGGCGTGGTTTGCGCTCTTGCAGGAGGGCCGGGTCGAGGCGGCGTGGCGCGCTCTGGTTGCGGCGAACCCGCTGCCGGGGGTCACTGGCCGGGTCTGCCCGCATCCCTGTGAGACTGCCTGCAACCGAAAGGCTCTCGACGGCGCACTGGCCATCCACAATGTTGAACGCTGGCTGGGGGATGAAGCGGTCGCGAATGGCTGGGCCTACCCGGTCGAAGAACCGCCGGCAGACGCGCCAGTGGTTGCCATCATCGGCGCCGGTCCGGCCGGGGTCTCGGCGGCGTACCACGCCTTGCGCCATGGGATGCGCGCCCGGATCTTCGAAGCGGCCTCCGAGGCCGGGGGGCTCCTGCGCTCGGCCATCCCGCCCACCCGACTGCCGCGCGCCGCCCTGAACGCAGAGCTTGATCGCGTCCTTTCATTGCCGGGAATCGAGGTGACCTGTCGCGCCCGTCTGGGCCGCGATGTCTCGGTGGAGGCACTCGCCGCTGATCACGCCGCCGTCCTCCTGGCCCCTGGCTGTCAGGAAGGGCGCGACTGGGATGTGGGCGGCTCGGTGCCCGCCGATCACCATGAGGGGCTCGCGCTCCTGAAGGAATTCATGGATCATGGCCAGTTTCCCGCAGCCCAGCGGGTGATCGTTCACGGCGGCGGCAACACGGCGATGGATCTCTGCCGTCTCATGAAGCGCTTCGGTGTGGGCGAGGTGACTCTTGTCACCGCCTCCGGCCTGCCCGGCCCCGACACGGCTACCGATGACCTGATCAACGTCGTCCCGCGCGAGTTGGAAGAAGCGCTGGAAGAAGGGATCGAAATCATCCCACACGCCACCGTCAACCGCCTGATCATGCGCGGCAGCAAGGTCGTGGGCGCGGAGGTGGCGAGCCTGAAGAAGGTTCCCGGCACTGATGGCCGCAAGAAACGTGTGACCTTCGAGGGCACCGAACGGGTGCGCGACGTGGATATGGTGATCCCTTGCATCGGCGAAATGGTTGATCCCGAGGGGCTGCATAGCTGGATCAATCGAGGCTACCTGCGGCCCTCGGATCACTGGGGGACGCTCAGCGACCGGATCTACGCGCTGGGCGATGCGCGTGGTGACCGGGGGACGGTGGCCGAGGCCATCGGGGACGGTGCGCGCGCCGTAGCGGCGGTGGCCGCACGGCTGAACGGAGGCGAGGCCACGACCGACACCCGCGCCGAACTGCCCGCCTCGGATCTGAACCCGGTTTACTATCCGCCCGCCGCGCGCAGCGTTGCGCCGAAATTGCCAGTGTCCGAGCGGACCTTCGAGGCCGAGATCGAGGGCGATATCGGGCATGAAGCCGCGCTGGCGGAAGCCGCGCGGTGTCTGTCCTGTGGCAACTGCCTCGCCTGCGACAATTGCTGGACCTTCTGCCCCGACAGCGCTGTGATCAAAACGGCGGAACTGGCGACCGACGGGTCCTTCTACCTCTTTGATCTGGACTACTGCAAAGGCTGCGGCCTCTGTGCGCAGGAATGTCCCACGGGCTACATCCAGATGCGTCCTGAATAGGCAGCCCGTCAACGCCTGCGGATCGCTTTCAGAGTGAGTTCAATTAAGCCAGTGCCAAGCATTTTGGCCTTGTCGGGCTGGCGTGAGGGGTGTCAGCTGGGTTCGACATCGCTGGCGTGCGTCCGGAACAAGGGGCTCGGCGGCGCTGGTGAAACCTTCCAGAGACGAGGCGCATCGTGGCCGAAGATCCTCTTTTGCAACCATATCAGCTCAGGCATCTGCGGCTGAAGAACCGTTTGATGATCTCCAGCCATGAGCCCGCCTACCCCGAGGACGGGATGCCCAAAGGACGCTATCGTGCCTATCATGTCGAGCGGGCAAAGGCCGGGGTTGCGATGACCATGACGGCGGGATCAGCCAGCGTGGCGCGCGACAGCCCTCCGGTGTTCAACAATATTCTGGCGTGGAAGGACGAGGTGGTTGGCTGGATGCGCCAGCTCACCGACGCCTGTCATGACCACGACTGCGCTGTGATGATCCAGCTCACCCATCTGGGGCGCCGGACCCGCTGGGACAAAGGCGACTGGCTGCCGGTGGTCTCGGCGGGATATGCCCGCGAGCCTTCGCATAAAGCCTTCCCCAAATGCGCCGAGGACTGGGACATTGCCCGGATCATCGAAGACTACGCCGACGCCGCCGAACGGATGCAGGCCGCCGGGCTCGACGGGATCGAACTTCAGGCCTATGGGCACCTGATGGACCAGTTCTGGTCCCCACTGACAAATGACCAGCAGGGTCCCTATGGCGGATCGCTCAACAACCGGCTCCGCTTCACCTTCGATACACTCTCTGCGATCCGGGAGCGGGTCGGGCCCGAGTTCATCGTCGGTATCCGCTACGTGGCGGACGAGGATCTGCCCGGAGGTCTCACGTCAGAGGATGGGCTGGAAATCTCGCGCCGGCTGAAGGCCTGCGGGATGGTGGATTTTCTGAACGTCATTCGCGGTCATATCGACACAGATGCAGGGCTTACTGATGTGATTCCCGTTCAGGGCATGGCCAGTGCGCCGCATCTGGACTTCGCAGGTCGGATCCGGGCCGAAACGGAATTTCCGACCTTCCACGCCGCCAAGATTCAGGACGTGGCGACAGCCCGACACGCCATCGCCAGCGGCAAGCTCGATATGGTCGGAATGACCCGCGCCCATATGGCCGACCCTCATCTGGTGGCCAAGATCCGGCGCGGCGAAGAAGACCGCATTCGCCCTTGCCTTGGCGCGAATTACTGCCTCGACAGGATCTATCAGGGGGGCATGGCGCTCTGCCTGCATAACCCGGCAACAGGGCGCGAAGAAACCGAACCGCATGAGATACCGCCCGCCCCCGAGCGCAAACGCGTCTTGATCATCGGCGCCGGTCCGGCCGGTCTGGAGGCCGCGCGGGTCGCCGGAGCTCGCGGCCATGACGTCATCGTGCACGAGGCGGCGAACGAACCCGGCGGACAAGTGCGCCTCACGGCTCAAACGCCGCGCCGCAAGGAGATGTTGCAGCTTGTCCAGTGGCGGATGGCCGAATGCGCGCGCTACGATGTCCGGTTCCATTTTAACAGTCTCGCCGATGAAGAGACCGTGTCCGAGGCCAGCCCGGATGTGGTGATCGTCGCCACGGGCGGCTTGCCGGATACCGGGGTTCTGACAGAAGGCGAGGATCTGGTGGTTTCGGCATGGGATATCCTGACCGGCGACGCGCAGCCCGGGACGAATGTTCTCATTTACGACGACGCGGGCGACTATCCGGCGCTACAGGCCGCCGAAAAGCTGGCGCGCGGTGGTGCACGGGTCGAGATCGTCAGTCGGGACCGCGCATTTTCCCCAGAGGTGATGGCCATGTCCCTGACCGCATCTCTGCGGGAGCTCAAACAGCACGACGTCCGCTACACAGTCCTTTGGCGGCTGGATGCGGTGACACGTGACGGCAATGGATTGCGGGCATTGCTCGGCTCAGATTATGGCGCGTTTTCCGAGGCCCGCATGGTCGATCAGGTCGTGGTCAACCATGGCACACGGCCCCTCGACGACCTCTACTTCGCCCTGCGGGATCGGTCGCTGAATGGCGGCGAGGTCGATTACGAAGCATTGGTCGACGGACAGCCGCAGCAGGTAGTGCGCAACCCGGAGGGAGCCTTCCGGCTCTACAGGATCGGAGACGCGGTGGCCGCGCGGAATACCCACGCAGCGATTTACGACGCGCTGCGGCTGGTCAAGGCGATCTAAGCCTGACAGTTCCTCAGCAGCCAGTCGTGGACCAACCGTGAGCGATCCGTCGCATGTCGGTGCAGCCGGACATAGAACTGGTCCCCGGTCTCTACCGCGTCTGGCAAGAGCGGCACCAGCTCTCCCGACTGCAGATAAACCCGCGCGAGGTCGACCCAGCCCAGCACCGCTCCCATGTCGTCGCGCGCCGCCTGCAAGGCGATGGCGTAGTTATTCACCCGGTGTGCGGCCTGCACAGGAGCATCATGACCCACCGCCCGGAACCATTCGGCCCACCCCGTCCAGCCCGTCTGGGTGCTGTCAAACTGGATGAGAGGGAGCGCAGCCAGATCGCCGACCCCACGCACCGGGTGAGCGGTGGCAAAGCGCGGACTGCCCAGCGCCATGATCCGGTCAGCAAACAGAGCGCGGCACGTCGGATCTCGAGCGGGCGGGACTCCGTAATGGATACTCAGATCGCAGTCGGTGCTGAGCAAATCCGTATCGCTAACGATCTGCGCTACTGAGACATCGGGATGCGCCTTCCAGAACTGGGCAAGCTTCGGCGTGAGCCAGAGGGTGCTGACAGCGGTGGTGACCCGGATCACAACCGAACTGCGGCGGGCGTTCTGCCGCAGTTGGCCCACAGCCTCTCCCATGGCCTCAAAGCCCCGTTGCAAGGCGACCAGAAGATAAGCGCCGGCCTCTGTCAGTTCCACGCCCCGATGATGGCGGTTGAACAGGGCGCATCGCAACTCCGTCTCCAGCGCCTTGACCTGATGGCTGATGGCCGCCGGGGTCACATTCAGCTCACGCGCGGCCGCCTTGAAGCCCACATGCCGGGCAGCAGCTTCGAAAGCCACGAGCGCACTCATGGGCGGCAGATCGTAGGGGCGTTTGGGCACACGACGACTCCTGACAAACGGACCATCCCGCCAGCATCCGGCATTACCTCAGCTATTCCAAGGCGAGAATTTGTACGCTTGCTGCGACGGCGCCGCGGACAGACAGTCGAGCGATGGACCCGGGAGAGCAGGATGCAGGACGAAAGCTGGACTGACGCAGTGCCGAAGCGCTCCAGACCGCGGCGGCGGCGGGCAGGAGAGCCGGGTCAGGTGCGTGAGACGAACACCCACCTGCACACACCTTACATCACGCGTGGTATCCCTCCATATGACCTTCTGAGCGACGAGGCCCTGACCCGGATCGAGGCAGCGGCCGACCGCATCCTTCGGGAGATCGGCATCGAAATCCGGGGCGATGACGAGGCGGTGCGCCTGTTTCGTGAGGCTGGGGCCGATCTGCGACCGGTCACAGGGGACGCATGGAACCTGCGGTTCGAGCCGGGCCTCATCCGCAGTCTTCTGGCAACAGCACCTGCACGGTTCACGCAAATGGCCCGAAACCCTGACCGCTCCGTTGAAATCGGTGGCGATTCGGTAGTGTTCGCGCCGGCTTACGGCTCGCCCTTTGTCATGGATCTGGACCGGGGGCGGCGCTACGGAACGCTTGAGGACTTTGAAAATCTGGTGCGGCTCGGGCAGTCGTCCCCGTGGCTCCACCATTCCGGCGGCACGATTTGCGAGCCTACGGACATCCCCGTCAGCACCCGCCATCTGGACATGGTCTATGCCCACATGCGCTATTCAGACCGGGCATTTCTGGGGTCGATCACAGCGCCGGAACGGGCCGCTGACAGCATCGAGATGTGCCGTATCCTGTTCGGGTCCGAAGTCGTCGACCAGAACTGCGTTATCATGGGGAATTTCAACACCACATCGCCGCTGGTTCTGGACGGGGTCACAACGGCAGGCATCCGCACCTATGCGGCAGCGGGTCAGGGCTCGATCCACCTGCCATTTCTCCTTGGGGGAGCGGTGTCACCGCTGACCATGGCTGGCGCCGTCGCTCAGTGTCTGGCGGAATCCATGGTCTCCTGCGCGCTGACGCAACTGGTCCGTCCCGGCGCTCCGGCCCTCCTGGCGGGGTTCCTGTCATCCATGTCCCTGCGCACGGGCTCCCCGACCTTCGGCACGCCCGAACCAGCCTTGGGTTCGCTGGTCATGGGCCAGCTGGCCCGGCGGCTGAACCTGCCCCTGCGCTGCGCCGGAAACTTCAGCACGTCGAAACTGCCCGACGGCCAGGCCATGCAACAGGCGATGATGTCGATGCTGTCTGCGGTCCAGAGCGGCGCCCATTACATTTTGCATACGGCGGGCTTTCTCGATGGGCTCCTCTCCATGTCCTATGAGAAATTCGTCATGGATTGCGACATGGCCGGGGCCCTGCACGCCTACCTGCGCGGGCTTGAGGTCAGTGACGATACGCTCGGAGTCGATGCGCTGGCCGAGAATGGCCCCGGCGCACATCTGTTCGGAACCGCCCATACCCTGCGCCACTACGAGACCGCCTACTGGGACAGTGCGCTGAACGACGATCAGCCGTTCGAGACGTGGTCCGAGCAAGGCGGCGAAGACCACGCCACCCGGGCCAACACCCGATGGAAGCAGATCTTGCGCGACTATGGACCCCCTCCCCTCGACGTCGCGACGGATGAAGCGCTGCGCGACTTCATGGCGCGTCGCAAGAGCGAGCTGCCGGTGGCCTGGCATTGACAAGACCAGACCGCGCGGTGGCGAGGCGATCTAGATGCCCGCGCGGCGGTGCCGTTCGAGCTGCATAAGCACCTCGATCAGCGACTGGCCGCGGTTTCGGGCCTGCGGCGCTTCGCGGCGCGCGCCGTCCACGAGAAACGCGGTTTCCGGCAGGGGCGGGGCGTAGATCACCGCCGAGCGCGGCGTGACCACCGAGAGCGCCGCCTGCGCGACGGACAAGCCCAGAAGACCCGCCTTTTGCATCCGTCCGGTCCGGCCCCTGTGGTGGACACTGTCGCAGCCATTGCGCCGCACGGCCCCACCGATCGCAGCGTAGATATTGCGCGCAGCGTAAATCCCCGGGCGGGCGCCCAGCGGTAGCCCGTCGATGCCAGTTTCGGCGCGATGATAGAGCCGGTCGGCTTCGCGCAAGAGCTGCGCGACCATGGGGCGCAGCAGAGGCAGGGCGGCGTCGGGATCGGCGCAGAGCGTTTCGGGGGTGAGCCCGGCTGCGTCCAGCCAGTCGAGCGGCAGATAGACCCGGCCCGCCCGGGCGTCCTCGCCCACATCTCGGGCGATATTGGTAAGCTGCATGGCCACGCCCAGATCGCAGGCCCGCGACAGGGAGGGCGCGTCGCGCACACCCATGAGGACGCACATCATTGCCCCGACCGCCGAAGCAACCCGCGCGGAATAGTCCCGGAGGCCGGACAGATCGTCATAGCGCCGCTCCAGTGCATCCCAGGCGAGCCCTTCGAGCAAGGCTTCGGGCAGCACGCGGGGCATGTCGTGGTCCTCGATCAGAGCGGCAAAGGCCCGGTCGGGGGGGCGGTCTTCGGGGCGGCCGTGATAGGCCTTGTCCAGCCGGTCGCGCAGGCGCAGGACCGCAGCGGCTTTATCCTCCCCCAGATCCACCGCGTCATCGGCCAGCCGGCAGAACGCGTAGAGCGCCAGCGCCGGATCGCGGACACGGGCGGGCAAGAGGCGCGAGGCAGCGTGAAAGGACAGCGATCCGTGGCGGATCGCCTCTCGGCAATACTCCAGATCCCCCGGCGCGATCATTCGGCGGCCAGGGGCTCGGGGGCCGTGACGGCAGCACTTGGCGCATCGGGAACCAGCTTGCCCAGCACTTCCGCCGAGGACACCACCCCTGGAAGCCCCGCACCCGGATGGGTTCCTGCGCCGACCAGATAGAGCCCGCGCGCCTCTTCGCTGACGTTGTGGGGGCGGAACCACGCCGATTGCAGGATGCGTGGCTCGATGGAGAAGCCGGTGCCATGGGGGCTGAGATAGCGGGTGCTGAATTCCGCCGGGGTCAGTACGGTTTCTGCCGCGAGGTGATCCCGGAATCCGGGGATCACCGTTTCCAGTTGGGCGGCGACCTTTTCCTTGTAGCGCAGCGCCTCGCGCTTCCAGTCGACCGGATTGTCGTGACCCAGATGGGGCACCGGAGACAGGGCGTAGAACGTATCCCCGCCCTCAGGCGCCGCACTGGGATCGGTGACACTGGGGCGATGGATATAAAGGCTCATATCGTCGGCCAACCGCCCGTTGACGAAGATATCGTCCACAAGCCCCTGGTAGCGCGGCCCGTTCAGGATCGTATGATGACCCACATCAGGCCACATCTCTCGCGTGCCCCGTGTGCCGAAATACCAGACATAGAGCCCCATGGACCAACGGCTGCGGTCGAGCTTGCGCGGGGTCCAGCGCTTTTTCCCTTTGAGCAAGTGCTTGTAGGTGTGGCCCGTATCAGCATTCGAGACCACCAGCCCGGCGTCCAGCACCTCGCCGCTGTCGAGCCGCACGCCTGTGACCCGGCGGGTGCCGTCCTCGGGCACGCTCAGGATCTCCGCGACCTCGGCCCCCATCCGCACGGTGCCGCCCTGCCGACGCACCACATTTGCCATGGCCTCGGCAATCGCCGCCACACCACCCATGGCGTAATGGACGCCGAATTCCTTCTCCAGATGGCTGACAAGAATATACATGGAGGTCACGCGGAACGGGTCGCCGCCAATGAACAGCGGGTGAAAACTGAAGGCCATCCGCAGCCGCTCATCCTTGAACCGGCGCGCTGCATGGGCCGCCACGGAGCGATCGGCGCGCAGCATGGCAAAGGTCGGCAGGACCTTGATCAGGTCCCAGAGCTTATGCATGGACCGCCGCCCGAGATTCTCGAAGCCAAACCAGTAGCGTGCCTCGCTGTCCTTCAGGAACTTATCATATCCGGCCACGTCCTCCGGTGAGAGACGTGCCACCTCGGCGCGCATGGCGTTCTCATCCGGCCGGGCGGTAAAATGACTGCCATCGGGCCAGCGAATCTCGTAAAACGGGTCGAGCGACCGCAGGTCCACATCCGCGTCGAAATCACGCCCGCAATCGGCCCAGAGCTCGCGAAAGAGCTGCGGGACGGTGACGATGGTTGGCCCCAGATCGAATCGGTGACCGTTGACCGTAATCGCCGAGCCGCGTCCTCCGGGAACGTCGAGGCGGTCGAGCACCGTAACCCGGTAGCCCTTGGCGCCCAGCCGCATGGCAGCGGCGAGCCCCCCGAGACCCGCGCCGATGACAATGGCGTGTGAGTTGTCCATAATTTGAGACTAGCAGTGTAAATCTGATCTGACAATTCACGTTTGCTCCCTTTTCAAAAGAGGATTTTGCTGTCAGACTTATCTGACAGATGGGAGGCATCTCCGATGCAGACGATCACGCTCAGCCTCTATCGGTTCAACCGGATCCGTGACCGGATCTGGATGCTGGGCCAAATGGCCCTTGGTCGGCGCAACATGGCCCGCACGCCCGGCTGCACCTTTTGGAAGCTCTTTGGCTCTGGCAGCGGAGAAGGCTTTACTCCGATTCCCAACACCGCCGTCTGGGCAATTCTCGCCTGCTGGGAGGGTCCCGATGGCAGTGCCGCCTGTCCGGTGCACCGGCGCTGGGCCGCCCGTGCCGATGAGAGCTGCCAGTTCAACCTCAGCGCGACATCCGCGCGCGGGGTCTGGTCGGGCAAGGAGCCCTTTGCCCCGCAAACAGACGCAGGCCCGGGCGGCCTCGCGGTGATGACCCGAGCCACCGTCCGTCCCCGGCACGCACTGGAATTCTGGCGGCAGGAGCCCGCCATTTCGGGCCGTATTCCGGATACGCCGGGACTGCTTTTCAAGATCGGCGTGGGCGAGTTCCCCCTCGTCCAGCAGGTCACGTTCTCGGTCTGGTCGGACGTGGCGTCGATGCACGCCTTTGCCCATGCCTCCGGTCCCCACGCGGCGGCGGTGCGCAAGGTCCGCGACGGCGGCTGGTTCGCCGAAGAGCTCTACGCCCGGTTCCGCGTCACCCATGTGTCAGGACTGTGGAACGGCCGCCCCCCCCTCGAACCCATCCGAGAGGTCGCATGAAACAGGTGTTCCCCTTTACCGCGCTGGTCGGTCAGGACCAGATGAAGCGCGCCATTCTGCTGGCCGCCGTCGATCCCGGTATCGGCGGGGTGTTGGTCATGGGCGACCGGGGCACGGGCAAGTCCACGGCTGTGCGCGCCCTCGCGGCGTTGTTGCCGAAGATCCGTGTCGTCGAGGGATGCCCGGTGAATTCCGCCCGCCCGCGCGACGTACCCGACTGGGTGGAAATCACCGACGCGCAGATGGTTTCGCGTTTGACGCCGGTGGTGGATCTGCCACTGGGCGTCTCGGAGGACCGCGTCACCGGCGCACTCGATATCGAGCGGGCGCTGGTGCAGGGCGAGCAAGCCTTCCAGCCCGGTCTGCTGGCCCGCGCCAATCGCGGCTTTCTCTATATCGACGAGGTGAACCTGCTCGAAGACCACCTCGTGGACCTGCTGCTCGACGTGGCGCAGTCCGGTGAGAACGTGGTCGAGCGCGAGGGCCTGTCGATCCGCCATCCGGCCCGGTTTGTGCTCGTGGGCTCCGGCAATCCAGAAGAGGGCGAGCTGCGCCCGCAGCTCCTCGACAGGTTCGGGCTGATGGTGGATGTGACCTCCCCGACGGATATCGAAACACGGGTGGAGGTTGTCCGACGTCGTGCCGCTTTTGATGCGGACCCGTCAGGGTTTCTGCGCCGGTGGCGGACCGAGGAAACGCGTCAGCGCAAGGCGATCACCGCCGCGCGCAAAGCGCTGTCCCGGATCGAGACGCCTGACGCGATCCTCGAAGACTGTGCGGCGCTCTGCATTGCGCTCGGTTCGGACGGACTGCGCGGGGAACTCACGCTCCTACGCACCGCCCGCGCTCTGGCCGCGCTCGAAGGCGCGAATGTAATCGCGCGGGAACATCTGATCGAGATCGCCCCGATGGCCCTGCAGCACCGTCTCCGCCGCGATCCCATGGACGAAGCGGGCTCTGCCGCGCGGGTTACCCGCGCGCTGTCAGAGCTCTTTGGCCCGCTGGCCGCGGCGGCGGAATGAACCCGGTCTGGCAGCGCGCCTGCCGGGCCGCAGCGGTGCTGGCCCTCGATCCGGTGGGGCTCGGCGGCCTGTGGCTGCGGGCGCGGCCGTCACCTGCCCGAGACGCGTTCCTCGCAAGACTGGCTCCGCTTGACCCGGCCCGCATCCATCCCGACATTTCAGACGCCGCCCTGTTCGGCGGACCCGATCTCGTGGCGACCCTTCAGGCCGGGCGAGTCGTGCATCGGGCTGGCGTCGCGGAGCGGGCGCGGCTCCTGCAACTCACCATGGCCGAGCGCGCCACGCCGGGGCTTGCCGCGCGGCTCGCGGGGCTGATCGACCGGCAGGATCTGGAGGTGCTGGCCGTGGATGAAGGGGCCGATGCCGAGGAGCAGCCGCCACGCGCGCTGACCTCGCGGCTGGGGCTCTTCGTGGCGCTGGACGGGCTGGCTCTCGCCGATCTGCAGGCCACGTCCCCGGATCTGGAGGACGCGCGCGGGCGGTTGGATCAAATGGCACTCCCTGATGACATCGACCGGACGCTGGCCGAAATCGCCCTCATGTTGGGCGTCACCTCCCCAGCCGCAGCGCTGCGCACCCGCGCAGCGCTGCGCTGTCTGGCGGCACTGGATGGCGAAGCGGGGCCTGCGCAAATCGAAGAGGCGGCCTCCCTGACGCTCGCCCATCTGGCTGGCCCACCGATGGACGTTCCCGAGGCGCCGCACGAGCCTGAAACGTCCGAGGCGCAGGACGAAGAGCCCGCACAACGCGGCGAGGCGATGGTCGAGCGCGTGGTCGAAGCCACCCGCGTGGTCCTGCCACCCGATCTGATGACTGCGCTGCAACTGGGCCGCACTCGCAGGCATGCGGGCAAGGGCGAAGGCGCGAAGCTGCGGCAAATGGGCGGTCGTGGACGCCCCTTGCCCGCGCGTCCGGGGCATCCGGATGGCGGACGGATCGATGTTATTGCCACCCTGCGCGCTGCGGCACCGTGGCAGACCATCCGGCACCGCTCGATGGGCGCGCGGGACCAGCGCCGCGTCATCGTGCTGCCCGAGGACATCCGTCTCGCGCGGTCGGAGATCAGTGCCGAGAGGCTGGTGATCTTTGCCGTGGATGCGTCCGGCTCTGCTGCCATCGCCCGTATGGCTGAGGCCAAGGGCGCGGTCGAAGCGCTCCTGTCGGGAGCCTATGCGGCCCGGGACAGCGTGGCCCTGATCGGCTTTCGCGGCACGGAGGCCGAGCTGATCGTTCCGCCAACGCGCTCCCTCACCCGCGCGCGGCGCTGCCTTTGCGGGCTCCCTGGCGGCGGCGCCACGCCTTTGGCGACGGGGCTGGAGGCGGCACGGGCGCTGGCGGGACAATCCGAGCGGCGCGGGGCCACCCCGGTGATCGTGCTCCTGACCGACGGTCGGGCGAATATGGCGCTGGACGGCACCGCCGACCGCGGTCGCGCCGCCGAAGACGCGACCCGCTCCGCCACGGCGCTGGCGGGCGATGCGCGACAGGTGATTGTCGTCGATACCGCCATTCGTCCGAACCGCCGCCTGAAGGAGCTGGCAAATCAGGCGGGCGGGCGCTACCTGCCCCTGCCCCGCGCCGATGTGGGTGCTTTGCCGGAGGCGTTGCGCGCGTAATGGACTGGGATCGGGATGGGGGCGACTGGCCCAACCGCGAGGCCTCGCAATTCATCGCGGCCCGCCCCCATCGCTGGCATGTGCAGGTGATGGGCGAGGGGCCGGATCTGCTGCTGCTGCACGGAACAGGGGCCACCACCCATAGCTGGCGCGACGTGCTGCCGTTGCTGGCCAAGCACTACCGGGTGATCGCGCCGGATCTGCCGGGGCACGGATTCACGAAACTGGGGCGACACAACCGATCCTCCATGGAGGCGATGGCAGAGGATTGCTGGACCCTGTGCGATGAGCTCGACGTGGCACCTCACGCGATCATCGGCCATTCGGCAGGGGGCGCGGTCGCCCTGCGCATGGCGCAGATCCGCCAGGGCCCTGCCACAGTGATCGGGATCAACGCGGCGCTGGGGGATTTCGATGGACCGGCCGGGTTTCTCTTTCCGATGATGGCGAAGGCGCTGTCGATGACCCCATTCGTGTCTTTGGCGTTTTCGCAGCTCACCACCCGGACCGGAGGCGTCGCGCGATTGCTGGACGGCACCGGATCGACGATCGACGCACGGGGCCGTAAGCTCTACGCCCGCACCGTGGCCAGTGCCGCCCATGTTGAGGGAGCGCTCCTGATGATGGCCCAATGGTCGACCCGCGCGGCACGCGAAGGTCTTCCCGGTCTGAAGATCCCTGTCACCTTCCTCGCCGCCGAGAACGACCGGACGGTGCCAGCCAAGGTTTCCCGCCACGCCGCAACGCAGGCTCCGAACGGGTGCTATATCTCCATGGGCAGGCTGGGACATCTCGCCCATGAGGAAGACCCGAACCTCGCCGTGCGACTGATCCTCGACGCCATCCCTCAGACCTGAGGGGCTGGGCAGAGGTCAGGTCTTTTTCATCGCATCGCGCAATGCTGCGCCAAAGCTGCCGGTGGCTGAACTCTTGGGGGGCGTGGCAGGCTTACGCTGCTTCGGGGCCGGAGCGCGGGGATTTCCGGCGGGATCTCTACCGTCCCGGCCACCCGCAGCGCCGTCCTTGCGCATGGACAGTCCGATCCGTTTGCGCGGGATGTCGACTTCGGTCACGCGCACCTGCACCACATCGCCCGCCTTGACGATCTCATGGGGGTCCTTGACGAAGCGGTCGGCGAGTTGGCTCACATGGACAAGCCCGTCCTGATGGACGCCAATATCCACAAAAGCCCCGAATGCTGCCACATTGGTCACCGTGCCCTCCAGCCGCATGCCCGGCTTCAGGTCGCGGATGTCCTCGACCCCGGCGGCGAATGTCGCGGTCTTGAACTCGGGCCGGGGGTCACGCCCCGGTTTTTCCAGTTCGCGGAAGATATCCTGCACAGTGGGCAGACCGAAGGAGTCGGTTACAAACTCTTCGGCACGCAGCCCCCGCAGCGCCCCGCTCGCCCCAACGATCTGGCGGATATCACGCCCGCAAGCGCGCACGATCTGCCGCGCCACATCATAGGCTTCAGGGTGCACGGCAGATGCGTCGAGCGGCTCGGCCCCATCGCGGATGCGCAGGAAACCGGCGCATTGTTCGAACGCTTTGGGCCCCAGCCCCGTCACCTTCATGAGCGCTTTGCGGGATGGAAACGCGCCGTGTGCTTCGCGGTGACGCACGATGGCGTCGGCCAGAGATGGCCCCAGCCCCGCCACCTGCGCGAGAAGCGGAGCGGAGGCTGTATTCAGATCGACGCCCACGGCGTTCACCGCATCCTCGACGACAGCATCCAGAGCATTCGCCAGACGGCGCTGGTCCACGTCGTGCTGATACTGGCCAACGCCGATGGATTGCGGTGTGATTTTCACCAGTTCGGCCAGCGGATCCTGCAATCGGCGGGCGATAGAGACCGCGCCGCGCAGGGATACGTCGAGGTCAGGAAACTCTCGCGCGGCCAGTTCGGACGCTGAATAGACGGACGCGCCCGCTTCGGAGACCACGACTTTCTTAGGCGGAGTGCCCCGCTTGGGCAACAGTTTCAGCGTGTCCCCGACCAGCGCTTCGGTCTCGCGGCTGGCTGTCCCGTTACCGATGGCGATCAAGTCCACATCATGCCGGGTGATCAGCTCGATAAGCTTTGCCTCAGCACCGCGCACATCCATCCGCGGCTGGAATGGATAGATAGTTGCGGTCTCCATCAACTTGCCGGTCGCATCCACCACCGCGCATTTCACACCGGTGCGGATGCCCGGATCGAGCCCAAGCGTCGCTTTGGCCCCGGCCGGAGCGGCGAGCAGCAGATCCTTCAGATTGCGGGAAAAGACGGTGATCGCGTCCTGGTGCGCCCGCTCGCGCAACTCGCCCAGCAAGTCGATGTAGAGTGTCAGAGAGAACTTCACACGCCAGGCCCATCCGGCGACCTCGCGCAGCCAGGTGTCGCCCGGCGTGTCGCCTGTCGTGTTGAGATGAGCCGCAATCATCGCGATGGCCCGGGGTACGCCGGTCTCGGCATCGGGCGCGACCTCGATCAGAACGATATCTTCCTTCGCGGCGCGCAGAATGGCCAGCGCCCGATGCGAGGGGATGTCCGCCCATTTCTCCCGCTGATCAAAGTAGTCGGAGAATTTCGCGCCCTCCTGCTCCTTCCCCTCGATGACCTTTGACACCACAAAAGCCTCGCGGCGCATGAACTCCCGCAGACGACCCAGCAGATCGGCCTGCTCGGAGAGCTCTTCGGTCAGAATGTCGCGCGCTCCGGCCAGCGCGTCCTTCACGGTGGCAACCGCATCGCTGAGATACCCTGCCGCGTGGGTTTCAGGCGGGACCTCGCGATCAGCCATGATCGCGCGCAACAGCGGCTCAAGCCCGTTCTCGCGGGCGATCATCGCCTTCGTCCGCCGTTTGGGCTTGTAGGGCAAGTACATGTCCTCAAGCGCGGATTTCGTCTCGGCTCCCGCGATGGCGCGAGCCAGATCGTCCGTCAACTTGCCCTGCTCCCGGATCGATTTGAGGATCGTCTCGCGCCGGGCCTCCAGCTCGCGCAAATAGCCGAGCCGGTCCGAAAGGGTCCTCAGCTGGCTGTCGTCGAGCCCGCCGGTGACTTCTTTGCGATACCGGGCCACAAAGGGCACCGTCGCGCCGCCGTCGAGCAGCGCGGCGGCCGCTCCTACCTGTGCCGGTGTTGCGCCAATTTCCTGAGCAATCAGGCGGCTGATCTGCGTCGCGGTCTGGGCCAAATCACGTGCTCCCTGAGGTCCGGAGTTCGTGATACCCCCCAGGTTTGCCCTGGGCAACATCTCCTCTGCCGCCACCTGTGCCAGACAAAAGCAATTGCTATTTTTGGCAAGCTTCCCTCCTAATTGCCGGAACCACTGCGCCCATCCGGCATCCAGAGAGAGGTGAGCATGACACATCGCAGCGAAATCTGCTTTCGTCTCAATGACAAAGACGTGTCGTTGCGCGAGGTCGGCGCCAGCCAGACTCTTCTGGACTACCTGCGTTTGGATCAGCGCCTGACGGGCACCAAGGAAGGCTGTGCCGAAGGCGATTGCGGGGCCTGTACCGTGCTCGTGGGTCGGCTCACCCCGTCCGGGCTGAGATATGCGCCGGTCAATGCCTGCATCCGCTTCCTTGCCTCGGTGCATGGCTGTCACGTGGTCACGGTCGAACATCTCTCCGGGCCTGACGGACAGCTCCACCCTGTGCAGCAAGCTATGGTGGACCACCATGCCAGCCAGTGCGGGTTTTGCACGCCGGGTTTTGTCATGGCACTCTATGGGCTGTGGATGGAGGTGCCGGAGCCCACCGTGGCGCAGATCGAGACGGCGTTGCAGGGCAACCTCTGCCGCTGCACCGGCTATGCGCCGATTATCGACGCGGCTCTGGCACTGTCGCGCTACGGCAGACCAGCGGCGGACCATCTTGTGCAAGAACGAGAGACCATCGCCGCCCGCCTGCGTGATCTCAAGACTGAAGATCGGATCGTCACGGGCCCTCCCGGCGATCGCGCCATCCTGCCCGCCAGCGTCGACGATCTGGCGGACTGTCTGCTGGAGAATCCGGCGGCGACACTTGTCGCGGGTGCCACCGATGTCGGCCTCTGGGTGACCAAGCACCTGCGCCCCATCGGCCCCGCGATTTTCACCGGCCATCTCGACGCGCTGAAGACGATCACCCGAGACGACGGCGCGCTGCGGATTGGCGCCGGGGCCAGCTACACCGATTGCCAGCAGGTTCTGTGTGACCACATCCCGGTTCTCTCGGAGTACTGGTCGCGCATCGGTGGCTGGCAAGTGCGGAATATGGGAACGGTCGGCGGCAATATCGCCAATGGTTCGCCCATCGGCGACACGCCGCCCGTGCTCATCGCGCTTGGCGCGTCGATCACCCTCCGTCAGGGTGCGGAACGCCGCAGGCTGCCGCTTGAGGCGTTCTTTATCGATTACGGCCAGCAGGACCGCGCGCCCGACGAGTTTGTCGAGAGCATCGCGGTCCCCCTGCCCGGCCCAGATGATCGCATCGCCGCCTACAAGATCTCCAAACGCCGGGACGAGGATATCTCGGCCGTCGCGGTCGGGATCCGGGTGACGGTGCAAGACGACATCATCACCGACGCGCGGCTTGCCTTTGGTGGCATGGCCGCAACGCCCAAACGGGCGGCTCAGGCCGAGGCGATGCTGGTGGGCGAGCCTTGGGCACGCAAGAGTTTCGAGGCCGCGGCAGAGGCGTTGTCGCAGGACTTTACCCCGCTCACCGATTGGCGCGCCTCGGCGGAGTATCGGATGCTGGCGGCACAGAACCTGCTCCGGCGGTTCTGGCTGGAACAGGAGGGCGCGCCGGTACGCCTCGACACCGCCATGGAGGCTCTGGCATGACGACGGCGGACCGAATCCACGACAGCGCTACGAAGCACGTCACCGGCGCAGCCCGGTACACGGATGACCTGCCCCTGCCCGAAGGCGCGCTGCACGCCTATCTCGGAGTCTCGGATGTCGCCCACGCCACGTTGCGCGAGATCGACCTGACCGATGTCCGCGCCGCGCCCGGCGTGGTCGGCATCCTGACGGCAGAGGACGTACCGGGGCTGAACGACATCAGCCCGACGGGATCGGGGGATGAGCCGGTCTTTCCGACCGACAGGATCGAATTCCATGGCCAGCCACTCTTTGCGGTCGTCGCTGAAACACGGGATCAGGCGCGGCGGGCGGCGGCGCTGGCCAAAGTCATCTGCGATCCCCTGGCCCACGCGCTCGATCCGCTGACGGCTGAGGCTGCGGGCTATCCCTTCGTCACCCCGCCGCTAACCCTCACCCGGGGAGATGCCGAGGCCGCGCTGGCCACCGCACCCCGCCGGATCAAGGGGCAGATGCAGGTCGGCGGGCAGGACCACATGTATCTCGAAGGGCAAATCGCTCTCGCGATTCCGGGCGAGGATGATGAGGTCACAGTTCATTCCTCGACGCAGCACCCGTCCGAGGTGCAACAGATGGTAGCGCAGGCTCTTGGTGTGCCCGCCCATGCAGTGGTGGTCAATGTGCGGCGTCTGGGCGGCGGGTTCGGCGGCAAGGAAACCCAGATGAACCTGTTCTGCGTCGTCGCCGCCATGGCGGCAAAAACGTGGAACCGCCCGGTCAAGATCCGCCCCGACCGCGATCAGGACATGACCGCCACAGGGAAGCGCCACGATTTTGTCATCGATTACGAGGTCGGCTTTGACGATCAGGGGCGGATCACCGCAGTCGAGGGCGATTTCCGCGCCCGCTGCGGCTTTTCGGCGGACCTCTCCGGCCCCGTCACCGACCGCGCCCTGTTTCACGCCGACAATGCCTATTTCTATCCCCATGTGCGCCTGTCCAGCCACCCGATGAAGACCAACACGGTCTCCAACACGGCCTTTCGCGGCTTTGGCGGGCCGCAGGGGGTGATCGCCGCCGAGCGGATGATCGAGGAAATTGCCTATGCCACGGGGCAGGACCCGCTCGACGTGCGCAAGGCGAATTTCTACGGCTGCGAGGGGTGGAACCTGACGCCCTATCATCAGGAGGTGGAGGACAATATTCTCGACCGGCTGGTGGGGGAGCTGGAACAGAGCTGCGCCTATCGCGCCCGGCGGCAGGAGATCCTTGATTATAACCGCAACTCCCCGGTGTTGCGACGCGGCATTGCGCTAACACCGGTGAAATTCGGCATCTCCTTTACCGCGACCTGGTACAATCAGGCCGGTGCGCTGGTCCATGTCTATAAGGACGGCTCGATCCACCTGAACCATGGCGGCACCGAGATGGGGCAGGGGCTGAACACCAAGGTTGCGCAGGTGGTGGCCGATGCGTTTGGGGTGCCCCTTGAGCAGGTGCGGATCACCGCGACAACGACGGAAAAGGTCCCGAACACCTCCGCCACGGCGGCCTCCAGCGGCACCGACCTGAACGCTATGGCCGCGCTCGACGCGGTTCGCCAGATCAAGGAACGGCTGGCCGGTTTCGCCGCCGGGAAATGGGGCGTTGCGGCGGAGGATGTGAGTTTTGAAGCGGGTCAGGTTCGGATCGGGTCGGAGGTGCTGTCCTTTGAGACACTGATCAAAGAAGCCTATCTCGCCCGCATCCAGCTCTCAGCCGCCGGGTTCTACAAAACGCCCAAAATCCACTGGGACCGGAACAAGGGTCAGGGCCGTCCGTTCTATTATTTCGCCTATGGCGCCGCCTGTTCCGAGGTGACCATCGACACGCTGACCGGCGAATACCGGATCGAGCGGACGGATATCCTCCATGATGTGGGTCGGTCGCTGAACCCGGCGTTGGATCGCGGGCAGGTCGAGGGGGCCTTTGTGCAGGGCATGGGCTGGCTGACCACCGAGGAACTCTGGTGGGACGAGGCCGGTCGGCTGCGGACCCATGCGCCCTCCACCTACAAGATCCCACTGGCCTCAGACCGCCCGCGCATCTTCAACGTGAACCTCGCCGACTGGTCCGAGAACAGGGAACCCACTATCAGGCGTTCCAAGGCCGTCGGCGAACCGCCCTTCATGCTGGGGATCTCGGTGCTTGAAGCGTTGTCCATGGCGGTCGCGTCCGTGGCAAATTACCGCGAGTGCCCACGGCTCGACACCCCCGCGACGCCCGAGCGCATCCTGATGGCCGTCTCGCGGTTGAGAGGCTGAGAAATGGCAGGCAGCACGGCCAGCTTGTCGGCTTTCTTTGCCACCCATCCCGCAGTTATCCATATCAAAATTACACGTGTGTCAGGCTCCACCCCCCGCGACGAAGACGCCGAGATGCTCGTCGCCAGAGATGCTGCTCTGGGCACGATCGGCGGGGGACAACTGGAATATCTGGCGATCAGTGCCGCCCGTAAGATGCTGGAGACGACAGAGACACGGCGCGATCTGGAGCTGCCTCTCGGGCCGGAAATCGGCCAATGTTGCGGGGGACGGGTCTGGCTGACGCTGCACGCCATGGACGCGTCAGCGCGGGCCGACGCCCTCGCCCGCGCCGTAGCGTCCGACGCTGCGCAACCGCATGTCTGCGTGCTCGGTGCCGGGCATATCGGGCGGGCACTGGCGGATCTGTTCCAGCACATGCCGGTCCGCTGCCTCCTGATTGATTCCCGCGCCGACCAACTTGAGCGTTGCGCCGCATCGGTCGAGACGCGGTTAACCGCCCTTCCCGAAGCCGAAATCCGCGCGGCCCCGCCGGGCAGCGCATTCGTCGTGCTGACCCATGACCACGCGCTCGACTTCCTTCTGACCGCAGCGGTGCTGGAGCGGGGCGATGCCGCCTATGTGGGCATGATCGGCTCTCGCAGCAAACGCGCGCAATTTGCCAACTGGCATCGCGACCAGGGCGGAGATGCAGAGCTGAGCGCCCTGCACTGCCCCATTGGCGATACCGTTATGGACAAGCGTCCGCAGGTGATTGCGGCCTCGGTGCTGGCGGAGGTCATGACAGCGTTCGTCGCAAGGCAAAGGATCGGGTCGTAGTCCAACACGGGAACCTGAAACTTTATTATTGGCCAGAGAGGGCCTGTTGTGCCAGCGTTTATTCAGACGGGTTTCAGAGGGGGTCGCCATGTCTGCCACACCACAATCGCACCGGTGCCGGGGCCTGACGTCGTGGAACGCAACAGACGGAGTCGGACAGAAGATCCAGCGGGCCATCGTCGGCGGTTCTGAGCGGGGCCTTTGCTGAGATCATGGCACAGACGCGATTCACCAAGAGCTTCACCCAACAAGCACCAATCCCCGACGCTGCGATGGATGCGGCGATGGCCGTCATGCGGACGGGACGGCTGCACCGCTACAACACCCTCGGTGACGAGCTGAGCGAGACCATGCTGCTGGAGCGGGAATATGCAGAGTGGCAGGGTGCCCCCTACTGCCTCGCTGTAGCTTCGGGCGGTCAGGCGATGCAGATCGCCCTACGCGCCGCCGGGGTGGCGCCCGGCGATCCGGTGCTGACCAACAGCTTCACCCTCGCACCTGTTCCCGGCGCGATCGCGGCCATTGGCGGGCAAGCGGTTCTGGTGGAGATCACCCCCGATCTCGTCCTCGACCTTGAGGATCTGGAACGAAAGGCAAGCCAAAGTGGCGCGCGGCATGTCCTGTTGTCCCACATGCGCGGTCATCTTTGCGACATGGAGCGGCTGGCGGAACTGGCGGATCGCCTCTCCCTCACCGTGATTGAGGATTGCGCGCACACGATGGGAGCCAGCTGGAACGGACGAAAATCAGGAAATTTCGGGCTGGCGGGGTGTTTCAGCACCCAGACCTACAAGCACATCAACTCCGGCGAAGGCGGCTTGCTGACGTCTGATGACGCAGAGTTCATGGCGCGGGCGACGATGCTCTCGGGCTCTTACATGATGTATGCCCGACATGGCGCGGGTCCGGCATCAGAAGTCTATGACCAGATCCGCCTCGAGACCCCGAACATGTCGGCCCGGATGGACAATCTCCGCGCCGCCATCCTGCGTCCGCAATTGAGAGAACTCGAAGCAAATATCGACGCCTGGAACGCCCGCCACGATCTGATCGCCCGGATGCTGACCCGCTGCACTGCCATCCGTGTGCCAGCGCGCCCGTCTGTGGAGCGCTATGTGGGCTCCTCGATCCAGTTTCGCCTGCCGGGGATTACCCCTGAAACGGCGCGGTCCTTTGTGGCGGGCCTCGCAGAGCGCGGTGTTGAGATAAAATGGTTCGGCGCGGCGGAGCCGGTGGGTTTTACCTCCGACCATCACAGCTGGCGCTACGTTGCCCCCCAAAAGCTGCCCGCCACGGACGCCATTCTCTCAGGCTTGTTCGACATGCGCCTGCCTCTGACCTTCAGCCTTGAGGATTGCGCGTTGTTGGGGGAGTTGATCGTCGAAGCCGCAGATTCCGTAGCTTCCGTGGAGGTTACCCCGTGAGGCGCGTCGGAATTCTCGGAGGCATGGGACCGGAAGCGACGCTCCTCATCATGCAAAAGGTGCTGGCCGGGGTCACGGCGACCGATGATGCCGACCACATCCCGCTGATCGTGGATCAGAACCCACAGGTACCCTCACGCATCGCCCATCTGATCGAAGGCACCGGCGCAGATCCCGGTCCGGTCCTCGCGGAGATGGCGCAACGCCTCGTGGCCGGTGGCGCCGAGGCACTGGCCATGCCCTGCAACACCGCGCACCATTACGCGGGCGCAATCAAGGCGGCGGTCGGGGTGCCGTTTCTCGACATGATCGCCCTCTCTGCCGCCCACGCGGCACGCGTCAGCGAACCGGGAAGCTCGGTGGGGATCCTGGGGTCGCCTGCGGTGCGCAAGGTGGCGCTGTTCGAGGCCGCGCTGGAAAGGTACGGGCTGACGGCGCTCTACCCGCAAAACGAGGACGCGACACTCGGCGCAATCCGCCAGATCAAGGCAGATGGCCCTCAACCCGAAGCGCGGCACGCTCTTGCACGGGCTTCGGCGGAGTTACTCGACCGCGGAGCCGAAGTGCAAATGATCGCCTGCACCGAGTTTTCGCTGATCCCGGAGGCTGTCGCTTCGGACGCCACCTCCTTTGACACGCTCGACAGGCTGGTGATTGAAATCCTGTCTTTTTCGACCATGGGGCGAAACGCCTAGAAATCGACCTCGATGGCGAGGCCTTTTTGCACGGCCAGATCGACCACAGCGGCGGCGACGGCCAGATCTTGCAGACCCACACCCGTGCCGTCGAACAGGGTGATCTCGTCGTCTGAGCTGCGGCCCGGATGAGTGCCGTTGATCACATCACCGATCTGGGTCACGTCGGCCTCGGTGATCTGACCCCCGGTGATCGCATGCTGCGCCTCGCCGATGCTGATGGACTGGGCGACCTCATCGGCAAAGACAGTGGCGCGGGCGAGGAGGGAGGCTTCGACCTCCTGCTTGCCCTTTGTATCCGTGCCCATGCAGGCGAGGTGCGTGCCGGAACTTACATGATCGGCCATCAGGGAGGGCGAGAACGCGCTGGTGATCGTGATGATCACATCCGCCTCGGTCATGCCGGAGAGTTCTACCGCCTCGAAGGGTACGCCGGCCTCGGCGGCGACCTTTTCAATATTGGGCAGCATCTCAGGGTGGTAGTTCCAGCCGATGACCTTCTCAAAGTCGCGCTGCTCCAGCGCCGCACGAAGCTGGAAGGTCGCCTGATGACCCGCCCCGACCATGCCGAGGACTTTGGCGTCGGGTCGCGCCAGATGGCGGATCGAAACCGAAGACGCGGCGGCGGTGCGTAACGCGGTCAGAAGGTTGCCGCCCACCATGGCGCTGACCTTGCCCGTATCCGGATCGAAGAGGAACACCGTGGACTGGTGGTTGATCAGCCCGCGTCGCTCCAGATTATTGGGCCAGTAGCCCCCGGCTTTCAGCCCGAGGGTCAACCCGGCCCGGTCAAAGCCACCCTTAAAGCCATAGAGCGCGTCCTCATGACCGAGCGCCTCCCGGACCACCGGAAAATTCGAGGCGTCGCCCGAGGCCATGGCGGCAAAGACCTTCTCGACGGCCGCAAACGCCGCCTCCCGGGTCATCAGATCGGCAATGTCGCGTTCGGGTACGATCAGCATGTCAGTCTCCGGTGCAGGAATGTCGTGCGCCCCTGTGCCACTGCCGGAAGGAGAGCATACACGAGGGGCGGCTTCCGGACCCGTCCCGGGCCCGGCCTTCCGTGTTCAATACGTCAGTAGGCGTGGCCGCGGGCCGAGACCGGCCAGACGCATTCCACTTTGCCGCCTCTGACACCCACGTACCAGTCATGGACGTTGGCGGTGGGGTCGCAATGGCCGGGCACGAGCTTGAGCTTGTCATTGACCTTCAGAACCCCTTGCGGGTCCATCACAACGCCGTGCTCGTCGGAGCATTTCACGTATTCCACGTCATCCCGCCCATGGATAACCGGCAGGCCGCTATCGACGGACTGGGCCTTCAACCCGGCATCGACGATGGCCTTGTCGGCCTTGGCGTGGCTCATCACGGAGGTGAGGATGAACATTGCGTTCTCCCATTCGCCCTGATCAATCCGCTTGCCGTCCTGATCGAGGATCCGCCCGTAATCGGCGTCCATGAAGGCGTAGGAGCCGCATTGCAGCTCGTTATATACGCCTGAATTCGACTCGAAATAGTAAGAGCCCGTGCCCCCGCCGCCGACAATATCGCACGCGAGGCCCTCGGCCTTCAGCGTATCCACGGCATCCTTGACCATGGCCACGGCGATGTCGATCTTCGCCTTGCGCTCATTGTAGTCGTCGAGGTGCTGCATAGCCCCCTGATAGGCTTGAATCCCGGCGAATTTCAGGCCCTCGGCCGCGTCGATGGCCTTGGCGATCTCAACCACAGCGGGGGTGCTCGTAACCCCGCAGCGGCCCGCGCCACAGTCGATTTCCACCAGACATTCAATCTGGGTGCCGTGCCGCACCGCCGCCTCCGACAGATCAGCAACATTCGCCACGTCGTCCACGCAGCAGATTGTGCGCGCGCCCAGCTTCGGCATCCGGGCGAGGCGGTCGATCTTGGCAGGCTCGCGGACCTGATTGGAGACCAGGACATCCTTGATCCCGCCCCGGGCAAAGACCTCGGCCTCGGAAACCTTCTGACAGCAGACGCCACAGGACCCGCCCAGTTCCTGCTGGAGTTTCTGCACATCCACGGATTTGTGCATCTTGCCATGGGTGCGGTGGCGCATCCCGTGAGCCTTGGCGTAGTCGCCCATCTTCTTGATGTTGCGTTCCAGCGCGTCGAGGTCGAGCACCAGACAGGGGGTCTGGATCTCGGCCTCGTCCATGCCGGGCTTGGCCGGGATGTTATAGCCCACTTCGAAGTCGTCGAGATTGGTCATGTCTTTCATGTCCGTGCTCCTATGTCAGAAGGTAAATCAGGCGGCGGTGAGCCAGGGCAGCTTATCGAGATCGACGTTGCCGCCGGTGATGATCAACCCCACGCGCTTAGCCCGGAAGGCGTCGGGGTTCTTCAGCACCACGGCCAGCGGCACCGCAGAAGACGGCTCCATCACGATGCGCAGATGCTTCCACGTGAGCTTCATCGCGTCGATGATCTCTTGCTCCGAGGCGGTGTAGATCTCGGAGACGTGGTTCGAGACGAAATGCCAGGTGCGCTCTTTTAGCGGCACGAGGAGGCCGTCCGCGATGGTCTTGGGTGCGTCATCGGCGATGATATGTCCGGCCTTGAAACTGCGATAGGCGTCATCCGCCTGCTCAGGCTCGGCGGCGATGATCTGCGTCTCGGGGGCCAGCGTCGAAAGGGTCAGGCAGGTGCCCGACACCATGCCGCCGCCACCGATGGGCGCAACCACCATGTCGAGCCCACCAGTCTGCTCCATGAACTCTTTGGAACAGGTCCCCTGACCGGCGATCACCCGCGGGTCGTTATAAGGATGGACGAAATCGCCCCCGGTGGCGGCCTGTACCTCGGCAAAGGTTGCCTCGCGCGAGGTGGTCGAGGGTTCGCACTCCGTGATCTTGCCGCCATAGCGGCGCACCGTGTCCTTTTTGGCCTGCGGAGCGGTGCGGGGCATGACAACGTTGCAGGGAATGCCGCGCTTCATCGCCGCGTAGCTGAGGCAGGAGGCGTGGTTGCCCGAAGAATGGGTCGCGACGCCTTTGGCGGCCTGCGCGTCATCAAGGCCATACACCGCGTTGGTCGCGCCCCGGACCTTGAAAGCGCCGGGTTCCTGAAAGTTCTCGCATTTGAAAAACAGCTCACAACCCGCAAGCTCGCTCAGATAATCCGAGGTGCGGACGGGAGTGCGGCGGATGTGAGGTTTGATCCGCTCATGGGCGGCCAGCATGTCCTCATAGGTCGGAAGATCCAGATCCGCCATCACGCGGCCTCCCTTTTCCTGGCAGCGCGGTGGCTGCGATAATAGTCCTGCGCGGCGGCGACGCCTGAGCCGAGTTGAATATCGAGTCCCAGATCGGCCATGCACATTTCCGCCGTTGCCAGTCCGGAGAGAGTCATTACATCCGTGAGGCTCCCCAGATGGCCGATGCGGAAGACCTTGCCCGCGACCTCGCCCAGACCGACGCCAAAGGCGACACCATAGGTTTCGGCAGCATGTGTGACGATTTCTGTGGCGTTGAACCCCTCGGGTGTGCGGATCGCGCTGACGGTGTCGGAGTAAACGGACGGATCAGTGGCGCACAACTCCATCCCCCACGCTCGGACAGCGGCGCGCACCCCTTCGGCGATGCGGTGATGGCGCGCAAAGACATTGTCGAGTCCCTCATCGAGGAGCATCCGACAGGCCTCGTTCAGCCCGTTCATCAGGCCGACGGCGGGTGTGTAGGGATAGGCGTTCGCGGCATAGCCTTTCGACATGTCATGCACATCGAAGAAGGTGCGGGGCAGCGTGGCGGTCTCAGTGGCCTTCATCGCCCTGGCGCTGAACCCGACAATGGCGAGCCCCGCAGGCAGCATGAAGCCCTTTTGGGAGCCGGTCACCGCAATATCCACGCCCCAGTCGTCAAAGCGGAACTCCATGGAGCCGATAGAGGACACCCCGTCCACGAAGAGCAGTGCAGGGTGGTCTGCCGCATCCAGTGCCTTGCGAATGGCCCCGATGTCCGAGCGGACGCCAGTAGCCGTCTCGTTGTGGGTCGCCAGCACCGCCTTGATCTCGTGAGCCGTGTCTGCGGTGAGAATCTCTTCGTAGCGATCGGCGGGGATACCCGCACCCCAAGGGGTCTCCACAATCTGAACATCGAGCCCGTGGCGTTGGCACATATCTATCCAGCGATGAGAGAACATGCCGTTCCGCGCCGCCAGCACCTTGTCCCCCGGCGAGAGTGTGTTGGTAAGAGCGGTCTCCCAGCCGCCGGTTCCGGTGGACGGAAAGATAAAGACTTCGGCACTATCGCTCATCAGCACCTTGCGCACCCCTTCACGGACCGGGTGCAGGATCTGACCAAAAAGCGGCGACCGGTGGTCGATGGTCGGCATGTCGCAGGCTTTGCGCAGCGCCTCTGGAATATTGGTCGGGCCGGGGATGAAGACGGGATTCTGGAAGCTCATGCACGATCTCCTTGGAACGTAAACAGAGGTTAGCGAATCCTTTTTAATCGGGCTATATTTTTGAAATCACGTTTCAAAATGTACAGTCTGCAAAATTTCTTATGCTTTTCAGTAGCATAAATTTTTCATATTGTGAATTCTCATTTCATAATGTTAGAAATTGACGTATGGAGACTCAAAAATCGCCCCTTCGCAGAGCCCGTGGCCGCCCGAGGGGCTGGGACGACAAGACCGCTCAGAACACGATAAAATCGCTCGATCGCGCCATGGAGGTGTTCGAGTACCTGAGCCTCGCACAGGGCAAGCCGCTCACCGCGCTGGCGGAGGAAACCGGGCAATCCCCGGCCACGGTCTATCGGATCCTCGTAACGCTGGAGGGGCGGGGGCTGGTGGAGTTCGACCCCGAGGATCAGGTCTGGCATATTGGTCCGCAGGCTTTCGCCATCGGCGCCCGGTTTCTGCGGCGAACCAGCCTCGTGGAGCGCGCGCGTCCGATCATGCGGCGGCTCATGGAGGCAACGGGCGAAACCGCCAATCTCGGCATCGAAAAGGAAGGGTCCGTGCTGTTCATCAGTCAGGTCGAGACCTACGCCACCATCCGCGCGTTTTTCCCACCCGGCACCCTGTCGCCCATGCATGCATCGGGGATCGGGAAGGCGTTGTTGGCGCATATGGACGCGGCCCGGCTGGGCAGGCTCCTGTCGTCGGCCAGAATGGAGCGCTTTTCCGAGCGAACGATTACCGACCCGGAGGCCCTGCAACGTGATCTGACTGAGATCCGGCGGCGGGGATATTCGGTGGATGACGAGGAAAAGAATCCCGGTATGCGGTGTATCGCGGCGCCGGTCTTCGACATGACCCGCGAAGCCGTTGCGGGAATCTCCGTTTCCGGACCGACCAGCCGCGTCACCGAAGCGGGCATTGCCGAACTAAGTGGCGCGGTGATCGAGGCGGCCGCAGAACTGACGCTCGCCATCGGAGGCAGTCCGCCGGACTGACGGGCGGGTCAGAGCGTCATGTGCCGGTTCACGTCCTTGTAGAGAAGGTAGCGGAACCGGCCCGGTCCCCCGGCATAGCAGGCCTGCGGACAGAAGGCGCGCAGCCACATGTAATCGCCCGCTTCGACCTCAACCCAATCCGTGTTGAGGCGGTAGGCGGCCTTTCCCTCCAGCACGTAGAGCCCGTGTTCCATCACATGCGTCTCAAGAAACGGGATCACTGCGCCGGGCTCAAAGGTGACCACGGTCACGTGCATATCGTGGCGCAGGTCGGACGGGTCTACAAAGCGGGTCGTCGCCCACTTGCCCTCCGTGCCGGGCATGGGGGTCGGCGTGATATCGTTTTCGTTCAGGATCAATACGTCGGGGGTGTCGAGGCCCTCAACCGCTTGATACGCCTTGCGGATCCAGTGAAACCGGAGCGCTCCGTCACCGCGATTGCGCAGAGCCCAGTTGCCGGACGGTGGCAGATAGGCATAACCGCCGGGTTTCAGTTTATGAGTCTGGCCTTCGACGGTCAGGGTCGCCTCGCCCTCCACCACGAAGAGCACTGCCTCCGCCCGCGCGTCCGTCTCGGGCCGATCCGATCCACCGCCGGGCTGCACCTCCATGATGTAATGGGAAAAGGTCTCCGCAAACCCGCTCATCGGGCGGGCGATGACCCAGAGGCGGGTCGCATCCCAGAACGGCAGAAAGCTCGTCACGATGTCCCGCATCGTCCCGCGCGGGATCACCGCATAAGCTTCGGTAAAGACGGCACGGTCCGTCAGGAGTTGTTCCTGCCCCGGGTGTCCGCCTTGTGGCGCATAATAGCTGTTAGTCATCGGTACTCCCGGTGCACGCGACGGTGCCAAAAAAAGTGTCGCCCAAACGCCCTGACAGAAAAGAGTGCATGTCCTCAAAACCTGCAAAGGATCCCCATTCTTCAGCCATGAGATCAAAGCGACTCGCGCCACTTTGATCCGGCCTGATGTCAGGCATCAGGGATTAGCCGCGGTCTTCCTTGGTGAGAGACCCCGTGCCATGGCCTGCCAGCCCACCAGAGACCTCCTCGGTCGCCTCGTCCGACAGCTCTTCGGGCAGGACCAGATTGAGAACGATGGCGATCAGGGCGGCAGGCAGGATGCCCGAGGTGGCCAGAACTTTGAGCGTCCCAGGCAGGTACTGCAGCGCATTCGGTTCCAGTTGTAGCCCCAGACCCAGCGACAGAGCGATGGCAAAGATCACCATGTTGCGCCGGTTCCAGTTCACATCAGACAGCATCGAGATGCCCGCCGCGACCACCATGCCGAACATGACGATCACACCACCGCCCAGCACTTCGATGGGGATGGAGGAGATCACCGCGCCGATTTTGGGCACCAGACCGCAGAGGATCAGGAACAGCGCCCCAATGGTGACCACCATCCGGCTCATGACCCCCGTCATGGCGATCAGGCCGACATTCTGGCTGAAGGAGGTGTTGGGCAGAGCGCCAAAGAGGCCCGATACCGCCGTGCCCAGACCATCTGCAAAGGTCGCGCCCTGAATTTCCTTATCCGTCGCCTCGCGACCCGCGCCGCCTTTGGTGATCCCGGAGACGTCGCCCACGGTTTCAACCGCCGAGACAAAGGCCATGGCGCAGAAGCCAATGATCGCCGCCGCAGAGAACTCAAGTCCGAAATGGAGCGGGTTCGGCAGGGCGAAACTCGCCGCGCGGCCCACATTGTCGAGGCTCACCTGGCCCAGCACAAAGGCCAGCGCATAGCCCGCCAGCAGACCGATCAGAACTGCGGAAACGGAGAGCATTCCGCGGGCGAAGAACTTCAGCGCGAGCGTGACGATAATCACCGTGCAAGCCATGAGCCAGTTCAGCCCCGAGCCGTATTCCGGCGTGCCGATGGCGGGGACGCCTCCAGCCGCGTATTGGATACCGACTTTCACCAGCGCCAGACCGATCATCGTGACCACGAGCCCCGTGACCAGCGGCGGCAGGGCGAAGCGGATCTTGCCGATGAACAGGCCGAGCACAGCGTGGAACAGCCCCCCTACGAGGACCCCGCCCATCAGCACTGCCATGGCATCCACGCCTTTGCCCGCGACCAGCGGGATCATGATCGGGATGAAGGCAAAGCTCGTCCCCTGAACGATCGGCAGACGCGCGCCCACCGGTCCAACGCCCACCGACTGGAACAGGGTCGCCACGCCCGCAAAGAACATGGACATCTGGATCATGTAGATCATCTGCGGAAAGTCGGGGCTGTTTGACCCAAATCCGAACCCAGCCGCGCCACAGACGATGATGGCCGGGGTGACATTCGAGACGAACATGGCCAGCACATGCTGGATCCCCAGCGGGACAGCCTTGGCCATGGGGGGCGTGTAGTTCGGATCGCGGAGCTGCTCCGGCGTCCCTATGGATGCGTCGGCCATGGTGGTTTTTCCTCCCTGATGTTGCGACAGCCGGCTCCTCCTCCGGTGGGCGCAAGGTTATCTGTCTATGAGGATCTTCCGCGTGTAGCGGTGCTCCTCGAGATTGGCGCCCGGACCGATCCGGTCCACGACGGCAAAGAGACCGGGGGCGGTGAGGGGGGTCAGAACCCCGTGCCATGTGCCCCGGTGATAGTTCACACCCTGACCGGGCGCTGTTTCAAACGCCATTGGCTGACCCGGTTGTCCGTTCTGATCCGGTGCGACGATCACAAGAAACGGGTCGAGGCTCATGGGCAGAAAGGCCTGACTGCCGTCGGGGTGGCGCTCGACCAGATCGAGGATCAGGGGCAGGGACCGGAGCTCAGCGTGGAACAGGCTGATCCCGGCGCGTCCGTCTGCAAAATCGAGTTTTGCCCGGTCATGATACCGCCCGCAGAGCCCGGCATTGATCATCTTGTCGGGCACGCCCGACGTGTCGAGCACATCCCCAAACGGGGCAAAAGCCTCAGCTGTCAGGGGGCGTATGCGGATGGTCTCCGTCAAGACGACATCTTCTCGATCAGACGCAGCTCAGCGATCCGCTCGACCTGGCGGCATGCCTCGGCAAACTCTGTCTCCCGGTCATTGCGGATGCGTCGGTGAAAGGCGTCGAGAATGCTGGCCTTCGAGTGGTCCTTGACCGCGATGATGAAGGGGAAACCGAACTTCTCCGTGTACTCAGTGTTCAGCCGGGTGAAGGTCGCGCGCTCGTCATCGGTCAGCATATCGAGCCCGGCCCCGGCCTGTTCCGCGGTGCTCTCAGCGGTCAGGCGCCCGGCAGCGGCGAGCTTGCCCGCCAGATCCGGGTGTGCGGTCAGAACACCGAGGCGCTGCGCCTCCGTCGCCGAGCGAAACACCCGCGCCAGCGCGTTGTGAACCCCGGCAGCGGAGTCGTGCGCAGGGCCGAGCTCCATCTCGAAGGCTCCTTCGGCGATCCAAGGGCTGTGCTCGAACACGCCGCCAAACGCGGCCACAAACGCCTCCCGCTCCATGGTCGAGGGCCGCAGACGCGGTTGCGGCGGGTGCACCCGCGCCCAGTGGTCGGCGATCTGTTCGCGGGTGGCGAACCAGACGCCTTCATGGGACCGCATGTGATCCAGCGCCCGCTTCAGCGCCAAGGCGCGCCCCGGACGGCCCGCCAGACGGCAGTGAAGGCCGATGGACATCATCTTCGACGCACCCGCGACCCCTTCGGCATAGAGCATATCGAAGCTGTCTTTGAGATACCGCTCGAACTGGTCGCCCGTGGTGAACCCCGCCTGAATGGCGAAGCGCATGTCGTTGCAATCCATGGTGTAGGGTACGATCAGCTGATCCTTGCCCCCTGCCTCCACCCAGTAGGGCAGGTCATCTGCGTAACTGTCGGCAATATAAGCGAACTCACCCTCTGCCGCTGCCAGGTCAACCGTATTCATGGAGCAGCGCCCGGTGTACCAACCCCGGGGCGGAGCCCCTACGACCTCGGTATGCAGCCGGATTGCCTCGCGGATCTGGGCGCGCTCTTCGTCGGCGCTCATGTCCTTATGCTCGATCCATTTCAGCCCGTGGCTGGCGATCTCCCACCCGGCGGATTTCATCGCCGCAACCTGCTCCGGTCCGCGGGCCAGAGCGGTGGCCACGCCGTAGACCGTCACCGGCAGATCGCCGAGCAGGCGGTGGACCCGCCAGAACCCGGCGCGGCTGCCATATTCGTAGATCGATTCCATATTCCAGTGCCGCTGCCCCGGCCAAGGGGCGGCGCCGGTGATCTCGGACAGGAACGCCTCAGATGCGGCGTCCCCGTGCAACACGTTGTTTTCGCCGCCTTCCTCGTAGTTCAGGACGATCTGAACGGCGATCCGCGCACCGCCGGGCCACTGGGGGTCAGGTGGGTACGCTCCATAACCGGTCATGTCTCTGGGGTATCGGGTCACGGCGGTTTCCTTCTGTCTCACCATTGCATAATCCATAAAATCACGGGTGTTTTTCAAAAAAATCAGAAAGGAGCTTCTGACAGTCCGGCTTTGTCACGCGATCCCGAACCAGTAGAGTGACGGTCAGACATTCAGGAGAATTTCACCAATGAGCGGCTACCTGACAACCCACGTGCTCGACACGGCCCGCGGCTGCCCTGCACAGGGCCTGCGGATCGAGCTCTATCGGATCGAAGATAACGGGCGGCACTTGCTGAACGCCCTGACGACCAACGCGGACGGTCGGACGGATGAGCAGATCCTGCCAAGCGCGGAGTTTGCCACCGGTATCTACGAGCTGGTCTTCCACGCAGGCGCCTATCTTGACGCCACCGGCACCCCACCAGAAAGCCCGCGGTTCCTCGATGTCATCCCGATCCGCTTCGGCATGTCTGAGGCGTCCCATTACCACGTGCCGCTCCTGCTGTCGCCGTTTGGCTATTCGACCTATCGCGGCAGCTAGGGGCCCCCTCAATCCGATGCGGTAGCTTTTATCACTTTGGAAATGCGGTCGATCATGAACTCCATGAACAGCCGCGTTTTCGGGTCCTGCCGCCGCCGATGGGTGAAGAGGCAAGCCATCTGGATCGGCTCAGGCGGGGTCTTCTGAGCCACGGGGACAAGCGCACCGCTCCGCAGGTGGTCGACGATCTCAAAGACAGGCTTCATCACCACACCATGCCCTGCCAGCGCCCAGTCGGTCAGCACGTCTCCGTCGTCAGACTCAAATCGACCGGACACGCGAAACCGTTTCGGGCCATCGGGCGTGCTCAGAAGCCACTGGAACTCTGTCGCCCCGGGAAAGCGCAGGTTCAGGCAGTTATGCCCACCGTCCACCAGATCCTCGCCGCTTTCAGGCATTCCTCGTCGCGCGATATAGTCCGGCGCCGCACAGAGGACGCGCGCCACATCAGCGATCTTGCGGATGCGCAGATTGCTGTCCTCGGGCTGGCCGAGAAAAAACGCCAGATCGAGTCCTTCGGTGGTCAGGTCCACCTTGCGGTCACTCAGACGCAGGCGGATGCTGACCTCGGGATAGGTTTCGAGAAAATCAGGAACTTGCGGTGCAATCAGTCGCCGCCCGACCCCCAGGGGCGCCGCAACATAGAGCGACCCCCGCAGGTTCTCGGTGATATCCACAATTTGCGCCTCGGCGCTTTCGACCGCTTCGAGAATTTCGGTGGCGCCGCGGTAGAAGGACTGCCCCTGCTCGGTCGGCGTCAGGCTTCGGGTGGTGCGCTGGAACAGACGCACGCCGAGATGCTCTTCGAGCTGGGAAATCCGCGAGGACGTCACCGCCGGTGAAATCCGCAGATCCCGCCCCGCCGCCGACATGCTGCCCAGCTCATAGACCCGCACAAAGGTCCGGATATTGTCGAGATAGGACATTCTTCTGGTTTCTTTGATGCTGCCTCGCGCTTTTCGACAATAGCAGAACAATCCATCGTCGGATAGCGTGTGCAAGAGGCAGGCTTCGGGGAGGACCGCCATGTATGAAATGGCCATTCTTTGGGACTGGATCGCGTTTTGCGTCCGCTGGCTGCATGTGATTACCGCGATGGCGTGGATCGGTGCGTCGTTTTATTTCATCGCGCTGGACCTGATGCTCAAGCCCAACTCCGCCCTGCCCGCGGGCGCCTATGGCGAGGAATGGGAGGTCCACGGCGGCGGATTTTACCACACGGTGAAATACCTCGTCGCCCCTGCGGAGATCCCGGAGCACCTGACCTGGCATAAATGGCAGAGCTATACGACCTGGCTGTCGGGTGCGGCGCTCCTGATGATCGTCTACTGGGTGGGCGGGGAACTGTTCCTGCTGGATCCGACCAAGGCCGATCTGGCGCTGTGGCAGGGCATCCTCATCTCCGGCGGGTCACTTACTCTCGGCTGGCTCGCCTATGACGCGCTGTGCAAGTCGCGTCTGGCGGATCGACCGACCGTCCTGATGCTCCTGCTGTTTCTGATCCTTGTCGGGATGTCGTGGGGCTATAACCAGATCTTCACGGGTCGCGCCGCGTTGCTGCATCTGGGCGCCTTCACCGCGACAATCATGACCGCGAACGTGTTCTTTCAGATCATGCCAAACCAGCGCATCGTGGTGGCGGATCTGAAGGCGGGCCGCACCCCGGACGCGAAATACGGCAAGATCGCCAAAGTCCGTTCGACCCACAACAACTACCTGACCCTGCCGGTCGTGTTCCTGATGCTCTCGAACCACTACCCGCTGGCCTTTGCCACGGAATATGCCTGGATCATCGCCAGCCTGATCTTCCTGACTGGGGTTACAATCCGGCATTACTTCAACACCATGCACAAGACCGGCGATGGGCCGCTGTGGACATGGGGGGTGACGACGGTGTTGATGCTGGTCATCGCATGGCTCTCCACGGTTCCCGGGGGCGCCACGTACGAGGAGGCAGAGGCCCGTCCGCTGACAACCTACGAGCAGAAATACGCGTCGGTCGGCAGCTTCGAGGAGGCCTATTACGCCGTGGTCGGCAACTGCTCCATGTGTCACGCGCGGGACCCATCATGGGACGGAATCCGGCGCGCGCCCAAGAATGTCGTTCTGGAGACCGAGAGCGACGTGGCCCGCCATGCGGAGCAGATCTATCTGCAAGCCGGTCTCAGCCACGCCATGCCCCCGCCGAGCGCGATCGAGATGGAGCCGGAGGCGCGGCGTGCCATCATTGCATGGGTCCGGGACGTCCGCGATCACTGACCCGCAAGACAGCGTTTCGGAGGGTTGCGCTACTTCTGCGGTGCCAAACTGCGCACCGTCGCCATCAATACCGTGGATTACGGCAATCTCGTGATGAAAGCGCACGATCTGGACACCAAACCGGGCATGGCGACCACCTTCACTCAGGCAGGCGTCAAAGACAATGCTGCCGATCTGGCCAACGAGCGTGCTCTGGAAGTTATCGATCCTCTGACAAGCGTCGCCTGATTTCAGGTCTCGCTGAGAAGATGCCGCCCCGATCCTACCCCCGTGACATTTCTTTACCGACGGTCTGGTGGCCTGCGGCGTTGGCCCCCGCCTGAAGCCAGGCAGAAAAAGCTGATCGCAACAAATTTCTTTACGAAACCGATTTCGGCTATACCTTATCACGGTGTGTGTGGGGAACCGACTATGACACCGGACAACGCAAACGAGAAGTTGAGACGGTCCAAGGTGCGCTTGTCTGACGTTGCCGCCCATCTGGGCCTGAGCAAAGGGACCGTGTCGCGCGCACTGAACGGATATCCCGATATTTCCGAGGCGACACGAGAAAAGGTCCGGCGCGCTGCCAAAGAACTTGGTTATCGTCCGATGGCGCAGGCGCAGAGTTTGCGCACCGGCAAATGCAGCGCAATCGGGCTGGTGATTCAGCGCCGGGACGCTGACCAGCAACAACCATTTCTGGCCGATTTTCTTGGCGGCCTGTCCGATGCCGCCTCTGTCCACGGGTTTTCCCTGACCGTTGCAGCAGCACACGGCAATGAAGATATGCTCCGGGTGATCGAGCGTCTGGTCCGCGACAATAAGGCTGATGGCTTCGTGCTGCCGCGCGTTAAATCAATGGACACCCGGGTGATGTTTCTCTCGGCGCTTGAAGTGCCGTACGTTCTTTTTGGCCGGGATCAGAGCGCGGGGACCTCGGTGTGTTACGATGTCGATGGCGCTGCCGCGATGCAGGACGCTGTCCGGCGTCTTGCAGCACTGGGTCATCGTCGGATCGGCCTGATTCCGGGGGCACCCGGCAGCACCTACGCCGCCACCCGCGAACGCGGCTACCGCGAAGGTCTTCGCGAGGCTGGACTGGCGGACGACAGAAAGCTTATTTCCCAATACGCCATCACCCAGTCCGCCGGGGCAACCGCAGCGGCAGACCTGCTCGACCGGGGAGCGACGGCGCTCATCTACATGATGGATCGTGCCGCTCTGGGGGCCTACATCATCGCCCACGACCGCGGCCTGCGGATCGGCGACGATTTCTCCATCATTTCATACGACGGAATTACCGAGGCAGACCTCGTAGATCCGGCGCTATCCACCTACCGGGTGGACGTCCGGCGCGCTGGCCAGCGCCTCGCGGAATTGCTGATTGCACAGGTCAATGGGACGCTATCCGGGCCGCATCTGGAACTGGACACGCCAACGTTCCTGTCGCGCGGCTCTCACGGCAAGGCGCCCTCGGCGATCCGAACAGTTTTCACAGGGAGGACATAATGAAGAAGACATCCATTTGGTGGGCGGGAACAGCCCTGACCGCGCTGATCGCCGCTGGCGCCGTTTCTGCTGAGACAATCCAGTTCTGGACCACCGAAGAACAGCCGGAGCGTCTGGAAAAGCAGCAGCAGATGGCGGCTGACTTCGCTGAAGCATCCGGTGTTGAGGTCGAGGTGATCCCGGTCACTGAATCTGACCTTGGTACGCGCACCACCGCGGCCTTTGCCGCCGGCGACCTGCCTGACGTGATCTACCATCCGCTGCAATACGCTCTGCCCTGGGCCGAGGCGGGGATTCTCGATACCGAGGCTGCGACCGAGGCGGTGGACGCGCTCGGTCGAGATACCTTTGCCCCCGGCGTGCTGGAGATGGCCGATTTCGACGGCGACGTGGCCTCGATCCCGGTCGATGGCTGGACACAGATGATCGTGTACCGCAAGGACCTGTTCGAGGAGAAGGGACTGGAGCCGCCGACCTCCTATGACAACGTCCGCGCCGCGCTGGAGGCCCTGCACAACCCGCCGGAGATGTACGGGTTCGTGGCCGCGACGAAAGTGGACGAGAACTTCATGAGCCAGGTGCTGGAGCATGTGTTCCTCGCCAATGGCGTCTCGCCCGTGGGTCCCGATGGTTTCCAGACGCTGGACGAGGCGAAGACCATCGAGGTTCTGGAGTTCTACAAGTCCATCGCCGATGCCTCGCCCGAAGGCGATCTCTACTGGGATCAGTCCCGCACGCTCTATTTCTCGGGCGATGCGGCGATGATCATCTGGTCGCCCTTCATCCTCGACGAGCTCGCGGGTCTGCGCGACAGCGCTCCGCCGACGATCAACGATGATCCGACCTCGTCGGAGCTGGCGTCGAAGACCGGCATCGTCACGAACTTCTCGGGTCCCTCGAACCCGGACGGCGCGGCTTGGGCGGATGTGCGATTCTTCGGCATCACGGCAGACGCCGAAACAGACGCCGCCATGGAATTCGTGAAATTCTCCATGGACGAAGGCTACGGCCAGACGCTGTCCATCGCGCCAGAGGGGAAATTCCCGGTGCGGAAGGGTAATGCGGACAATCCCACCGCCTTCACCGAGTTGTGGGCGACCCTGCCGGTAGGCGTGGATCGTAAGGCCCCGCTGGGGGATCTCTACGCGCAGGAGATGATCGACGAGATTGTCGGTGGCCTCGACGTGGCCCAGCGCTGGGGCGTGCAGGAAGGACAACTTGCACTTGCGTCAAAGATGATCAACAGTCAGGCGATCAACCGTATCGTGCGCCAGTATATCGATGGCGAGATTGATGCGGGCGCTGCTGTCGCTGCGATGAATGACGAACTGTCGGCCATCGAATAACTGACCGGATGCGTCGCCCTCGTCGGGCGGCGCCTCACCACCAACGAACAAGACCGGGTCGCCCATGACACCCAGCCCACCCAAGGGCATGACACCGCTGGCAAGACGCGAAGCCCGGCTGGCCTGGGGTTTGCTGGCGCCAACGCTGATCAGCGTTGCTGCGGTGGTGGTCCTGCCGCTGCTCGCGGTGTTCTGGATCAGTTTCAAGCCCATCGGCCTTGCCGATCTGCGCCCGCCACAGGTCCTCATCCGCGAGAGCCTGCGCGACCGCGACGGGGCGCTGACGGTCGAATACCGCCTTCGGAATTCCAGTCAGGACGTCGAAATCCGCAATGTGGTGCTGACCGACACCCTGCCCGAAGGTGTGCGTGTGGCGGGAGCGTTGCCGGGGCCGTGCCACCTGAACGACGCGGGTCTGATCTGTAGCTTTGACAGCGTGCCGGGAGGGTTCCGGGATCGCTTGCGCTTTGCGGTGGAGGCCGATGACCCGGAGCATGCCGAAGAACTGGTCGAGCTCAGCGAGCCTCAGATCCGGGGCACCGCGCCCAACGTCCTGACCAACCTGACCTTCACCACCGAAAACTTTCGCAAGGTGTTCGACGGGGGCCAGTTCCTGAACGTGCTCGGCGTGACTCTGTTCTACACGATCTTTGGCACAGTAGGCGCGCTGGTGGTGGGCCTGATGGCGGCGCTGCTACTGAACAAATCCTTCAAGGGGCAGGGGATTCTGCGCGGCCTCTACCTCTTTCCCTATGTGGCGCCGATCATCGCGGTGGCGTTTTCGTGGCTGATCCTGTTCGACCCATTCTCGGGCTCGGCCAACGCGCTGCTGATCCAGATGGGCGTGACCGAGGAGGCGATCAATTTCTTCGGGGAAAAGCCTTTGGCGCTGATTATGGTAACGGTGTTCGAGATCTGGCGCTATTTCCCGCTGTCCTTCCTGTTCATCCTCGCGCGGATGCAGAGCATCGACAGCGAGATGTACGAGGCCGCCGACATGGATGGCGCCTCGCCGTTCCAGAAGTTCTGGTATCTGAGCCTGCCGCAGCTCCTCGGGATCCTGTCGGTGCTGTTCCTGTTGCGCTTCATCTGGACCTTCAACAAGTTCGACGACATTTTCCTGCTGACGGGCGGCAATGCGGGCACCCGGACGCTGACGGTGGATGTCTATGAGCAGGCCTTTGCGATCTCCAACATCGGCGCGGGGGCGGCGGTGGCCGTGGTGATCTTCCTGTGTCTCCTGTTGTTCTCCGTCTTCTTCTTCCGCGTCATGAGCCGGGAGGAGGGGCTATGAAACTGTTCTACTGGGGCTGGCTCACCGGCGCGATCCTCGGCGCCCTGTGGATGCTCACCGTGGCGACGACCATCGCTGTGGTCATGTCCTTTGCGACCGGTGAGGCGTTCCGACCGCAGCTTTGGTATTGCACTCTATGGGGGCTCGTCTTTGGAAGACCCTATGACCGTCCCCGCTCTCTGTTGATCAATGTGCCTCTCTTCGCCGCTGTGATGGGTTATTTTTCGAATTATCAGATTGGTTCGCTCGCGTTCGATGCTGACATTTTCAGCCCTTCGGCCATTCTTAGTATTCTCACCCTGAGCTTGGCTTTCCTTGGCGGCATGCGGATCATCTATGGGGATCTGCCCAGTGGCCCCCTCACCCGTCACGAATTCGAGGACGCCGTCATCCGGTTCCTGACCGGCTTCGGATACATCTTCTTCACCGCCATCGTCGCGATCCCGTTTTACGTGATGGTGATGACCAGCCTGAAGAACCAGCAGCAGCTCGTCGCCAACCCGCTCGATTTCTCGCTGGACCTGTCTCAGGGCTGGGGGCTGTTCCGCTCCTATGTGGAGCTGTTCCGCGACTTCAATTTCGGCACGTACCTGCTGAATTCTCTGATCATCTCGGTCCTCACCGTTGTGATCACGCTGGCCTTTTCGATCCCCGGCGCCTACGCGGTCGCGCGGCTGAGGTTCAAAGGGCAAGCGCTGTTTTCCCGCTCGATCCTCCTGATCTATATGGTGCCGATCATCGTGCTGGCCCTGCCGATCTACATCGCGTTTTCCATGACCGGGCTCAGAAACACCTTCGTCGGAATTCTGCTGATCTACCCGGTCACCACGATCCCTGTGGCGCTCTACATGCTGCAAGGCTATTTCCGGGGCCTGCCCTATGAGGTCGAAGAAGCGGGCCTGATGGACGGGCTGTCGCGCCTCGCGGTGATCTGGAAGATTACCTTGCCACTCGCCCTGCCGGCGCTCGCCTCAGTCAGCCTTTATGTCTTCATGATCGCGTGGAACGAATTTCTGCTGGCCTTCATGCTGCTGGATGATCCGTCGAAATTCACCCTGACGCGGGGGATCTCTTCGCTCAACTCCTCGGAAATTCCACGCCAGCACCTGATGGCGGGCTCGGTTGTGGCAACGGTGCCGATCATGGCTCTGTTTCTGGGGCTCGAACGCTTCATGACAAAGGGCCTGACCGCAGGCTCGGTAAAGGGATAAGACAGATGGACGTCACCGCTCTGGACCAGCAGGCCCGGAAGATCCTTCGCGGCAATGATCGCGGCGGCTATACTGTGCCGACCGACGGACTCTACCCCTACCAGTGGAACTGGGACAGCGCCTTTGCGGCCTGGGGATTTGCGCAGTTCGACGTGGAGCGCGCGTGGGCCGAGCTGGAGACGCTGGTTTCCGGGCAATGGTCGAACGGGATGATTCCGCACATCCTGTTTCACAAGCCCGACCCGGGTTACTTTCCCGGCCCCGATGTCTGGGGCACAGAGGGTAAGGGCCCGGTCTTGTCCTCGGGGATCACTCAGCCGCCCGTTGCCGCGACATTTGCCTTGGCCACCCATGAGGCGGACCCGGAGGCCGGACTGCCCCGCCTTCGCGCCCTGTACCCGAAACTGCGCGACTGGCATCGCTGGTTCATGACATGGCGCTGCGAGGACGGGATGATCTTTGTAACCCACCCGTGGGAAGCGGGGCGGGACAACTGCCCCGACTGGGATACCGCCATGGCGGCGATCGACCCGGTGGGCGTTGGGGAATATACGCGCCGCGATACGTCCCATGTGGACCCGGCCATGCGCCCGACCAAGGAAGATTACGACCGCTACATCTGGCTGGTGCAGCGCGGCAAGCGGCTCGGGTGGGACGATGCGGCGATGGCGGACGATATGCCGTTCAAAGTCGCCGACCCGACCATGACCTTTATCCTGTTGCGCGCCTGCCGGGATCTGGGCCGGATGGCGGATCTGCTGGGCGAGGACCGTGCGGAGATCGACGGCTGGATCGACCGGCTGACCGAAGGCGCCGGACGGCTGAGGAACGGGAAAGGGGTTTTCGACGCGATCAACCTGAACACCGGCGCGCATTCGGGGCACCTTTCCTGCGCCTCGTATCTCTGCTGGTATGCCGGGATCGAGAGCGAGGACATGCTGGCCTGTCTGGACAAGGCCTTTGAGGATACGCCCTACACCATCCCCAGTCACGCCTTCGGCACCGAAGAGTTCAACCCGAAACGCTACTGGCGCGGACCGATCTGGGGGATTCTGAACACGCTGACCGGGATCGGGCTGGCCGAGATGGGCCATGAAGACCGGGCCGCGCGTCTGCGTCGGGCCACGGCGGATCTGATCGCGGAGCATGGCTTTGCCGAGTATTTCGACCCACTGACCGGGGAACCGGCAGGGGGCGGGACCTTTACCTGGACGGCAGCGATCTGGCTCGCCTGGGCGTCGCCATCGGCAGGAGGTGCGTGATGGGCGGGATCAGCCTCAGGGGCGTCGAGAAATGGTATGGCGATGTGCAGGTGATCAAGGGGATCGACCTGGAGATTGCGGATGGCGAGTTGGTGGTGTTTGTCGGGCCGTCGGGCTGCGGGAAGTCCACTCTCCTGCGGATGATCGGCGGGTTGGAGGATATCAGCCGGGGCGCGCTGGAGATCGACGGGGTGGATATGACCTCGGAGCCGCCGTCGAAACGCGGCCTCGCCATGGTGTTCCAGTCCTATGCGCTTTATCCGCATATGAGCGTGGCCGAGAATATGGGCTTTTCGCTGAAGACCGCCGGGGTTCCAGCGATTGAGATCGAAAAGCAAGTGGTCGAGGCCGCCGAGATCCTGCACCTGACAGAATATCTCCACCGTCGTCCCAAGGACCTCTCGGGCGGTCAGCGGCAGCGCGTGGCCATCGGGCGCAGCATCGTCAGGGATCCCACGGCTTTTCTGTTTGACGAGCCATTATCGAACCTCGACGCGGCGTTGCGTGTCGGGATGCGGCTGGAGATCGCGCGGCTGCATCAGAAGCTCGACGCGACGATGATCTACGTCACTCACGATCAGGTCGAGGCCATGACCCTCGCCGATCGGATCGTGGTGCTGGACTATGGGCAAATTGCCCAAGTTGGCACACCAAAGGAGCTTTACGAGCAACCGCAAACCCGATTTGTGGCCGAGTTCATCGGCAGCCCCAAGATGAACATCCTTCCCTGCTCGGTCACCGGCGGGCAGTACCATCTGCGATGGGGGCGCGGCGGTAAGACAACGGGCCATGACGGCGCCACCCATCTTGGCGTGCGGCCTGAGCATATTACGGTGGTCTCCTCCGGCGGCGGTCAGTGTGACGGTCGGGTCAGCGTGGTGGAGTACCTAGGGGCGGATTGCTTTCTCTACGTGGATGCAGGCAGGCTGGGGCAGATCACCGTGAGGACCTCAGGCGACTCGCCCATCAGCGCCGGGGCGCAGATTTCGCTGAAATTCGACGCGGCGAAGCTGAGCTTCTTTGGCGCCGACGGAAACGCCGTCTGACAGGGCGGCAGCCCCCATGCACAGGCGCTGCCGCCGAAGGGTTTACAGCACGTAGCGGCTCATATCGACGGAACGGCTGAGCTCGCCCAGATGCTGCTCGACGAAACCGGCATCTACAGAGATCTCTGCGCCGGAGCGGTCAGGCGCCTCGAAGGACAGATCCTCAAAGACCCGCTCCATCACCGTATAAAGCCGCCGCGCGCCGATATTCTCGACCGAGCGGTTCACCTCCGCCGCAATTCGCGCGAGCGCCGCGATACCGTCCTCGGTAAAGGTCACCGTCACCTCTTCGGTGCCGAGCAGCGCGGTGTACTGGCGGGTCAGGGCGTTATCGGTTTCGGTCAGGATGCGAACGAAGTCGTCTTCGGTGAGGTCGCGCAGCTCGACCCGGATCGGCAGGCGGCCCTGCAACTCGGGCAGCAGATCCGAGGGTTTCGCCACATGGAAGGCCCCCGAGGCGATGAACAGGATGTGGTCGGTTTTCACCGAGCCGTATTTCGTCGCCACCACGGTGCCCTCGACCAGGGGCAGCAGGTCACGCTGGACGCCCTCGCGGCTGACCTCGCCGCCACGGGAATCCTGACGGGCACAGACCTTGTCAATCTCGTCGAGGAATACGATGCCATTCTCCTGCACCGCCTCCAGCGCGGTCTTTTGAACGGCCTCGTCGTCCAGAAGCTTGTCCGCCTCTTCTGCCAGCAGAATCTCGTAGCTCTCGGCGACGGTCATGGTTTTGCGCACGGTCCGACCCTGAAAGGCTTTGCCAAACAGGTCGCCGATATTCATGATCCCGGCCTGACCCGGTTGCAGGCCGGGCATCTCCATCCCGCCCAAGGGGTTAGAGGTGTCCTGCACCTCCAGCGTGATCTCGGTGGCATCAAGCTCACCGGCATGGAGCTTACGCCGGAACATATCGCGGGTCCCCTCGCGGGCGTTCTCTCCGGCGATGGCATCGATCACGCGCTCCTCGGCATTACTCTCGGCGCGGGCCTTCACGTCCTCGCGCATGTAGTCGCGGGTCATGGAAATGGACTGCTCCACCAGATCGCGGATGATCTGCTCCACGTCGCGGCCCACATAGCCGACTTCGGTGAATTTCGTGGCCTCGACCTTTATGAACGGCGCGCGGGCCAGCTTGGCCAGACGGCGGGAGATCTCTGTCTTCCCGACGCCGGTCGGACCGATCATCAGGATATTCTTCGGATAAACCTCGTCCTGCAGGTCGTCGGGCAGTTGCTTGCGCCGCCAGCGATTGCGCAGGGCAACGGCCACCGCACGCTTGGCGTCCTTCTGCCCAATAATGAAGCGGTCCAGCTCCGAGACGATTTCGCGGGGGGTGAGGTCGGTCATGGGGACTCCAGGAAGTTCGTTGCCGCGAACCTATGCATGTCGGCGGAATTTACAACCAAAGGTCTGGGCCGCAGATCCTCAGATCGGGCTTACACGCCCAGATACCTGTCGGTGATGTCGTCGGTGAGAGCGGCGAACTCCCCGGACCAGACCGAGACGCCTTTTTCGAGGATGACAGCCGTGTCGGCGACGGTTGCAAGCTCCTTCAGGGACTTGTCCACCACGAGGAGCGCCATCCCCGTGTCGGCCTTGAGGCGCTGAATGGCGGCCCAGATCTCCTGCCGTACCACCGGAGCCAGCCCCTCGGTCGCCTCATCCAGCACCAGCAGGCGGGGGTTCGTCATCAAGGCACGACCGATGGCCAGCATCTGCTGCTCTCCGCCGGACAGAGTGGCGGCTTTCTGATCGCGTCGCTCCGCCAGTCGGGGAAAAAGGCGGGTCACGGCGGCAAAATCCCACTCCCCCGGTCGCGCGGCCGCAATCAGGTTCTCGTAGACCGTCAGATCCCGAAAGCACCGCCGCCCCTCAGGCACCAGCCCGATTCCCGCCCGCGCCGCACGGTGCGAGGGCCAGCTGCCGATGTCCTGCCCGTCCAGCAGCACTGACCCGCCGCGGTTCCGCAGCATCCGGCAGATCACCCAGACGGTTGTGGTTTTGCCCATACCGTTGCGCCCCATCAGCGCCATCACTTCGCCCTCCGCGAGCGCGAGGCTCACGTCGAACAGCGCTTGTGACGGCCCGTAAAACGCCGATACGTGGTCGAGGCGCAAGAGGCTCATGGGGTGCTCTCCGCGCCCAGATAAACCGAGCGCACACGCGGATCGGCCCGAATCTCATCGGCAGTGCCGGTCGCGATGATTTCGCCGTAGACCAGCACAGAAATCCGGTCGGCCAGCGCGAAGACCGCGTCCATGTCATGTTCCACCAGCAGGATCGGTGCCCGGTCGCGCAACCGGTCAAGAAACCCCATCAGCTGCCGCGACGCCTCCGCTCCGAGACCCGCCATGGGCTCATCCATGAGAAACACGTGCGGCTCCAGCGTCAGGGCAACGGCGACTTCCAGCTGCCTGCGCTGCCCGTGTGAAAGATCGCCGGTGCGCACGGCCCGGAACTCCGCGAGACCGACCTGCTCCAGCGCGGCTTCGGCACGGGAGAGAAGGTCGCTCTCCCGCATCACCGGCCGCCAGAACCGGAACACGCGACCCCGCTGTCCCAGCGCCCCAAGGACCGCGTTTTGCAGCACAGTGAACTCCATCGCCAGCGACGAGATCTGAAAGGTCCGCCCCATCCCGAGCCTCGCGCGCTCCGCTGTGGGCAGCCCGGTGACATCCCGCCCTTCGAGCCAGATGCGCCCCGTGTCTGGCCTGAGACCTCCGGCGATCTGCGCGATCAGGGTGGACTTACCCGCACCATTCGGCCCGATCAGCGCATGGATCTCACCGGGGCGAAGGTCGAGGCTGATGTCCTTGCTGGCGATCAAGCCGCCAAAGGACTTGGTGACACCGTCCACGGCGAGGGCCGGTTCAGTCATGGGCGACCTCCCGGCCCGCGAGCAACCCGTAAAGCCCACCGCGCGCAAACAGCACGACCCCGAGCAGCATCGCGCCCAGATAGACATGCCAATACGCGCTGAGTCCGCCGAGGAGGTGTTCCAGCAGGATGAACAGCGCCGCGCCCGCAACCGGGCCGAAGACGCGCCCCACACCGCCGAGAATGACGAAGATCATGATCTCGCCCGACATGTGCCAGCTCAGCATGGTCGGGCTGACAAAGCGGTTCAGATCCGCAAACAGCGCCCCCGACAGTCCGGTGATCGCGCCGGAGATGACAAAGGCCGTCAGGTAAAGGCGATAGGGGGTCTGGCCGATGGCCTCGACCCGCTCCGGGTCTTGTCGTGCGGCCTGCAACATCAGACCAAAGGGTGACCGCGCCAGTCGCGAGACGCCAAGGAGTACCAACGCCAGCACACCGTAGCACAGGGAGAAGTACTGGATCGGGTCCATGGTGTTCAGCCCCGGAAAACCGTTGCGGACATAGACGGACAGGCCATCTTCGCCCCCGTAGGCGGGCCACGAGATGGCAAAGTAATAGACCATCTGCGCAAAGGCGAGGGTGATCATGATGAAGTAGACGCCCGTGGTCCGGAGCGACAGCGCTCCGATGGCCAAAGCCGCAAGCACACTGACGCCGATGGCCACGAGCCAGATCACCGGCATGGAGGTCGTGCCGTCGATGGTGAAGGGCGCGGTCATCAGCGGCGTGTAGGTCTGGGCGTGATGGGCGAGGATCCCCATGGCATATCCGCCAAGACCAAAAAACACCGCGTGACCAAAACTCACCAGCCCACCCAACCCCAGCGCCACATTCAGACCGACGCCAGCAATGGCAAGGATGGCCGCACGCGTGGCCAGCGTGATCACAAAGGGTTCATCGAGGCTCCACGCCGCGAGCGGCACCGCGAGCAGCACAGCCATCAGTACGATGTTCAGAGCGGTTTCGCGGGTCATGATGCAGCCCCGCCGAAGAGGCCCCTGGGGCGGAGGATCAGCACGCCTGCCATGAGGATATAGATCGCCATAGAGGCCAGTGCCGATCCGATGGCGGTCGCTTGCGACGGGTCGAGCACCAGCGCAAAGGCTTTGGGCAGCAGGAACCGGCCGAGCGTATCGGTCAGGCCCACGAGCAGCGCGCCGACAAGCGCACCCTTGATGGAGCCGATACCACCGATCACGATAACCACGAAGGCCAGAATCAGAACCGGCTCGCCCATGCCCACCTGCACCGACTGGATCGCGCCGATCAGGGCGCCCGCGAGTCCCGCCAGCGCGGCGCCGAGGGCAAAGACCAGCGTGTAGAGCCTTGAGATATCGACACCGAGCGCCCCGATCATCTCCCGGTCATTCTCGCCGGCGCGGATGCGGATGCCGAGGCGGGTCTTTCCGATGAGCAGGAACAGCCCCAGAGCAATCACCAGACCGACGCCAATCAGCACCAGCCGATACAGCGAGTATTCTACGCCAAAGGGCAGCGTTACCGTACCGCTGAGCGCATCGGGGATGTCGAGATAGAGCGGAAAGGAGCCAAAGACCCAGCGTGTCCCCTCGGAGAAGATCAGGATAAGCGCAAAGGTCGCCAGCACCTGATCCAGATGGTCGCGCTCGTAGAGGCGGCGGATGATCGTCATTTCGATCAGGACTCCCGCCAGTGCCGCCGCCGCGAGGCTGGCTATCAGCGCCAGCAGGAAGGAGCCCGTAAACGCCGCTGTGGCCGCCGCGATGAACGCGCCGACCATATAGAGCGATCCGTGGGCGAGGTTGATCAGCCCCATGACGCCGAAAATCAGCGTCAGCCCGGCGGCCATCAGAAACAGCATCATGCCGAATTGCAGCCCGTTCAGCGTCTGCTCGGCGAGGAGGATCAGGGACATGGCTGGCCTGTCAGGGCGCCCCGCCACTCAGGGCAGGGCACGCCGGTCTCACATCTTACATTCGGCAGCGTAGGCGTCGCCGTGGCTTTCGAGCACGAGGCTCTCGACCTTGTTGGTGAACACGTCGCCCTCCTGGATCACTTCGCGGACGTAGAAATCCTGAATGGGGTGGTTGTTCGGTCCAAACTCGAAATCACCCCGCGTGGAGGCGAAGTCAGCCGCCTTCAGCGCCGCGCGGAAAGCGTCCTGATCGCCCACATCCGCCGCCTCGACGGCAGAGATCAACAGATTCGCGGTGTCGAAGCCCTGACTTGCATAGAGCGACGGCAGCCGGTCGTATTTCGCCTGAAAGCTCTCCACAAACGCGGTGTTGGCCGGGTTGTCCAGATCCTTCGACCATTGGGACGTGTTGCGCACGCCCAGCGCCGCGTCACCGACCGCTTGCAGAATCCCCTGATCGAAGCTGAAGGCCGGGCCGACCACGGGCAGGTCGAGACCGCTCTCGGCATATTGCTTCATGAAGGAGATTCCCATGCCCCCCGGCAGGAAGAAGAACACGCTGTCCGCACCAGCCGCCCGGATCTGGGCGATCTCGCTGGCGTAATCTGTCTGGCCGAGTTTCGTGTAAAGCTCACCAGCCAGTTCGCCCTCGTAGAAGCGTTTGTACCCGGTCAGCGCGTCCTGACCCGCAGGGTAGTTCGGCGCGAGAATAAAGCTGTTCGTCAGTCGCGCCGAATTGGCATAGGCTCCCGCCGCCTCGTGCAGGTTGTCGTTCTGCCACGCCACGTTGAAGTAGTTGGGGTTGCAACCCTTTCCCGCCAGCACTGAGGGCCCCGCGTTGGGCGAGAGATAAAACTTCCCCTGCGCGACTGCACCCGGAATTACCGCCATGGCGAGGTTCGACCAGATGATGCCTGTCAGAACATCGACCTTTTCGGACTGGATCATCTTGTCCGCGAGCTGCACCGCTACGTCGGGTTTGCGCTGATCATCCTCGATCACCACTTCAATATCGTCGCGCCCAGACTGCTCGACTGCGAGCATGAAGCCGTCACGCACGTCGATCCCGAGCCCAGCACCGCCCCCTGACAGAGTGGTGATCATGCCGACCTTCACCCCTTCGGCGGTCGCACCCGTGGCCATGGCGGCCATGCAGGCCGACAGGAAAAGCTGCCTTATCGTCATTTTTGTCTCCCCGTTTGCGTCTTTCAGAACGCCCGGAACGTCAGCGTTGTCAAGGTTTGCTGGATCCCTTCAATGTCCAGCAGCTTGTCATTGATGAATTTCCCGACATCTTCCCCGGCAGGGATATAGAGCTTGACCAGCAGATCAAACGGGCCGCTGGTAGAATAGAGTTCCGAGTGGATCTCCCTCAGTGTGATCTCATCCGCGACTTTGTACGCCCTACCCGGCACGCAGCGAATCTGTACGAATACACAGTTCATTTTTACCTCCCTCGTTCATCTGCAGCCCGCCGATCGCCTCATCGGCCGACCTGTCCCCGGCGACTGTGACATCCTTCGCCGATCGGGAGAAGATGGTCTGTCGCGATCCCATAACGGGCCCCGCGCGGATGCGGTGTCTTGTTCACCAGATGGCACCCGCGTCGGCGTGTTCCGCGATCAGACGCAGCAGATCAGATCCGCCCCAGATGCCAGTCGGGCTGGATGGTCGCAGCAGCGCAGTAGTGCAGGGGATCGACCCCGGACAACAGCCCATCCTGCGTCACGAGGACCGACCGCCAGCCACAGGCAGCGGCGCCAAGGATATCGGTGTGCAGGCTGTCGCCGCACATGACGATCCGGTCAGGCGCAATACCGGGCAGGGTGTCTTCGATCATCCCATACACATCACCAAAGGGCTTGCCGAAAAACCGCACGTCTTCGGCGCCGAGATCCATCAGCCGGTGACCAAACTCGCCCGGCTCCAGCGTAAAGCCTCCCTCACGCGGTGCGACCACATCGGCATTGGCGATGATTACCGGGCGGGGACGGTCGTGGAGGCTGGCCTCCAAGAGGGCTTGCTGTTCGGCAGACCAAACCTCGGTCGAGAGGAACAGGATACCGTCCACACGGTCGTATTCCGCGCGGTCAAGGCCCAGCCGCAGGGTCTCGGCAGGGATGTCGGCAAGGTCATCGGCCGGAGCAGCGATGCAACCCCAAAGGCCGGGACTAACAGCCCGCAGCGCCGCGTCGCGGCTGGTGATGATTTCGTCTGAGGCAACGGACATGCCGAGCCTGCGGAATTTCTCCGTCGCTTTGTCGTGGTTGTAACTGGCAGCGTTTGACAGGATTCGGATGTGCTTTCCGGCAGCGCGCAGAGCATCCAACCGCTCCGCCGCGCCGGGGATCGGTGTCTCGCCCACATTCAACACCCCGAACGCGTCGAAGACGAAGGCATCGGCCTCAGTCGAGATATCCAGCAGTGAGCCGATCTCCCGCGCGCGGTCGCCGAATCGGGCCTCGGGCAAGCGGGGCCGAACGGCTTCGTAGCGTGCAAAAATACTGCCGATCTCGTCCATCCTGATCCCCTCTCCTAGTGGCCGCTGAGACAGGAATGTACCCAATTCAGCCTTAATTGGAAGGTTAAACATCATGTTTTGATAAATTTTGTTGTTTTGTTGTTTTTTCCGGGTATGCTCGGCTCAAATCAACAGGTGAGCGATGGGAACCAAGCAGGTCAAACGTCACGACAGGATCGTGCAGTTGGTGCAGGAGCGCGGCAGTGTCAGCGTCGGTGCGCTGGCTGATCTGCTGGACGTGTCGACCCAGACCGTGCGCCGGGATCTGGATGTGCTCTGCGATGGCGAGACCCTGCGGCGGATGCATGGACGGATCGAGTTGGCCGAAGACCGCCTGAACACGCCCTTCGACCAGCGCGCCGTCCACAACTTGTCGGGCAAGACCGCAATCGCCGCTGCTGTCGCAGCCAAGATCCCGGACGGGGCGACACTGGCGATCTCCATCGGGTCCACCGCAGTGGCCGTGGCGCAGGCGCTGCGGGACCGCAGAGAGCTGACGGTGATCACCAACAATCTTGGCGTCGCCATGGCGCTGAGCGGCGAGGTCTCGAACCGGATCGTGCTGCCCGGCGGCGAGCTGCGCCTGCCTGACCGGGATTTTATCGGGGCCGATGTGATCGGGTTCTTTGGCCGCTACCGCACGGAATACGCCATTTTTGGCGTCGCGGGGGTGGGTCTCGACGGGGGGCTGCTGGAGTTCCACGAGGCCGAAATACGCGCCGCGCAACGCATGGCGCAAAGCGCCCGCATGTCAATCCTCGCCATCGATCACAGTAAATTTGGCCGCCATGCCCCGGCTCTGGGCGGCACCATCACGGATGTGGATCTGGTCGTGTGCGACCGTCCGCCCACCGCAGATTTCGCGCCTCTGGTCGAGGGCCTTGGCGCGCGTATTCACTTCGCAGAAGGACCCGACCGCCCATGACCCAGCCCTTCGTTCACGTGGAAGACGTCGCAAAACGCTGGAACGGCCAGCTGGGGGTCGAGAACATCTCGCTGTCGATCCCCGAGGGCGCCTTTGTCGCGCTTCTGGGTCCGTCGGGCTGCGGCAAATCGACGACGTTGCGGCTTCTGTCGGGGCTGGAGCTTCCCGATGAGGGACGGATCAGCATAGACGGGAGGGACGTGACCCTCGCCGCGCCCTCCGAGCGCAACCTGTCCATGGTGTTCCAGTCCTACGCCCTGTTTCCACATCTCAGCGTCGCCGAGAACGTGATGTTTGGTCTGAAGGTCCGCAAGACGCCGAAGGCTGAGCGCCAGAAGAAACTGCACCGTGCGCTCGAGATCACCGGGCTGCTCGGGTACGAAAACCGCAAGCCGGGCGAACTGTCCGGTGGACAACGTCAGCGGGTAGCGCTGGCCCGCGCGATCGTGGCGAACCAGCCGCTCTGCCTGATGGACGAGCCGCTCTCGAACCTCGACGCCAAGCTCCGCGCCTCGGTGCGCAAAGACATCAAGAAGCTGCAAAGCGACCTTGGCATGACCGTGGTCTACGTGACCCACGACCAGACCGAAGCCATGAGCATGGCGGATATGGTGGTGCTGATGAAGGACGGCCACATCCAGCAGGTCGGTGCGCCGGAGGATCTGTATTACAAACCTGCCAACACGTTCGTCGCCGAGTTTGTCGGCGCGCCGCCCATGGCGCTGATCGACAGCGCGGCGCTGCCGGGCTTTGGTGGGGTGGAGAAGATCGGGCTGCGGGCCGAGAACATCCATGTGGCCGAGACCGGGCAGGGGCGGCTGAGCTGTCAGGTTTCCGAATGCGAGTTTCTGGGCTCCGAGACCTTCGTGGGACTGTCGCATCCGGGCACGACCGGGCTGACCGTGTCCATGCCGGGGCTGCGCAACATTCCCGCGGGCCAGCAGATGGAGATCGGCTTCTCCGACGCGGATCTGCATTTCTTCGACGCCAACGGACAGCGGCTGAACCAGCCGCAACCCGGCGCCTGATCTCAGGCACATCGTTCATTTAGGGAGGAACACATGAACGTATTCAAGACACTGGCGCTTTCGGGCGCGGCCAGCATGGCTCTGATGGCTCCGGCGCTGGCCGAGACCGAGCTGACCATGTACTACCCCATTGCCGTCGGCGGAGCGCTGACCGAAGTCGTGGACGGGATCGTCGCTGATTTTCAGGCCGAAAACCCGGATATCAAGGTCAATGCGATCTATTCCGGCAATTATGACGACACCCGCGTGCGCGCGCTTTCGGCGCTGTCGTCCGGCGAGCCAGCCCAGCTGGCGGTGATGTTCTCCATCGACGCCTATGACCTGATCGAGCAGGAGCTGATCGTGCCCTTCGAGGAGATCGACGGGGTGACTGAGGACTGGCTGAACAGCTTCTACCCGGCTCTGATGGCCAACAGCCGCATCGAGGGCCAGACCTGGGGCATCCCGTTCCAGCGCTCGACCATCGTGGCCTACTATAACAAAGACATGTTCCGCGAGGCCGGTCTCGACCCCGAGATGGCGCCCAAGAGCTGGGACGGGCTGGTCGAGATGGGCAAAGCCCTGACCAAGGACGATACGTTTGGCCTGATGATCCCCTCGACCGGTTATCCTTACTGGATGTTCCAGGCGCTGGCGATCCAGAATGGCAAGGAGCTGATGTCCGGCGACGGGCTGAGCACCTCCTTCGACGATGAGGCCGTCGTCGAGACGCTGGAGTTCTGGAAATCCCTCTCCACCGAGCATGGCATCATGCCCGAGGGCACGGTCGAATGGGGCACCCTGCGTCAGGCCTTCCTCGAAGGGCAGACCGCGATGATGTGGCATTCCACCGGCAACCTGACGGCGGTGAAGAACGGTGCGAGCTTTGACTTCGGCGTGGCCGAGCTGCCCGCTAATGTGCGCCCGGGTTCGCCCACAGGTGGCGGCAACTTCTACATCTTCAAGGACACGACCCCCGAAGAGCAGGCCGCTGCGCTGAAGCTGATCCAGTTCATGACCGCACCCGAGCAGGCGGCCGCCTGGTCCATCGCCACCGGCTATATGGGCGTCTCCCCCGCCGCCTACGAGACCGACGCGCTGAAGGCCTATACCGAGGAGTTCCCCCCGGCGCTCGTGGCGCGCAACCAGCTGGAAAACGCCGTGGCCGAGTTCTCGACCTTCGAGACCGCTCGCGTGCGCGATGGCCTGAACAATGCCATTCAGGCCGCGCTGACCAGTGCCAAAGAGCCCGCTGCGGCGCTGGAAGAGGCCCAGTCTGCTGCCGAACGCCTGCTGAAGGCCTACCAATAAACCCATCTCGGGCGCCGGGGGTACCTTCGGCGCCCGTCCCCCCATTCAGCGGAGACCCGGCATGGCCGAGCATGTGAATATCGAGCGCCGAAGACAGGCGATCTATGGCTGGCTCCTCTTGTCGCCCGCCGCGATCCTGCTGACGACGTTTGCGTTCTACCCGTCGCTGGCGACCTTCTGGGACAGCCTGTTCAGCCGGGAGACCCGCCGCCGCCCGTCCGAGTTCATCGGACTGGAGAATTACACGGACCTGTTCGCGGACCCGACCTTCCTCGTCGTGGTCAAGAACAACCTGATCTATGCGGGTGTCACGATCCCGGTTTCCATCGGCATTGCGCTCGGCATGGCGCTCTGGGCGAACTCAAAGATCCCGGCGAGAGGCTTTGTCCGCACCGCCTATTTCACCCCCACTGTGCTGCCAATGATCGCAGCCGCGAACCTGTGGCTGTTCTTCTACACGCCCGGCCTCGGTGTGCTGGATCAGATCGGGTCGCTCTTTGGCCTGCCATCGGTGAACTGGCTGGGTCAGCCGGAAACCGCGCTCTGGGCCGTCATCATCGTGACGATCTGGAAAGAAGCGGGGTTCTTCATGATCTTCTACCTCGCGGCGTTGCAAACCATCCCCGAGGACCTGAAGGAAGCCGCCGATATCGAAGGCGCCAGCCGCTGGACCTATTTCCGCCGCATCGTGCTGCCGCTCCTGATGCCGACTACGTTGTTCATCATGGTGAACGCGCTGATCAACTCGGTGAAGCTCATCGACCACCTGTTCATCCTGACAAAGGGCGGACCCAACGACGCGTCGAAGCTGATCCTCTACTATATCTGGGAAATGGCCTTTGCCTTCTTTGACGCGCCCCATGCCGCTGCGATGACCATCATGGTGCTCCTCGTCCTCGGCATCGTCGCCGCCGTCAAATTCACCATTCTCGACAAGCGGACCCATTACCAATGAGCAGCCTCTCCCGTTACATCGAGACCGCCGGCGCCCTGTTGCTCGCGGTGATCTGGATCTCGCCGCTGGTCTTTGCCTTCTGGGCCGCGTTCCATTCCACCTCTGACGCAGTGAATTTCAACCTCACCTCGGCCTGGACCCTCGACAATTTCCGCACCGCCTGGGACGGCGCGCCTTGGCTGCGTTACTTCCTGAACACCTTCATCCTCGTGACGGTGATCCTGATTGGCCAGTTCTTCGTCACCACGCTGGCGGGCTTTGCCTTTGCCAAGGTGCAGTTCCCCGGACGCGACGTGGTCTTCATCCTCGTGCTGATGCAGCTCTTCATCCTGCCCGAAGTGCTGATCGTCGAGAACTACGCCATGGTCTCGCGGCTGGGCCTCTTCGACTCGATCCTCGGGGTGGGGATGCCCTATATGGCTTCCGCCTTTGGGATCTTCCTCATGCGACAGGCGTTCAAGGGCGTCCCCATCGAGTTGCATGAGGCCGCCCGCGTCGAGGGCTGCGGCTGGTTCGGTATCCTCTGGCGGGTCTACGTACCGCTGGCCCGGCCCACCTACCTCGCCTATGCGCTGGTCTCCGTCTCGACCCACTGGAACAATTTCCTCTGGCCGCTGATCGTCACCAACTCTCCTGATACCCGGCCGCTGACCGTGGGTCTGTCGATCTTCGGCGCACCGGAGAACGGGGTCGATATCTCGGTGATCTCGGCGGCCACGATGATGTCGGTGGCGCCGCTCCTGATCGCCTTCCTCGTCTTCCAGCGCCAGTTCGTGCAGGCCTTCCTGCGCGCCGGGATCAAGTAACCATGGCTCGTATCCTGCATCTTACCGACCTGCATCTGGTCTCCAACGGCCAGCACGCCTCGCAGGTACTCGACACGCCTGCTCTGGTGCGTGGCGCGGTGGATCAGATCCAAAAGCGAATGGATCAGATCGGACCCCTCGATGCGGTTCTGGTCACCGGCGATCTCACCGATGATGGCGGTGTGGACAGCACCGCTCTGGCCCGGCTGGAACTGGAGCGCTTTCGCCTGCCGCTGATGGTCGTCCCCGGCAATCACGATGCCCGCGATCCCCTGCGCGCGGTGTTTGGTGACCTCCCCGGTATGCCGAAGGACGGCCTCATCGACTGGGTGCGCGATATCGGCGACACCCGGATCATCGGCCTCGACACGCTGGTTGAGGGGCAGGGCGGCGGGCGTCTCAGGCCCGAGAGCCTCGATCATCTCGCCCATGCGCTGGATGGCGCAGGGTCCGGCCCGGTGGTTGTCGCGCTCCATCATCCGCCCCTGCGCACCGGCATCTGCTTTATGGACGCGATCGCGCTGGAAAATCCCGGCGATCTGGCCACCGTTCTTGCCCCGTTCAAAGGCCATCTCCGTATCGTCGCGGGTCATGTTCATGGGGTTTATCAGAGCACCCTCGCGAGCCACCCCGTCGTCACCGCCCCCTCCCTGTGCAGCGCCTTCGCTCTGGATCGCCGGACCGACGCACCCGTGGGCTTTTACGCGGGTCCGACGGGGTTTGCGGTACTCGATACGGGGCCGGACGATCTGTGGACCGCCATTCCGCTGCACCACGGTGACGGGATCTTCCCGTTCTGATTCCGGTGGACTAATACTGTCGCCCCTCTAAGTTCCTGACTACCGATGGAAACGTCACCAATCTTTTTCTTCCTCAACATCGCAGGCGCCGCGGCGCTGCTGATCTGGGCTGTTCGGCTGGTCCGTACCGGGTTTGAGCGTGCTTTCGGCGCAAAGCTCCGTCTCTGGCTGCGCCGCTCCACACAGAGCCGCCTCGCAGCGGCCAGCGCCGGTGCGGGCGCCGCGATCCTGATGCAAAGCTCGACGGCCGTTGCGGTCCTGATGGCGGGGTTCGTGTCGGCGGGGACAATCAGCGGTGTGGCGGGCCTGTCCATCGTGCTCGGCGGCGACCTCGGCTCGGCTCTCGTCGCGCTCCTGCTCAATTCGAGCCTCGCAGCGGTCCAGCCAGTGCTGATGCTCCTCGGCGTTCTGATCTTTTTGCGCAGCAAAAGCAGGGAGCTGCGCCAGATCGGGCGCATCCTGATCGGTCTCGCGCTGATCTTCATGTCGCTCGATCTGATCCGCGCCGCTAGCAACCCGCTGATCGACAGCGAGGGCGCCCGGACGGCGATGCTCTATCTCGCCGATGACACGCTGACGGCGTTCATCATCGCTGCGCTCTTTGCGTGGCTGGTCCATGCCAGCGTTGCGGCCGTTCTGCTCTTCGCCACGCTCGCCTCGCAAGGTCTCCTGCCCCCGAGCGCCGCTTTCGCCATGGTGCTTGGTGCCAATCTGGGCGGCTCGATGATCGCGTTTTTCCTGACGCTGAACTCGGATGTGACCGTCCGTCGTGTCGTCTGGCTGAACGTCATCCTGCGGGGCGGTGGCGCGCTGATTGTCCTCTGGGCGCTGGCAACCTTTGCGCTGCCCACCGACTTGCTTGGCGGCGGCGCAGGCACGCAGGCGCTGCACCTGCATGTGCTCTTTAATGTCGCCGTCCTGCTTGTCTGTCTGCCCTTCGTCGGCCCACTGACGCGTCTGGCTGAACGCCTCATGCCCGGACACTCAGCCCCCCGAAGTGCCGAGACGGCGGTCAGTGCACTGGACCCGGCGCTGCAAAACCAGCCGCGCCGCGCCTATGCTTGTGCTGTGCGGGAACTGGTGCAGATGGGCCACGTGATCGAGGTGATGCTGCGACAGGTCATGCCTCTGTTTGATCGATATGACGAGGCGACCGCGCAGGCCATCGCCGAAGAATACAAGCGCGTCGAGCGTATGTCCCTCGATCTGCGGATCTATCTGGCTGGCATTCGGGGGCGGGGCGATGACGGGACATTGCCCAGCCGCAGTTTCGAGCTGTCGACCATCGCCACCAACATGGAAGCCGGCGCCGACATGATCGCGCGGAAGTCTGTCGATCTCGCCCGACGCAAAAGCCTCGAAAACCTGCGCTTTTCCGATGAAGGCGGGCGCGAGCTGACTGATTTCCACGACATTGTTTTGCGCAACGTGCAGCACGGGATTACTGTGCTCATGTCAGAGGATACCGGCCTCGCCCGGGAACTGGTCGAGCAAAAGGAAAAAGTCCGCGACATCGCCCGAGATCTGCAATCGCGCCATCTGTCCCGGCTGCAACGCGGGATGGCCGACAGTATCGAGACCAGCGCCATCCATCTCGAGTTGATCCGTGCGCTCAAATCCCTCAACACGGCCTTTGCCATGATCGCGTACCCTCTGCTGCATGAACGCGGAGAACTTCTCGAAAGTCGGTTGGCCGCCCCCGAGACGTAAAGCGCGTGGTGACACAAACCGCGGGAAGCCAGCGCGCAAACGACCGGATCATAAAAATTTGCACCACATCCTGCGTGAAATGTTTTGACACACGCGAAATATGTGGCACCGTCTTCTTATCGGCATTTAACGAAAGGAGGTGGTCCAGTGTCTAGAATGATGCAGGAGTGTGAGGTCGGAACAGTTATGGGGGCCGATATCTGAGGGCAACCCCCGGATAGAAGAACCATGATTGGGTCGGACCCTAACCGGGCCCACCTCCGAACATTCGAGGGACCGCCGATATCCGGCGGTCCTTTTCGTTTTGCGCCGTTCCAGCGCAGGTTGACTGGCGCGCGGGGAGGATTTCCAAGTGGCGCCTTCGGGAGGCGGCCTCACTGTGCCTGTCATCTGTAAGCTCGCAACCCCGACACTCCCAGAGCTTAACTATCGCCCTGTGGAGGAGCCTGCCGTTGGGCCGCGGCGGTAGCCTGCCTTTCCCGCATAGCCTTTCGGCGTTTGCGCAAGGCGTTCTTTTCGCGCTGCGCTTTGCGCTTTTGGCGCAGCTCCCGCCGCGCTTGCCGCTCTTTGCGTTGGTCCTGCAGGTCGGCCAGATAGGCCCGCCACTCTTTCAGGCTGAGCATAGTCTCATTCGGGCGCAACCCGGCCCTGACCGAGAATGCTTCTTCCTCTTCTGTTGGACTGCGCCAAGTGGCGCCGTCTTCGAGAAATCCGCCGCGCACCAACTGATCGTGCAACTGATCAAAGTCCAGCGTCGCGACACTGCTGTTATCTTCTGTGCGCGGTGGATAAAGAACGTGCTTGATCGCGTTGATCTCGGTAATTGGCTCTTCGGCACGCGAATTGCGAATTTGGCCAAGGATCAGCTTTGGCAGCGCCCGCCGTCGCAGAATGGTCGCTGCATGCTGGCCGGGATGGGCCGCGAGATAATAGAGGTGAAGCGCCGAACTCTCGGAAAAAATTAGTTTCTCCGTTCGGCTGAGCTTTTCCACCTGCTCTGCGAGGCTGTGATCCTGCGGATGAAAGATCTCATACCCGGCGGCTGCGAGGTTCTCCTCAACAATGTCCTCGCAGGCATATCGTCCCATGTCGGCGCCAAGTTTGCTGCGGGAGACGTAAGCCTTACTGCCCGGGATCAGATCGCCGCGGTTGATCCGGGGCTCCAGCCAGTCGAAAAACGCATCCGACCCGCGACCGTTATAGCGCTCGCCGTAGGTTTCAGTGGCGGTATAGACCTTGCGCAGGGTCACGTCGCCGCTGACAATCCGGACCGGGTTCGTGATTCCGAAAAAGCGCAGGATCGGCTCGACAAATGGAAAACGGGTATTCCAGTCCAGCGGGCGGGCCATGAACAGGATTTCCGTCTCGGGAGGCAGGTGCTCCAGCGCCCAAAGCCGCCCCAGCGCGTTTGTCAGGACATGTCCAAACTGGTTTTCGGCGAGACCGGCAAACAGGACTGGGGTCTCGATCACCTCCGGCGGCTGCACCGACGGTGGGTCTTGCGACGGGATCGTGGTCACAAGTGTTGTATTGATCTGCGCATAGGGCAGTGGTGTTCCGACGGCGTCATAAAGCCCGAAGGTCAGTTTGCGCCGGCCTGCCTTCGGGCCGAACACCATCCTGACATTCTCAGCTTCATGGATCTGAGGTTCAGGGAAGATTTCACGTGCTCGGATCTTTTGCTCGGATGTCTCGGCCATGTCAGAACGATGTCACTTTTCACTTTGGGAGGGGTCAGCATGTGACCCTCTGGTTATTATCAGGTTAGAGACAGCTTTACCGTGATCCTGCGGGCACGTCACCTGCTTCGCCAGGTCAGGGCAAGATCAGCAGCCAGACCCAGACGGTGAGGATCGAGAGTGCGGTGCCGATGAGCACGCCGGAGGCCGCAGAGCGGCGGGCGGCGTCATACATATTCGCGAAGATATAGGTGTTCACCCCCGGCGCCATGGAGGCCGTCAGGACTGCCGCGCGGAGCTGGTCGGTGGAAAGGCCGAGGATTTGACCGACGGTCCAGGCCACGGTCGGGTGCAGCACCAGCGATGTTGCGCAGATCAGTGCGATCACCCGCATATCGCCTTCGGGCCGGTAGCGGTAGAGGATACCGCCGAGGGCAAACAGTGCCGAAGGCAGGGCGGCGCGGATCACCATGGAGAGCGCGCTGTCAAGGACACCCGGCAGCGTGACGCCGGAGAGGTTGACGATGAAGCCCAGCGAGATCCCCAGCACCAATGCGTTGCGGAACATCGCCCGCCCGACGCGCAGGGGCAGGCGCCGCAGGCTCTCGCCACGCGCACGGACCAGCTCCATCGTGGTCATGCCGAGGAGGTAGCAAAACGGCGCATGGACCGCGACGATGGCGTAGTTAAAGGCCAGCGTGTCCGCGCCAAAGGCCCGCTCGGTGATCGGCAGGCCCAGCAGCACCGAGTTGGAGAACAGCCCGCAGAAGCCGATGGCTACGGAGTCTTCCCAACCGCGCCCCAGAAGACGCGCGCCGATGAGTCCGGCGAAGAACCCCGAGGCCGCGCCGGTGTAGAAGCTCAGGAGCAGCGGCCAGGAGAACTCGGCCCCCAGATCCAGCGTTGCGATGGCGCGGAACAGGAGGCAGGGAATGGCGAATTGCTGGGAGAACCTCATCAGCCCGTCAATGGCGCTGTCGGCGAACCAGCCCCGCCAGACAGCCACGTATCCCGCCCCGATGACCAGAAATACCGGCAGGATAACGTCGATGAGCTGGTTCATGAGCTGGGAAGCGTGACGCGCATCAGATCATGGGCGGGTCTCACGTGATCCGGCGTTTCCGCATCGATCGTGGCGTAGTCCAGATCGGTGTGCATGTTGGTCAGGATGGCGCTTTTGGGGGTCGCCTGGGCAATCCACTCCAGTGTGCGCTCCAGATGGGCGTGAGAGGGATGCGGGGCACGGCGCAGGGCATCAACGATCCAGACGTCGAGATCCTTGACCGCCGCCCAGGCATCGTCGGTCATGGCGCTGACATCGGGCAGATAGGCCAGCCCGCCGATGCGAAAGCCCAGGGCGTCGATGCGGCCATGCTCGACGCGGAACGGAGTGAGGATGATCGCACCTCCTGCACCGTCGATGGTCACATCGCCGTCGATCAGATGCGCGTCGAGGATCGGTGGGTAATCGGAATTGGGCGGCGTCTCGAACGCGTAATCAAACCGGTGCTTCAGCGCGGCCATGGTCGGCTCATCGGCCCAGATATTCAGCCGCTGGCGCATGGCGATGACGATCATCCGCAGATCGTCGAGCCCGTGACAGTGATCGGCGTGGGCGTGGGTGAACACGACGCCGTCCAATTCGCCAACCTCGGCGGAGAGCAGTTGCTCCCGAAGATCCGGGGATGCGTCGATCAGGACGCGGGTGGTGCCTGCGTCTCCCATCCGCTCGACCAGCAGCGAGCAGCGGCGGCGGCGGTTATGGGGATCCGTGGGATCGCATTGGCCCCAATCGCCCCCGATACGCGGCACGCCGCCCGAGGAGCCGCAGCCGAGGATGGTGAACCGCAGGGTCATGCGGCCTTCCAGAACAGCCGGGCGAAGTTCTCTTCGGTCTGCGCCGCGAAGTCTTCGTAGCTGAGGCCGTAAAGCTCCGCCCCGACCCGCGCTGTGTGCACCGAATAAGCAGGCTCATTGCGCTTGCCGCGATGGGGCGGGGGCGCGAGATAGGGGCTGTCGGTTTCCACCAGGATCCGGTCCACGAGCGCTTCGGCAAAGATCGCCCGCAGCTCCTCGGAACGCTTGAACGCCGCGATGCCGGACATGGACAGGTAAAACCCCAGATCCAGCGCCGCGCGAGCCAGTTCTGCGCTCGAGGAAAAGCAATGCATTACGCAGGAATAGGCCCCGCGCGCGTGCTCCTCTGACAGAATCCGCGCCATGTCCTCATCGGCATCGCGTGCATGGATGATCAGCGGCAGCTTCGTCTGGCGCGCGGCCTCGATATGGGTGCGCAGGCTCTCTTGCTGGGCAGACTTCGTCTCGGCGGTGTAGTGGTAATCGAGCCCGGTTTCGCCGATGCCGACGAATTTCGGGTGCTCTGCGAGGGTCAGCAGGTCTTCGATGCTGACCTGCGGCACGTCTCCGGCGCTCATTGGGTGGGTGCCCGCTGCCCACCAGACCGCGTCATGGGCCTCGGCGATGCTGCGCACCTGATCCACCCGGTCGAGGCGGGTGCAGATGGTGACCATCCGGTGCACGCCATTGGCGACCGCACGGGCGACCACCTCGGCTCGGGTGTCGTCAAAATCCGGGAAATCCAGATGGCAGTGGCTGTCGGTGATGCGCGGGTCAGTGGCCATAGGTCTCGCCGCGCAGAATGGCGCGGCCCGTGTCGTTGAGCTTCAGGCCCGTATCCAGAATCAAGCCCGACGGGTCAAGGTTCACCGCCCGCCCATGGGCCAGCCTTTGTGACAGCTCCGCCGCCAGTTCCGCCCAGATGCGGGCAGCGGCCGAGTCGGGGGAGAGGCGCTCCAGCATCTCCGCCTCGCCCGGTGCGGCCTGCGCGGCGGGGGCATGACCGGCCCCTGTCCGAGCGAGACGCCCCAAAAGGAGGCCGATCAACCGCACCAGCGTCTCCATCCGACCGCGTCCCCCCGCCCCGGCCAGACCATCGCCCAGCCGGGTCAGGGCGGGCCGGTCCATTTGCGGAATCCCCGAGGCGAGCTGCACCAGAGCGGCGTAGAGGCTCGGTCCATCCTCAAGGACCAGCCGCGCGGCCTCGCCGGCGGACCCGCCCGCGAGTTCCGCCATGGCGTGGGGGTTCGCGTCGCTCGTCACGCCTGCCCCGTCCAGCGCCCGCGCGAGGTCGTCGGGAGTGAGGGGGCCGAGCTTCAGCACCCGGCAGCGGGACCGGATCGTCGGCAGGAGCCGCGCGGGCATGTGGCTGACCAGCAGAAAGGTCGTCAGCGGGGGTGGTTCTTCGATGAGTTTCAGGATCGCATTGGCGGCCTGTGTGTTCAGTTGGTCGGCGGCATCGACGATGACCACCCGCCGCCCGCCGCCACTGGCAGAGAGCTGCAGGAAGCCCTTGAGCCTGCGGGAAACATCCACGGTGATGTCGCGCCGCTCGGTGCCCGTGTCCGGGTTCGCCGTCGGGCGCATCAGGAACAAGGCGGGCTCCGACAGGGCGTCAATCCGATGGGCGACGGGTTCGTCACGGGATATGTCGAGCGTTATGGCCCCGGCGTCCGGGTCCGACAGGAGGAACCGGGCGATGCGCCACGCAAGCGTTGCCTTGCCAACTCCCATGGGGCCGGTCAGCAGCCACGCGTGATGCAACCTCCCGGACCGCCACACGTCGAGAAAGGCTTCCTCTGCTGCATCTTGCCCGAAAAGCTCCAGCGTATGTCGCGGATGGGGCGTGCCGGGTATACGATCCGGCTCATATTCGAGGTCCTCGCTCATGGCAGAGCGGCGATCACGTCGGCGGCGACCGCATCTTCCGAACGATTGCCGTCGATCACCCGAAACCGTTCCGGCGCGCGTTCGGCCAGCGCCAAAAACCCGGCCCGCAGCTTTTCCTGCAAACCGACGCCAAAGCTTTCGAACCGGTCTTCGCCGGCCTGCCGTCCAAGCGCGCGGGTGAGCGCTGCCTCAGGATCCATGTCGATGAGAAAGGTCCGGTCGGGATCGACCCCAATCACCTGCGCATGGAGTGTGTTCACCAGCCCCAGCAAATCCGCCCGCGCCACACCCTGATAGACCCGGGTCGAGTCGGCAAAACGGTCGCAGATCACCACAGCACCCCGATCAAGTGCAGGCTGAATCAGCCGTTCCAGATGATCCCGCCGGGCGGCGGTGAAGAGCAGGAGTTCGGTCTCCGCCGACCAGCGTTCCGCATCGCCTTCGAGCACCAGCCGCCGGATTTCCTCAGCGCCCGGAGACCCGCCCGGCTCACGGGTCAGAACCACCTCGCGGCCCTGATCGCGCAGATGTGCGGCGAGACGCCGGGCCTGCGTAGACTTGCCCGACCCGTCGATCCCTTCAAAGCTCAGAAACACGCCGGTCCCGGTCACTCCGTGGTCTCGGGCTCTGCGTCCGGTTCAGCAGTTTCACCGCCTTTGCGGGCATCCAGCGCCTTGGCCAACAGCACCGAAGCCGCGGTCCGGATATGGGGTACGAATCCTCCCCGGCCCACCTCTTCGGCGGCGACCAGCGGAAACTCTGCGTCCGGCAGCCCATCGATCGAGACGACCAGCGTCGCCACCTCTTCGCCCTCCGCGATCGGCGCCTCCAGCGGGCTGGTGTAGCGCGCACGGGCGCGGATGCTGTCCTGCGCCTGCGCGGGCAAGAGCATGCGGTGCTCCTCCGGGCTCACCAGATCCACGGACCGGCTGTCACCCAGCCACACATCCGCCGTCGTCACGCGCTCGCCATCACCCACGATGGTCTTCTCCACGAACTGCCGAAAGGCCCAATTCACCAGCCGTTCAGCTTCCTCAGCCCGAGCGCGCTCGCTGTCGAGACCCGAGATCACGAAGACAATCCGCCTGTCCCCCTGCGCGGCCGAGCCAACAAGCCCATAGCCAGCCTCGGAGGTGTGACCGGTCTTCAACCCGTCAGCGCCGATCCCCAGACCTAACAGCGGGTTCCGGTTGAACCGGTTTTTCGGGGCGCGGTTATCGAACGCAAATTCCTTCTGCGCGAAGTAACCGTAATATTCTGGGAATTCAGTGATGAGCCGGGTCGCCAGGATGCCCAGATCCCGCATCGACATACGTTGGTTGGGGTGGGGCCAGCCGCTCGCATTCGCAAATGTCGACTGGGTCATACCCAGATCTCGCGCCCGGTCGGTCATCATCTTGGCAAAGGACTGTTCGCTGCCCGCCAATCCCTCCGCCACCACAACGCAGGCGTCATTGCCAGACATCACGATGATACCCTGAATCAACTCTTCAACCGTGGGACGGTCACGCTCGTTCAGGAACATGGTCGAGCCGCCCATGGCGCGGGCCTTGGAACTGACACCAAATTGCGTGTTCATGTCCACCCGCCCGTCGCGCAGAGCCTCGAACAGCATGTTCAGAGTCATCAGCTTCGACATGGATGCCGGCGGCAAAGCCTCGTCTGCGTTTTTCGCCATCAGGACGGTCTTTGTCGTCAGGTCATAGACATATGCCGCGCGCGCTGCTGTATCGAACGCATAGGCGGGCAGCGCCGCGAGGCAGAGGAGAAGCATTGGGACGAGGCGGGCGAGGCGCATGGCGGGTGTCCTGTTCTGATCGTTCACTCAATTCCTAGCAGGGCTTGACCTCGGATGCATCCCCGAACCCGCGGCTCGCAAGGGCACAGCCTCGCGAATTTGGGGCCTTCCATACGGCGGTCAAGCGCGATAACTCAGAACTTGGACGGAGGTTTGGCAGAGTGGTCGAATGCGGCGGTCTTGAAAACCGTTGGGCGTGAGAGCGTCCCGTGGGTTCGAATCCCACAGCCTCCGCCAGACATTTTAGATATGCATCTGCTATTGATGGTTATCTGGCCGATAAGCCATCACTGCTCCCGCATTCGTTCCCACACATTGCGCCCGCTTGAATCTGTCAGATTGGCTAGACCAGTCATCGATGCCTCTTACTTCCGGTTCCCCGGTCACGATTGCGTGCTGGCGTTCGCGGGTGATCTGACCGTAGCTGCGCAGCGTGGTCAGAACGTCCGTGTGGCCAAGGTTTTGGGAGACGGCGACCAGTTCCACCGGGGTGGTGCAGGTTTTCGCGGCATTCCGGGCGTGCAGGTGTCGGAAGGCGTGGGGGCCGAAGGCTTGCAGACCGGCGGCCTTGAGGGCGTCGTTGACGATCTTTCGGACCGGTTCGGAACTGCGCCATGGGCGGCGGGTGCCCCCGCGCCGAATCTCCGGGACGCCGCACAGCACGGCAAGTTCGGCAATTGCCCGCAGCGCGCCGGTGCCCGCGTCGATCTCGATCAGATCCTTCAGGGCAACTGTCGTCACATCCGGTAAAGACAGCGCGCCCTCTGCCGTGACGATCAGTCGCCACGCAGATCGGGCCTCCCGCGACAGAGCGTTGGTCAGGGCGCGCGCGTTTCGATCATGGATCAGGCGCAGCGTGACATCTCCATGCGGCGTTTCCAGCGCCGCAATGCGCCAGGTCTCTTCGTGGATCGGGTCGGTCTTGCGGCGCTTGCATCCGAAAACGTTGGCGAGCTGCTCGACCAGCACAGACAAATTGATCTGAACGGCCAGCACCTCGGATCGCGCAAATCTCGACCAGACGCGATTGCGCATCGCAGGAAATGCCGACTTCAAGAACCTTTTGCACCAATTGCCGTTCCAGCGTCTGTGTGGCGCCGAATGCCAATTCGCTCTCGGCCCGCTCTTTGACGTAAATGGTGGCACGAATGTGTTTGGTTTTTTCGTTCGTGACGGGGTGCCGCTCAATTGCAGTGTACCAGTCGGCATAGCGTTGCCGATCAGTTTCTCAACAGAGCGGACCAACGCTGTCCCGCGCCCCTCGCTCGTCCAGTCAAAATCCTCCGGGGCATCCACGCCTCGCGCGCCAGAAAGCACCTCAGCTTCGCAGCGAGGTAGAGGTCTACCGCATCGGCAAATGTCAGACCGCGCCTTTGCGCTGCGATAAGCAGGTAGCGAGCCACTTTGCGTTCTTCTACGGGGTCTATGCCATCACGGATCTGCTCTTAGATCTGCCGCGCCTTATCCCGCGCTTGTGCGAGCGTAACTTCGGGGTATGCGCTGCTCATGCCGTGCTCGCGGCACAGCTCCGCAACAGCCACACCGCCCTCCATCTGGCGCAGCACAGACATGATCTGGGCCTCGGTAAGACGTGCTTTCTTCATCTGAATCTCCCCGTTCATCCTGCCGAGAAAATTCTACTTCCGCATCCCCTAAAATAGGGGGGGATTACCCCCGTTTGCCGTGCGACTTGGCACAGAAGGGCTCAAGACGCTCCATCTGCGCATCCGTCAGCCAGAAAAGATCAGACATGTTCACCGCCAATTTTGCAGCGGTGAATCACGCCACCAGGCGGAAATCAATGGGTCCTGAGCCTAGGCTTGCAGCGCGCGCACCTCGATCTCATCTGTGCGCTTGGCTTGCATCGCCTGCGCGGCGGCGTGGGCGCCAGCCAAAGTCGTATAATACGGGATTTTGTCGTTCAGAGCCACGGCTCGCATGGACCGGCTGTCCTCAACCGCCTGCGCACCTTCGGTGGTGTTCATCACCAGATCGACCTCACCGTCCTTCATTACGTCCACGATGGTCCGGCCGCCCTGATAGACTTTGTTCACCGGTCGAGATTCGATGCCGTTCTCGGCGAGGAAAGCATGAGTGCCGTCGGTCGCAATAATTGACAGCCCCAGCTCGGTGAGGATCCTAGCGGTCTCGACCAACTGGTCGGTCTTGTCCGCTTCCTTAATCGACAGGAAGGCGGTGCCGGATGTCGGAAGGACCACACCCGCGCCCATCTGCGCCTTTAGGAAAGCCGTAGCGAAATCGCGGTCCCAACCCATGACCTCGCCGGTTGACCGCATTTCCGGGCCGAGCAGCGTGTCCACGCCGGGGAAGCGGGCGAAGGGCAGCACCGACTCCTTGACCGAGAACCACGGCATATGCGGGTCGGCCAGCGTCATCGGGTCAGCCAGTGGCAGGGCGGTGTCCGGTGACGCATCGGCAGCATAGGCAGGGCGCGACGGGAAGGCCGTGAGCGGCTCGCCCGCCATCAGACGCGCGGCGATGGACGCGATAGCGCTGTCGGTGGCCTTGGCCACGAAGGGCACAGTCCGGGATGCGCGGGGGTTTACTTCGAGCACATAGACCGTGTCGTCCTTCACCGCGAACTGCACGTTCATCAGCCCGACCACGCCGAGCTTGCGCGCCATGGCGATGGCCTGTCGCTCCATCTCCTCGACAATCTCGCGGGAGAGCGTGTGCGGCGGCAGACAGCAGGCGCTGTCGCCGGAATGAACGCCGGCCTCTTCGATATGTTGCATGACGCCCGCCACATGGACGTTTTCGCCATCGCTGAGGCAGTCCACATCCACCTCGACCGCGCCAGACAGGTAGCTGTCGAGCAGCACCGGGTTCTTGCCAGAAACGCTGACCGCGTCGCGGATATAGCGGCGCAGGTGGTCATCGTCGCGGACGATCTCCATGGCCCGGCCGCCCAACACATAGGACGGGCGGATCACGAGCGGGAAGCCCACCTCGGCCGCCATGGCAATCGCCTGTTCGTCGGAGCGCGCGAGGCCGTTTTTCGGCTGCCGCAGCTCCAGCTCGTGGAGCATTTCCTGGAACCGCTCACGGTCTTCGGCAAGGTCGATGGCATCGGGCGAAGTGCCGAGGATCGGGATCCCCGCATCGGCCAGATCATTGGCCAGCTTCAGCGGCGTCTGGCCACCGAACTGCACGATCACCCCATGGAGCGTGCCGTTTTCCTGCTCGACGCGCAGGATCTCCATCACGTGCTCGAAGGTCAACGGCTCGAAATAGAGACGATCCGACGTATCGTAATCGGTCGAGACCGTCTCCGGATTGCAGTTGATCATGATGGTTTCATAGCCCGCGTCGCTGAGCGCGTAGCAGGCATGACAGCAGCAATAATCGAATTCGATGCCCTGACCGATCCGGTTCGGGCCACCGCCAAGAATCACGACCTTTTTCCGGTCCGAAGGGCGGGCTTCGCACTCCACCTCACCCATCATTGGGCTCTCATAGGTTGAGTACATATAGGGCGTCTGGGCCTCGAACTCGGCAGCGCAGGTATCGATGCGCTTGAACACGGCGGTGACGCCCTGTGCATGGCGGGCCTTGCGCACGGCGGTCTCTTCCATGCCCGTCAGCGTCGCCAGCCGCGCATCGGTAAAGCCCAGCATCTTCAGCTTGCGCAGATCATGGGCGTCTTGCGGCAGGCCGGTTTCGCGGACCTGCGCCTCGGCTTCGATGATCTCGCGGATGCGGGCGAGGAACCACGGGTCGAACTTCGTCACCGCATGGATGTCGTCATTCGACAGTCCGTGACGCATGGCCTGCGCCACGACGCGCAGACGGTCCGGGGTCTGACGGGCGAGCGCCTTGGTGATCGCGGTGCGCGCATCGGCATCAGACGTCTCGTCGGTCAGCCCCTCAATGGCGATCTCGTCAAAGCCGGTCAGCCCGGTCTCCAGCGAAGCCAGCGCTTTTTGCATCGATTCGTGGATCGTCCGGCCAATGGCCATGGCCTCGCCCACCGATTTCATCGCCGTAGTCAGGTCAGGCTGGGAGCCGGGAAATTTCTCGAAGGCAAAGCGCGGGATCTTCGTCACGACATAGTCGATGGACGGCTCAAAGGACGCGGGTGTCACGCCCGTGATGTCATTGTCGAGCTCGTCGAGCGTGTAGCCCACTGCAAGCTTGGCCGCGATCTTGGCGATCGGGAATCCCGTGGCCTTCGAGGCCAGCGCCGAAGACCGCGACACGCGCGGGTTCATCTCGATCACCACCATACGACCATCGGCGGGGTTCACCGCCCATTGCACGTTGGAGCCGCCCGTCTCGACCCCGATTTCCCGCAGCACGGCAATCGAGGCCGAGCGCATCATCTGGTATTCCTTGTCGGTCAGGGTCAGCGCCGGGGCCACCGTGATCGAATCGCCCGTATGGACGCCCATCGGGTCGACATTCTCGATGGAGCACACAATGATGGCGTTGTCGGCGCGGTCCCGCACGACCTCCATCTCGTATTCTTTCCAGCCGAGCAGGCTCTCATCCACGAGGATCTGACCCACCGGCGAGGCATCCATGCCCGTGCGGCAGTAATGCTCGTATTCTTCGCGGTTATAGGCCACGCCACCGCCGGTGCCGCCCAGCGTATAGGCGGGCCGGATGATCGCAGGCAGGCCGATATCTTCCAGCGCCTCCAAGGCCTTCGCCACGCCCGCGTTCAGATCATACCCCTTTTCGGTCTTGGGGGCGGAGACGATAGTGGCGCGCGGGTTTTCCAGCCCGATCCGGTCCATGGCCTCGCGGAACAGCTTGCGATCCTCGGCCATCTCGATGGCTTCTCGCTTGGCGCCGATCATTTCGACCCCATGTTCGGCCAGAACGCCCATCTCTTCCAGCTTCAGCGCCGTGTTCAGGCCCGTCTGACCGCCCATGGTCGGCAGAAGCGCGTCGGGCTTTTCCTTGGCGATGATCCGGGCGACCACCTCTGGCGTGATCGGCTCGATATAAGTGGCGTCGGCCAGCCCCGGATCGGTCATGATCGTCGCCGGGTTCGAGTTCACCAGAATGACCCGGTAACCTTCCTCGCGCAGGGCCTTACAGGCTTGTGCGCCCGAGTAGTCGAACTCGCAGGCCTGCCCGATAATAATGGGCCCCGCTCCGATAATCATGATGGATTTGAGATCGTCGCGTTTCGGCATGGTGTCCCCCAGGGTCATCGGCGCAAATCGACCGGGGTTATACGCATGGGGGCGGGGGGCGCAAGTCACCCCTGACCTTTTGCGAGCACCCTTTCGACGTCACCTGTCCAAAAATATGCAAATCCCGGCCTGTCAAACCCGCGCCTCCACCGATCTGCCGGGAAAATCGCGCCGTTTCGCTCCGGAAGCACGCGATCCGCTTGACTTGGGCCGCCCGCCCATGTGTATCGCGCCCAATTGCCGCAAAGAGGATCCAGCCATGCATGCCTATCGCAGCCACACCTGCGCCGATCTGACCAAGGCCGATGTGGGCGCCAATGTGCGCCTCGCGGGGTGGGTGCATCGCGTCCGTGACCATGGCGGGGTGCTGTTTATCGACCTGCGCGACCATTTCGGCATGACGCAGGTGATCTGCGACCCCGATTCGCCCGCCTTCACCGAGATGGAAAAGGTGCGTTCCGAATGGTGCATTCGCATCGACGGCGACGTGAAGGCCCGGGACGAAAGCCTCGTGAACGCCAAGATCCCGACCGGCGAGATCGAAGTGTTTGCCCGTGGGCTCGAAGTCCTCGGCCACGCGGGTGAGCTGCCGCTGCCGGTCTTTGGCGAGCCGGACTATCCCGAGGAAACCCGCCTGCGTTACCGCTTCCTCGACCTGCGTCGCGAGACCCTGCACAACAACATGGTGCTGCGTTCGGACGTGGTGCGCGATCTGCGGGAACGCATGTGGGAACAGAACTTTAATGAGTTCCAGACCCCCATCATCACCGCCTCGAGCCCCGAAGGTGCACGCGACTTCCTCGTGCCGTCGCGCCTGCATCCGGGCAAGTTCTACGCGCTGCCGCAGGCGCCTCAGCAATTCAAACAGCTGATTATGGTGTCGGGCTTCGACAAATATTTCCAGATCGCGCCCTGTTTCCGCGACGAAGATCCCCGCGCCGACCGCTCCCCCACCGATTTCTACCAGCTCGACATGGAGATGTCCTTCGTAGAGCAGGAAGACATCTTTGCCACCATCGAGCCGGTGATCCGTGGCTGTTTCGAGCGTTTTGGCGGCGGGCGTAAGGTGGATGCCGAGTTCCCGCGCATCCCGTTCGCAGAGGCGATGCTGAAATACGGCACGGACAAGCCCGATCTGCGCAACCCGATCGAGATGCAGGTGGTCTCCGAGCAATTCCGTGGCTCCGGTTTTGCGATCTTTGCCAACCTGCTGGAGAAAGACGGCACCGAGATCCGCGCCATCCCCGCCCCCAAGGGCGGCAGCCGCAAGTTTTGCGACCGGATGAACAAATTTGCGCAGGAGCAAGGCCTACCCGGTATGGGCTATATCTTCTGGCGGGAAGCCAACGGCGAAATGGAAGCCGCCGGTCCGCTGGCGAAAAACATTGGCCCCGAGCGCACCGAGGCGATTCGCCAGCAGCTGGGTCTCGGCGTTGGCGATGCGGCGTTTTTCCTCGGCGGGCGTCCGTCGGATTTCGAAGCCGTCGCGGGCCGCGCCCGGACGGTCATCGGTGATGAGCTCGGCCTGACCGAGACCGACCGCTTTGCCTTTGCGTGGATCGTGGATTTCCCGATGTACGAAAAGGACGATGAGGGCAAAATCGACTTTTCGCACAACCCCTTCTCGATGCCTCAGGGCGGCATGGAGGCGCTGGACGGCGATCCGCTGGACGTGCTGGGCTACCAGTACGACCTCGCCTGCAACGGCTATGAGCTGATCTCTGGTGCGATCCGGAACCACCGCCCCGAGATCATGTTCAAGGCCTTCGAGATCGCCGGATATTCCGAGGAAGAGGTGCGCAAGCGCTTTGGCGGCATGGTCAACGCATTCCAGTACGGCGCCCCGCCGCATGGGGGCTGCGCGGCAGGCATTGACCGGATGGTGATGCTGCTCGCAGACGAGCAGAACATCCGTCAGGTGATCATGTTCCCGATGAACCAGCAGGCGCAGGATCTGATGATGAACGCGCCCTCCGATCCGACGCCGGAACAGCTGCGGGAACTGGGTCTCCGGGTTCTTCCACGCGACTGAACCCGTCCTAAGAGGCCCATGAGAGGAGGCCTGCGTCTCAGGCGCAGGCCTCAAGGTAGTGCCGTAGATAGTCGAGTTGATCCCACAACTCGGCAATGCGGCAGGTGGTTTCTCCGGATCTTTGCAGAGCCTCCAGTCGCCGCACAGTTCCGGTGAGCGCGGGGTCGCTCATCCGTTCGCACATCAGGCGAGCATGACCGATGACCCGGTCAATCCGGCAGTTGGAGCGTGCGCCCGCAGCAAGGCACTTCGTCGTCTCGTCTAATTCCCGGATTAAGGCATCAAGATCGGGAGCTCTGGCACCGACGGAGATGGTTTTTCGTTGAACCGGGCATGCAACATCCCGCACCGCGTCGGCGATGACGGACAGGCTGTTGAACGGTTTGAGAAGGAACCTGTCTGCACCGCAAGACAGGCAATTCTGTTCGATGTCGGCAAAGGCCGAGATCGCCAGAACGTTTGACTTCGGCCCCTCCGTGCTTGTCAGACCACGTACCAGATCCAGACCTGATCCATCGGGAAGCTGGATGTCGATAACTGCGACATCGGGATGATTTTTGCGCAGTTGGAACCATGCTGCGCGCAGATTGGTCGCCTGCCGGACCCTTGCGCCCGCGCGCGTACAGACCGCCCGAATGACCCCGTTCATGGCGGGGCAGTCCTCGACGACGAGGACCGTGATCCCGTCCAGCGGCGGAACGGCGAGATGTTCCTCGGAAATGAGGCTATGCAGATGCGTGGCGGGGTACATGGTGCGCGTCTCTCCTGCTTTGAACACTGCCGTCCAAAGTCTGAAGAATTCCTTAAATGGCGCGGCCATTGGACCCTGTCGCGACGACATATGTTGCGGTGCAGCATGGCCCTGCGTTAGACATTTAGAGACACAGGAGGGATGCGCATGATTGGACGACTGAACCACGTGGCGATTGCAGTGCCGGATCTGGAGGCAGCCTCGGCCCAGTATCGCGATACGCTCGGCGCACAGGTCGGCGCACCGCAGGACGAGCCCGATCACGGTGTGACTGTGGTCTTTATCGAGTTGCCGAACACAAAGATCGAGCTGCTCTACCCGCTGGGCGAAGGCTCTCCGATTGCTGGCTTTTTAGAGAAAAATCCCTCGGGTGGCATCCATCACATGTGCTATGAGGTGGACGACATCATCGCGGCGCGGGATCGGCTGAAATCCGAGGGGGCCCGCGTGCTCGGGACCGGCGAGCCCAAGATTGGCGCCCATGGCAAGCCGGTCTTGTTCCTGCACCCCAAGGATTTCAACGGCTGCCTGATCGAGCTGGAGCAGGTCTGACATGGCGATCACATCAGCCTTTGTGCTCTTTGCCGTGATCTGGTTCATGGTGTTTTTCATCCTGCTGCCGGTCGGACTGCGCACACAGGGGGACGAGAACGAGATCGTTCCGGGCACCCATGCGGGCAGCCCTGCACGATTTCCGCTTAAGAAAAAAGCGCTTCAGACCACGGTGATCGGCACGGTGCTATGGGCTGTGATCGCCTGGGTCATCCTGTCAGGGACCATCACCGTGCGGGATCTCGACTGGTTCGACCGGATGGGACCGGCGCCGAGTGAAGCCGGTGGAACAGGTGGGTGAATGTCGCGGCGCCCAGGAGCGGTACCAGCAGGTTCACCACCGGCACGGTCAACGGCACGGCCATCAGCGCGCCTGCTGACCAGATGCGCAACGGATAGCGTCGGCGAAAGGCCAGTGCACCTTCGCGGCCAAGTCGGCGGGCTGCGATGAGCTGCATATATTCCCGCCCCAGAAGGAACCCGTTCAGCGCGTAAAAAATGACTGGTGCAAGGGGCGGAAAGGCCAGATAGGCTACCAGCGCAGCGAGGTTTGCGAGGATCAGGACGCCAAGGAACCCGATGCCGTCGCGGATCCCCTCGGCGAGACTCAGGCGGGGGGCGGGGGTCAGGCTGGGATAGTGCTTCGCTTCTACCGCGTCGGTCACATCATCGAGAAACAGCGAGATAAACGCCGAGGCGACTGGCACCATCAGGAACACCGACAGCACCATGACGCCCAGCAGAGACACGCCGGAGGCGAGGTTGTCGAGCCATGTGACATCTCCGATCCACGGCAGGGTAACACTATCGGGCAGGAGCCAGTTCAGACCCCAGACCGTCGCCAGCGCAAAGCCCACGAGCAATGCCACGGTCAGCCCGAGCCCGCTCCAGAGCACCCGCTGAAAGGTCGGATCGGCGAGCTGACCCACCGCCCTCGCGATATCCCGGGCAATCTTCATTCAGAGACCCACGTAATTTTCACCTCCGGGTCGGGCCGGGGGCGCTCGGGCGGGGCGGCGCGCTCGCTGCCCAGATGGATGACGCCCGCCAGACGCTCATCGGGGCGCAGGCCAAGCCCTTCGCCACAGAACGTCGCGTCATGGCTCGACCAGCCGGTGAGCCAGTTTGCCCCCCAACCCGACGCCAGCGCGGCGTTCAGCAGCGACAAGCAGACCGCACCTGCGGAGAGGACCTGCTCCTGCACCGGCACCTTCGGATGCTCCACCGGGCTCAGAACCACCGCCACAGCGAGGCCGGAGCGGGCATAGGCATCGCGATCCTTGTCCGTGTCTTCCGCGCTCTGACCGGTTTCCGGGCCAAGCCGCTCCACCAACACAGAAAGCCGCTCCAGCGCGGGTTTCTCCAGCACCATCAGTCGCCACGGCTCCAGCTTCTTGTGATCGGGGCTACGCAGGGCGGCGCGCAGGATGGGCTCCAGCGCCGCACGGTCCGGATAGGGCGCGGTCAGCGTCTTGGCGGGGCGCGAGCGGCGGGTCAGCAGGAAATCGAGCGCGGCTTGGTTCGCGGTGGGCATGGTCTCTCCTCGGTTCTCTGCCCTGATGTCGGCGGCAAAGGCGCCAAGATCAAGGGGCGGGATGCGATTGGCAGGTGACAGGTCGCCCGTCGCGGTGGCACTCTCTCGTCAAAACGCGGGGGAGGGCGTGGTGGAGCAGCTGAGGGATCTGGTCCGGGTCGGGCACATTCTGGAGCTGAAAGTCACCCCCGGGGCGCGTCAGCCGGAGATCCGTCGTGAGGGCGATGTGATCCGGGTCAAGGTGACCGCCCCGCCTGATAAGGGGAAAGCCAATGCGGCGGTGATCGTCGCATTGGCCAAGGCGCTCGGTCTGCCGAAATCGCGGCTGGAGCTGGTCTCCGGCGCTGCGTCGCGGAGCAAGCGGGTGAAGGTTCTGCCGGAATGAGGAGCTGGGCATGTCAGTGATCGAAGACTTGCAGGGGATTGCCGGGAGCGCTCATGTCCTGACGGGCGAGGCGGCAGCACCCTACGCAAAGGATTGGACGGGGCAATATGAGAGCGCGCCGCTCTGTGTGGTGAAGCCAGCCTCCACCGAAGAAGTCTCGGCCGTCATGCGCGCGGCCTCGGCGGCGAAACGGCCCGTGGTGGCCTCTGCGGGGCGGACGGGCCTGACCGGGGCGACCCACGCGCCGGAGGCCATCGTTCTGTCGCTGGAGCGGATGAACCGGATCCGTGAAATCCGCCCCGAGGCCCGCGTCGCGATCGTCGATTCGGGCGTCATCCTGGCGCAGCTCCGCGAGGCAGCGGACGCGGCGGGGCTTGTCTTTCCGCTGACCTTCGGCGCTCAGGGGTCGGCGCGGATTGGTGGTGTGCTGTCCACCAATGCGGGTGGCTCGAACGTGCTGCGCTACGGCAACACGCGGGCGCTCTGCCTCGGGTTAGAGGTCGTGCTGGCCGACGGGCGGGTGCTGGACCTGATGTCCGCGCTGGCCAAGGATAATTCCGGCTACGACCTTCGAGACCTTTTCATCGGCGCGGAGGGGACGCTGGGGATCATCACTGGCGCGGTGATGAGGCTCCACACCCGTCCGCTTGCCTATGTCTCCGCGATGATTGCGCTTCATGATCTGGGAGATGGGCTGGCTCTGCTGAACCGGCTACAGGCGGAGACGGGCGGCGCGGTGGAGGCGTTTGAATACATGCCGCGGAGCTACATGGAGGCCTGGCAGGCCCACGTGCCGGACGGTCGGCAGCCTTTTGATGACATTCATGACCATGCAGTCTTTCTTGAACTGGGGGTCACTGCGCGGCGGGATGCGACGGTGGATGAAAACGGTACCTTGCCTGCGCAGGCGCATCTTGAGGAGATCCTCGGCGAGATGATCTCTGACGGCACTGTGCTCGATGCGGTGATCGCCCAGAACGGGCAGCAGCGGCGGGAAATGTGGGCCCGGCGCGAGTTGGCAGGCGAGTTGATGACTGCCTATGGCCCGGTGGTGTTGGGCGATGTCTCGGTGCCGCTGGATCAGGTGGCGCCGTTTCTGGAGGATACCCGCGCCGCGCTGGCCGAGGCCGCCCCCGGCAGCCGCGAAGCGGTCGTCAGCCATCTGGGCGACGGCAATGTCCATTACGCAGTGTGGCCCAGCGATGGCCTCAATGGACATGCGCAGGCGATGGAGATCATCGAAAGCACCGCCGTCCGCCACGGTGGGTCCTTCTCGGCCGAGCATGGGGTGGGTCTGACGAAGCGACCCGCCATGGCCCGGCACAAGGATCCCGTGGCGCTGGAGGTCATGCGGGTATTGAAATCGGCCCTCGATCCCGGAAACATCCTGAACCCCGGAAAGGTCTTGCCCGGCAACTGATCGCATCTTCCCAAGGCCCTGCGTTGCGCGTAATCCTCGCGGATGCGTACCGTCTCCCTCTCCGAGGCTCACACCCTGCCGCGCTGGCGGCGTCCCGAGAGCCTCCTGTTCCTCATGGCCTTCGCCATGCCGCTGGCTTTTGCCACATGGTCGGCGCTGCTGAACAACTTCGTCATCGAGGTGGCGGGATTCAGTGGCGTGGAGATCGGCTGGCTGCATACGGTCCGCGAAATCCCGGGATTCCTCGCCATCGGGGTGATCCTGTTGATCATGTTCATCCGCGAACAGGTGTTGGGGCTTATCTCGCTGATCCTGCTGGGGGTCGCCACGGCGGCAACAGCCTATTTCCCGACCTTTGGCGGCATTCTGACCCTGACGCTGCTCAGCTCCATCGGGTTTCACTATTTTGAGACGGTGAACCAGTCCCTGCAACTGCAATGGATCGACAAGACGCGGGCCCCGCAGGTGCTGGGCTGGATCGTTGCCGTAGGCTCGGGCGCGGCGCTAATGAGCTACGGGCTGCTGGTCGTCACGTGGAAAGCCTTCGACCTGTCATTCGCCGTCGTCTACGGCATCGCCGGGGGCGCTTGCGCGGTGATCGCGCTGATTTGCCTGCTGGCCTACCCGCAATTCGAAAGCCCCGAGCCGCAAGTGAAGAAATTCATCCTGCGCCGCCGCTACTGGCTCTACTATGCGCTGCAATTCATGAGCGGCGCGCGGCGGCAGATCTTCGTGGTCTTCGCGGGCTTCATGATGGTCGAGAAGTTCGGCTTCGAGGTGCACGAAGTCACCGCACTCCTGCTGATTAACTACGTCACCAACATGATCTTTGCCCCGCTCCTCGGCCGGGCGGTGGGGCGCTACGGGGAGCGCGCAGCGCTAGTGTTTGAGTATGTGGGTCTGATCGGCGTGTTCCTCGCCTATGGCGGGGTCTACTACTTCGGCTGGGGCGTGACGCTGGCGGCGGCGCTCTACGTGATCGACCATATCTTCTTTGCGCTGGCCTTTGCTTTGAAGACCTATTTCCAGAAGATCGCTGACCCGCGCGACATCGCGCCCACCGCCGCCGTGGCCTTTACCATTAACCACATTGCCGCCGTCGTGCTGCCCGCCCTGCTGGGCTACCTGTGGGTCGTCTCGCCGGGCGGCGTGTTCCTGCTGGCGGCGGCAATGGCCTCGGTCTCGCTGGCCCTCGCGTTGCTGATCCCGCGCCATCCTGAGCCGGGCAATGAGACGCGGCTAGCACAGTTCCGCGCCCAGCCCGCGGAATAGATTTGGCGCGACGGGCGCGGCGTCCTAAGCTCCATACAGAGGAAATTGGAGATCAGGCCATGGCATGCAGCTGCGGCAGCGGGGCGAAATGTGACGGCATGTCCGCCGATTACAAGCGCCGCCTCTGGTTGGTCATCGCGATCAATGCGGTGATGTTTTTCGTCGAGATGATCTCGGGACATCTGGCCGGGTCGCAAGCGCTAAAGGCCGACGCACTCGATTTCCTCGGTGATGCGCTGACCTACGGGCTGTCGCTGGCGGTGATCGGTGCGTCACTGCAGGTCCGCAGTACGGCCGCGATGGTCAAGGGAATCAGCCTACTGTGCGTCGGCGCCTGGGTGTTTGGCTCCACCGTCTGGCGGGCCCTTGGGGACGGAGTGCCCGAGGCCGAGGTGATGGGCGTCGTGGGGATGCTGGCGCTGGCGGCGAACGTGACCAGCGTGCTGCTCCTGATGCGCTACAAGGACGGCGACGCCAATGTGCGCTCGGTCTGGCTTTGCTCGCGAAACGACGCCATCGGCAATGTGGCGGTGATGCTGGCGGCGCTGGGGGTCTGGGGCACGGCGAGCGCGGTGCCAGACCTCGTGGTGGCCACTGTTATGGCGGGGCTGTTCCTCTCCTCCGCCTTGCAGATCCTGCGGCAAGCGATGGCCGAACGCCGCGCCGGTGATCACTGTTCTGTTAGCGCCGAGTAGCGCCGGGCCCAGTGGCTTCCTATATCTGAGCAAACGCATCTGGAGACCCAAGCGATGTTCAACATTCTGCGCAAACCGCTCGACCTGCCCCAGCCCGAAGACGCTCTGCCGGGGCGTGACACACCGATCCCCACCGCCGCCCGTCACTTTGTCTTTGACCGTCCGCTCAGCAATGATGTGCCCGAGGGCATGCAGGAGGCCATGTTCGGCATGGGCTGCTTCTGGGGCGTCGAACGGATGTTCTGGAACGCACCGGGCGTCTGGATGACGATTGTGGGCTATGCCGGGGGCTACACCCCGAACCCGACCTATGAGGAAGTCTGTTCTGGCAAGACCGGCCACAATGAGGTCGTGCGGGTGATCTTTGACCCTCATGTCACGTCCTACGCCAACCTGTTAAAGATCTTCTGGGAGAATCACGATCCGACGCAAGGGATGCGGCAGGGCAACGACCGGGGTACGCAGTATCGCTCAGGGATTTATACCTACACCCCCGCCCAGCGAGCCGTCGCCGAAGAAAGCAAAACGAGCATGGCCGACCGTTTGTCAAAGGCCGGTTATAGCCCGGTCACCACTGAGATCCTCGATGCACCGGACTTCTACTTTGCGGAGGAGTACCACCAGCAATATCTGGCGAAGAACCCCGCCGGGTATTGCGGAATTGGCGGGACGGGGGTCACCTGCCCAATCGGAACAGGCGTCTGAGGGCGTCGATTCTGGCACGTGTTCCGATCAGGGGGCGCGTGCAATCCCGGAAAAGGAGCCACTTAGTTCAGAGTCTGTGGTGTCTGTAAAAACTTGATTTTCAACCTAATAGACCCAAAACACCGGCTTTCTGCCGGTTGGCTTCAGCGGCTTTTCCTGATGATCTTCTGTCCCGCGTACACGTGATTTTACCACAGGTTCCACGCAGTCTGGTGCACGAAACATCGTCACAAGGTCTTACAAGGTCCGATGCGGGAGCGCGTCCGGGATATCCATCCGTCAGAGCTGCGATCAGAGGGGGTCCATATCTTCGGTGGCGCCCTGACGCGCGATCATGTTCATGTGTTTCTGTCGATCCCGCCAAAGCTGTCGCTGTCGCAGGTCATGCAGCGTATCAAGGGACGCTTGTCGCGCCGTATCCAAATGGAGTTTCTAGAGGTGCGCAAACGCTACTGGAGCAGGCGATTTCGGGTCCGGGAATACTTCTCGACCACGTCCGGAAATGTCACCGACGATATCATACTTCAGTATCCGGAGTTGTACTCCAAACAAGATGCTACCGGCGCGAGCCGGTAGTAGTTCACATCAACTGATCGTTCTGCTTCACCGCATGAAAATAGAGCGGTGACATGTCTGGTCTTTTCTGGCCTTCCGATGCGCAGATAGCGCGGCTGAACCCTACTTTCCGAAATCTCCTGGCAAGCCCCGTGTCGATGGCCAGCGCGTATTGGGCGGGATTATCTTCAACAATCGCAATGGCTTGAGATGGCGGGGCGCACCCAACGAATATGGCCCTCATAAAACGGAGTACAACCGTTGGAAGCGCTGGAGCGAGAAAGGCATTTTCGCGGCGATGATGAAGGGCCTCCCACGCCCTTCCCCCCGACCGTACGGCGCCGCCTGTCCGGTGGCACAATATTGCTCCGCAGCACACATAACCTCACTCAGTACCTGCCGGTCATCGATGCGAGGTTCGGCATGGGAGTTTGGGAAAAATGACTCAAGACAAGCCAACTGCGCATCCGGCAGCCAGAAACTATCAGAGATGTTCGCCGCTGATCTTTTGGGCTGTGACTTATGCTCCTGCTATGAAATCGACCGGCCCTGACCCAAGACACCCTTGTCGGCTGCGGCAGCATCTCGTCTGCTCAAATGCTGACGGTGGAGGGAGCCATGACGAGCGCACCCTTGCAGGCATGACGGCTTTTCGTCCAGAATGATCTTCTTTTGCGAGCGTGAGCAGAATAATATGGTAATCGCAACCCCGTCCGTCACGGTGGTGATCCCGACCTACAACCGTCGCGAGAAATTGAGCCGGGCTCTCCGGTCGGTTCTCGCGCAGACCTACCCAATCACTGAGATTGTGGTCGTGGATGATCATTCGAGCGATGATACCGAAGCGGTGGTTCGCGAGGGCTTTCCGGATGTGACCTATGTCCGACTGCCGCGACAGTCCGGTGCGCCGACTGCGCGGAATGTCGGTGTCGATCGCGCAACATCAGAATACGTTGCGTTTCTCGACTCCGATGATTGCTTTCACCCCGTTAAGATCGAGAAACAGGTGACGGCGCTATTGTCGACGAAGGCTGGTTTCTCCACGTGTGCTTATCAAACCCCCTCCGGGCGCCGGTACAAGACGGAGGTAGCGTCGCCCCAGATGTTGCTGTGGAAAAACGCGCTGGGTGGGACCAGTGGGCTCGTTGCACGTACCGAGCTTTTGCGGGCCAATCCATTCGATGCCGAGATGCCTGCGGTTCAGGAGTGGGAACTCTATCTTCGCCTCGTAAAAAGAGCGAGTTTTGTCCACCTCACCTCACCGCTTTACACCTACGATGACGGCGGTTCAGATCGTATCACTGCCCAGAAAGTCAGGCGGCTTGAAGGCCACATGCGTCTGTTTGCGAGACATCCCTCTCCCCCAGGCTTTGGTGGTCTCCGTTCGAGGACCTTGCGGGCTCTCACAGTGCGGTATTTGCAGGCGCCCAATCGCGTGACCCAGCGCGTCTATGGGGTCGGGCTCAAAGTCCTTGGCTGACATAGCGTGACCGCTGGGCCGGCACTCTGGTCTCGACGTGCCGGCGGCGCCCAAGTACCAGAGTCCACCAGAATCGAAGCAAAGCCAGCAATGACCTCTTTTCACGGGTTTTTGCTGAGACGTCTGAAGACGCGTATCGCGGATGCGATCCAAATGAAGGGACGATCAGCCTTGGCAGGCCTCGGTGTGAACCGGCATCCAAATTTGACGCACTTGGGTTGGTTATGAACGAGTAAAATTACCCCGCCTGTTTTCGTCAACATCCGCGCAGAATTGTGTGGAGGAAAGAGCGGGTGTTATTGATGGAAAGTGTATCGAAGATCCCACGATGGATAGTGCGGGAAGGCCGCAGCATCCGATCTGTGGCGCGGGCGGCGGGATAGTCGCGGAACACGATCCAGAAGTATTTGAAGGATGAGATCCCGCCGAGCTACCAGCGCCAAGCGCCGGCGGTTCGGCACAAGCTGTGCAACGGGTTCGATCTTCGGCTCCAGGAACTTTTCGTTCAGGTTATGAAGCGCCCACGACATGAACGACGGACAGCCCAGAAGCTCTATAAGCAGCTCGTGGTGGAAGGTTACACTGGGTCCTATTCTCCAGTTCAGCGCGTTGTGCGCGATCTGACGCAGGCCGAAGCCGGTTCTGGTGATGCGTTCATCCCCCTGCATTTTGGTGCTGGCGACGCGCTGCAGTTCGACTAGAGCGAATAAAGGGTTGTGCTGGGCGGTATCGAACAGAAGATCAAGGTTGCCCATTTCCGCCTGTGCCACAGCCGCAAGCCCTTTGTCATGGCCCATCCCGGCGAAACCCACGAGATGGTGCTGGATGCCTTTGTCCAGACGCTGTCTTTCTGTGGCGGGGTCCCGCGCCGTGTGATCATCGACACCCCTGAGACCATGGTGACCTGTGTCTCGCGCTCGAAAGACCGCGTTCGCCGGTTCTTTCGGACCGGTGGCATTCACCGGCTCACTCCAGAGTGCCGCAATGGATGCGCCGACGGCTCTCATGCACAGGGCAGCTTTTGACCCGGCATTAACACATAATGAGTACGTGCTCTGCTGGACCACACTGGCCGCCTGTGTAGAGCCGGATTGTCGCGTGTTGCCGCTCGGCAATGCGGCGCGATATCTGCGGAGCCTTCGGCATCATTCGTTGTCCGGGGAGGCCAAGGATCTTCAGGGCAAGATACAAACCTTACACCGTCTAAAGTGCCTTTGGGACTCGGAGGCGTGCGTCAACAGAGCCTTCGTGGACAGTCGGATCAGGGAAATCGGCAGCTTGATACCGCCTCTGTCCACCTCGCTTCAAACCGCTAAGACCGGGGTCTGGGCTGCGATTGGAGCAGTCGTCGCCGCGTTTCCCTCTACCCGGCAATCAATCGGTCTCTCAAAGGGCCGCGATCTGGTGGCTGCCGCGCGCGGTCCTAAACCGGGCACGCGGCACCTGCTTTGAACAAGCCATTTCGCGGCCTTAACGGATGCGCAGCCCGCTTTCGGCGTCGAAGGCCATGATCCGGGAAGGGTCAAACCGAAGGCCAACCTTGTCGCCCGTATGGGAGCGCTCATCGCCGCGTTCCTCGACGATCAGCCGCTCTCCGGTCGCATCCGAGACGATGTAGGCATAGGATACTCCACCCAGCGCCTCGGTCAGTTCCACCGTGAAACCGCTGCCTGCGTGGTCGAGTTCCAGATGTTCGGGGCGCAGACCGAGCGTGGCTTTGTTTCCCTCGGGCAGCTTGCGCACCGGCAGCGTCAGAAGCTGGTCGATAAAGGGCGCGTGGAAGCCCTCTCCCTCAGCGCGGGCCTCGACGAAATTCATTGAGGGCGAGCCGATGAAGCCAGCCACGAAGCGGTTGTCGGGGTCGCGGTAAAGATCGAGTGGCGCGCCGACCTGCTCGATCCGGCCATCGCGCAGCACCACGATCTTGTCGGCCAGCGTCATGGCCTCGACCTGATCGTGGGTCACGTAGATCATCGTGGCCCCGATCTCCTTATGCAGGCGCGCAATTTCCACCCGCATCTCCACTCGCAGTTCTGCGTCGAGATTCGAGAGCGGTTCGTCAAAGAGAAAGACCTCTGGCCCCCGCACAATAGCGCGACCGATGGCGACCCGCTGGCGTTGACCACCCGAGAGCGCTGCGGGCTTGCGGTCGAGCAGTTTTTCCAGTTGCAGGACCTCCGCAGCGGCATCGACTTTACGCTTGATCTCAGCCTTGTCATGGCCGGTCATGCGCAATCCAAAGCCCATGTTTTCGCGTACGGTCATGTGGGGGTAGAGCGCGTAGGTCTGGAACACCATGGCCACGCCGCGCTCGGCCGGATCCTCGCGGGTCACATCGCGCTGACCGATGCGAATCGTGCCGTCGCTGGTTTCCTCCAACCCCGCAATCATACGCAGAAGTGTGGATTTGCCGCAGCCCGAAGGCCCGACGAAGACTGCGAACTCCCCGTCCTCGATCTCCAGATCGATCCCATGGATGACCTGCACATCGCCGTATCGCTTGATGGCTCCGTTCAGCGTGACGCCTGACATGGCTCCCCCCTCTATTCCGCTACGTTCAATTTCGATTGCTCCGGAAACCGCCACGCGGCGGCGTCGCGCGCGATGGCTCCGGCTGTGTCTTTGACGATCCCGGTATGAGCCGCGAGCAGCGCTTCGCCTCCGCCCGCCGAGGTGATCGAGACGGCACCGAGAACCCGGCCCGCATCACTGAGCACCGGGGCCGCCAGACAGGTGATGCCCGGCTCGTGTTCCTGCCGGTCCCACGCCACACCCTCGCGCCGAATCGCCTCGTGTTCGGCTAGCAACCCCGCCCGGTCCAGCGTGGCGGGGGTGAACCTGTGAAAGCTTTGCTGCGACAGGGCGCTCTCGAGTGCCTCGCCGGGCAGAAAGGCCAGCATCGCCTTGCCGACGCCGGTACAATAGGCGGGGCCCACGCGCCCGATGGCCGAGAACATCTCCACGGGTTGCGCCGGGTTCAGCTTGTCGAGGTACAGTACCTGCCCGCCGTCAAGCTGAGCCAGATGGACAGCCTGCCCTGTGACCTGCGCCAGATGCTCCAGATGGGGACGCGCGAGCGGGGCGAGCGATGCCTGAGACCACGCCTGATGGGCCAGCCGCACCAGCCGCACCCCGAGCTCGTATTTCCCCGTTGCCCGGTCGATTGTCAAAAGCCTTTGGTTCACAAGTACTTGCAGGAGGCGATACAGTGTGGCCTTTGGATAGCCACCCTCGGATAACAGATCCGCAAAGCGCACCGGACCACCATAAGAGGCCACGCGCTCAAGCACGTCCATCGCCTTTCCAACGGTGCCATCAGGTGCCGCCATGTCATCTCCTCTTCCGGTTGACAGGGTAGAAAAGATGCGTATCGTTTTCAACATGCAAAACTTGGTTTCGATAAATGGAACCTAATGCTCAGAAAGTTGCATATTGGGAGGACTAAAATGAAAGTAGCGCATTTGCTGTCAGCGACCCTGCTGGCCGGCATGGCCGCCCTGCCAGCGTCGGCCGGGAGCCATGAGGAAAAGCTCTCGGGCACGCTCAAGATCTTTTCGGACATGTCGAACCCCGCGCCCCGTGCCGTTATGGAAGGGCTGGCTCAGGATTTCGATGCGATGCACGATGACCTGACCGTCGAGCTGACCATCATCGACCGCGAGGCGTACAAGACCCAGATCCGCAACTTCCTGTCGGCCAATCCCCCGGATGTAGCCAACTGGTACGCCGGCAACCGGATGCGGCCCTATGTGGATGCGGGTCTGTTCATGGACGTGTCGGACGTCTGGGAGGGCACCCTCTCCGAAGAGCTGGCCTCGACCAAAGGCGCCATGACCCTCGACGGCAAGCAGTGGGGCGTGCCCTATACCTACTACCAGTGGGGCGTGTACTACCGCAAAGATCTCTACGAGCAGTACGGCCTCGAAGAGCCCACCGACTGGGAGAGCTTCAAGGGCAACTGCCAGACCCTGCTCGATAACGGCGTGAAGTGCTTTACCATCGGCACCAAGTTCCTGTGGACCGCCGCTGGCTGGTTCGACTACCTGAACATGCGTACCAACGGCTTCGACTTCCACATGGCGCTGACCGGCGGTGAGGTCGAATGGACCGATGAGCGCGTGCGTCAGACCTTCGCCAACTGGCGGGAGCTGATCGACATGGGTGCCTATATCGACAACCACACGGCCTATTCCTGGCAGGAAGCGCTGCCCTTCATGGCCAATGGTGAGGCAGGTGCCTATCTGATGGGCAACTTCGCCGTGGCGCCGCTGCGTGAAGCCGGTCTTGATGACGACAAGCTCGACTACTACCAGTTCCCGGCGATCAATGGCGATGTTGCGCTGGCCGAGGACGCGCCGACGGATACGTTCCACATCCCATCGGGGGCCGAGAACCCGGAGGCCGCCAAGGCGTTCCTGAAATACGTCACCTCTGCCGATGTGCAGACGAAGATCAACGCGGGCGACGCGCTGGGTCAGCTGCCCGTCAACAGCGGCAGCTCGGTGGACGACGACAAGTTCCTGAAGGAAGGTTTCGAGGTCCTGTCCTCCAACAGCTCCGGCGGCGTGGCGCAGTTCTTCGACCGTGATGCGCCAGCCGAGATGGCCAAGGTCGCCATGGAAGGCTTCCAGCGCTTCATGGTGCAGCCCGACAGCCTCGACCAGATCCTCGACAATCTGGAGCGTGCGCGCCAGCGTATCTACCAGTAATCCAAGGATGAGCGTGCGGGCGGCCCGGCAGGGTCGCCCGCTCCATTTGGCAGCCCTCGACCGACCAGACGGAGCGCCCCCATGTCCCAGATGACCGCCCCTCCGGCCCGCCGCTCCTGGTGGCGCCGCAACCAGATCGCCATCACCCCATGGCTGTTTCTGGCCCCCGGTATCCTGTTCTTTGCCGTCTATGTGATCCTGCCGATCTTCCAGTCCATCGGCATCTCCACCACCCAATGGGACGGCCTCGGGGAACCGGTCTCTGTCGGCCTGCGGAATTACGAAGAGCTCTATTACGACCCCGCCTTCTACGTCTCGCTGAGGAACAACCTTATCTGGCTGGTGCTCTACCTGCTCGCCATTCCCGCCGGGCTCTTCATCGCGCTGTTCCTGAACCAGACCGTGACGGGGATCCGGATCTACAAGTCGCTCTTTTTCTTCCCCTTTGTCATTAGTCAGGTGGTGGTCGGGCTGGTGTTCACCTGGTTCTACGACCCGGCCTTTGGCCTCCTGAACGTGATGCTCGGCTGGTTCGGCGCCGGGCCGGTGAATGTGCTGGGCGATCCGAACTACGTGACCTACGGCATCATCGCCGCAGGCCTCTGGCCGCAAACGGCCTATTGCATGATCCTCTATCTTACGGGGCTGAACGCCGTGAACCCGGAGTTGATCGAAGCCGGGAGGCTCGACAATGCCAAGGGTTGGCGGATGCTCTGGCATGTGGTCCTTCCGCAGCTCAAGCCCGCGACCTTCATCGCTTTTGTCGTCACGATCATTGGTGCGCTGCGCAGCTTTGATCTGATCTCGATCATGACCAATGGCGGACCTTTCGGCGAGAGCCGGGTGCTGTCCTTCTATATGTTTGAGGTCGCGCTCAGCGAATACGGCTTCCGAATGGGCTACGGCGCGGCGATCGCGGTGGTGCTGTTCCTGATTATGCTGTGCTTCATCTCCTACTTCCTGTGGTCCATGTACCGCGAGGAGCGTCAGCGATGACCCCGATTTTTCTGCAAAAAATCGCCCCCCGTTCCGAGGTTTGATCCATGTTTCCAACGCCTATTGAGAAAGCCTCCCCGACCGCGCGGATCGCCTATAAGTCGGTGTTGCCCATCGCGCTCATCCTCTGGCTGTTGCCGTTGATTGCCGTCGCCGTGTTCTCCATCCGCCCCGCGGAGGATTTCACCAACGCGAATTACTGGGGCATCCCTTCGTCCTTCGAAGGGTTCAAGAATTACGGCGCGGTATTTTTCCAGTCGGACATGCCGCGCTACATGATGAATTCCGTTCTGATCACAGTCCCAACCGTGCTCGGTGCGGTTGCCCTGTCTGCGATGACGGGCTTCGCTCTTGGTGTGTACCGCTTCAACGGCAACCTGCTGATCTTCTTCATGTTTGTGGCGGGTAACTTCGTGCCGTTCCAGATCCTTATGGTGCCGGTGCGGGACCTGACCCTTGATCTGGGCCTCTACAACACCAAGCGCGGGCTAATCCTGTTTCACATTGCGTTTCAGACCGGCTTCTGCACCCTGTTTATGCGGAACTTCATCCGCCAGCTCCCCGGTGAGCTGATCGAAGCGGCGCGGGTCGAGGGCGTCGCGGAATGGCGGATCTTCTGGTACATTGTGTTGCCGCTGATGAAACCCGCCCTGGCCGCGCTCGCCGTGCTGATCTTTACCTTCATCTGGAACGATTATTTCTGGGCGGTGGTGCTGACCCAAGGCCCCGAGAGCCAGCCGGTCACCGCCGGGATCACGTCCTTCAACGCCCAGTACCGTGCCGCCTATCACCTGATGAGCGCGGGCAGCATCGTCGCGGCGCTCCCACCCGTTCTGATGTTCTTCCTCATGCAGCGCCACTTCATCGCGGGGCTTACCCTCGGGGCGGTGAAATGAGTCAGCACTGGCGGCTCGACAGCCTTGGGCAGACCCTGCTTCTGCGCGTAACGGGCGACGCGATGGCCGATGCCGTCTACTGGGGGCCGCCCCTGCCGGAGGGTGAAGATATTGGGGCGCTCGCCGCCGCACTGCGTCCGGATCTCGGCAGCGGCAACATGGATGCGGTCGCGCCTCTGTCGATCTGTCCTGATCCGGGGCAAAGCTTTGCCGGGCAGCCGGGGCTGTCGATCGCGGACCGGTCTGGACCGCTGAAACCCCGGTTCCGCTTTGCCGGGGCAGAGACGGAGGACGGGCTGGCGCTGCGCTTCACCGATCCCGCGCTGGGCCTGACCTATATCGCCCGGTTTCAGGTCACTGGCGACGTGATCACCGCCGAAGCCCGCCTCAACGCGGATCACCCCGTGAGCTGCCACTGGCTCGCCGCCCCGGTGCTGCCCGGGCCGCAGGACAGCGACGCAATCCATGACTGGCAAGGGTCGTGGATCCGCGAGTTTCACCGTCAGATCACGCCATGGTCCCAGGGCATACGCCTGCGCGAAGCGCGGCAGGGTCGGTCGGGACACGAGCATCCCCCGATGGCGCTGATCCTCTCACGCGGCTGCACGAAGACCTCGGGCACCGCCCGCGCACTGCATCTCGGTTGGTCCGGGGGGCATCGCTTTGTCGCCGAAGAGCTGCCCGATGGGCGGCGGCAACTGCAGATGGGGCGGAGCTGGGACAGCGATCCGGTGCCGGGTACAGAGTTCTCCTCCGGCACGTTGATCATCGCCTGCAGTATCGAGGGTGAGGCCGGGATTGCCCGTGCTTTCCAGACCTATCTCCGCGACCACGTGGTGCCCTGGCCCGACCCGGAGCGCCCGCGCCCAGTGCATTACAATTGCTGGGAAGCCGTTTATTTCGACCACGATCCCGAGACACTGACCGAGATCGCCACCCGGGCCGCCGCGCTGGGGGCCGAGCGCTTTGTGCTCGACGATGGATGGTTCGGACGGCGGGACGATGACACCACCTCGCTCGGGGACTGGCAGGTGGACCGGCGCAAATGGCCCGACGGGCTGACGCCGCTGATCGAGCATGTCCAGAGTCTTGGCATGAGCTTCGGTCTATGGGTCGAGCCGGAGATGGTGAACCGCGACAGCGACCTGTTCCGCGCCCATCCAGACTGGCTGCTGGGTCCCGAAGATCAGACACCGGGGCGGGGACAATATGCGCTCGACCTGTCACAGGATGCCGTCCGGGATCATCTCTTCGGTCTTCTCGACACGCTGCTGCGCGACAACGCCATCGATTACCTGAAATGGGATCATAACCGCCTGTTTCCGGTGGTGGATGCGCGCCAAACCTACGGAATTTATGATCTGCTCGACCGCCTGCGTACCGCCCATCCGACGGTCGAGATCGAGAGCTGCGCCTCGGGGGGCGGGCGCATTGACGCGGGCATTCTCGGGCGCACCCACCGGGTCTGGCTGTCGGATTCCAACGACGCCATCGAGCGGCTGCGGATCCAGCACGAGGCCGCCTTGTTCCTGCCGCCTGCGATCACCGGCTCCCATGTGGGGCCGCGCCAGTGCCACACGTCCGGGCGCATCCTGCCCATGAGCTTTCGCGGCTGGGTCGCCGCTCAGCGCCATATGGGCATGGAGATGGACCCGCGCGAACTGAATGAGGACGAGGCCGCCACGCTGCGCCAGATCATCGGCTGGTACAAAGAGACCCGCGACTGGCGCATGGGTGGCGTGACTCTACCGCTCGACAGTGACGACCCGGCAGTGACGCCCGAAGTGCAGATCGCCGCCGATGGCAGCCGGTTCGTGCTGTTCGCCGGACGGCACGCGAGTTCGGCCCAGTCTCTGCCCCGGCCCCAGCGGCTGGCGGGGCTGGAGCCCGGCGCCCGCTATCGGGTCCGGCTGCTGAACCCCGAGGACCGGCCACCCCAGAGCCGGGGCGCGCCTGCTCTGCTGGACGGCCCCCTTGAGCTCACGGGCGCAACGCTTATGCAGGCGGGGCTGGCCTTGCCGTGGAGTTGGCCAGCGACCATGTGGGTCGTTGAGGGAGAGAAGCTGTGACACCCGACTGGATCGCCGTCGACTGGGGCACCTCGAACCTGCGCGCCTGGGCCATGGGGGCGGATGGTGGTGTGCTGGCCGAAGCAACCTCGCCAAAGGGGATGGGCGGTTTGGCGCGCGACGAATTCGAGCCAGCATTGGCTGAGCTGATCGCGGATTGGGATCTGCGCGAGAGTACGCTGGTTATGGCCTGCGGCATGGTTGGCTCCCGGCAGGGTTGGGTCGAAGCCGCCTACCGGCAAGTGCCCTGCACCCCCGTCTCCGACAACGTCACCCGCGCCGCGGCCACCGATCCGCGCCTTGATGTCCGTGTGCTGCCGGGCTTGTCGCAGCTCAGCCCCGCGCCGGACGTGATGCGCGGCGAAGAGACCCAGATCGCGGGCTTCCAGGCGATGAACCCTGACTTCGATGGAGTGCTGTGCCTGCCCGGCAGCCACACGAAATGGGTGCAGGTCTCGGCGGGCGAGGTCGTGTCCTTTCAGACCGCCATGACCGGCGAGATCTTTGCCGCCCTCGGCGCCCACACGGTCCTGCGTCACTCCATGGCCGATGACTGGGACGCCGCGACCTTCCTTGAGGCCGTCTCGGACGGCATGTCACGGCCCGAAGCCCTCGCGGCCCGTGCCTTTGGTCTGCGGGCCGAGGGGCTCCTGACACCCGACAGCGCGCGCTCCGCCCGGTCACGCCTATCGGGGTTGCTGGTCGGCGCCGAACTCGCCGCCGCGCGCCCCTACTGGCTGGGCATGCCCGTGGCCCTGATCGGTGCGCCGAAGCTCACCGCCCATTACGCCGAGGCCCTGCGCGCGCAGGGTGTCTCCCCGATCCTCACGCAGGGCGACGCCGCCACTCTGGCTGGCCTCCGTGCCGCCCGAAAAAAGCTGGAACCGAGCCTATGAGACAGATCATCGCCATCCTGCGCGGCATTGACCCGACCGAAGCCGAAGCCGTGGCGGGCGCCCTGATCGACGCAGGGATCACCCGGATCGAGGTGCCGCTGAACTCGCCCTCACCCTTCGCCTCGGTCGAGGCAATGGCCAAAGCCCATGGGGACGTGGCGCAGATCGGCGCGGGCACGGTGCTGACGCCTGAGGACGTGATCCGCGTGCGCGATGCGGGTGGGCGGATGATCGTCTCGCCCAATTGCGACCCCGAAGTCATCGCCGCGACGAAGGCCTCCGGGCTCGACAGCTACCCGGGTGTGCTGACGCCGACCGAGTGCTTTGCCGCGCTGAAGGCCGGGGCCACGGCGCTCAAGGTCTTCCCCGCCTTCCGCCTCGGCATCGACGGGTTGAAGGCCATTCGCGCGGTTCTGCCGACCGAAACGCGGCTCTATATGGTTGGTGGCGTTGGGCCTGCGGATTTTCGCGAGTGGGTCTCCGCCGGGGCGTCGGGCTTTGGCATCGGCACGTCGCTCTACCGCCCCGGCGACAGCGCGGGCGACGTCGCGGCCCGGGCGCGGGAGATGGTGGCCGCCCATGACGCGGCCTTTGCATGAGCGTGGAGGTCCATGACCACACGCGTTGCCTGCTGGGCGAAGGGGCGTTCTGGCACCCGGCACGGCGGCAATTCTACTGGTGCGACATCCTCTCACGCCGGGTCCTGACCCGCGAGGGGGGGACTTTGCGCAGCTACGAGTTCGACCGCTTCGTCTCGGCGCTGGGCTGGGTGGACGAGACCCAGGTCATCGTCGCCACTGACCGGGATCTGACCCTGCTCGACCTCGACAGCGGCGCTCAGACACCTCTCGTCCCGCTGGAGCCTGACACCGCGATCACACGCAGCAATGATGGCCGCGCGGACCCGGCAGGGGGCTTCTGGATTGGCACCATGGGTCTCGGCGCCGAGACCGGCGCCGGGTCGATCTGGCGCTATCACAGGGGCGAGGTCACGCAGCTCCTGCCCAGCATCACCATCCCAAACGCCATCTCCTTTGCACCTGACGGTCAGACCGCCTATTTCACCGACACGCCTTCGGGCGAGATCCGGCGCTGGCGCATTGATGCGGAGGGCTGGCCGGTGGGCGCGCCCGAGACCGCGTTCGCCGTCCCCGGCGAAGGTGGCCCGGACGGGGCGGTGGTGGACGCGGAGGGACGGATCTGGATCGCCCGCTGGGGCCGATCACAAGTCACTTGCCACGACCCGGCGAGTGGCGAGATTCTCGACCGCGTTGCCCTGCCCGCAGCCCAGATCACCTGCCCGGCCTTCGGTGACGGCGCACTATATGTCACCTCGGCTGCCATCGGCCTCGACGAGCCGACCCTGACACAAGAGCCTGGGCATGGCCGCACATTCCGCGTCCCCACGCCGGTCACAGGCCAGCCCGAACACCGCATTCACCTCTGACGGAGCCCCGCATGACCGACCGGACGCTTGGCACCTGCTACTATCCCGAACACTGGCCCGAGAAGATCTGGTCCGAGGACGCCCATCGTATGGCCGAGGCGGGCCTGACATGGGTGCGGATCGGAGAATTCGCGTGGTCGCGGCTGGAACCCGAACCCGGCAAGCTGGAGTTCGACTGGCTCGATCGCGCCATCGGGGTTCTTGCCGATCACGGGCTGAAGATCATCCTCGGCACGCCCACCGCCACGCCGCCGCGCTGGATGCTGGACAAGCACCCGGACATGCTGGCCTTTGACGCCGAAGGACGCCCGCGCGGGTTCGGCTCCCGGCGGCACTATTGCTTCAGCCACCAGGGCTACCTGACCGAATGCCGCCGGATCACGCGCCTGCTGGGCGAGCGCTATGGGCGCGATGACCGCATTGCGGCCTGGCAGACGGATAACGAATATGGCTGCCACGACACGACGATCTCTTATTCCGACGCTGCTCGTCGAGCCTTTCAGGACTGGTGCGCCCAGCGCTACCAGAGCCCGCAAGCCTTGAACCGGGCGTGGGGCAATGTCTTCTGGTCGATGGATTACGACAGTTTCGACCAGATCGGACTGCCGAACCTGACAGTGACCGAGGTCAACCCCGCCCATGCGCTGGCCTTCCGGCGCTTTTCCTCGGATCAGGTGGTGCTTTTCAACCGCGCCCAGACCGAGATCCTGCGCGACCTCACCGACGCACCATTGATCCATAACTACATGGGCGTGGTGCTCGATTTCGACCATTTCCACGTCGGCGCGGATCTCGATGTCGCATCGTGGGACAGCTATCCGTTGGGCTTTCTTATGGATCGGACCCCGGCCAGTGACGCGGAAAAAGCGATGTTCCTGCGGCAGGGTCACCCCGATCTGCAAGCCTTCCACCACGATCTTTACCGCGCGGTCGGACGCGGGCGGCTCTGGGTGATGGAGCAGCAGCCCGGCCCGGTGAACTGGGCGCCCCACAACCCCGCGCCGCTGCCCGGAATGGCCCGGCTCTGGGCGTGGGAAGCCTTTGCCCACGGCGCCGAAACGGTCTGCTATTTCCGCTGGCGTCAGGCCCCGATGGCGCAGGAGCAATACCACGCGGGCCTCCTGCGCCCCGATAGCGCGCCCGCTCCCGCTCTGGCCGAGGCGCGGCAGGTGGCGGATGAAATTGCAGCCATGCCCGACGCCGAGACTGCCGCGGCGGATGTGGCGCTGATCTTCGACTATGCCTCCGTTTGGGCGTGGGAGGTACAGCCGCAAGGACAGGATTTCAGCTATTTCGGGTTGGTCTTCGCGGTCTACAAAGCGCTGCGCGGGCTGGGCCTCGATATCGACATTCTGCCCCCCGATGCGGATCCATCGGGCTACAAACTGGTCCTCGCCCCCGGCCTCGCCACGGTCCCTGAGGGCCTCACAGACCAGATCACCGGCACAGCGCTGTTTGGCCCCCGCTCCGGCGCCAAGACGCCCGAGATGTCGATCCCAGACGGCCTGCCCCCCGGTCTGCCCGGCCTCGATGCGCGGGTGGCTTATGTGGAGACCCTGCCCCAAGGCGCCGACCGGCCGTTGGCCAGAGGTGGCACGTTCCGCACTTGGGTCGAGGAAATCGAGGGCGACACCGAGGTTCTTGAGACCCGCTCCGACGGTGCCCCGGCCCTTTTGCGCGCGGGCAACCTGCATTACCTCGCCGGATGGCCCGATGACGCGGCCATGACCCGGATCCTGCGGGATCTCTGCCATGCGGCGGGCCTGTCCACTGAAACCCTGCCCGAGGGCCTGCGCAGCCGCCGTACACCGACCCACCGCTTCTGGTTTAACTACGGCCCCGCCCCGGTAGAGGTCGCGGGCCAGACCCTGCCCCCTGCGGGCGTCACATGGGAGACCCTCTGACATGACCCGCGACACCCTCCCCGGGACCTTGCCCGACGGGCACAGTGTACAGCGCATCACCCTTGACAATGGCACGCTCCGTGTCGCCGTGCTCGATTTTGGCGCCGCACTCTATGACGTCCGCCATGCCAGCCACCCGGATCTGCCGCTGGTCCTCAGCCCGTCCCGGGCCGACGCCTATGACGGCCCATTTCTGAATTTTGGTACGATCATGGGTCCCGTCGCCAACCGCATTCGCGGCGCCGAAGCAGAGATCGACGGCCAAACCTACGGGTTTGACGCCAATCAAGCAGGCCGCCACAGCCTCCATTCCGGCGCGGCTGGGGTGAACCGCAAGATCTGGACCATCGACAACACTACCCCCGATAGCGTCACTTTGAGCATCGATCTGCCCGATGGCGAAGGCGGCTATCCCGGCAACCGGCGGATCACCTCGACCTACCGGCTCGACGGCGACACACTGGTCCACGACCAAACGGCTGCCACAGACCACACCACCCTGATGAACCTCGCTCATCACGGTTACTGGACGATGCAACCGCCCACCGGCTGGGGCGGGCAGGAGCTGACAATCGGCGCCGATCATTACACCCCCACCGATGCCGATGTGATCCCGACGGGCGAGATCGCTTCGGTCGAAAACACGCCCTTCGACTTTCGTCAGCCGGTGACCCTCCAACCAGCGAAGCTCCCGAATATCGATCATAATTTCTGCCTGAATGGCGACGGACCTGCGTTGCGCCTGTCCTCACCAGCAACCGGCCTCGCGCTTGAGATCACAACCGACGCGCCGGGGCTCCAGATCTTTGGCTTCCACGCCTTCGAGACCGACCCCTCGATCGAAACGCTCCACGGCCACCCTTATGCGCGCCACGCCGCCCTCGCCATCGAGCCGCAGCGCTGGCCGGACGCGCCGGGGCGTCCGGACTGGCCCGACATCACTCTGCGCCCAGGCGAGACCTTCTCCCAGACCGCCCGCTACCAGATCACCACGGATGGCTGACAGCCTCCGTCTGCGCGAGGCCGTGGCGGAGGATTTCGGGCAGATCACGCAAATCTACGGCCATCACGTGCTGAACGGTCTCGCGACCTTCGAGACCGTACCGCCCGAGGTCGAAGAGATGCGCGCCCGTCACGCGAGGGTGACCGAGGCCGGAATGCCCTATCTGGTCGCAATGCGGGCGCACCGGATCCTCGGCTACGCCTATGCCGGCCCCTATCGCCCCCGCGTCGCCTACCGCTACACGGTCGAAGACTCGATCTATCTCGCGCCCGGCGCTGAGGGGCAGGGCATTGGCTCCCGCCTCCTCTCCGCGCTCATTGACACATGCGAGGCCGGCCCGTGGCGTCAGATGATCGCGGTGATTGGCCATAGCGGCAACGCCGCTTCAATTGCGCTCCACCGGCGTCACGGCTTTGTTCACGTCGGTACGTTTGAAAATGTCGGATACAAGCACGGCCGGTGGGTGGACTCAGTCCTCATGCAGCGCAGTCTGGGACCATGCGTCGAGGCCCCTCCTTAGCAACAACCGCTCCTCTTTGTGTTCGAAAATACCCACATCCCGCGGGCGCCAATCGACGCGACGCCGCGATGCCTTATGCCGAAAAGCCGAGTTCATAGGGGAAAATCTCAAAGGTTGGGTGCTGGTCGCCATTCACCACGGTCGGGCTGGAATGCCGGAAAGATGACCGCCAGAAGGGCTGGATGATGGTCCCGTCGTCCCGCAGGATCCGCTGGAGTTGCGCCATAATGTCCGAGCGCTGCCGGGCATCCGGGGTGCCCTGCGCCTTGAGCAGAAGCGCATCGAATTCTGCGTTGGAGAAACGGGACTCGTTCCAGGCTGCGCCGCTGCGATAGGCCAGAGCAAGCGTCTGCACCGCAAATGGTCGATGCCCCCAATCGGTGATGGAGAAGGGATAGTCCTTCCAATTCATCCGAAAGTCCTCGGGGCTGACCAACCTGCGCCGCACCCGGACGCCGGCGCCGGCCAACAGGCTGGCCATCGTATCAGCGGTCTTTCGGCGCGAGTCGCTGTCGATAGAGACCAGCTCGAATTCGGTGTCATGCTCTCCCGCCGCTTTCATCAGACTGCGCGTCTCGGCAGGGTCGTAGGTTGCGGGACCAAGATCCGCGTAGTCTGGCTGCACCGGGGACACATGATCGTGGGCGGCGATGCGACCGCGACCCCAATACCCCAGTTGCAGCAAGGTTTCGTTATTCGCTGCAAATTGCAGGGCTTTGCGCACCCGTCGATCGTCAAAAGGTACCACGTCCTGCCGCCCCCTGAATACCATTGTGCTGGCCGTCAACGCTTCAGTGGGCCGCCAACCAATAGCCTGATACAGGTCGAAAAAGTCGCCGGAGCTTTCCATCACGAGGTCGATTTCGCCCAGATCGGCTGCCGTGAACCAATCGCTCTCGGCCAATCCGAGATCCCGATACTCGACGGTATCGAGGGTTGCGTCGCCGAGGGCAGCCGCTCCCCACCAGGGCGTTTCTGTCCGTCGCGCCAGAACGGCGCGTCGCCCAACCTCAAAGTCGGTCACCCGAAACGCCGAGGTCCCGCGGGCGTTCAGCACATTTCCATCGAAATCCTGCGGCACGATCAGCGCAGGATAGTCGGCGCAGGAGGCGATCAGCGTGACGTCCGGGAAGCGGAGGTTTAACTGCACCCGCCGCTCATCCAGAACTTCGATAGCGCCAGGGGCCGCGCGGTTGGTCGCGTCCGAGATCAGGCTGCCGAAGCGGCTGGCCATGGCATTGCCCGGCGCCGTGCCATCACACCAGCGATCGAAGTTATAAGCCACATCCTCGCTGGAGAACGCTGCGCCGTCTGACCAGGTGACGCCCTCCCGAATGGTCAGAACGTAGGTCATCGCATCTTCGGAGACCGACCAGCTTTCGAGCAGAAACGGGGTGAAGGTTCCATCGCGGTTGTAACGCACCAGAGGATCGAGCCAGCCACGCGCCACATTTGCCATTTGCGGCCAGGCAAAAGCGCGGGAATCCCCCAACTCCAGAACATCCTGCTGGATCCGCATCGCACCGCCTGCGCGGCGCGCAGCGCGTTCAATTGCAGAGGCAGGCCGGAGCCCCAGTGCGCCATAAGAAGCCGCGACCGATAGCCCGGTTGCGGTGGCCCGGGCCAGAAACTCCCGTCGACCGATTTGGGCCGTTTTCACGTCTGACATCAGCTGTCGGATCAGGCGGTGCGGTGCGGTCATCAGTCCCCAACTCAACGGTAAGGTGTAACTCTACATAGGTTCACGGAAAGGTACATCTTTAATCACTTTTCATGGCGATCACGAGTTCATGAGTGCCGCAAGGTCACCAAGGGCGCATCTTGTTGGACAGGATCGCCTCAGTCTGGCTAAGTGGGCAGAGGTTAGCACGGAGAGCACGGTGTCTCACAGATCCACCCCACACACCGAGGGCCCCAGCCGCAATCCGGGAATGCCCCTCGACACATCCATGTTCGAGGGAATCCGGGTCAATCGTCCCGCGACCGAACGCCGCGCCGACGGGTTTGGCAGCCGCCGCTCGGTGAAGAAGGCTTATCAGGCGGCATGGTTGGTGAACGCCATCCGGCTGATCGACCTGACGACGCTCGCCGGGGATGACACACGCGGCAAGGTCCACCGCCTCTGTGCCAAGGCCCGGAACCCTCTGGCCTCCCATATTCGCGAGGGACTTGACCTAGGCAATATGCCCCTGACGGTGGGCGCGGTCTGCGTTTACCCGACCATGGTGCCCCACGCGGTCGAGGCGCTGGACGGCTCTGGCATTCCGGTCGCCTCCGTCGCTACGGGCTTTCCGGCGGGCCTGATGCCGCTGCACCTGCGGCTGGCGGAAATCGAGTGGACGGTGGCGCAGGGTGCCCATGAGATCGACATCGTCATCACCCGCGAACACGTGCTGACCGGCAACTGGCAGGCGCTCTACGATGAGATCATGGCCATGCGCGAGGCCTGCGGCGACGCCCATCTGAAGGTGATCCTCGCCACAGGCGAGCTCGGCACATTGTCGAAGGTCTACGCCGCCTCCATGGTCGCCATGCAGGCGGGGGCCGATTTCATCAAGACTTCCACGGGCAAAGAAGGTGTCAACGCGACCCTCCCCGTCTCGCTCACCATGGTCCGCGCGCTGCGCGATTACGGAGCGCTGACCGGGCATAAGATCGGCTTCAAACCCGCGGGCGGGATCAAATCCGCCAAGGAAGCCCTGCAATGGCAGGTGCTGATGAAGGAAGAGCTGGGCCGCCCCTGGCTGGAGCCCGACCTGTTCCGCTTTGGCGCCTCGTCCATGCTGGGCGATATCGAGCGGCAGCTCGAACACCATGTCACCGGGCGCTACGCCGCCTCGCACCGCCACGCCATGTCCTGAGGACCAGATGAAGATTTCCGAGATCATGACCGATATGGACTACGGCCCCGCCCCCGAGGCGCAGGACATCGTGCAGGACTGGCTGGGGCGGCACGAGGCCGGCTTTGGCCATTTCATTGATGGTACATTCACCGGGGCCGGCGAAACCTTTGCCGTCACGAACCCCGCCACTGGCGGCGAGATCGCCCGCGTGACCCAGGGGACCACCGCCGACGTGGACGCTGCCGTGGCTGCCGCGCGTAAGGCGCAGCCCAAATGGGCCGGTCTACAGGGCCATCAGCGGGCACGGCACCTCTACGCGCTGGCCCGCCATGTGCAACAGCACGCGCGGTTTCTCGCCGTGCTGGAGAGCCTCGATAATGGTAAGCCGATCCGCGAATCCCGCGACGCGGATATCCCACTCGTCGCCCGCCATTTCTACCACCATGCGGGCTGGGCCGAGCTGGTGGCCGAGGAATTCCCGGACCGGCAACCCTGGGGCGTCTGTGGCCAGATCATCCCGTGGAACTTCCCGCTGCTGATGCTGGCGTGGAAGGTTGCCCCGGCCCTCGCGGCGGGCAACACGGTGGTGCTGAAGCCCGCCGAATACACGCCCCTGACCGCGCTCGCCTTCGCCGAAATCGCCGCCGAATGTGGCCTGCCTGCTGGGGTGCTGAACATTGTCACCGGCGACGGCGCAACCGGCGCGGCCATCGCGGGGCATGACGGCGTGGACAAGCTCGCCTTCACCGGCTCGACCGAGGTGGGCAAGATCCTGCGCCGCCAGACCGCTGGCTCGGGCAAGGGGCTGACGCTCGAACTGGGCGGCAAATCCCCCTTTATCGTTTTCGAGGACGCCGATCTCGATGCTGCGGTAGAGGGCGTCGTGGACGCGATCTGGTTCAATCAGGGGCAGGTCTGTTGTGCCGGGTCCCGGGTGCTGGTGGCCGAGGCCATTGAGGCGCGCTTTACCGAACGGCTGAAGGCCCGCATGGCCCGTCTCACCGTCGGCAACCCTCTGGACAAAAACACCGATATCGGCGCCATCGTCCACCCCGTGCAACGCGACCGTATCGCGGAGCTGGTGGCGCAGGGACGCGCCGAGGGGGCGGAGATCCACCAGGGCGCCGCGCCTGAGGGGTGCTTTTACCCGCCGACCATCATCACGAACGCACAGCCCGCCTCCGTCCTCTCGACCGAGGAAATCTTCGGCCCCGTGGTCACGATCACGCCCTTCCGCACGCCCGATGACGCCGTGGCGCTGGCCAACAACACCCGCTACGGGCTCGCCGCGTCGATCTGGTCTGAAGGCATCACACAGGCCCTCGACATCGCCCGTCAGGTGAAGGCCGGGGTGATCTGGGTCAACGGCACCAATCTGTTCGACGCCGCCGCCGGGTTTGGCGGCTACCGCGAGAGCGGCTATGGCCGCGAAGGCGGGCGCGAGGGCATGGCGGCCTATATGCGCAGCCCCGCCCGCACGGGTCAGGAGACTGATCTGCCTGCCCTCGACCCGGTTCCCGGCGGCCCCACCGGCGCCGCGCTGGACCGTACGGCCAAGCTGTTCATCGGCGGCAAGCAAGCCCGCCCCGACAGCGGCTATGTCTATCAGGTGAATGGCGCGAAGGGTCCCATTGGTCTTGCCGCCCTCGGCAGTCGCAAGGATATCCGCAACGCCGTCGAAGCTGCCGCCAAGGCCAGCGGCTGGGCGAACACGACTGGCCACCAGCGGGCGCAGATCCTCTATTATCTGGGCGAGAACCTCTCGGCCCGGGCGGAGGAGTTCACCGCCCGCCTGACTGCCTCCGGCACGAAGGAGAAAACCGCCCGTGCGGAGGTTGAGGCCGCCATTGCGCGGTGCTTCAGATACGCCGCCTGGGCCGATAAATTCGACGGTGCCGTGCATAACACGGTATCGGGTCATGTGACGCTGGCGATGCACGAGCCTCTGGGCGTCATGGGTGTGGTCGCCCCGACGGAGGCGCCGCTGGCGGGGCTCCTGTCACTCATGCTGCCCGCGCTTGCCATGGGCAACCGCGTCGTGGCGGTACCGTCTCAGACCCACCCGCTCAGCGCCACCGATCTCTATCAGGTCATCGAGACGTCGGACATCCCGGCGGGCGTCGTGAACATCGTCACCGGGCCGCGCGATGAGCTGGCGCGGGTGCTGGCCCAGCATGACGGGGTGGATGCCCTGTGGTATGTGGGCAGCGCGCGCAAACAGGTCGAGGCAGACAGCGCCGGCAACCTCAAACAGGTCTGGACCGAAGCCGACGGCGCCCGCGATTGGGCTGGGTCCGAAGGGCAAAGCCGCGACTTCCTCGCCAGGGCCACTCAGGTCAAAAATATCTGGGTACCTTACGGGGCCTGAGCCGCTCCGGTCAGCGATCCACGGAGGCGCTGATCGGTTTGCGGCGCAGGAGGCGCAGCGTCGTGTTGCGCCCCTTGACCATCCACGGATAGAGCACCCGCGCACGCCCCGGATGCTCAAACACCGCGCGCATGGCCCGGTTGAACAGGCCCGATCGCGTGGAGAGCAGTGAAATGGCGCTGATCGCGTCGGACCCGTAGTAGAACTGATCCCCATAGCGCACGACCATACCCTGATCGAGATCCAGGTTGCGGGCGCGGATCTCGGACAGGATGGGATGGTCTTCCCGCGCATTCACCATTTCGACAGGCCCGGTCGTTTCCCGTAGACGCACCATGCGCACATAGCTGGCACAAAATGGACAATCCCCGTCGTAGACGATGGTCAGAGGCGCGGCGCCGGTCGGATCAGGGAGGTGCTGGTTGGTCATGCGACGCCGTTATCAAGATTTTGAGGTCTTGTCATCGGGGCAGGGGGCGGCACCCTTTGCGGTTGAAAGTCGCGGATGGTCGGTTACACCCCTGAGTCGACGACCAACACGAAGCGGGACGGCCTCAAGATGCACCTCTCCGAGAAAACTGACAGATTGCGTGCGTGGCTTTCGATGCCGATTTCCGGTCAGTCGCTCGCCGTAACGCGGATCCTTTTTGGTCTGATCCTCGTCTGGGACTACTTCCGCTACGTGGATGCGGAGCGCATTTACCGCTACTATGTGCTGAGTCCGGTCAACTTTCCGTATTTCGACTTCGTCAAACCGCTGCCCGAGCCTTGGATTTACGTCGCCTGGGGGGTGGTCGGGCTGTCGGCGGCGCTTGTGACACTGGGGCTGTTCTATCGCGTCGCAATCGTGGCCTTCCTGTTGTCGTTTGGGTACTTTTTCCTGCTCGACCGGGCACAGTACCTGAACCACAACTATATGGTGCTGCTTTACGCGTTTTTCCTGGCTCTCGCGCCAGCGAACAGGATGTGGTCGCTTGATGCGCTGTTCGGTTTGGTGAAACGGTCGGAGTGGATCCCCCGCTGGCCCGTTGCTGCGCTGAAGCTGCAAACAGAAATCATTCTGATCTATGCCGGCCTGGTAAAGATCACGGATGACTGGCTGCGGGGGCAACCTCTGCTGAAATGGCTGCCCGCTAATCAGGGCGACGTTTTTTACGGCCCGCTGTTCGACAGTGACGGGATGATCGTTCTGGCGTCATGGGGCGTCGTGGCATTGCATGTGATCGGCGCGCCGCTGCTCCTCTGGCGCAAGACGCGACTGGCCCAGTTCTGTATCTACACTTTCTTTCACATGTCGAACGCGGCCATGTTCAACATCGGGATCTTTCCGTGGCTGACCATCGCGATCACGCTGATCTTTTTCGACCCCGACTGGCCGTCGCAACTCTGGCGTCGGATCACGGGTGTTGTGGGCGGCACAGATCCTGCTCCGACGCGGACAGAGCCCGCGGCATTTGCACCCGTGCGCATGGGCTTTCTGGCGTTGCTGATCGTCTGGTTTGCGATCCAGCTGCTTCTGCCGGTGCGGCAGGCGATGTTTCCGAACCTCGTGGGCTGGACCGGCGAGGGGCATCGGTTCTCTTGGAGAATGCGGGTTTACGACCGCGCGGCCGAGGGCGGCTATCTGGCGGTCAACCCTCAGACAGGCGAGGAGGTTTTTCTGGATCCCATCGTCATCGTTGGTAAGCGAAAAGCGCGCTACGTGATGACCCGGCCAGATCTGTCCCGCGAGTTTGCGATCTGGCTGGAGCATCGGCTGATCACAGTTGTGGGCTGGTCCGAAGCCGAGGTCTATGCCCGCTACACCGTGGCATTCAACGGACGCCCAGCCCAGCCAATGATCGACCCCGAGGTGGACCTGACGGAGACTGAGCGCCATCTGTTCCGCGCGGACACTTGGATAGCACCGTTGGAAACCCGCGCGTCCGAGGGGGTCGTGCCCGACTGGTTCCCGCCTCTGCCGCTGCAAAAGCCGCCCTATGGATCCGATGCGCCGCGCCCTGAGACGTAGGTAGCGATATGTCACTTGCGCTGTCTGGTGGTCGCGCACTCTGGGTTGTCCGCGAGAGCCGAGAGAACCTCTGCTCGGCTCTGCAGCGCATGTGGGCCGCTGAGGCTGAACGCGGCCGTTTAACGCAAAAGGGGCGATCGCATATTTCCCGATCACCCCTTCAAGAAGATTTGGTTAACGCACCAGTCTCTTATGCTTGATTCGCAGAGGACGAGCGTCTGTGCTGCGAGAGGCTGTTGCGTCAGGATGGCAGCTTCAGCGACCGACCGCCTGATCCCCATGAAAGACGAATTCCCCGCTACCGTCAGGATAAACAATCGTTTTTCCTACATCGGCTGTTCTGGTGCTGGTGCCACCGCAGCCGGCGATTGTGGTGAATGCCACTAAAATCACGATAAACTTGTTCATGGAGTTACCATTTCTACTTTGAGGTTCAGTAAAATTGTCTTAGCTGCGCCCTAGCACTGCTGCAAGTCTGTCATATTAAACGCCACTTTTTCATACTGTTCAGAGGCATCAAAGAAACAGACCCGAGCCCCCATGTCGGTTTTTTGCACCGTTGCGTCGGACATACCTTTCGTCTTTCGCGTCTGACTCGCTAGAGCAGGCCCAAAGTCATAGGGAGGCGGGCGATGAAGTCCCATGTGAAAGCTCTTGTAGTCGGTGGCGGTGCCGTGGGTGCCTCGATTGCCTATCATCTAGCAAAGGCGGGCTGGCAGGATGTGGTGCTGCTGGAGCGGGACGAACTGACCAGTGGCTCCACGTGGCATGCGGCGGGCCTGCTGCCGTATTTTAACATGTCTTATGCGACGACCCACATCCACGACTACTCGATAAAGTATTACAAGACGCTGGAGGAAGAGACCGGGCTGAACGCGGGCTTCTCTGTGGTCGGCAACCTGCGCATGGCCCAGAGCCAGGAGCGGATGGATGAATACATGCTCTATGCCTCCACCGCCGAGACGGTGGGTGTGCCCTATGAGTGGATGACCCCCGGCCAGATCAAGGAACGCTGGCCGCTGGTCCACACCGACGATCTCGTGGGCGCGATCTATCACCCGACCGATGGCTACATTAACCCTGCCGATGTCACCATGGCTATGGCCAAGGGCGCTCGTCAACGCGGCGTGACCATCGAGCGCAAGTGGCAGGTGGATGGCTACGAGTGGACCGGGAACGCGTGGCGTGTCACTCTGACGAAGATGGCGGAAAAGGGCGGCAACCTCGTGCCCACCGACGAGCAGATGGTCGTTGAGGCCGAGCATGTGGTGACCGCCACCGGCAACCACGCCCAGCGCACAGCGAAACTGCTCGGGATCAAGACCCCGGCGATTCCGGTCGAGCACCAGTTCATCGTCACAGAGCCCGATCCGGCGCTTGTGGAATACCGCAAGACGAACGGCGAGCACCCGGTTCTGCGCGATGCCGATGCGAAATGGTACGTGCGCGAGGAGCGCGGCGGCTGGATCCTCGGCCCCTACGAGCGTAACGCGCCCGCACGGTTCGAATACGGCGTGCCCGACAGCTTCCGCGCCGACCTCTTCCCGCTCGATCTGGAACGGATCGAGGAGGAATACATGTCCATGATCCACCGGATTCCGTCCTCGGAAACCGTGGGGCTGAAGGACGATTATAATGGCCCTATCTGCTACACGCCGGACGGCAACCCGCTCTTGGGACCCGCGCCGGGGTTGCGGAATATGTGGCTGGCCGAGGGCTTCAGCTTTGGCATCACCGCCGCCGGGGGCGCGGGCTACTATCTCGCCCAACTCATGGTCGAGGGCGAGGCCGAGATCGACATGGCCTCCCTCGATCCCAAGCGCTACGGGCAGGACTGGATGACCACGGAATACGCCGCTCGGAAGAACGAAGAAGCGTATGAGCATGTCTACATCCTCCACCACCCCGATGAGGAGCGTGAAGCCTGCCGTCCCCTGCGCACCGGGCCGGTCTATAACCAGCAAAAGGCGCTGGGGGCGCAGTTTGGCTGCGTGAATGGGTTTGAGCGTCCGAACTATTACGGCCCCACCGACGCGGCGGATAATTTCGACTTCGAGGCGCGCAGCTTCCGCCGGGGCGGCTGGTGGCAATACGCGGTCGAGGAGGCCAAAGCGATCCGCGAGGGTGTGGGCTTGGTCGACGCCACCGCTTTTGCGAAGCATCGGGTTTATGGCCCCGGCGCCACGGCCTTCCTCGATCACTTCACCTGCAACAAGCTGCCGAAGGTCGGCCGGATCAACCTGACCTACGCGCTGACCGACGCAGGCACGACGCGCACCGAATACACCATCGTGCGCAAGGGCGAGACGGAGTATTACCTCGTCTCCGCTGGTGCCTGGCAGGCCTATGACCACGATTACCTGATGAAGGCCGCCGAGGACTTCATGGCCGAGACCGGCCAGATGGTGGTTGTGCAGGATGTGACGACCCAGTGGGGCGTGTTCGCCATCGCCGGGCCGAAATCCCGTGATGTGCTGAAGGAGCTGATCAAGGACCCCGAGCCCGAGACGGCCCTGTCCAACAAGCGCTTTCCGTGGCTGTCGGCGCGCGATATCGAGTTGGGCATGTGCCCGGTCCATGCCATCCGCGTCGCATATACGGGCGAGCTCGGCTGGGAGCTGCACCATCCGATCGAGATGCAAAGCTATCTCTGGGATCAGCTGATGGCCGCGGGTGAAAAGCACAGGCTCAAACTGGTCGGCGCGCGGGCGCAGAACTGGCTGCGGCAGGAGAAATCCTACCGCGCCTTTGGCAACGAACTGGGCCGCGACGCGACGCCGCTGGAGGCCGATCTGCCGCGCTTTGTCGATCTGTCCAAGGAGTTCCACGGCAAAGCGGCTATGAAAGAAACCGGCATCCGTTCAAAATGCGTGACGCTGCTGATTGACGGACCTGAGGACGCTGATCCCTGGGGGCGTGAGGCGCTCTATCTGGGGGACGAAAAGATCGGGCGTCTGACCTCCGGGGGCTATTCCGTGGCCTTTGGCAAATCTATCGGCATGGGCTATGTCCGTCCCGATCTCGCGGTGCCGGGCACGAAGCTCAAGGTGCGGATGTTCCGCGAGCTTTATGATGCCGAAGTCACCGAGGACTCGCCCTATGACCCCAAAAACGCGACCATCCGCGCCGACGGCTGACCGCCGCAAAGCCGGACTCATCGCACTGATCGTGATCGCCGCCCTGTCCATCGGGGCGGCGTTCGCGTCCCGGACCCTGCCCAGCACCACCCGGGCGGTGGATTATGCAACGCGCATCTCGATCGGGGCCTCCGCGACATACGTCACCCTTCGGACGCTCAACGCCTTCCTCTCCTCAGCGCAGGAGGTCGAGGTCGGGGTGTCGGTGGTGGGGCAGGGATCGGCGCAACCGCTGAAAGTGCTGGAGCCCATCGACGACACCATCGAGCGGATCGCGGGCGTCGTGTTCGCGGTGATGCTGGTCTCGGGCGTGCTGGCGGTCGCCATGGGACCGCTGGCCGCGGTGGGGTTCGCCTTGGTCGCGGGGCCAGCCTCGTCTGGGCCGCGGTGCTGGCGAGCGGTCGGGAGAGGCCACTCGGCGGCGTGCCCCGCAGCCTCGGGGTGTACGGGGCTTTTCTGGCGCTCGGAATTCCGCTGGCGTTCCTTTGCTCCGGGTTCATAGCGGATCGCCTGACCGCAGAGACCTGGGCGCGACAGGAAGCGATTGTCGCCGAGGTCACTGCCACCGTGGCCGATGGCGGTCTGGAAAATGCTGAGACGGGCATTCGGGCGATGATGGGCGAAATCGACCAATATCAGCAGTTGGCGTATTTTGTTGAAAAACTCTTGCTTGATTGAGGTGTCGTTCGCTGATTCACTTCTGTTGTAGAGCGGGAGGATCAGCGATGATGGGACCGAGGCAGGAAGCGCAGCTGGCGCTGTTCTACGAGGTCTCACTGGAAGATCACGTCCCTCAGAACCATCTGCTGAGATCGATTGACCGGTTCGTCGACCTGAGCGGTCTCCGGTCCCATCTCGCCGATTTCTATAGCCAAACTGGCCGCCCTTCCGTTGATCCTGAGCTACTGATCCGGATGCTTTTGGTGGGGTACTGCTTCGGGATCCGCTCCGAGCGCAGGCTGTGCGAGGAGGTCCATCTGAACCTCGCGTACCGGTGGTTCTGCCGCCTCGATCTTTCGGACAAGATCCCCGACCATTCTACGTTCTCAAAGAACCGACACGGGCGCTTCCGGCAGAGCGAACTGCTGCGGCGGTGTTGTCACATTAAGTGTGGCGAGCCGCATGAAGGCGATTGTGTTCGCCGTTCTAGCGATGCTCGCAGCGACCTTCCACGCGTCGAAGGCTTCCAGGCGGTGGTATCTGATCTGAACTGCGGAACGGCGGCGGGCGGGAGCGGAGAAGCGGCTGCGTACGGCTGAGTGGCAGGACACATATCGTTGCAAGCCTCCCGGAGATCGGAATCCCTGCATGCATCGCTCTCGCTTGCGGAACGGCAAATGGCTGTTTTCGGCACGATTGTTCAGACCTTTGTGGGACCGGTGCTTGCGACCGGGCGCCACCTCGCGTTTCGCCGCGCCGTACGATCTCAATTTGTCCGTCGCGATCCGCCGGGGATTTCCGTAGCGCTTGATCAGCGACTTCAGAAGCCGTTTCGCCGCCCGTTTGTCACGTCTGGATTGCAAGATCTCGTCCAGAACCATCCCATCCTGATCCACAGCGCGCCAGAGCCAGAACACACGACCCGAGATCTCCACACGGACTTCGTCCAGATGCCAAAAGTCGCCCGGGTGCGCCTGGCGGCGGCGAAAATTTCGGGCGATGCCGGGACCAAACTTCACCATCCAGCGTCGGACGGTCTCGTATGAGACGTCGATCCCGCGCTCGAGCAGCATCTCCTCGACTTCGCGCAGGCTCAGATTGAAACGGACGTAGAGCCAGACCGCGTGGGCGATGATTTCGGGCGGAAAGCGGTGGCGTTTGTAGCTGATAAGCGATGTCGACATCTGGGCCGACCATGCCGATCTCGGCAAGTTCGCAAACCTGCAACTGTTAACGTGACAACATCCCCGCTTCTCCTCGTCGGCCCAAAATAGCTTCTTCCGCCTGCTCATAGAGTGCCTCATCGTGTCCACTAGAGATCGTGGACACTTAGCCTCCGTAATCGAAACGCGATAGGTCGGGTTCAACGGACGCTCACCGTAGAGATGGCACTGGGGGATGCTGTGCTCCTGCTCAGGGGGTGTATTCAACACGAAGTCCTGCACGCCGACGATCAGTACGCCCGGACCATCGGTGTCCTCTGTTTTGAGAGGCCACCGATGAATTAGCACGGTCAGAGGCTAGAAGCGGGTCGCGGCAAGAGGAGTCAGATTAATCGCGGGTGTTTGCTCCATCACCAGATCAGCCACCAGCTCCGCGGTCCCTGCGGACTGGGTCAGGCCCAGGTGACCGTGACCAAAGGCGTAAATGACCTGCGGGAGACCGGGTGCACGGTCGATCACCGGGAGGCTGTCCGGGAGCGACGGACGATACCCCATCCACTGAGTCCCGCCCTCGGTCTTCAACCCCGGCAGGAAGCTTCGAGCCTTGGTCAGAAGCATTTCAGCGCGGCGGTAATTCGGAGGCAGATCGAGCCCGCCCAGCTCTACCGCGCCACCCACTCGAATGCCCCCATTGATCGGCGAAACAACGAACCCATGGGCGCCAAAGGTCAGGAACGTCCGCAAGTCAAACGCGCCCGCAGGCAGGGTCGTGTTGTAGCCACGCTCCGTCTCAAGCGGGATCCTGTGGCCAAGCTGTCGTGCAAGATGATGGGACCACGCCCCGGCGGAAATGATCACGCGGGACGCTTCGACAGCGCCCTCCGAAACGATCAAACGGATGCCCGAAGATATCGGAGTGATCGTCTGGACCTCACCGCGCATGATCTGTCCCCCACGCGCCTCAAACCGGTGCGCCAGACGGCACAGCCAGCGGCGGGGGTCGACCGTGTTCATCCATGTGGGCGAGAACGCGGCATGGGTGAAACGGCTGTCGAGGCCGGGCTGGATCTCCGCAATCGCCTCAGGGCTGGTAAGATGCGCGAAAGGGATGCCATGAGCCTCTCGCGCCTCCCAAAGCGGTTTGCTGCGACGGAATGCGGCTGCCCCCTCATAAAGGTTGAGTTGCCCCTGTCGCTCAATCAGATCCTCGCCCTCAACATCAGAAATCTGTCGCTCCAGAGCCGCGCGACTATGTGCCATGAGGGCCGCTTGCGCCACGGCCGAAGCCGCGCTGCGATCACGCCAGCTTGCACGCCAGAACCGCATCATCCATGGCGCTATTCGAAAAGCATAGCGCGGCGGGATCGACAAAGGCCCCAACGGATCCAGCAGCCATTTCGGAGCTTTACGGATGATGCCGGGGGTAGCCAACGGCTCGATATCGCTGAACGCGAAGCCTCCCGCATTGCCAGAGGAGGTGCCGATACCCACCGGATCGCGATCAATGACCAGAACGGCGAAACCGCGCTTTTGCAATTCGAGCGCAGTGCTGATGCCAATGATCCCGGCACCGAGGACCACGATATTGGCTTCAGGACGCATAGCGGATGCCTTCTCGAAACGGGTCACCCGGCTCAAAGATCAGACGACCCTCGGCCATGACATGCGCGCTGCCGGTCAGGGTGGGTAAGATGCCACCCATCGGACCCGGCTGATAAGAAAGGCGGTAGCGACTGCCGATGACGCTTTCCTGCACGATCTCCTCACCCGGAGCCAATCGCCCGTCAGCGGCCAGACAGGCCAGCCGCGCCGAACTGCCCGTGCCGCAGGGGGAGCGGTCGTACTCATCATCGGGACACAGGACGAAGTTCCGCCCGTGAACGGTTGGATCATCTGACTGACACTGCAAGACAACGTGATCCAGTTTTGCCCCCGACGCGCCCGTAATCCCTGCTGACTCGCACGCATCGCGAATGGCAAGAGCCAGATCGTTCAGCACGCGAATATTCGATGGCTGAACGGGAACAGGACTCGGATCGACAATGAAAAACCAGTTGCCACCATAGGCCAGATCACCCGTCATGCGACCGTATACCGGCACATCGAGCGGAACGCTCTGGCGCAGCCGATAGCTTTCGACATTGGTCAATTGGACGGTGTTTCTATCGAGAAGCGTCAGGGGGATCACGCCCACCGGTGTCTCGACACGAATTGCGCCGGGACTGAGCCGGCCCAGAAATGACAGACTGACGCCCAGCCCGATGGTGCCGTGGCCACACATGCCAAGCACCGCTCCAGCGTCAAAATAGATAACACCTGTGGCGCAATCCGGGTCATCTGGCGGCAGGAGCAGCGCCCCGACCATACCCGGTTGCCCGCGCGGAGCCCGCAAGACACCATCACAGAACGCGCGGTGATCCCGCGCAAGCCGTCGCGCCCGGCTGGCCAGAGCCCCGGAGCCCAGATCTGGACCGCCGTCCAGAATGACCCGCGTGGGCATGCCTCCGGTGTGGCTGTCGATCACATGCATTCCGCGACAATCCCGCCTTGCCGTGACCAGTCGGTGAACCAGCGACGAAAGAGCGCGTATTGCTGCTCACAATAGCCGCGCTGCGCGTCACTCAGGGCATCAGTCTCGTAGAAATGATGCCGGTATTCCTCCTCACCATTCAAAACCAAAAGGTGCTTGTAATAGAGGACCAGATCCGCGCCCTCGTCAAAACTGGCCAAAACCCCCAGCGCCTCCGAAAGCTCCAATGCGCGCCTCCGGGCCTCGGCGTGACCGTCCGCGGCCTTCCGCGCGAGGGCCGTTAACAGCAGCGCCTCCCGGGGCAGAGCCGTTCCGATCCCCGTGATTGTGCCTGTCGCACCGCAATTCACGATGCCGTGATAGACCTCCGTATCCACCCCGACCATCAGTGTGACACCGTCGTTGATCGAAGTGATATGCTCGGCCGCATAGCGCAGATCGTCCTTCCCACCAAATTCCTTGAAGCCCACGAGGTTGGGGTGCGCGCCACGCAGGGCAAAGAATAATTCGGCCCGGGTGGCGAAACCGTAGACCGGGCTGTTGTAGATGATCGCCGGAAGGTCCGGAGCGGCGCTGAGGATTGCCTTGAAATGGTTCTTTTGAGCTGCGGCAGATGATCCACGCGACAGTACACGCGGGATGACCATGAGCCCGGCGGCACCCACCTCCTGCGCGTGGGCAGCATGGACCACGGCAGATCGCGAATTGATCGCGCCAGTGCCAACGATGACGGGCAAATCAGCCGCTACCAGCCGCGCAACCCCTTCCATGCGCTCGGCATCGGTGAGGAGCGGCCAATCTCCCATGGAGCCGCAATAGACCACGGCCGACATACCTGCCTCGATCATTTCACGGCCCTTGCGCACCAAAGCGTCGAAATCGGGCGTCCTGTCTGCAGTGCAAGGGGTCATCAGCGCCGGCATCGTGCCCGTGAATATGGTCTTTTGCATGTCGGCTGCCTCCCTGCCGCGCGGTCCACTCCCGAGTTCACCACCTGGATCGAGGACCGAATGCCGGAAGCATACGATCGCCTGTCCATTGTCACCAAGAGATATCGCACGCGAGAACATCGCTCCGATGCTCGGATAGAGCGTGGAGTTTCATTAGGTTTGCAGTCAAATCAGGAGCTGATCTCTTGGACAAAGCGCCATCAGAGTTCAAGAAAGCACCTCCGTACGTTGGAGAGGGGCGCTGAGGGCGCACATTATCGCCCCAAAAGTCAGGCAAGTTGGGTCAACGTTTCACGTGAAACGCTATCGACGCCGGAGATAGATGTAGAGCGCACCAGAGCCGCCATGGCGGCGGTGAGCAGGGGTCACCTGAAGGACAATGCTCTTCGCTGGACCGGTCGTGATCCAGTGCGGGACCTGATGCCGCAGGAGCCCACGGTGGGCGGGGATAGCCGTGCCGTCATCCCGATCTTTCCCTTTTCCGGTAATGACCAAAACCAGCCGTTTCCCTGCCGCATGGGAAGAAAAAAGGAACGACATCAGGCGAGGATGGGCCTCACTGAGGGTCAGGCCATGCAGATCAATCCGGCCCTCAACTTCCAGCTTGCCCGATCGCATCTTACGAAACCGGCCAGCATCCATCTGGACGGGAGTCCGGGCCAGTTGTTCGGCGATATCCGGCATCGCCATTCGGGTCTCCGGTCTATGCCGGGCGTCACTGCCGAGCTGAAAAGGCTCAATGGGGCGCGGCGGCGCGGCGGAAGACCTGGGTGTGCCGTCCGGGGCCTCAGTCTTCGCTCTGATAGGTGACTTGACCTCAGGAGGCTTTCGGTCCGGATGCATCGGTTTGGTCCGGTCCGTAATCAGCTTCCAGAGGGCCTCTTCCTCAGGCCTGAGAGAACGGTGGCGGCGCGACATCAGGCGCTTTGATCCATGCACAGGGCAAACAAGGCGGCCCGAAGACCGCCTTGGATGGCATTCAGAAACGCCAAAAACGACGATGTACGCTCCGGCGCCAGCATCAGCCGCCCGTTGCGATCAGCTGCCAGTTCGGATCGTCGCTGCCCATGGTGCGGGAGAAAGTCCACACATCGCGCTGCCGGATAATGGCGTTGGGGTCGCCCTCGACGATCTCGCCCTCGGCATTGCGCACAGCAGACGTCAACTCGGCGAGGAACGCCACCGTGACTTCGGCCACCTTCGTCGTGCGGTCGAATTCCGCTTCTTTCAGCTCCACATCCCGGACGCCGACGATCTCGCTCTGGATGGTCAATCCCTGCGCCTGACGATCCGCGATCACCGCGTCAAAGGCTTCGGCCACGTCAGCGTCAAGGAATCCCCGGATCTCGGAAATATCACCCCGCTCAAACGCGACCAGGATCATCTCATAGGCCTGCCGCGCGCCGCCCAGAAATTCGCTGACATTGAAGCCCGGCTCCGCCATTTTCATTGCCGCAAGAGCTTTGGCGCTGTCGGACCCATCTTCCACGTGATCAGTGATATCCCGATCTGGTCCGCCCTCGATCACCTCCAGATCAGGACGCGCCCGCCGGGCAGGGGCCTGATCCGGGCTCAAGGGAGGTTTCTCAAACCCCTCCCGAGTGCCAAGGACAGATTTGAGCCGAAGGATCAAAAAGATCGCAATCCCGGCCAGAACCAACAGTTGGATAAGAGAAGAACTCATGGCGCCTCGGATCATATGGGTGCAAGGGATAGTATTCATCCCTATCTAGGGATGGGCACGGCTCAAGTCCACTGCCGGACCCGTGACAAGGAGGTGCAGCCATGTGGCTATTTGCGGCATTCATCGCCGTCCCGCTCATTGAGATCGCCCTGTTCATCCAAATCGGAGGGCTCATCGGCCTGTGGCCAACCCTGCTGATTGTCGTGGTCACGGCCATTCTCGGCACGTCCCTGGTGCGATCTCAGGGCGCGCTAGCTATGGGCCAGATCCGCGGCGCGCTGAACGACCTCAGTGATCCGTCCGAACCTATGGCACATGGGGCGATGATCCTGTTTGCGGGCGCGCTGTTGCTGACACCCGGATTTTTCACCGACGCCTGCGGGTTTGCTTTGCTCATTCCGGGGGTGCGCAGCGCTTTGTTCCGAAAGGTCAGGGAGCGGGTCACTGTCTCAGCCGGCTTTACCTATGGGCGCACCGGGCCAGACACGCGGCCCCGACCCGACCCGACAATTATCGAGGGCGAGTACAAAGACGTCGATATCACACCGCCAGACCCGAACCGTCAGCCCTCTGGCTGGACCCGCCGGACGGGGGATGATAGCTCCAATGCAAGCGATTAAGGAGCACATTTATGGCAGATGAGAACACCAACCCGAGCGAAGCCCCCCAGCAAGCGGTTCCGCCCCAGATCCGGCCTTTGGCCCAATATATTCGCGACATGTCTTTCGAGAACGTGCTCGCCCAGAAAAACCAGTCCGGGAACGTTACGCCCGACGTGAGCGTTCAGGTTGGCCTTGATGCCCGCAAGCGTCCGGATCACGAAGACCAGTACGAAGTGCTGTGCAAGTTCACCATCCGCAACCGTGACAAAGAGACCGACAACACCCTGTTCCTGCTGGAGCTGGAATATGCGGGCATGTTTCAAGTGTCGAATGTCGAGGAAAACCAGCTGCATCCGTTCCTGCTGATCGAAGGCCCCCGGCAGCTCTTCCCCTACGTCCGCCGTCTGGTGGCTGACATCACCCATGAGGGCGGTTTCCCTCCGCTGAATCTGGAGCCGGTGGATTTCGTCCAACTCTATCGCCAGACGCTGATGCAGCGCGCCCAGAAAGAGCAGGCCGCTCAAGGCACTCCGGCAAACTGATCAGTCGAAGCTCTTCCAGAGCGCAGACTCCCCGAGGCGCGCGACAAACGCGTCATGCGCCTCGGCTTCGGCCTTTGAAACCCGCGACGGCAATGGCCTAGGACGAGTCGACGGGCGCCAATTCCCTGTAGTCGTACCAGAATTTCGGGACTGCTGCCCTGTCAGACCAAAATCCGGCTGTCGTCCCCCGATCAGCTCCAGATAAACTTCGGCCAGGATCTCGCTATCGAGAAGAGCGCCATGGAGGGTGCGTCCGGAGTTGTCGATCCCAAACCGCCTGCACAGTGCATCAAGCGACGCAGGGGAGCCCGGAAACCGGCGCCGGGCGATGGCCAGTGTATCGACAGCGCGATCCGCGGGCAGGGGGGGCAGACCCATCCAGCCAAACTCCGCGTTCATGAACTTCATGTCGAAACTGGCATTATGAGCGACCAGCTTGGCATCACCGATAAATTTCAGAAATTTCGGGCCGACCTCCCGGAACAGCGGTTTGTCGCGCAAGAACTCATCACCCAGACCATGGACCGCAAAAGCTTCATCGGGCATGGAGCGCTCCGGGTTGATATATTCGTGAAAGGTCCGCCCCGTGGCCACGTGACCGATCAGCTCGACCGCTCCGATCTCCACGATCCGGTCACCCTGTGCTGGCTCGATCCCGGTGGTTTCGGTGTCAAAAACAATCTCACGCATGGTTCGCTCTCAACTCCGACACCAGCCGCTCCACCTCTGCCCGCGTTTTATCAAGGTTGACGGTTGGGATAACCCGATCCGCCCGTTTCCGCTTTTCTGCATCCGGCATCTGGCGGGACAGAATGTAATCGAGTTTTTCCTCAGTCATTCCCGGTCTCTCCAGGACTCTGGCGCGCTGAACCTCAGACGGAGCGGAGACAACCACCGTCAGATCCGCAAGCCGATCCGCACCGGTCTCGAACAACAGAGGGATATCCAGCAAAACAATGGGTTCAGTCGCATCATCCAGAAACGCCTGCCGGTTTGCAGCCACCAATGGGTGGATTACCTCCTCGATCCGCGAAAGCGCGCCGGCATCTTGGTCAATCCACGCAGACAACGCTGCCCGGTCCACTCCGTCGGGTCCAACCGCTTCAGGGTAGAGTGCGGAAATCGCTCGGGATCCCGCGCATTCGGGCCTATACAGAGCATGAACCGCCTGATCTGCATCCCACACAGGGACGCCGCACTCCCGGAACATCCCGGCTGTCGTCGACTTCCCCATACCGACAGAACCCGTCAAACCAATGACAAAAGGTCGGGTCATCCGGCCAGAACCGCATCCCTGAGCGCGTCATCCACATCAGGCCGTACCCCAAACCAGCGCTCAAATCCCGGAACCGCCTGGTGAAGAAGCATGCCCAAACCATCCACGGTCCGGCAGCCCTTTTGCCGCGCCCGATACAGAAGGTCTGTTTCCAACGGGTTATAGACGAGGTCCGTAACCAGAGCATTCGACGGCAGCTTGTCCAGCGGGATGTTCAGAACGGACTTACCAACCATCCCCTGTGTCGTCGTATTCACCAGAGTTGCCGCACCGGACAACATGGCGCCTGCCTGCACCCAGTCATGGACAATGATCCGTGAGCCGAATTCCCGACGAAGCGCCTCGGCGCGGGACCGCGTTCGATTGGCCAGCCGGATCTCCGTCGCACCCGCATCAAGCAAAGAGACAAGAACCGCCCGCGCAGCGCCTCCGGCACCCAGAACAGCTACGGGACCATCGGTCGGAACCCAGTCCGGAGCATTCTGCCGGAGGTTCTCGATAAACCCATAACCATCTGTATTATCTGCGTGAATAGTGCCGTCCTCGCGGAAGACCAGAGTATTTGCGGCCCCAATCAAAGCAGCGCGATCCGACACGCTGTGAGACAGATCAATGACCGCTTCCTTATGTGGAACGGTGACGTTGCATCCCACAAAGCCCATGCGAGGCATCATCTCCAGAAATTCCGCCAGATCGGCCTGAGACACGCAGATCGGCACATAATGTCCTTTTACCCCGTATTTCGCCAACCAGTGACCATGGAGGGCAGGTGATCTGGAATGGGCGATCGGATCACCAAGAACGGCAGCAAGTGGAATAGACGTCGTCATGAGTCCAGATAGCCCCGGTCAATCAGCCACGACAAGAGCGGAAGCAGCGGCAGGCCCAACACAGTGAAGTAGTCACCCTCGATACGCGTAAAGAGGCGGGCTCCTTCTTCCTCCAAACGATATCCGCCAACAGAATGGCGGATCGTGTCCCAATTCCGGGCCACGTACTCCTCGACATAGGCTGTACTGAGCGGCCGCATCTCAAGCCTCACTTCCCCCACGTGCCTCCAGACGGGGCGTGCGTCTTCGTAAACGACGCTTGCCGACAGCAGCCGATGCGACCGTCCGGACAGATGCAGGAGCTGGTCACACGCCTCTGACTGGTCCCGCGGCTTGGATAAAATCTTGTCGTCCAGCGCCAGGACCTGATCACAGCCAAGTACGAACGCCTCGGGGTGACGCAACGCGACTTTCCGGGCTTTGGCTTCCGCGAGCGCATCAGCGATGTCGCGAGGTTTCACCCCGTCCGCGACTAGCGCATCCTTGATCGCGTCTTCATCCACGCGCGGCGACTCGGACGTGACCTCAATCCCTGCATTCCGAAGCAACTGACGTCGTGTCTCTGAGGAAGAGGCGAGGAGGATCATGGGGACACCTTGTGGAGAAGTCCGGGGAAGACGTGAACGGTTTTTAGCCTTTTTGGAGTTGACAGCTTTTCCAGAGCAGGAATCGGAGATCAAGATAATTTCTCTCCCTGCGGAGGACTCTTCGGACGGAAAAGAAGAGCAACTGTGCGATGAGAAATTCTCCACAGGCTTTTCCAAGAAGTTTGAGCCAGTTAATCTCCTGCTAGGTCATTGAAAAATATAATTTTATCGTGTGTTCTGGATTTGTCTTCGATCTAATGTTTTCCACGTGGATAAACCCACGAAGATTTCGACGATTTTACACCTTTCCACAGTGTCCACAGTTCCACTACAAACCCAATCTTTCTTCTTATCTATTTTTATGAGTAGAAGACCTCATGACCGATTTACTCGCTTCGTCCTATGTCTGGATCAAAGTTCTGCACATCCTGTCCTTCGTGTCGTGGATGGCAGGGTTGTTCTACTTACCTCGGTTGTTTGTGTACCATGTCGAGCGCGCTAAAGGTAATCCTGCCACGGAGGACATCTTTCAGGTCATGGAGCGGAGGTTGCTCAAGGCGATCATGAACCCGGCGATGATCTCAACGTGGCTGTTCGGTCTTTTGCTGATCGGGACAGGGGCCGTGAACTGGCTTTCGGTTTGGCCCTGGGTGAAAGCCATCGCTGTGATTGCTATGACCTGGTTTCACATGTGGTGTGCGACAGAACGGAAGAAGCTTGCTGCCGGTGAATATAACAAAAGTGGGCGCGCGTATCGGATGTGGAACGAATTTCCGACGTTGCTCCTCGTGGTCATTGTCATCTCGGTTGTTGCAAAGCCGTTTTGATTGACATCCTGAGCACGTAAGGCTAACTGGCGCTGCTCACCGTCCGGTGGGCGTCTTCCCGTTTTATGACATCACCATCGATTGCGGCCGGTTGATCCGGCATTGAGGATCTCCCATGAGCGATGATCGCCTGAACCTGTCTGACCTCAAAGCTCAGAGCCCCAAAGATCTTTTGGCACTGGCCGAAGAACTGGAGATTGAAAACGCATCGACGATGCGCAAGGGCGAGATGATGTTCTCGATCCTCAAAGAGCGTGCTGATGATGACTGGATCATTGGCGGGGACGGGGTTCTGGAAGTGCTTCAGGACGGATTCGGGTTCCTGCGGTCGCCCGAGGCAAACTACCTTCCGGGTCCGGATGACATCTATGTCAGCCCTGAGATGATCCGCCGCTATGCTTTGCGCACGGGGGATACGGTCTCTGGGGTGATCCGTGGTCCTGATGAGAACGAGCGCTATTTCGCGCTGATAGAGGTTGAGAGCATCAACTTTGAAGAGCCGTCCAAAGCGCGTCATAAAGTGGCATTCGATAACCTGACGCCGCTTTACCCTGATGAGCGGTTAAACATGGAAATCGACGATCCGACGCTGAAGGACCGTTCGGCCCGGATAATCGACCTCGTGGCGCCGATCGGCAAAGGGCAACGCTCCCTGATCGTTGCGCCGCCGCGGACGGGTAAGACGGTTTTGCTGCAAAACATTGCCCATAGCATCGAGCGGAACCATCCAGAGTGCTACCTGATCGTCCTGTTGATCGATGAACGCCCCGAAGAAGTCACGGATATGCAGCGCTCAGTAAAGGGCGAGGTTGTTTCCTCCACCTTTGACGAGCCCGCCTCCCGGCACGTTGCTGTGAGCGATATGGTGATTGAGAAGGCCAAGCGTTTGGTCGAACACAAGCGAGATGTTGTGATCTTGCTCGACTCGATCACAAGACTTGGCCGTGCCTTCAACACAACTGTGCCGTCCTCGGGCAAGGTTCTCACCGGTGGTGTGGATGCCAACGCGTTGCAACGCCCGAAGCGCTTCTTTGGCGCGGCCCGGAACATCGAAGAAGGTGGATCCCTGACCATCATCGCCACAGCACTGATTGATACCGGCAGCCGGATGGACGAGGTGATTTTCGAGGAGTTCAAAGGGACGGGTAACAGCGAGATTGTTTTGGATCGCAAGGTTGCGGATAAGCGCGTCTACCCGGCCATGGACATCCTCAAATCAGGCACCCGGAAGGAAGATTTGCTGGTCTCCAAACCGGATCTTCAGAAAACCTATGTGTTGCGTCGGATTTTGAACCCGATGGGCACGACGGATGCCATCGAATTCCTGATCGGGAAACTGAAGCAGACCAAGACGAACCAGGAATTCTTCGACTCAATGAATACCTAAAGAGGCTTGCCCGCCATGGACACGATCTATGCCCTGGCAACGGCGCCAGGTAAGGCGGGTGTTGCTGTAATCCGGTTAACCGGCCCTCGGTCCTTCGATGTTGCGGGCGCCATGTGTGGGTCTTTGCCCATGGCGCGACAGGCGGCTTTGCGGAAAATCCGCAGCAAGGATGGAGACCTCCTGGATACCGCTCTGGTGCTGGTCTTCGAGAAAGGGGCGAGCTTTACCGGGGAAGATGTCGTTGAATTCCAGGTTCACGGATCTCAAGCGGTCATTCAGGCGATTCTCCGCGAACTGGCCCAGGATCTGAGGCTGGCGGACCCTGGGGAATTTACTCGGCGTGCATTGGAGAATGGTTGCCTCGATCTTGTTCAGGTGGAGGCGCTTGCTGATCTGATTGACGCGGAGACAGAGTTTCAGCGGCAACAAGCGCAAGAGGTCTTGTCTGGGGCGTTGTCGAAACGTGTGGACGGGTGGCGGCGCGCGCTTGTTGATGCCGCAGCGTTGCTCGAGGCGACAATCGACTTTGCCGATGAAGACGTCCCCATGGACGTGGTGCCCGACGTTGAGCGCTTGTTGGGTGCAGTTGTGGCAGATCTTAAGACGGAGTTGCGTGGAAGCGATGCGGCGGAACGAATCCGGGATGGCTTCGAGGTTGCGATTATGGGGCCGCCGAATGCAGGAAAATCGACCCTACTGAACGCGATTGCCCGTCGAAATGTGGCTCTGACGTCCGATATCGCCGGAACTACGCGGGATGTAATCGAACTCCGCGTCGACTTGAACGGGCTGCCCGTTACATTCCTTGATACAGCGGGCCTTCGGGAAACCAGCGATCCGTTGGAGGCTGCTGGCATTGATCTGGCGGTCGCGCGTGCCGAGCGGGCGAACCTGCGTATTTGGTTGAGCACCGGATCCGACGACCTTGTTCCGGAGGTGGATCGGGTGATTGTTGCGAAGGATGACAACGGTCAGCAGGGAGGGGTGTCTGGTGCAACGGGGGCTGGGGTTACAAGCCTTTTGGATTGGATCGCGGACACATTACTGGAACGGGTCCCACAGCAGCATCTTTTGATACGAGACCGCCATGTCGCGGCAATGGAGGGCGCGCTGAATGGCTTGCTGGAATCGCTTGAAATGATTAGGCGTGAAGAGGTCCCGGAGCTGATCGCTTTGGAGATCCGGCAAGCTTCGCAAGCGTTGTCAGAGATCGTCGGTGACGTGGACGTGGAAGATCTGTTGGACAGTATTTTCTCGCGATTCTGTATCGGTAAGTAGGATGTTTCACGTGAAACACACAAAGATTATCGTTGTCGGAGGAGGTCACGCGGGCGTGGAGGCGGCGGGTGCTGCCGCCCGAATGGGCGCCGACGTGTCGTTGGTAACCTTGAATAAGGCAGCAATCGGCGCGATGTCCTGCAATCCGGCGATTGGCGGTCTCGGCAAGGGACATCTGGTCCGCGAGGTCGATGCGCTGGATGGTATCATGGGGCGGGCAGCGGATGCTGCCGGGATTCACTACCGTCTCTTGAACCGTTCAAAAGGCCCTGCTGTTCAAGGTCCTCGCGCGCAGATGGACCGAGCCCTCTATCGTGCTGCTGTGCAGGCGGCTGTGGCCGCGCATGGGATTGAGGTGATCGAGGATCAAGTCGTCGATCTTTGCGTCCAGGATGGGCGCGTTGTTGGGGTGGTGACGACGCAGCATGGCGATCTGAGCGCCGATGCGGTTGTTTTGACCACAGGGACCTTCCTGGGAGGAGTCATTCACATCGGCCGCGAGATGCGAAGTGGTGGCCGTATGGGCGAGGACGCGTCGTCGGCTTTGGCGAAGCGCCTGCGGTCCTTGGGTCTTCCGATGGGGCGCCTCAAGACAGGAACGCCGCCACGTCTGCGGAAAGATAGCATCGACTGGGATAGTTTAGAATCCCAACCGGGCGACTCCGAACCCGTGATGCTCTCTTTTCTCAGTAAGGCACCGGCTGCGCGGCAAATCCACTGCGGGATCACGCATACGAATTCGAAAACCCACGAGATCATCCGTGCAAACCTCGCCGAGTCTGCGATGTATTCCGGGAACATCACAGGTTCTGGGCCGCGTTATTGCCCGTCGATTGAAGACAAAATATCGAGGTTTGCCGACAAGGATTCCCATCAGGTTTTTCTTGAGCCTGAAGGACTTAACGACAACACGGTGTATCCTAACGGAATTTCAACGTCGCTGTCTGCTGAAGTCCAGCTTGATTACGTGAGATCTATTGCTGGATTGGAGCGGGCTGAAATTGTGCAGCCAGGCTATGCGATTGAGTATGACTATGTTGATCCGCGCGCCCTTGATGCAACCTTGCAACTCAAGGCGCTTCCAGGCTTGTGGCTAGCCGGTCAGATCAATGGGACGACGGGATACGAAGAGGCTGCAGCGCAAGGCCTTGTCGCAGCAATGTTTGCCGTCTGCTCTGCGAGAGACGAGCCGATGGAGATATTCTCGCGATCAAATTCTTATATTGGCGTGCTGATCGACGATCTGATTCATCGCGGAGTGACGGAGCCTTATCGGATGTTCACGTCGCGCGCGGAGTTCCGGCTGTCGCTGAGAGCGGACAATGCGGATCAGCGTTTGACGCCGATTGGTGTCGATCTCGGCGTTGTCACTGCGGAACGTCATTCGGCCTTCGAAGCAAAGTTGCGGTCGTTGGATGAGGGGCGGCGGGTGCTGGGTCGCGACACCTACTCAAGCAAAGAAGCCCGGTCCGTTGGGATTGAGTTGGCGCTTGATGGAAGTAAGCGGACGGGGCTTGAACTTCTCGGATTGCCAAAGGTCGAGATCGGTCAGGTGTGTGAATTGGTCGAGGGCGCCAGTGATTTGCCAGCAGATGTCCTCGCACAGCTGCACCGCGAAGCGATCTATGCCAAGTATCTGGAGCGTCAGCAACGCGATGTTGATCGTCTTCGGTCCGAAGAAACGACTGAAATTCCTCGGGATTTGGATTTCGCTGCGATCCATGGATTGTCTGCTGAACTGAAAGAGAAATTGCGCAAGGCCCAGCCGACATCGATTGCGTCTGCTCGAAAGGTTGAGGGTGTAACGCCAGCGGCTTTGAACGCAATTCTTCTTGCTCTACGAAGCCGTGAGATCAGACTACGAGCATGACACATGTTTCACGTGAAACACAGGAGCGGCTCGAAGAATTTGCGGATCTTGTCAGACAGTGGAACCCGCGGATAAACCTTGTCGCAAGATCCACTCTAGCCGACCTCTGGGCTCGTCATGTAGAGGACTCACTGCAAGTATCTTTGATTCCGGCTGAAGACGTCTCCGCCTGGTGCGATATCGGTAGCGGTGGCGGATTTCCCGGTGTCGTTGTGGCCATCGCTCGTCCAGAAATATCCGTCACACTTATCGAATCAGATCTCAGAAAGGCGACATTTCTGCGTCACGCCTGTCGCACCTTGTCGCTGAATGCACGCGTACTATCGGATCGGATTGAGAACGTAGAGCCCCAGGCCGCCCCGGTGGTGTCTGCCAGAGCCTTGGCGCCATTGACAGATCTTCTCGGGCTGGCATCACGGCACGGAATGGCGACGACGCGCTATCTATTTCCCAAGGGGGTCCGTCACGAAGAGGAAATAAGAATTGCCCGAAAAGACTGGTCTTTCCACATTGACCTGATCCCTTCAGCCATTGAAAAGGGATCTGTCATCCTTGACCTTCAGAGAGTTCAGCGTGTCTCAGCACGATAAATCAGCCCCACGTATTGTTGCCATCGCCAACCAAAAAGGTGGCGTGGGCAAAACGACGACAGCTATCAATTTGGGCGCTGGTCTGGCGCTCAAAGGCCATAAAACCTTGGTGATTGATCTGGATCCTCAGGGCAATGCTTCCACGGGCTTGGGGGTCGAGCCGGACCAGCGTGTTCTGACCACATACGACTTGCTTTTAGAGGGCAAAACGCTCGCTGATACCATGGTGAGCACGGAGATCGAAAATCTCTATGTTGTTCCGTCAACAGCGGATCTGAGTTCCGCAGATCTTGAGCTCCACTCCAGGTCGCGCCGGGCCTCTTTGCTGGACAACATTTTGGCGCACAGCTCGACCCGCGAGCAGGGTCTCGATTTCATCCTCATCGACTGCCCGCCGTCTCTGTCTCTTTTGACGGTGAACGCGATGGTCGCCGCTGATGCCGTTCTGGTACCGTTGCAAAGTGAGTTCTTTGCGCTCGAGGGTCTCTCGCAGCTGATGATGACCATCCGGGAAATCCGGCAGACCGCGAACCCGGATCTCGCCATCGAAGGTGTCCTTTTGACCATGTACGATGGTCGGAACCGGCTGGCGCAAGCTGTCATGAACGATGCACGCGAGACACTTGGAGATCTCGTATATAATACGATCATCCCCAGAAACGTGCGGATCAGCGAAGCGCCGTCTCACGCTCAGACCATTCACCAGTATGATCCCTCTTCGAAGGGAAGCGTGGCCTATATGCGACTGGTCCACGAGTTTCTTGAGCGTAACAATGTGACGGGAGGGGTTCATGCCTGAACGAAAGGAACGGCGCGGACTGGGACGTGGTTTGTCGGCACTGATGGCAGACCTTGAGCCGGTAGCAGCACAACCGGATGCGGTCGCTCCGGCTGGTCGTTCCGGGGACAGGCTCGACATTGCCATCGAGTTGATTGAGCCGAACCCGGAGCAGCCCCGGAGATCCTTCACGGAAAGCGACCTTGAAGATCTGACGGCGTCTATCCGGCAGCACGGCATCATCCAGCCTTTGATAATCCGCCGGCACCCTGAACGGTCTGAGCGGTTCCAGATTGTAGCAGGGGAGCGGCGCTGGCGGGCAGCGCAGCGAGCAGCGCTCCACCAGGTTCCTGCTATCATTCGTGATTTTTCGGACTCAGAGGTTCTGGAAGTTGCGATCATCGAGAACATACAGCGCGCTGATCTCAATCCGATCGAAGAGGCGAATGGCTATCGACAGCTGATGTCGCAGTTCGGCCACACGCAAGAGAAGCTGGCCGAGGCCCTTGGAAAGAGCCGCTCGCATATTGCGAACTCTCTGAGGCTTCTGAAGCTGCCAGTGGACGTTCTCGCTAAGATTGAATCGGGTGAATTGACCGCAGGCCATGCGAGGGCCTTGATTACCTCTGATGACGCGACCGAATTGGCGCATCAGGTCGTATCACAGAACCTGTCCGTTCGCGAAACCGAGCAGTTGGTTCGTGCCGGCAAGCAGCCTGCAAAGCCCCGTCGAACTGCGCATCGACCGACCGAAAAAGACGCAGATACACGTGCGTTGGAGTTGGATCTGTCTGCGCATCTTGGTCTGACTGTCCGGGTAGATCACGTTCCCGAGACAGAGCGCGGCAAGTTGGTGATTTCCTACGCGAACTTGTCTGAGCTGGATGATCTTTGCCGCTTGCTATCAGGTGAGCGTTCCTAGACAAGAATGTCGCGAAGAATGGCGTTGAGCAGCGGTCGTCCGGTACTGGTTGCGCGGACGTGATTTTCTGTGACCTCCACAAGCTCCAAGTCAGTCAAGCTATTCAACTTCCTGAAGTAATCTTTGAGAAGAGAGGCTGGGATGCCCTCGGAGAGACGCAGTCCCATCATGATCCGCTCTTCGAGAATTTCACTGGATTTCATTGCGGTTTGAATGTCGGGCGCGTCGCCGGACTCGATCTGGGCAATCCACTTCGCAGGTATGCGCTCAGCCTCGGTTGCGAAACGCGTTCCGTCTTGCAGAACGCGCCCGTGCGCGCCGGGGCCGATTCCCACATAGTCTCCACCACGCCAGTAGATGAGGTTGTGGCGGCTCTCGGCGCCGGGCTGAGCGTGGTTGGAGACTTCATAGGCAGGAAGCCCAGCGTTTGTGGTCATCTCCTGCGTCACATCCCACATATCGGCGGCAAGATCTTCGCCAGGAAGCCCGGGAAGACGCCCGTGGTTGGCTCGGTCGCCGAAAGCGGTGCCTTGTTCAATCGTGAGTTGATAAAGGGACAAATGATCGGGAGCCATACCCAAGGCTTCGTTCAACTCCGATCGCCAGTTTTCAAGCGTCTGAAACTGTCGCGCGTAGATGAGGTCAAAGCTGACCCGATCGAAGCAAGTGCGGGCCACTTCGAGCGCTCTGAGTGCGCCTTTGCTGTCATGCAGGCGTCCCAAACGCTTCAGATCGGTGTCGTTCAAGGCCTGCACCCCAAGCGAGACGCGGTTCACCCCGGCGATCCGATATCCCGTGAAGCGATCGGCCTCCACAGAGGTTGGGTTGGCTTCGAGCGTGATCTCCGCATCGTTGGCCAGCGTCCAGACCCTCTGCGCTGCTGCGATCACGGCCTCGACCGTTTGCGGTCGCATCAGGCTGGGGGTGCCGCCGCCAAAAAAGATCGTCTTGACCCGCGCACCGGGTAGTGCTGCGCCGTAGCGTTCAATTTCCGTTACCAGAGCCTGCGCCCAGCGGCTCTGATCCACACGTGCCACGACGTGTGAGTTGAAGTCGCAATAGGGGCATTTAGCCTGACAGAACGGCCAGTGAACATAAAGCCCGATCTCAGTCGAAGAGGCCATTCACCAGCTTTCGGAACGCATCGGCCCGGTGGGAAATGCGGTTCTTTTCCCAGCGATCCATTTCGCCAAACGTCTCATCGCGACCTTCTGGTTGGAAAATCGGGTCATAGCCATGCCCTTGGTCGCCGCGTCCCGGCCAGACGATCTGACCCGGCATGACACCGGGAAAAACCTCGTCGTGACCGTCGGGCCAAGCCATAACCAATGTGCAGCAAAACCGCGCTGTCCAGGGCTTTGGCGCGTTTCCGGCGACCAGCTCGTCATGGGCGCGTGCCATGGCCATTGCAAAATCACGGCCCGTGGGTGTCTCGGCCCAGTCTGCCGTATAGACGCCCGGTTTCCCGTCCAACCCATCGATTTCAATGCCGGAATCATCCGCCAGTGCCGGTAAACCTGTTGCCTTGGCGGCAGCGTGGGCCTTGATCCGGGCATTCTCGACGAATGTTGTGCCTGTTTCCTCTGGCTCGGGCAGATCGTGGTCCCGGTTGCTGCTGATCGTCAGCCCATAGGGCGAGAGGAGATCGCCGATCTCCTCCAGCTTTCCAGTGTTGTGGGTAGCGACAACGAGCCGATCCCCGGTGAATTTCCTCATGCGATTGCAGCCCTTTGTGCCTCGATCAGCGCCTTTGTACCTTCTTCGGCAAGATCCATCAGGCTGTTTAGTTGAGCCCGGCTAAAGGTGGTGCCTTCGCCACTCATCTGAACCTCGACCAGTTGCCCGGAACCCGTGAGGATGAAGTTGCCGTCCACGGCGGCTTCGCTGTCCTCGGGGTAGTCGAGATCGAGGATTGTCTGGCCCGCATAGACGCCGCAGCTCACAGCCGCCACGTGGTCCATGATCGGGTCGGTCGTTACTTTTCCGGCCTTCATCAGCTTGTTGACCGCCAGCCGCAGGGCGACCCAGCCACCGGTGATCGAGGCACAGCGGGTGCCGCCATCGGCCTGAATCACGTCGCAATCGATGGTGATCTGCCGTTCGCCCAATGCCTGCATGTCCACGCCTGCCCGAAGCGCCCGGCCGATCAGACGCTGGATCTCCTGGGTCCGGCCGCTCTGACCGTTCTTGGCTTCGCGACGGCTCCGGGTGTGGGTGGAGCGCGGGAGCATCCCGTATTCCGCCGTCACCCAGCCCTTGCCGGAGCCCTTCATCCAGGGGGGCACGCGCTCTTCAAGAGAGGCAGTGCAGAGCACATGAGTGTCACCGCAGCGGATCAGGCAAGAACCCTCTGCATGGCGGGTCACGCCTGTTTCAATTGAAATCGCGCGCATTTCGTTTAGCTGTCTGCCGGAAGGCCGCATGTTCATTTCCCCATTCTTTGGAGATCTGATAAGTCTCCGACCCACTAAGGCGCAACCCGGCAAACCGCAGATGACAGAAGACCGCTCACCCTCCACGCTAATCAGCGAGATGAATGACCGCACCCGAGAGGTGTTCCGGCGTGTAGTCGAGGGCTATCTGGACACCGGCGAGCCGGTTGGATCGCGGACGCTGACCCGCTCGATGACGGAGAAGGTCTCTGCGGCCACGATCCGCAACGTAATGCAGGATCTGGAGTTTCTGGGCCTTCTGGAATCACCACACACCTCCGCCGGACGACTGCCGACGCAGAGCGGGTTGCGGCTGTTTGTCGATGGTCTGTTGGAGGTCAGCGAGCTGGGCGAGGCCGACCGCGCCCGCATCGATGAGACCATGGGCACCAATGAGAGCGATGTCTCGATGCTGCTCGATCGGGTTGGCTCGGCGCTGTCCGGGGTGACGGCGGGGGCCAGCCTCGTCCTCGCGCCGCGTCACGAAGCCCCGATCCGTCACGTGGAATTTGTGTCTTTGGCCGCGGACCGGGCGTTGGTGGTGTTGGTTTTTGCCGATGGTCACGTGGAAAACCGTGTCTTCGCGCCGCCACCGGGTCAGACGCCGTCCTCCATGCGCGAGGCGGCGAATTTCCTGAACGCTATTGCGGAGGGCCGCACGCTCTCGGAGCTGCGGACCAGAATGAAGGATGAAATTCAGCGCCACCGGCAGCAGCTCGACCAGCTGGCTCAGGTGATGGTGGATGCTGGAATCGCCGTCTGGGAAGATGAAGGTGAACCCACGGAACGACTGATCGTGCGGGGCCGGGCGAATTTGCTCGAGGGTTTCGATGACAGCGATCTGGACCGGGTGCGGGTGCTGTTCGAAGATCTTGAGCGCAAGCGCGACATCGCGGAATTCCTGCAACTGGCCGAGGACGGGCAGGGGGTGCGCATTTTCATTGGTTCCGAGAACAAGCTTTTCTCACTTTCCGGTTCCTCTTTGGTCGTGTCTCCTTATATGAACTCGGATCGCAAGATCATCGGTGCGGTCGGTGTCATCGGTCCTACGCGGCTGAATTACGGCCGGATCGTGCCGATTGTGGATTATACGGCTCAACTGGTAGGGCGGCTGCTCTCCGGTCGGGGTTGAGAAGACGGAAACAGAGATGGCAGACAAAAACGAGAACGACATCGAAGCTGAGATGGAAGCGCTCCACGACGCGGAAACCGGTGTGTCCGAGGCGGACAAGGTCAAGCGGAAGAAAGCCGAGCCCGCGGTGGAGGAGCTGCTGGATCTGGATGCGCTTGCAAATGAAGATGTTGACCAGGGGTTCGTGGACGACGTGACCGCCGAACTCGAAGAACTGCGAGCCGAACGGGACGAGTATAAAGAGCGCTTCATGCGCGCTTTGGCGGATGCCGAGAATTCGCGCAAGCGCGCGGATCGCGAGCGGCGCGAGGCGCAGCAATATGGCGGGTCGAAGATGGCCCGGGATATGCTGCCGGTCTATGACAACCTTCAGCGGGCCGTCGCTGCTATCCCGGAGGAAAACCGCGAAGCCAATGCCGCGCTGATCGAGGGTGTCGAACTGACCCTGCGCGAGCTGCAGAACGTGTTCCGCAAGCACGGGGTCGAGGTCGTCTCGCCCCAGTTGGGTGACAAATTCGACCCTAAGATGCACGAAGCCATGTTCGAGGCGCCGGTTCCGGGCACCAAGGCCGGTGAGATCATTCAGGTGATGGCCGAGGGTTTCATGATCCACGACCGTCTGCTGCGTGCGGCTCAGGTCGGCGTCAGCTCCACCCCCGCGTCCTGATCGCGGTCAGGTGAGGCCCTTGAGTTCGTAGAGCAGATCAAGGGCCTCTCTGGGTGTCAGCTCGTCGGGGTGAATCTCTGATAACCGATCTGTGAGAGCCGAGTTGACAGGCGCCGGGGAGGACGCAGGCGCCGCTGCGGGTGCGGCAGAGAACAGCGGCAAATCGTCGATCACCGTTGTCTTGCGGGTGTTGCGCTCGCCTTCTTCCAGTGCTTCCAGAACGACCTTGGCCCGTGCGATCACCGCGTCTGGCAGCCCCGCGAGCCGCGCCACTTGCACACCATAGGAACGGTCTGCATTGCCGTGCCGCACCTCGTGCAGGAAGATCACTTCTCCCTCCCATTCCTTAACCACCATGGTCGCGGTGCGCACTCCGTCGAGCCGGTCTGCGAGGCGGGTCATTTCGTGGTAATGGGTGGCAAAGAGCGCGCGACAGCGGTTCACGTCATGCAGGTGTTCGAGCGTCGCCCAGGCGATGGACAATCCGTCATAGGTTGCCGTCCCGCGCCCGATCTCGTCGAGGATCACCAGCGCGTTTTTATCCGCCTGGTTCAGGATTGCGGCTGTTTCGACCATTTCAACCATGAAGGTTGAGCGCCCGCGCGCCAGATCATCGGAGGCACCGACCCGGCTGAACAACTGCGATACCAGCCCGATCTGAGCCCGCTTAGCCGGGACATAGCCGCCCGCCTGCGCGAGCAGGGAAATGAGGGCATTCTGCCGCAAAAAGGTCGATTTACCCGCCATGTTCGGGCCCGTCAGCAGCCAGCAAGCGGGGCCAGCACCTTCGGACAAATCGCAATCGTTGGCGATGAAGGGCTGACCTCCTTGCGCCCTGAGTGCACGCTCAACGACCGGATGGCGACCACCTTCGATGAGGAACCGCTGGCTCTGGTCCAGCTCGGGGCGGCTCCAGTCCTCGCTCTGTGCCAACGCCGCCCATGCACTTGCCACGTCGAGTTCGGCCAGGGCGCGGGCGGTGTCACCAATTTCTGAGGCGACTCTCAGCACCCGGCGGCAAAGCTCGCCAAAGATCCGCTTTTCGATCTCCAGCGCGCGGCTGCCCGCGTTCAGGATGCGCCGCTCCAGATCGCTCAGATCCACCGTGGTAAAGCGTATGGCGTTGGCGGTGGTCTGGCGGTGGATGAAGCGCTCAGACAGCGGCGGGGCCATCAGTTTCGGGCCGTGGGTCGAAGTCACCTCGATGAAATAGCCCAGCACGTTGTTGTGCTTGATCTTAAGGGAGGTCACGCCGCTGTCTTCGGCGTAGTCCTTTTGCATCCCCGCAATGACCGAGCGGCCTTCGTCCCGAAGCCGCCGCGCCTCGTCGAGCTCTTCGTCCACACCGCTGGCCAGAAAGCCGCCGTCGCGGGTCAGGGCGGGGGGATCAGCGATCAGGGCGGAATCGAGGATGTTGGCCAGTTCATCATGGCCTGTGAGAGCGGCACCCAGATTGGCGATGGTTTCGGGAGTCCCGTCCTGCTCGGCGATGACACCCGCCAGCGCCTCGGCCTGAGCCAGCCCGTCGCGGATCGCGGCCAGATCCCGCGGACCGCCACGCTCCAGCGACAGACGGGAGAGCGCCCGATCCATGTCGGGCACCGCGCGCAGGGATTCGCGGACGGTCTCGCAGAACCGGGGCGCCTCGACAAAGCCCGTGACGCCGCTTTGCCAGCGCTGGATGGTGCCGAGGTCCCGGGAGGGCGCGGTGATACGGCGTTCCAGCAGCCGCCCGCCCGCTGCTGTCACCGTCCGGTCCACCGCCCAGAGCAGCGAACCCTGTCGTCCACCAGACAGCGCGTGGGTCAGTTCCAGATTGCGCAGCGTCGCGGCGTCGATCTGGACCAGCGCGCCTGGATCTTCGCGCAAGGGCGGGCGGAGCAGGGGGATTTTGCCTTTCTGTGTGATGTCGAGATAGTCGACCAACGCGGCCAGTGCGGAAATCTCCGCCCGGGTAAAGTTGCCAAAGGCCTCCATCCCGCCAACGTTCCACGTGGAACAAAGCCTCTTTTCCCCGTTTACGGTGTCAAACGACCCGCGCGACAGGGCGGTGATCGCGGCACCTGCCTCTTCGATGACCGGGCGCAGCTCCTGTTCCATGGCGTCGGCCACCAGCACCTCACGCGGTGCCAGACGGGCCAGTTCGCGACCAAGCGCGACGCGGGGGCAGGGGGTCGTGCGCAGCTCACCTGTCGAGATATCGACCCAGGCCAGCGCCGCCTCGTCCCGCACTTCGGACCAGGCCACGAGGTAGTTGTGCTGCCGCGCGTTCAGGAGGCTGTCCTCGGTCAGCGTACCGGGCGTGACCAGCCGCACCACGTCGCGTTTGACCACCGATTTCGAGCCGCGTTTCTTCGCCTCGGAGGGGTCCTCCATCTGCTCGCAGACGGCAACGCGGAATCCCTTGCGGATCAGGGTTAGCAGGTAGCCTTCGGCGGCGTGAACCGGGACGCCGCACATGGGGATGTCCTGTCCCAGATGCTTGCCGCGTTTGGTCAGGGCGATATCCAGCGCCTGCGCCGCCGCGCCCGCATCGTCGAAGAACAGCTCGTAGAAATCGCCCATCCGGTAGAACAGCAAAGCGTCCGGGTAGCCCGCCTTGATCTCCAGATATTGCGCCATCATCGGCGTCGGTTGGTCGGCCATTCTGATCTCCCAGCACTCGGGTTTGTGCCTAGCGCGGATAAGAACGACGTCCAAGGGGGCGCTTCCCCAAGGTTTTGCGCCCGCGCGGGCGCTAACAGACGTACGCGGGGCTGGAAGTTGCGGCGCGTGTGGTGTCACAAGGGATGAAGACCGGAGGTATCATGTCCAAGAAATTCACCGACGAAGAAGCCCTGCGCTTCCACATGGAGCCCCGCCCGGGCAAATTCGACATCGCCGCCAGCGTGCCCATGTCCACGCAGCGAGATCTCAGCCTCGCCTATTCGCCCGGTGTTGCCGTGCCGTGCGAGCGGATCTTTGAGGAGCCGGGGCTGGCCTATGACTACACGAACAAGGGCAACCTCGTCGCGGTGATCTCCAACGGCACGGCGGTGCTGGGCCTCGGCAACCTCGGAGCGCTGGCGTCCAAGCCGGTGATGGAGGGCAAGTCGGTGCTCTTCAAACGCTTCGCTGACGTGAACTCTATCGATATTGAACTGGCGACCGAAGACCCGGACGCGTTCTGTCAGGCCGTCCGGCTGATGGAGCCGACTTTCGGAGGCATCAACCTCGAAGACATCAAGGCGCCCGAGTGCTTCGAGATCGAGAGCCGCCTGAAGGAAGAGATGGATATTCCCGTCTTCCACGACGACCAGCATGGCACGGCGGTGATCTGCGCGGCAGGGCTGATTAATGCCCTGCATCTGTCAGGTAAGCGTATCGAAGATGTGCGCATCGTCCTGAACGGTGCCGGTGCGGCGGGGATTGCCTGTCTGGAGCTGCTCAAGGCTATGGGCGCCCGGCACAACAACTGCATCATGTGCGACACCAAGGGCGTGATCTATCGGGGCCGCTCCGAGGGCATGAACCAGTGGAAATCTGCCCATGCGGCTGCCACGGATCTGCGCACGCTCGAAGAAGCCATGAAGGGCGCGGATGTGTTCCTCGGCGTATCGGTCAAGGGTGCAGTGACCCCGGCCATGGTCGAGAGCATGGCCGAGAACCCGGTGATCTTCGCCATGGCGAACCCCGATCCCGAGATCACGCCCGAGGAGGCTCAGGCCGTCCGCCCGGATGCGATCGTCGCCACGGGCCGGTCCGATTATCCCAATCAGGTCAACAACGTGCTGGGCTTCCCCTACTTGTTCCGGGGGGCTCTCGACATCCATGCGCGCGCGATCAACGACGATATGAAGATCGCCTGTGCCCGTGCTCTGGCCGAGCTGGCACGGGAGGATGTGCCGGACGAGGTGGCGCTGGCCTACGGGCGCAGCCTGAAATTCGGGCGCGATTACATCATCCCGACCCCGTTTGATCCCCGCCTGATCTGGCGTGTGCCGCCCGCCGTGGCACGGGCCGGGATGGATACCGGTGTCGCCCGCCGGCCCATCGTCGATATGGAGGGATACACCCGCAGCCTCCAGGCGCGGATGGATCCGACGTCTTCGATCCTGCAAAGCCTCTTTGCGCGTGCCCGGGTGCGTCAGGCGCGGATGATCTTTGCCGAGGGCGACGATATCCGGGTGCTGAAGGCTGCTATTGCCTATGTCCGTGAGGGCCTTGGGGAAGCCGCGGTGATCGGGCGCGAGGCGGATGTTCGTCAGAAACTGGCTGCCGAGGGTCTTGAGGACTCGATTGGCCTCATCGAGATCGTCAATGCGGCCAATACCGAGCATCTGGAGACCTATAAATCGCACTTGTACGGGCGCTTGCAACGCAAAGGCTATGACCGGGCCGATGTGCATCGGATGGCGGCGCGGGACCGGCATGTGTTCTCTGCTTGTATGCTCGCTCATGGGCACGGGGATGCGATGGTCACGGGCGCCACACGGAAATCAGCTCATGTGCTCGACCAGATCAACATGGTGTTCGATGCGCGCGCGACAGATGGTGCGGTAGGGATCACCGCCGTGATCCGGGGCAACCGCATCGTGCTTATCGCCGATACGCTGGTCCATGAGTGGCCCGACCAGGAAGATCTGGCCAACATCGCGGAGCGCGCCGCAGCGGTGGCACGGGGTCTGGGTCTTGAACCGCGCGTCGCCTTCGTCTCATTTTCGACTTTTGGCTATCCGGTGTCTGAGCGGGCTGAAAAGATGCATCTGGCCCCGGGTATTCTCGATAAGCGCGGCGTCGATTTTGAGTATGACGGCGAGATGACGGTGGATGTGGCGCTGAACGCCGATGTTCTAACTCAATACCCGTTCTGCCGCCTGTCGGGTCCGGCCAATATTCTTGTGGTGCCCGCGCGCCACTCGGCCTCAATCTCGGTCAAATTGATGCAGGAGATCGGCGGCGCAACGATCATCGGGCCGATTCTGACTGGCGTCGGGAAACCGATCCAGGTGGCGTCGAGCAATATGGGCGCGTCCGATATCCTTAACATGGCAGTGATCGCGGCTTGCGATATGGGGTGAGCCATGCGTTGAGCACATGGCTGTCATGCGAGTGAGATGGTTGGAGGCCCCTTGCGGGCGGTCGGGGAATTGGCTATCCCACACGAACTTGGCGCGGGATGGAGCAGCCCGGTAGCTCGTCAGGCTCATAACCTGAAGGTCGTAGGTTCAAATCCTACTCCCGCAACCAAGTTTATAACGGCTGCAAAAAACCCCGGTTTCCGAGCAGGAACCCGGGGTTTTTGTTTTGTGTCTATCCCGCGGAGAAGCGTGTCCGACGACGAACTTTTGGCTGTAGGTAGGCACATTAGAGCCGGCTGTGCCGCTGCCAATGCGCTGAATGCAACGATTTCACTGACGTCCGCCACTCAGGCTTACCTTGCCCGGGACGACCAAACGGGCTAAGCGCCTTGGCGTCCAGATAACCATGCAAACGGGGGTCCCGATGGCCGCACCCAAGAAAGTCGTTCTCGCCTATTCCGGGGGTCTCGATACCTCGATCATCCTGAAGTGGCTGCAGACCGAATATGGCTGTGAGGTGGTGACCTTTACCGCCGATCTGGGGCAGGGCGAAGAGCTGGAGCCTGCGCGCAAGAAAGCCGAGATGATGGGCGCCTCTGCCATCTATATCGAGGATCTGCGCGAGGAATTCGTCCGTGATTTTGTCTTTCCCATGTTCCGCGCCAACGCGGTCTATGAGGGGCTCTACCTGCTGGGCACGTCTATCGCCCGTCCGCTGATCTCCAAACGTCTGGTCGAGATTGCCGAGGCCGAGGGCGCTGATGCGGTGGCCCATGGCGCGACCGGTAAGGGCAACGATCAGGTGCGTTTCGAACTGGCCGCCTATGCCCTGAACCCCGAGATCAAGGTCATTGCCCCGTGGCGTGAATGGGATCTGACCAGTCGGACGAAGCTCATCGACTTCGCCGAAAAGAACCAGATCCCGATTGCCAAGGACAAGCGCGGTGAGGCACCGTTCTCGGTCGATGCGAACCTCCTGCACACCTCGTCGGAGGGAAAGGTTCTGGAAGATCCCGCTGAAGACGCGCCCGATTACGTGTATCAGCGCACGGTGAACCCCGAGGATGCGCCCGACACGCCGGAATTCGTCGAGATCGGGTTCGAGAAGGGCGACGCGGTCAGCATCAATGGCGAGGCGATGTCCCCCGCCACCGTCCTGACGAAGCTGAACGAGCTGGGCGGCAAGCACGGAATCGGGAGACTCGATCTGGTCGAGGGGCGCTTTGTCGGTATGAAATCCCGCGGCATCTACGAGACCCCCGGCGGTACCATTCTGCTGGAGGCCCATCGCGGTATCGAGCAGATCACGCTGGACCGGGGCGCGGCGCATCTCAAGGACGAACTCATGCCGCGCTATGCCGAGCTGATCTATAACGGCTTCTGGTTCAGCCCCGAGCGCGAGATGCTACAGGCGCTGATCGACAAGAGCCAGGAGCACGTCACGGGCACGGTCCGGGTGAAGCTCTACAAAGGCTCCGCGCGCACCGTGGGTCGCTGGTCGGATCATTCGCTCTACTCCGAGGCCCACGTGACCTTCGAGGACGATGCAGGTGCCTATGATCAGAAAGACGCGGCGGGCTTTATCCAGCTTAACGCCCTGCGTCTGAAACTGCTCGCCGCCCGCAACAAGCGGCTCGGCTGAGCGAAACGGGGGCGGGCCAGCCGCCCCCGATCTGCCTTCAGGCAGCGTCTTCGGTAATGCGGATCACCCGCTTGCCGAAATTCTCGCCCCGCAGCACCTGATTGAGCGCCTCGGGCGCGTCTTCGAGACCATCGGTCATGTGTTCCAGATAGTGGAGCTTGCCCTCCGCGACCCAGCCCGACATCTGACTCATGAAGTCACCGTAAAGATGGCCGAAATCGTCGAAGATGATGTAGCCCCGCACGGTCACGCGGGATTGCAGGAACTTTGCCATGACGAGGCCGGTCCGATCACGCCCCTCGCTGGGCTCGTCGGCGTTGTTATAAGTCGCGATGGTGCCACAGAGCGGGATTCGGGCGCCCATGTTCAGAAGCGGCAGCACTGCGTCAAACACCCTGCCACCGACATTCTCGAAATAGATGTCGATGCCATCGGGCGTAGCCTTGGCGAGCTGTTCTTCGAAATCGGCGGCCTTGTGGTCGATACAGGCGTCGAAACCGAAGTTTTCCATCGCATAGGCGCATTTCTCCGGTCCCCCGGCAACACCGACGACACGCAGGCCGAGGAGCTTGCCGATCTGCCCAACCGCAGATCCCACGGGGCCGGTGGCGGCGGCGACCACGAGGGTCTCACCTTCTTTTGGCTGTCCGATCTGGGTCAGCCCGGCCCAGGCGGTAAAGCCCGGCATCCCGAGGATACCCAGCGCCCAGGATTTGTTGCCCATGTCGGTTTTCAGCGGAAAGGTCAGTGCACCGTCTGACAGGGCGTAATCCTGCCAGCCGCCGGTGGTCACGACCCAGTCTCCCTTGGCGTAGTCGGGGTGGCGGGAGTCCACCACCTGCGACACGGTGCCGCCGATCATCACCTCGTTCAGCGCGACGGGCTCGGCATAGGATTTCCGGTCATCGAGGCGGCCCCGCATATAGGGGTCGAGGGACAGGTAATGGTTGCGCAGCAACATCTGGCCCTCGGCGGGGGCGGGGATGTCGGTGGTTTCCAGCCGGAACGTATCCGGGCTGGGCTCGCCTGTGGGGCGTTTGTTCAGGACGAAGCGGCGGTTCGTAGCGTCTTGTGCCATGGGGGTCTCCGATGTGTATGCGCCTCGGGGGCGTCTTGCTGTTCGAGATGGGCCGCAGCGTGGTGCGATCAACCGAAAGCGGTTCGTTCCGTCGCGTAGCGTCGCCGCCGCTGCCGGATCGGGAATTGGGCTTGACGCTCTGCTGTGTCGGGAACAAAATAAGAACACAGAATCGCTGCCAGGATCGCCCATGTTGACCCATTCCAACACGGCGCCCCCGCTCCGGGGAGCGTCTTCGATAGAGCTGTTCCCAAAAGGTCCCGGTGACGGGGGCTGGATGGGATTCGTGCTGGGGGCCTTGTCCGGGGTGCGGGCAGGGCGTGTCCTGTGGGTACAGGACAGGCTCTCCGCGCTGGAGGGGGGCAGGCCGGGCTTTGTCACGGGGACGCTCAGGGTCATTCACGTGACCCTGTCTCATCCGCGCGACGCGCTGATTGCGGCGGAGGAGGGGCTGCGCTGTCGCAGTCTCGCAGCGGTGCTCGCGGAGATCCACGGGGACCCGCCGGTGCTGGATTTCACCGCGACCAAGCGGCTCGCCTTTCGGGCCGAGCGTTCGGGTACGCCGTGCTGGCTGATCCGCCATGGGGCACCGCGCCGCTCGAGCGCTATGCGCGAGCGGTGGCAGGTCGAATCGCTGCCCTCGCTGCCCCATCCCGACGATCCCAAAGCGCCCGGTCTCCCGCGCTGGCAGGCCGAGCTGTTCCGATCCCGCAGCCAGCGCCCCGGCATATGGGAGGTCAGCCGTGACCCGAAGGGTGGTTTGCGCTTTTCTGCCCCGCTTCGCGATCGAGAGATGGCAGATCCTGTCGCGGCGCCGGGGCGATCCGCCCTCGGATGAGGTGCCGGTCGTGCTGGCGACCGAGGGGCCGCACGGTCGCGTCGTCCACGCCGCCAATCGCACCGCGATGCTCGCGGGCGTGAGTGCGGGCGCCCGAGTGGTGGATATGCAGGCGTTCTGCCCGGGGCTCCGGGTGGAGTATGCCGACCTGCAAGGCGATGCGCTCGCGCTCGACCGGCTGGTGCTCTGGGCGCGGCGCTGGTGTCCCTGGACGGCGCGCGACGGAGCCGACGGGATCGTCATGGACAGCACTGGTTCGGACCACCTCTGGGGCGGCGAAGCGCCGATGCTGGCTGAGATCGAGGGACGTCTGGCCACGCTCGGCTTCACCGCGCGGCTGGCGGTCGCGCCCACATGGGGGGCGGCCTGGGCCTTGGCGCGGTTCGGGCCGGAGCGCGCGATTTGCGGCGATCCGCAGGAGCTCGCCCCCCTTCCCGTGGCTGCGCTCCGTCTCAACGGGGACACCCTGCGTCTGCTGGACAGGTTGGGGCTAAAGCGGGTGGGCGATCTGCTCGCCTTGCCACGCAACGCGCTCGCCCGCCGGTTCACCCGCACGCCTGCGGAGACGCACCCGCTGATTCGCCTCGATCAGGCCATGGGGCGCAGTGATGAGCCGATTTCCAGCCGGGAGGCCGAGGCTCCCTTGCGTGCGACCCTCAGCCTGCCGGAGCCGATCCTCGACCCGCGCAACCACCTCCCCGCGCTGGCCGCCGATCTGGCGGCGCAGCTCGCCGGGGCGGAGCGGGGCGCGCGGCAGCTCTGCCTGACCGTTTACCGCACCGATGGCGAAACCCGCCGGATCGGGGCCACCACCGCTCTGCCGGTGCGCGATCCCGTGCGGCTGGCGGAGCTGTTCACCGAGCGGGTGGAAGCGCTCGACCCGGGGTTCGGATTCGACCTGCTGAGCTTTGAGGCCACCCGGACCGAACACCTGTCGGGCCGCCAGACCAGCCTCACCGGCGAGGTTGAGGCGGAGGAGGATCTGGCGCAGATGATCGACCGGCTGACCATGCGGTTCGGCGCGGGGCGGATCTCGCAGCCCGCTCCGCGCGCCAGTCACATCCCCGAGCGCAGCCTGACCCGGATTGCGCCGCTGGCCCCCCCTCCCGACCCGCCCCCCGCGCTGCTGCGTCCCCTGCGTCTGCTGGACCCACCCGAGGAAGTGCGGGTGCTCTACGCCGTGCCGGACGGCCCGCCGCAACAGTTTCTCTGGCGGCGGCAGGTGTTGCGGGTCAGCCGCTACGAGGGACCTGAGCGGATCGCGCCGGAATGGTGGCAGGACCGTCCGGGCACGCGACTGCGCGATTATTTTCGCATCGAGGATGCGCGCGGGCGACGTTTCTGGATCTATCGCGAGGGGCTGCATGGCGATGGCCGGGGCGGGGATCCGCGCTGGTTCCTGCAAGGGTTCTTTGACTGATGCCCGACGCGCCTCCCTCCACCCCGCGCCCGCGTCTCAGCGGGGAATTTCCGGCCAACCCGCGCGCCCCTTATGTGGAGCTTGGCCTCGCCTCGGCGTTTTCCTTTCTGCGCGGGGCGTCGGAGGCGACGGAGCTCATCGCCACGGCCCACGCGCTGGGCTACGATGCGCTGGGGATTGCCGATCTGAACAGCCTCGCGGGGGTGGTGCGGTTCCACGCGGCGGCGACGAAGGCGCAGATCCGCCCGCTGATCGGCTGTCGGCTGGAGCTCGTCACGGGCGAGAGCTTTCTCGCCTATCCGCGCGACCGCGCCGCCTATGGCCGCCTGTCGCAGCTCCTGTCCAAGGGCAAGATGCAGACCCCCGATGGCGCGTGGCAGGATAAGGGCGCCTGTCAGATCACCCTCAACGACCTCGCCGCTCAGGACGACGGGCTGATGCTGGTGCTGATCCCCGATGGGCGGAGTGAGACCGCTCTGACGCGGCTCAGACGGCGTCTGCCGGGGCTGGGCCATGTGGCGGTGAGCTATCTCTATCGCGGCGATGACCGGGCGCGGATCAACCGGCTCGACCGGCTGGCGCGGACGGCGGGCTTGGGAATTCTGGCGACGAATGACGTGCTCTACCACGCCCCTGCGCGACGCCCGCTCCAAGACGTTCTGACCTGCATCCGCGAGGGCACCACGATCCATCAGGCCGGTTACCTGCTCTCCGCCAACGCTGAACGGCACCTGAAAAGCCCCGCCGAGATGTGTCGCCTCTTTGTCGACTGGCCCCATGCCATTGCCGCGACGCGCCAGATCGCCGATGCGTGCCGGTTTGCCCTGACCGATCTGTCCTACTATTACCCGCAGGAGACTGTGCCCGAGGGAGAGACGGCGCAGAGCCAGCTTGAACGGCTCACCTGGGCGGGCACGGCGGATCGTTATCCGGACGGTGTTCCGGCAAAGGTTCGCGACCAGATCACCAGAGAGCTGGTGATGATCGCCAAGAAGAAGATCCCCCAGTATTTCCTCACCATCCACGAAATCGTCACCTTTGCCCGGTCGCGCGGGATTCTCTGTCAGGGGCGCGGCTCTGCGGCCAATTCGGCGGTCTGCTATGTGCTGGGGATCACGGCTGTGGACCCGGCGCTGCATGACCTCTTGTTCGAGCGCTTTATCAGCGAAGAACGCGATGAGCCCCCCGATATCGATGTGGATTTTGAGCATGAGCGGCGCGAGGAGGTGATCCAGCACATCTATGACACCTATGGCCGCCACCGCGCCGGGCTCTGCGCCACCGTGATCCATTACCGCCCCCGCAGCGCCATCCGCGAGGTGGGCAAGGCCATGGGACTCAGCGACGACATCACCGGCGCGCTGGCGAAAACCGTCTGGGGCAGCTGGGGGCAGGATATGGGCGAGGCGCAGGCCGCGCAAGCGGGGCTGGATCTCAGCGATCCGGTGCTGTCGCGCACCGTGCGGCTGGCGCAGGAACTGATCGGCCTGCCCCGGCATCTGAGCCAGCATGTGGGCGGTTTCGTCCTGACCGACGGCCCCCTTACCGAGACTGTGCCTATCGGCAACGGCGCAATGGCGGATCGCAGTTTTATCGAATGGGACAAGGATGATCTCGACGCTCTGAACATCCTGAAAATCGATGTGCTGGCGCTGGGGATGCTGACCTGCATCCGCAAATGCTTCGACCTGATCCGGGTCCATGACGGTCGGGATTTTGAGCTTGCGACCATCCCGGACGAGGATGGCGCGGTCTATGACATGCTCTGCCGGGGCGACAGTATCGGCGTGTTTCAGGTGGAGAGCCGGGCGCAGATGAACATGCTGCCGCGTCTGAAACCGCGCTGTTTTTACGATCTGGTGATCGAAGTCGCCATCGTCCGTCCCGGCCCCATTCAGGGCGATATGGTTCACCCTTATCTGCGCCGCCGCAATGGCGAGGAGCCGGAGGAGTATCCGACCCCCGGCCCGGAGCATGACCCGGACGAGCTACGCAATATTCTGAAGCGGACCAAGGGTGTGCCGATCTTTCAGGAGCAGGCAATGAAGATCGCCATGGTGGCTGCCGAGTTTGACGCCGCCGAGGCTAATGAGCTGCGCAAGGCCATGGCGACCTTTCGCTCGCGCGGGACTATCGAGCAGCTTCAGGACAAGATGGTCGGGCGCATGGTCGGTCGCGGCTATGACCGGGAGTTCGCGGAGCGGTGCTTTAACCAGATCAAGGGGTTCGGCGAATATGGCTTCCCGGAGAGCCACGCGGCGAGCTTTGCTCTGCTGGTCTATGTGTCGTCCTGGCTGAAATGCCATTACCCGGCCCATTTCGCCGCCGCGCTGCTGAACTCCCAGCCCATGGGGTTCTACGCGCCCGCGCAGATCGTTCGGGATGCGCGGGAGCATGGGGTAAAGGTGCTGCACCCGGATGTGAGCTTCAGCGAGTGGGACAACACGCTGGTGCCCCATGGGCGAAGCCACGCGCTGCGGCTGGGATTGCGGCAGATCTCGGGGTTGGCCCAGGCGGCGGCGCTGAGGATCATGGCCGCGCGGGACCTGCCCTTTGCCGATGCGGAGGATCTGAAGAATCGTGCGCGGCTCGACCGGGGGACCTTGCAGACCCTGGCGGCGGCGGATGCGATGCAGTCACTGGGACTCGACCGCCGCGCCGCGCTCTGGGCGATCCGGGGGCTGAAGGACGCACCGGATCTGCCCCTGTTCCGCGAGACCCGCGACGAGGGCGCCGATCCGGTGGTCGCGCTGCCCGCCATGCCGGTCTCAGAACGGGTGGTGGCGGATTACCAGACCCTGCGCCTGTCGCTCAAAGCGCACCCGATGCGCTTTCTGCGGCGCTCCATGGATCGGCAGGGCTATGTGACGACGGCGGCGCTCACCCGCGCGCGGCAGGGACAGGCGGTGCGGCTGGCCGGGCTGGTGCTGATCCGCCAGCGTCCCGGCAGCGCCAAAGGCGTGTGCTTTGTCACGCTGGAAGACGAGACCGGCACCGCGAATCTGGTGGTTTGGCCCAAGGTCATGGCGCAGTTTCGCAAGATCGTGATGACCGCGCGGCTGATGGAGGTGCGGGGCCATGTGCAGCGTGACCCGCGCTCGGACGTGATCCATGTTGTGGCGCGGGAGTTGCGGGATCGCAGCGATGCGCTGGTCCGGCTGGCGGGGCAGGATTTCACCCCGCCGCTGTCACGCGCCGATGAGGTCACGCGGCCAGTCCCAGAGCCCACGCACCGCCACCCGCGCGACGTGCAGATCATCCCGAAATCACGGGATTTTCACTGAGCCGCCTCAGACCCCGAGTTGCGCCTGCCGCATCGGGGCATAGGCGGCGCGGAAGGCATGGTAGCTGTCGTCATAGGCTGCGACCAGATCCGCAACCGGCTCGATCACCTCTGCGATTTCAGGCGGACGGATGACGTCTTCGACGCTGCCCCCGCCGCTGGCAATCTGTCCCAGACGGGCGGCGCCCATGGCTGCGCCGAACTCGCCACCTTTGGGCAGCGCCAGAGGCGTGTTCAGCACCGTGGCGATGAGTTTCAGCCAGTAGCGCGAGCCCGTCCCCCCGCCGATCGCGGTGACCTGGTCAAAAGCGCAGCCCGTCGCCCGCAGCCCTTCGAACCCGTCGCGTAGCCCGAAGGCGACGCCTTCGAGCACCGCGCGGGTCATGTCGTCACGGTCGGTCGATGTGGCGATACCGGCAAAGCCGCCCCGCATTGCTGCGTCGTTATGGGGTGTCCGCTCGCCCGAGAGATAGGGCAGGAACCTCAGCGCTCCGGGGGCCGCGAGTGTCTCGCCCAGCGGGGACGTCAGCTCGGCAGGTTTGGCACCTGTGACCCGCGACAGCCAGTTCAGGCAGTCCGTCGCCGAGAGCATCACCGCCATCTGGTACCAGCGCGCGGGTACGGCATGGCAGAAGGTATGGATTGCCGTCTCCGGCGCGGGGCGGTAGCCGTCGCGCGCTGCGAGGATGACGCCGGAGGTGCCGAGCGATACGAATCCCTGCCCTTCTTCCAGAGCGCCGATCCCGCAGGCTGCTGCCGCATTGTCTCCGGCGCCCCCGGCTACGACCACGTCGCTCCCGAGGCCCCACCGCCGTGCAAGGTCAGCGCGCAGGACACCCGCGGGGGCACAGCCTTCGACAAGACGGGGCATCTGCGCGGCGCTCATGCCGCCCACTTTCAGCAGCTCTGCTGACCATTCCCGTGCGCCCACATCCAACCAGGATGTTCCGGCGGCGTCTGACATGTCGGTAACGCCCTCGCCGGTCAGGTACCGGTTCAGGAACGCTGCGGGGAGCAGGACCTGCGCCATGCGCGCGAAATTCTCGGGCTCATGAGTGACGACCCAGGCAAGCTTGGGCGCGGTGAAGCCCGGAAAAACAATATTTCCCGACAGCTCCCGCACGCGGGGTACAGCGTCGAGGTGGGCCGCTTCGGCATGAGAGCGCGTGTCGTTCCACAGGATGCAGGGCCGGATCACGGCGCCTTCGCTGTCCAGCAGAGTCGCCCCATGCATATGGCCAGCGACCCCGATCCCGCGCAGATCGGCAAATTCGGGGTGAGTTGCGCGCAGTGTTTCGATTGCCTGATCCAGCGCCAGGATCCAGTGACCCGGATCCTGTTCTGACCAGCCGGGATGCGGGGTGGCGACGGTATAGTGGGCCTCGGCGGACCCGATGGGTGCACCGTCCGCGCCAATCAGCAGAGCTCGCAGCCCCGACGTGCCAAGATCTATGCCGAGATACGTCATGCCGCGCCCTCCATTTGTCCTAGAGCCATGCTTGCCCCGGCGTGGACGCGGCCTCAAGCCATCAAGCGGAGATCAGCCATGATTCATGATGGTGAAATCAGCCGTCGTGGAGTTGTCGGCGACGTAGCGGGCATTCGGCAGGTCGTTTTCGTCGACCTTACGCCGGGCTTCCTCGGCGGGCAGATCGCTCCAGCGCTCCGTCAGTCGCGCCCGCAGGATGTCGAGAGGCACGTCCACAAAGACCGTCATATCGAACATCTCACGCAGGTCCGTCCACGGATCCTGTTCCAGCAGCAGATAGTTGCCTTCGACGAGGATCAGCCGGTGCTGGGGCAGGATCAGCCGGGCGCCCGCGCGGGCAATCTCGATGGAGCGGTCGAAGACCGGCACCGCAACACGCGACTCGTTATCGGCGCGCAGTCGCGCCAGAGTGGTCCGCAGCCCACCGACATCAAAGGTCTCTGGTGCGCCTTTCCGGGGTCGAAGTCCGTTCGGCTCCAGATAGAGATCATCGTAATGATAGCCATCCATAGGCAGAATCGCGGCGGCGCCGGGCGCGTTGGTCTCGATTTCCGCAAGCAAAGCTTCGACAAGGGTGGATTTTCCAGCGCCGGGACCACCGGCAAATGCAACGATCGTGCGGGTGTTTTTCTGCGCCAGCGGCACCAGTTTCTCCGCAAGAGTGCTACGATCAATCTGCGCGTGTCCGGTTGTCACCTGTCATTCCCCTTGGCTTCGAGGTCGTTCGGCGACAGCCCGTAGCCCAAGCGGCGGATTTGCTCAAGGACCCGATCAATCTCTTCCTCGGGCAGTAGGGGTGGTTCGCCAAGGGCGCAGGCCGCCAGATAGGTTTGCGCAAGGGTCTCCACCTCGACTGCGAGATTGAGAGCTGAACGCAGATCTTTGCCCAGTGCGATCTGTCCATGGTGTCCGAGCAGACAGGCTTTGCGGTCGGTTAGCGCGAGAAGCGCGGCATCTGACAGTTCTTGCGTGCCGAAAGTCGCATAGGGGGCGCAGCGGATGGAGGACCCTCCTGCCACGGCCACCATGTAGTGGAAGGGTGGGATCTCGCGCATCTGGCACGCCAGCGCCGTGGCATGGACCGAATGACAATGGACAATCGCGCAAATCTCGGGTCGATTCCGCAAGATATCAAGGTGGAACCGCCATTCAGATGATGGTTTGCCCCCTTGGAGTTGCCCTTCGAACCCCATCCACACGATATCGTCCGGGCGCATCAGCTCGTATGGCATCCCGGATGGCGTGATCAAAAACCCATCACCCTGTCGCAGGGAGACGTTCCCCGACGTTCCCTGATTGATCCCCATCCGCTTCATCGCGAGGCAGGTCTCAATAATGTCCTGCCGCATGTCGTTACTGTTCATATATTCTCGGCTTCTGGTAAAAGCGCTTTTGTGCGCTGTTGATCGCCAATGGCATTCTCTACGAAAGCCAGCAGATCTGCGTTATGGAAAGGTTTGTCCAGCCTCGGGAAATTCCCCATGGCGCGAATTTCGGAATCGATTTCGACAGGGAAATTTCCCGATATGAGAGCGAAGGGGGATGTATTTCCCCCTGATTTAAACAGTTTCAGGGCATCGAGTACCGTCTCGTGTTTTAGCACGACGTCAGAGAGGACGAGATCGAACCGTTCCTTGTGGAGCCCGGCGACACGCAGGGCGCTGACACTGCCGACAGACACCGTTATGTATCCGTGGCGCCGGAGAATAAGTTCCGTCATGTCCAGCAGGATTGGCTCATCTTCGATGATCAGGACCCTCTGACCAAAAATCGAATGGGCTAGCTGTCTGGGGCCGGTCTGCTGCTTGGATGATTTGGAAGTGTTGCTCCGGGCTGCGACGGGCAGACTGATGCTGGCTCTGGTACCCTTATCCACTTCGGACTCGATATCGAGATATCCGCCGCATTGCTCGACGAATGCCGTCACCATCGCGACACCCAACCCGGAACCCTCGTCGTAGGTTTTTGTGGTAAAGAAAGGCTCACGGACGCGGTCCATCATTTCCTTTGGAATGCCGTGACCATTGTCCTCAACGGAATAGCGCACAAACGGTTGACCGGAGCGATTCTCGTCCGTCACGAGGAGCCGAATTCGCGGGCGGTCTTTGTCTTTCACCGCATCCCGCGCGTTGATCAGCAGATTCATCAGGGCCGAATCGAGCAAGCCTATGTCCACATCGATCTGTGAGTCCGATTCGATATTCACTTCCAGTTCAACGGCTTTGCCTATCAGGGGTTCGGAAATCTCTTGAAGGTTGCTAAGCGGTTGCCTCGCGTCGATAATTCGATGGGTACGGTTTTTCCGCTGGGCGAAATTCAGCATCTGCCGCGATAGTGAAGCGCCGCGTTGAGCATAGTTCACGATATTCGCGAGCATCTCCATCGAGTCGTCGGGCAGGCCACCCCGATCAATCAGCAGTTCGGCATGGCCGACAATTCCTGTCAGCACATTGTTGAAATCATGCGCTACGCCGCTGGCCAACGTGCCAAGCGCAGACATTTTTTCGACGTGGATCGCGCTTTGCTGTTTGCGTTGCAGTTCGGTCTGGTCGCGGATGACATAAAGAAAGCCGCGATCACTGGGGGTTCCAAAGGACACAGTGCGCACTTCATAGAGCCGTTCGTTCGGACCGGGTACATTCTCGTGCAGGCCGGGCGTCAACAACGTTCGCCGGTCAAACACCGCATCGAGGCGCACCGGTGCCCCGGTGGAGCCTATGGCAGACATGAAAGCAGAATTATTGCGCACGACGTTCAGATCTTTGTCTGTCTGAACGAACATGTCTTTCATTTCTGGCATGGAAATTTCGACTACTTTTTGCTCCCATTCGAGCTGACGTGTCCGGCTCTTTAGCTCGTGGACCAACTGGTCGATTTCGTCGCAGGTTCGGTAGCGGTTGTCCGGATATCTCCTGAAATTCTCGATCTTTTCTCCGCGATACAGATGTTCCGAGAGATCGTGCAGGGGGCGAGCGATCATCTTCGACAGAAGAAACGCGATCAACAGCGCAGTGACGAAAACTCCAGCGACAAAGGGCATGATCTGCTCTAAAAGCTCGGAGGGGCTAGCGGCTGCGATTTTTTTTCCGTCGTAGCAGATTCGGAGCTGCCCAGACCCAAGGCGCTGATCTGAAAAAATAAAATCAGAAAAATCCCTCTCGAAAATCTCGCCACAGCGGGAAGAGTCGCCTTCGAAGACATCGCGTGGACCCGCCCCAAGCGAAACGAGTTCATCCTTGAAAGTGACGCTGACGACACCTTGCTGGGAATAAATGCTCTGCAGCAGGACTGACAAGCTCTCATTATTCACCTGCCAGGCAGCCCGGGCGAAACTGGGACCGATTGCATCGATGAAGGCGATGATCCGGCTTCGTTCGTCTTCACGGCGGCTCTCGGTTTCTTCAACAAATCCCCAGAGCGAAATCAGGGTCATTGTAATCAGAGTGACCACCAACACGACGCCGAAAATCTTACGCGCGAGAAGGGATCGCGTGCGGCTTCCTTCTGTATTGGAGGGGTCCCGCCTTCGTCTCATCCGGCTACTCAGTGAAAGATATCACGCGTAGGTCCTCCGCGTTTGGGTTTACGACGCCCGCGTTGGTCATGATTTCATTCAGCAGCCCGTCCTGTTGCAGGATCTTGATGCCCTGGTTGAGCGCTGCCAGAAACGCTTCTCCGTCAGGGTGTGTTTTTGATACCACGAAGTGACGGCCCTGACCAAACTTCATCTTCACGCCGGGAATGGGCAGGAAGGTTTCGCCGATGGCGATCTCTTCGAAGGACATGCCGGGTCCCGTCTGGAACGGTTGCATTACCACATCTGCCCGACCGCGAATGATCATCTGTACCAGACTCTCCCAGTTGTCCGCCGGAATTGCCGTCAGCCCGTTGCGCTCCAGAACCAAATTATCGATTTCCCAGTGCCGACCGACGGCATAGCGGAGATTTTTGAGGTCTTCGTCGTCTTCGGTCGCCAGAACTTCGGCGCGGGCGTCATGCGTATAGAGTCCGACATAGAAATCATCTGCGGACAGAATGGGATCGCTCAACCAGACATCGTCTCTATAGCGGCTGTCATCGCTGAATCCCGCGACACCATGGGTCAGCGTCGCGCCCTCTCGGATCTGTTGGATTGTGCGGGCGTGCGGCGTTTCTACATCGTAGGGTTCATAGACGACACGACAGTCGCACCCGCCCAGCACCGGTGCAATTTGAAGGATGAAGTGCTCGGCAACCATCCGATTGTCGGCAAAAGCGCCAAAGTCTTCGACCTCCAAAGGATCGCGGCCGTTCAGAAGACGTTCATAGTCGAGAAGATTCCCCCGATTCAGCTGGCTGCGAATGATCTTTAACTCGTCTGCGGTCGCGGAGAACGGGAGCAGGGCAAGCAAGGCGGCACAGATTAATCGGGACATGGTTCATCGGGTCCTATGTCGGGTTAGATTCACTATACTATCGCTATGCTAGAATTCCTCACGAATGGTTAAGCTTTGAATTATTTCAATCTGGGATGCTCAGCGGTCTCGCAAGCCGAGGATTTTTCGGGCATCAGTGGGGGTGGCCAACGGGCGTCCGGCTTGGGTGACGATCTCGACTGCGCGTTCGACCAGAGCGGCGTTCGACGGCGCCAGCCGGTCTCGGTCTAGCCGGATGTTGTCCTCCAGACCTGTCCGCAGATGACCACCCGCCTCAGCTGCCCATTTGTTCACTTCGGCCTGATGACGACCAACGCCTGCGGCGCACCAGGGGGCGTAGGGACCGAAGAGCTCATGCACGGTTTCCACATAAAAATCAAAGACGCGCTTGACCGCCGGCATCGCGTTTTTCACACCCATGACGAATTGCACATAGGGGGTCTCGGGGATCTCGCCGCGGTCGTGCATCAGCTTCGCGTGGTAGATGTGGCTCAGGTCGAAGGCCTCGATCTCGGGTTTGACATCATAGGTCCGCATCTCGTAGGCCAGCCATTCGATGAGCTGGGGGGAGTTCTCGTAGACCCGGGTGGGGAAGTTGTTGGAGCCAACCGACAGGGACGCCATATCGGGTCGCAAGGGCAGCATTCCGCCGCGCTCCAGCCCCGAGCCGGAGCGTCCGCCGGTGGAGAGCTGGATAATCATGCCGGGGCAATGGGCCTCTATGCCCTCTTTCAGTCGGGCGAATCGCTCGGCGTCAGAGGTCGGTTTGCCTTCGTCATCGCGGACGTGGCAGTGGGCAATGGCGGCCCCGGCCTCAAAGGCGGCGTGGGTCGATTCGATCTGCTCGGAGAGAGTGACCGGAACGGCGGGATTATCCGCCTTGGTCGGGACGGATCCGGTGATGGCGACGCAGATGATGGCGGGGTTTGACATGGGCTTTCTCCGCAGGCCGATAGTCGGCTGAAACCGGAGCGCTCATACTGTATTGTGGGGGACCGCGCCAGATCTCACGTCTCTGGCGCGATGAGATGGAAGAAAGTCCCCGTCACCGGCCCACGCACCGAGCCGGTCTCCGGCACCGGGTTGCCATCCGCGTCGAAGACATCTGCGAGCGGTGTGTCCGGTGCTTCTAGGATCGTTGAATAGTGGAACTCGTGACCTCGCAAAGCCGATCCGGGGGTCAGGCCGGGCAGGGGATGGCGGAGCACGGCGCGCCGGTAACCGAGGTGGAATTTTCGCTGTTCATAGCTGGTGACGAGGCCGAGGAGGCCCGCCATCTGGTGCGCGGTGCCGTCCTTGTCGATCAGTGTCTCCCCCAGCGCCATGTAACCTCCGCACTCTCCGTGAACCGGGCGCGTTTCCGCATGGCGGCGGAGTGCAGTGCGGTAGATCCCGGCGGCGGCGAGGCGACCTGCGTGGAGTTCGGGATAGCCGCCAGGCAACCAGACCAGATCGGCGTCGGGATCTGGGGCTTCGTCAGCCAGTGGCGAAAAGGGCAGGATCTCTGCTCCTGCCGCATGCCACGCGTCGAGCAGATGAGGATACGTAAAGGAGAACGCCTCATCCCGCGCCAGTGCGATCCGCTGAGCGGGCGGGTTCAGGGGCGGCGTGTTGGCGGGAGCGATCCCATGTGCCTTGGCGGCGGCGATGATCCGGTCGAGATCCACATGGGCGCTGAGGAATTCGGCATAGCCTTCGATCGCGGTTTCCAGATCCGGGTGCTCGACAGCCTGAACCAGACCTAGATGTCGTTCGGGCAGGGCGAGGTCGCCTTTGCGCGGCAGGACGCCCAGCACGTCGATGCCCGCGCGCTCCATGCCCAGTCGGGTCAGCCGTTCGTGACGGGGGGAGGCGACGCGGTTCAGGATGACGCCCGCAAAGGGCAGATCAGGCATGTAAGACGCAAAGCCGAGCGCGGTGGCTGCCGCCGATTGCGCCTGCCCGCCCACGTCGATGACAAGGATCACTGGCCAGCCATAGCGGCGGGCGATCTCTGCGGACGCGCCATGGCCCGTGCGGCCCTGAGTTGCGACCCCGTCAAAAAGGCCCATTGAGCCCTCGGCAATGCAGACATCCGCGTCATGTGCGTGGGCTGCGAGCGTGTCGAGCAGGTCGGGTGCCATCGTCCAGCTGTCGAGGTTGAAAGACGCCCGGCCGGAGGCGGCGCGGTGAAAGGCCGGGTCGATGTAATCGGGACCGGACTTGAACGGTTGCACCGTGAGGCCACGGTTGCGCAAGGCACGCAGGAGCCCGAGCATGACCGTGGTCTTGCCGGTCCCTGAGGCGGGCGCGGAGATCATCAGGCCGTTTGTCATCTGTGATATCGCCTTTGCGATGTGGGGCTCGTCTGGCCAATGGTGGATTTGGGTATTTTCCAACTCAAAGAGACGGTCAGGCGGTGTTCAGGCATTGTCATCGATCCAGTCAATCCACGGGCTGTCGGCGCTTTGGGGACGGTAGCGGCGGTCGTAATCGGGCGCGTAGAGGCGGCTTTGGGCAAAATCAGTGGCCCCGATGGCGTGCCCCACGAGGATGAGTGCCGTACGGGTGATGCCTTCGGGCAGCGCGGCTTCGACGGTGTTGAGGCGAGCGTGAATGACTTGTTCGTCAGGCCAGGTTGCGCGGTAGACCACCGCCACGGGGCAGTCGGCGCCGTAATGGGGGGTGAGGGCCTCGACGACGCTGGTGATGTTCTGGATTGACAGGTGGATCGCGAGGGTTGCGCCGGTGGCCGCGAAATTGGCGAGGGTTTCACCCTCGGGCATGGAGGAGGCGCGTCCGGGGGTGCGGGTCAGGATCACGGATTGTGCGACGCCGGGCAGGGTAAGCTCGGCGCCGAGGGTGGCGGCGGCGGCAGCGAAGGCGGGCACGCCGGGTGTCACCGTATAGGGGATCCCGAGCGCGTCGAGGCGGCGGAGCTGTTCGCCCATGGCGGACCAGACCGAGAGATCACCGGAATGCAGGCGGGCGACATCCTGACCCTGCGCGTGGGCGACTGAGATTTCTGCGACGATCTCGTCGAGATCGAGGGGCGCGGTGTTCACGATCCTGGCGTCTTCGGGGCAATGGGCGAGGATTTCCTTCGGGACCAGTGAGCCAGCATAGAGGCAGACGGGGCACTGTGCGATGAGATCGCGGCCGCGCAGGGTCAGGAGATCGGGGGCGCCGGGGCCCGCGCCGATGAAATGGACGGTCAAGGGGTAGCTCCTTCGGCTATGGCGCAGGTGGACTGACGGTCGGGGGCGATCTGTCTGGCGATGAGAAGGTGCGCGCCCGGCCCGGCGGCAGCCAGGGCCGACGCTTCGGCCACGGAGCCGGTCTCGCGGGCGGCCAGCGAGGCTGTGGAACGGGTGGGGGTGCTGCGAGGCAGGTCTTCGGGGGGCACTGGTATGATCGGAAGATTCAGGCGTCCGGCAAGTGTGACAAAGGCGGGGCTGGCGCATTTGTCGGCGATGCTGGCGAGCGCGTCGGGCGTGATGCCGGTGGCAGCCAGTGCGCTCGCGAGGCTTTGGACCGTGGCGCCACTGCGAAATCCGAAGCCCGCGACGATCACAGCCTGCCGCTCCATTGCAGGATTGGGCGTGCAGGCTGCCAGCCGGTGAAGCTGCCGAGCGGCGCGGGGCTGGACAAATCGATGCGCAGGAGGTCGCCGCCAAGCTCCGCATGGGTCCGGAGCAGTAGGGCTTCGGTTTCCAGTGTCACTGCGTTGGAGACGAGGCGTGCGCCGGGAGCGGTCTGGCGGAGGGTTGCCAGCAGGGTGGCATTCAGCCCTCCCCCGACGAAGATCGCGTCGGGGTCTGGCAAGCCCGCGAGGGCATCGGGCGCTTTGCCCTCAACGACAGAGATACGGTCCTGACCCAATGCCAGAGCGTTACGGTGGATACGGGCGGCGCGCTCGGGATGGCGCTCGATGGCAGTGGCGGTGAGGGTCGGATGCGACAGGAGCCACTCCAGCGCAACCGAGCCTGAGCCCGCCCCGATATCCCACAAGTGCTCGCCCGGACGCGGCGCGAGGGCGGCGAGGGTCAGGGCACGGACGGGGCGTTTGGTGATCTGTCCGTCATGCTGGAAGTTATCGGTCGGGCGCCCCGGTGCAAGGCTCAGCGCGGGGCCGTCGCCGATCTCCAAGGCTGCGACCAGCGGGTGGGCGAAGGGGCCTTCTGGCCGGTCTGACGCTGTGACACGGGTCAGGCGTTCGCGCGGGCCGCCGAGGGCCTCGCAGAGGATGAGCCTCGTGTCGCCAAAGCTTGTTTCGCAGAGAAAATCGCAAAGCTCCGGGACGGCGTCGCCATCGCGCAGGGTGACGATAAGCCGGGCGCCCCTGGCCAGATGCGGGCGGAGACGGGAGAGCGATGCGGCATGTAGGCCGAGGCATGTGGTCCGTTCCAACGGCCAGCCCAGCCGTGCTGCGGCGAGGGAAAAGCAGGACAGACCCGGGATCGCGTTCCATTCGGCGGGGTCGAGGTGGCGGGTCAGAACCGAACCAGCGCCGAACCAGAACGGATCTCCTGAGGCGAGGACCACGACGCGGCGCCCTCTGAGTTCCATCAGCTGTGGGATACCATCAGCAAATGGCACAGGCCATTCGCAGGTCTCTGCGCGGAGCGGGGCCAGCAGGGACAGGTGGCGCGGTGGGCCCATGACGATCTCGGCGGTCTCAAGAGCCGCGCGAGCACGCGCCGATAGCCCGTCCACGCCATCTTCGCCGATGCCCAGGATTGTCAGCCAGTGTGTCGTCATTGCTCGCCCTCGGACCCTTCGGGTTGGTGTCATGGCGGAGCCGCCGCCGCAAGTGGCTCTTGTGCCGGGCGGGGCCTCGGGGCATGCCGAAGAAATGACAAATGTGCCCCATGTTCTGGTCTTGGGTGGGACCACCGAAGCGACCGCGCTCTGCCGGGCGATGGCAGAGGCTGGGATGTCCGGCGAGATTTCCTTTGCGGGTCGGGTTGAGCGTCCGGTGCGCCAGCCCTTGCCCCAGCGGGTGGGCGGGTTTGGGGGGCCTGAGGGTCTGGCAGAGTATGTGCGTCAGGGCGAATTCACCCATCTGGTCGACGCGACGCATCCCTTTGCCGCGCAGATGAGCCGGAATGCGGTCGAAGGGGCGTTGCGGGCAGGTGTGCCGATGGTTGCGCTCAGTCGTCCCGAATGGCAGCCGCAGCCCGGCGATTACTGGATCCGAGTGTCGGATATGGCAGGGGCTGTGGACGCGCTGGCCGGCCCTAGGCGAAGGGTCATGCTGGCTGTGGGACGGATGCATCTGGCGGAATTCTCTGTGCATCCTCAGCACATGTACTTGCTCCGTCTTGTGGATCCGCCCAAAGGGGCCCTGCCGGTGCCTGAGGCCGAGGTCGTCGTTTCTCGCGGCCCGTTCACCGAGGCCGGTGACCGGGCGCTGATGCAAGAGCACCGGATCGAGCTGGTGGTGTCGAAAAATGCGGGTGGCTCGGGCGCACGGGCAAAGCTCGATGCGGCTCGCACGCTTGGCCTGCCCGTGGTGATGATCGACCGCCCTGCGATGCCCGAGCGCCACGAGCTGGCAACAGTCGCAGAGGTGCTGGAGTGGATCTCCGGTCAGGCAGGGGCTTCGAGCGCCAGATCCTGATAGACGCCGTTTGACCATCCAAACCCGTCCTGAAGCCTGTATTCACCGCCACCCGCAGGGGAGCCGGGCTCCAATACATTGTACTTTTCGACGAATTTGCCGTGGTTGTAGAACACCGTATCACAGGTTTTCAGCCAGCGACGCCGGATCTCCGAAGCGAGATCGTCGTGGCCATACCGTCGCAGGCCCTGAATGGCGATCCATTGGAGGGGCGCCCAGCCATTGGGACTGTCCCACTGCTCGCCGCTCTGGATATCTGTGGTCAGAAGCCCTCCCGGTGCCAGCAGGGTCCGGCGCACGTGGTCGGCTGCCGCATCGGCCTGCTCCTGCGTCGCGGCGCCCGCCCAGAGGGCGAACAGACCGGCAGCGCTGTTGATCCGGGACAGGCTGTTGCTATCGATGATCCGGTCGAAAAAATAGCCACGTTCGGTGTCGAACATCCGCGCGCGAATCGCGGTGGCGCGCGCCTCGGCGGCGTCGGCATAGCCCACGCCGGGGCGGGCGCGGTCAAGGATACGCTCTGTCTTCAGCAGAATCGCATTGAGATCCACGGGCCAGATATTCGTGGTCTGGATGGTGGTCAGATCCTTTGGATCGGTGAGCCAGCGAGACGAGAAGTCCCAGCCGCTTTCGGCCGCCGCGCGCAGGTCACGGAGCAAGTCCGGACGGGGGGTGTCACCGGCCAGTTCGACATCGGCGCCGTACATCTCGGGGCGGGGGCTGTCCTGCTGGTCCCAATAGCGCGCAAGCCCGTCATGGGTGTGGTCCGTTTCGGTCCAGAACCGGTATTCGGCTTCCATGGCGGGCAGGTATCGGGCCAGCGCGCCCGCCGTATCGCCGGTGGCGTCTCCGAAATCCTTGACCATCGCCGCAAAGAAGGGCGGCTGCGAGCGCGTCAGAAAGTAGCTGCGGAACCCGTTTGGAATGAACCCAAACCTCTCGATCGAGTCGGCGAAATTATCCAGCATGGATCGCACGATGTCGGTTTGACCGCTGCGCAACAGGCCCAGCTGAGAAAAATAGCTGTCCCAGTAATAGGCCTCCTGAAACCGCCCGCCCACGACCACGTAGGGATGACGCAACGGGATCCGCGTCGAGGCGGGATCGCGGGTTTCTGCGGGTCGGATCAGAACTGGCCACACCCGGCTCAGGTGATCGAGCGGCGTGTCCTCGGGGTTTGTGCGAAAGCTGTCTTCCGGATGGCGGACCGGGCGGAAATGGCGGTCGTAGAACGCGCGCAGATCCACCGGGCCGGCATCCTTTTCGGCGCGGTATTCGGCGAGGATCTGGTCTGGTGGGCTCAGCAGGACGGAGTCCGTGATCTCCTTACCGTCAGCCCAGTGACCGGACAGGTGCAGGTCCACGAACAACTCTCCCAGGCTCTGCTCCATCCGAATCATGAGGGGCTCCACAGTCATTCCGGCGCCGCAGTAGACGAGCCTGAGGCGGGTGCAATCGGTTTCTGTGTATGCGGTCCAGGTAATTGGACAGGGTTGGCGAGAAATTATCGGATCGGCCACGGTCTAAGGAAATTGTCAACCTTTTCGCTGCCATAGTGATGGCAGGTGTCGGGTCAGTGGCACTTACGACGGAGCGGTACTCTCCCAACCAGCCCCGTCGAGAGAGACCCGGCACAATTTCAGAGTGGGCGCGGGTCGGGGTTTGATCCCCCGGCCCGCTTCTCGTTTGGCGATGTGATGGCGGCACGTGTGACCAGATGCAGTGTGGAAAAGCGGGCGCGTCTGTCGCATGTAGGGGCCCGTACCCATCCCGACAGGAGAAGGAGGCCCCGATGCTCGTTGTTGTTTCCCCCGCCAAGCGTCTTGACTGGGACGTCCCCACAGACGGAATGACCCTGCCACGTCTCAGCGATCAGGCAGCGTTGCTGGCCGCGCGGGGCCGGGAGCTGTCGGTCAATGATCTGAAGAAGCTGATGGGGCTCAGCGATAAGCTGGCCAGGCTGAACTACGACCGCTTCGGGGCAATGGCGGAGGAGAATCCCGACGACCTCCGTCCGGCTGCGCTGGCCTTTGCGGGCGACACCTATACCGGGCTGGAGATGGCGACGCTGGACGATCCGGCGCGGGATTTCGCGGCGGATCATCTGCGGATCTTGTCGGGACTCTATGGTGTCCTGCGCCCCATGGACGGGATCCGCCCCTACCGTCTTGAGATGGGTACGCGGCTTAGCACCGAGCGGGGCAAAAACCTCTATGAGTTCTGGGGGTCCCGGATTGCGGAGCAGTTGCGCAAGGATGCGCAGGTGGCTGGCAGCGCGGCTCTTCTGAACTGCGCCAGTACGGAGTATTTTGGCGCTGTGGATACCGACGCGCTGGGCCTGCCGGTGATCACGCCGCGTTTTCTAGATGAGAAGAGCGGCGTGGCCAAGGTCATCTCGTTCCACGCCAAGAAAGCCCGGGGTGCCATGGCGCGATTCGTTTGTGAAAACCGGATCACCGACCCGGCGGCCCTGCGCGATTTCGACCTCGGGGGCTACACCTATGTCCCGGAGGACAGCACCGAGGCCGAGCCGGTGTTTTTTCGTAGCGAAAAGGCCGCCACCGCGGCGGCCTGATCGCGGGTTGCGTCAGATGCGCTGGATTGCCAGCGCGATGCCCTGACCGCCACCGATGCACATGGTGATGATGGCGTTACGTCCGCCGATACGCTCCAGCTCGTACATCGCCTTGACGGTGATGATCGCGCCGGTGGCGCCCACCGGGTGACCCAGCGCAATCGCGCCGCCATTCGGGTTCACCTTGTCCGTGTCAAAGCCGAGGCCCCGGTTCACTGCGATGGCCTGCGCGGCGAAGGCTTCGTTCGATTCGATCACATCCACATCCGAGAGGCTCAGGCCGGTTTTCTCCAGAAGTTTCTGCACCGCCGGGATCGGGCCGATGCCCATAACCTCGGGGCGGACGCCAGCATGAGCGTAGCCGAGAATGCGGAATTTCGGGGTCAGACCGGCCCTTTCGGCGGCGTCTGCACGGGCGAGGACCAGCGATGCGGCGCCGTCATTGATGCCCGATGCGTTGCCCGCCGTCACTGCGCCATCCTTGCGGAACACCGGCTTGAGGCTGCCGAGCTTCTCCAGCGAGGTCGCCTTGGGGTGCTCATCCGTGTCGAAAGGCACCATGTCGCGCTTCACCCGTACCTCGATAGGGACGATCTGCTCTTTGAAGCGTCCGTCGGCGATGGCGGCCGCGGCGCGCTCCTGCGAAGTCATGGCGAAGGCGTCCATGTCTTCGCGGCTGACATTGTGCTCATCCGCCACGTTCTCGGCCGTCACACCCATATGACCGGTGCCAAAGGGACAGTTCAGCGCGCCCAGCATCATGTCTTGCGCGGAAGTGTCGCCCATCTTCTGACCCCAGCGGATGGCGGGGACGATATAGGGCGAGCGGCTCATGGATTCGGCGCCGCCTGCGAGACCGAAATCGGCATCGCCCATGGCAAGGTTCTGGATCACGCTGACGATGGCCTGCGCGCCGGACCCGCAGAGACGGTTCACGTTCATTGCCGGGGTGGTGTCAGGGATGCCGGCATTCATCGCGGCCTTGCGGCTGAGATACATGTCGCCCGGCTCGGTGTTGATCACATGGCCGAAGACGACATGGCCGATCTGGCCGCCTTCGACGCCCGCGCGCTCAAGCGCTGCCTTCGACACCTGCGTTGCAAGCTCGGCAGGGGGCGTCGCTGCAAGGCTGCCTCCGAAGGTGCCGATTGCGGTGCGGGCGCCGGAGAGGATGACGATCTCGTCCATAATGGTCTTCCTTATGTTCACATCTGGTTGAATCCCCTGAGCAGGGACTGACCCAAGACTTGCAGAATGAGACCCGTCCCGCCACAAGTTAGGGCCACCAGTCGCGTGACGTTATTTGGACGATCAGGTCTCAGACTGGGGTCAGACGGAGAGTCCCTCATGCGCAGCGTGCTGCTGTCGATCATTGTCTGGAGTATTGGCTCCGGGGTTATAGCGCAGGCGCAGGAGCCTGGGCGGGTCGAAATCGATGCGGATGTGGCTGCCACCGCAGTGCCTCAGCCCCAGACTACAGATGTGGAAACGACGTCGGAAGATGATGCGGTCCTTGAGCGTTGGCTTTCGGCCTTTCGAGGGCGGGCGCTGGCGCAGGGCGTAGATCGTGCCGTCTTTGACGCCGAGATGGCCTCGGTCACCTATGTGCCGCTCAAGCCGCCGAGACTGGACAAGCCCATTTGGGAGGTTATCGACGACGCGCTTACAAGTGGGCGGATCGGTGCGGGACGATGGCAGTTGCAACGTCGGTCGCGGATGTTTGGTGATGTGGAGGCGCAGTACGGCGTGGACCGGCATCTGCTCGCCGCCATTTGGGGCCTCCAAAGCGATCTCGGGACGACGCGGACCGGGCCTAGATCCGTTGACGTGCTGGCAAGTCGTGCGGCGTCGGGTCCGGCGCGGGCCTATCACGAGGCTCAGCTGGTGGCGCTGTTGATGCTGCACTCCACCGGCGCGCTGGCTCCCGAGGATGCGCGAGGCAGCGCATCGGGTGGGCTGGGCCCGATGAACATGCGTCCGACTGACCTTGTGCTCTGGGCTCAGGACGTTGATGGGGATGGCCGTGTGCAGCTGGCTGGCAGAAGTCCCGTGGACGCCATGGGCAATGTAGCGGCGATGCTAAGGGCGCAGGGGGTGCGTCCCGGAGTGCCATGGGGGCAGGAAGTGCGGTTGCCTGATGGCTTCGACTACGATCTGGCGGGCGGTCGCGCGCGTCGGGCGGTCGCCGAGTGGCGCGACGACGGCGTGACGGGGGCCGGTGGTGCAGACCTTCGGTCTGAGCTGGGTCTGACCCGACTTCTGTTGCCTGCGGGCGCCCTTGGTCCAGCCTTTATCGTCTCGGGTACATTTGATGCCTTGGCGGCCAGCGAAGGTGGCATTCAGGGCGCGCTCGCCATCGGTCTGCTGGCGGACCGTCTGGCAGGCGGGGCTGAGCTTGTTGCGGCGTGGCCCCGGGATGAACGCACTTTGACGACTACGGAGAGCGCCGAGTTGCAGAGGCGCCTCACCGAAGCGGGCTTCGACACCGGTGGGGTAGACGGCAAGCTCGGCCCGCGCAGCCTTGCTGCCGTTCGGGCCTATCAGACCGACGCGGCGCTGCCTGCGGATGGCTTCCCGTCACTTGCCCTCCTGCAACGTTTGCGCGACGAGGCACCTGCTGAGCCAGTCGAAGAGACCTCAGAGTAGGAAATCCCGTATCTCCCGCTTCCCCCCGCCGGGCTTTGCGCCTATCTGTCGGGTATGCGCTGGACCTTGCCAAATATCCTGACTGTCATCAGGTTGATCGCCGCCCCTGCCGTGGCCCTCGTTTTCGTCATTTTTGACCGGCCCGCCGCCGATTGGTTGGGCTTTGCGCTCTTTGTCGGCGCGTCGGTGACGGACTGGTTCGACGGGTATATCGCCCGGGCGTGGAATCTGGAAAGCCGGTTCGGCGCGATGCTCGACCCCATTGCAGACAAAGCGATGGTGATCATCTCGCTTATGATGCTGGGCGGGCTGTCGGGGCTCAGCGGTTGGGTCCTGGTTCCCGCCGCGCTGATCGTGTTCCGGGAGGTTTTCGTCTCGGGGCTGCGGGAGTTCCTCGGTGCCGATGCAAAGCTGTTGAAGGTCACCAAGCTCGCCAAGTGGAAGACGACGGTGCAGATGGTCGCGATTGCGGTGCTGTTTGCCAGCGGGGCCTTGGGCGGAGCGGTATTTGCCGCAGGCGCCGCGCTCCTGTGGGCCGCCGCCGCGCTGACGCTGATCACCGGCTGGGACTATTTCTCCAAGGCGCTGCCCTATGTGAAGGACCCGGTATGAAGGTGGATCTCGTCTATTTCGCCTGGGTGCGTGAGCGGATCGGTCTGCCTCGTGAGACGGTGGAGACAGATGCCGCGACGATTGCAGAGCTGATTAGCGAGCTGCGAGCGCGGGAAGATCGATATGACCTTGCCCTCTCCGATCTCGGCGCGATTCGCGCAGCGGCGGATCAGCAATTGGTGGAGTTTGACCATCCGTTACCCGGGGTGCGGGAGGTTGCGCTCTTTCCTCCCATGACGGGGGGCTGAGCCGATGGCCGTTCGCATCCAGTCAGAGCCCCTTGATCCGGGGGCCGAGTTGACAGGCTTTGCTTCAGGGCGGCGCGATCTGGGGGCGGTGGTCACCTTTACCGGGGTGGTGCGGGACAATGATGCGGGCGATCTACAGAGACTTGAGATCGAGCATTATCCTGCGATGACGATTTTGGCGATTGAGGCCATGGTGACCGAGGCGACAGCGCGCTGGACTTTGGGTGATGCGCTAGTGATTCACCGACACGGCCCGCTGGCGCCCGGGGATCAGATTATGATGGTCGCGACAGCGGCCAGGCACCGGGCTGATGCGTTTCAGGCAGCTGAGTTCCTGATGGATTACCTGAAGTCCCGGGCCCCCTTCTGGAAGAAAGAGGTCACTCGCGACGGGGCCTCATGGGTCGCAGCGCGCGACGAGGACGAAGACGCCCTCTCCCGCTGGTGATCAGCCGCCCGAGCGGGCTTGAATCTGCTCGATATAGTCCCGCATTTCTTCGTTTTCCGACCTGAGTTGGCGCACGGTGTCCATGGTGGCCTGCAACTCGGCCTCCGTTGCCCTGAGTTGGTTCGCTATCTCGGCTTCGCGCTCTTGGACATAGGCGATCGCCTGATCGCGCTGTTCTTCGGCTTCGTGAAGTCCGCGTGCCAGATTGTCGAGTTCGTTCAGATCAGACTGCTGAACCCGGGTCATCCTGTGCACGAGCCAATTGGCAAACCAGCCCAGCGCGAAGGCCACAAACAGGATCAGTGCCGTGGCAACAATGAATTCGGTACGGTTCATTCGGCCGTCTCAGCCTCCTCTGTTTCGGCGTTCTCCGAAGCCGGTTCATCTCCCGTCACGGCCTCGTCACTGAGAAGGCGAAATTCAATCCGACGATTGGCTTCGCGGCCCTCGGGAGTGTCGTTGCTGGCGATCGGGTTTGCTTCGCCGTAGCCCGTCGCAACCAGATTGCCCACGGGGATCCTGCGGGATTGCAGGGCCACCAGCACTGCTTCGGCGCGGCTTTGGCTGAGGGACTGGTTCATTTCCTCGCGTCCCTGACTGTCGGTGTAGCCACCGACTTCCATCTGGATATCGAGGCATTTGCGCATGACTTCGGCGATCTTTTCGATGCTCTCGCGCGAATCGGCGTCGATATCGGCTGAGCCGGGGTCGAACGTGATTTGCCGCGTCTGTAACACGCCGTTGATCTGATCGACGCATTCCTGAGGACTCGGCAGGCCCAGAGTCTGGTCCAGCCGCTTGTCGTATTCGACGTCGATCCGATACTGGGCGCCGTCACTGAGGCGGCCCGTCAACAGTCCTGCGATTTTCGATTCTGCGTTCCGGTCGCCACTGGTGCCGCTGAGGGTGATGCCTGTCTCGCGGACGGTCACCGCCCCATGGTCCAGAATCGACAGGGCATCGAGGGCCGCCAAAACCGTGGGCAGCCACCCAGCGGGAACGTTGTCGGAAATCTCGATTGTTGGGTCGACCTCGGTGCCGCTGAAGATGGCACGGCTAAAGGTTGTCACGCTGTTCCGGTCGAGATTGGAGGCCATACGACCATTGATCTCCACGCGGCCATCAGGGCTCAGCGACGCCATGAATTCGGCGGGGGTTTCCTCTGCCTCGATTTCCAGATCTTCCTGTGTTGCCGTGAGCGTGTAACCTTCGGGCAGGTTCCGCCGCATCTCGGCGACGACGGTCGAGAAATTCTCTACCTCAGCGCCAGCGTCAAACGTCATGTCCAGATCGGACAAGGTGAGGGTCCCGTCCGCCACATCTGCCATGCTGGACATCCCCATCAGGACCACATCAATCCAGTCCGGGGCGGGAACGCCAAGCCCTGTTGTGCAGATCGGGATAACAGAACTCAGCTTCTCCGCCTCCGATTTCACCCGTTTCAGCGCGGCCTCATCCGGGACAGAGCAGGCGATGTAGCGGACACGATCAGGGCTTTTCACCATTCGGAACAGGAACGGAGTAATCACCGGGCGGGGTGCCGAAATGTCGAGCGCAACCTCAATTCCCGAGGGCGCGGCAGTGGTCAGGAGCCGCTCCAGCCGCGCTTTGGCTTCGTTGCTCTCGGCCATGGTGGTCACGCCGACGCGGTCCGGGGCGATGGAGACTTTGGCCTTTTCGCTGCGGCGCAGGGCGTCGAGGCCGAACTCCAGAGCATCGTCCCAGCCGTCCGGTGCCGGAAAATCCGCTGTCTGCAACAGGTCCGTCACCGGGCGCTGTCCCACGATTCGCACCAGATCCTGCAGAAATCTGGTCCGGTCCATGCTGCTGGGCACCAGCCCGATCAGGGTCAGCCCTTCGCCGGAATGCAGCAGCTCGACCGAGAAGTCCGGCAGCCCGATATCTGCGGTTTGTGCGACGGCCATTTCATCGACAATCCGCGTGCCATCGACGATTTTCCCGGCCTCGCTCAAAGCACGAAAGCGGCTGGCTTCATCGGGGGCGGTTCCGCTCATGCGGATCTGCAACCCGTCCGCCGTTACTTCGGCCCAATCGTATCCAGATTCGGTGAGCGTCTCATAGATGGCCGCGACGGACCGCGACTCGATCTGAAACACGGCAAAGCGGGCCCCGAACACGGCGATCCCCAAGGCCAGCACGAAAGCGACAAGCGTCGCCAGAAGAGGCTTTATCTTCATGGGCACGGTCTCTGCTATTCCCGACACCCGGTCTCATAGACGCCGGACCGTGTCGCGTCCATCACAGGAGCGCCGCTGCGGCGAGAAACATCGCGGCAATCAGCCCGGCATCGCGGTTGGAACGGAACAGTACCATGCACGCGGCGGGGTCGGTACGGTCAAAGCGCCGCAACTGCCACAGTAGGTGGGCGCCCAGCCCCACCGGCGCGGCCAGCGCTATCCAGAGGCGCGGATCGCTGCCCAGCGCCCAGATCACAGCCCCTGCCATCAGCACTACCGTTGCGGCGGCAAAGCTGATCAGCCACGGTATCGGGCGAGAATCGAACAACCGGGCGGTGGATTTCACCCCGATCAGGGCGTCGTCCTCGATGTCCTGATAGGCGTAGATCGTGTCGTAATAGAGAGTCCACGCGATGCCGGAGAGGTAGAGCAGCACGGCCGCCGGGTGCAATCCGCCGTCCTGCGCAGCCCAGGCCAACAGCGCGCCCCAGTTGAAGGCGATGCCGAGAAAAACCTGTGGCCACCACGTGAACCGCTTGGCAAATGGATAGACCGCGACCGGCAGCAGCGACAGGACCCCCAGCGCGATTGCGGTTCCGTTAAAGGTCAGCAGGATGCCGAAGGCGATCAGGGACTGTATGACAGCCCAGCCCAGCGCCTGTTTCACGGTCACCTGACCCGACGGGATCGGGCGGGATCGGGTTCGTGCGACGCTGCCGTCGATCTCCCGGTCGGTGATATCGTTCCAAGTACAGCCCGCGCCGCGCATCAGAAAGGCTCCTATGGCGCAGCCCAGCGCAATCCAGAAGGTCAGACCGCTCACCTCACCCCCGTGGGCCGCGGCCAGCGCCAGCCCCCACCAGCACGGCAGCAGCAGCAACCATGTCCCGACAGGACGGTCGGCGCGGGAGAGGCGCAGATAGGGGCGCGTGGGCTCGGGGGCCCAATGATCGACCCAGTTGCCCTTGACGGCATCAGCCACCTGGCCTTTCGTCTCAATACGTTCAGTCAAGGGATCTGTCCTGTCGTGGCTTCTGTCATTCGTCTTTATCTAGATCACCCGCTGGGCGCGGGGCAATCGGTTCCTCTGACCCGGGATCAGGCTCATTACCTCTTTGGCGTGATGCGTCGTGGGCAGGGGGATCTGATCGAGGTGTTCGACGGCCAGAACGGCGCGTGGTCGGCACGAATCGACGAAGCGGGTAAGCGGGGCGGCAGCCTGAAATGCCTTGAGCAGGTGGCGGAGCAGCGCGATCCGCCGGATCTTTGGCTCCTCTTCGCGCCGATCAAGAAGACGCGGACCGACTTTATCGTCGAGAAAGCCGCCGAGCTGGGGGCTGCGCGGATTTGCCCGGTGCAGACCGAGTTCACCAATTCCGAGCGGATTCGCCAGGATCGCCTGCAAGCTCACGCAGTCGAGGCGGCGGAGCAATGTGGTGGCACCTTTGTGCCCGAGGTTGCCGACATTGCGCGGCTCAGGGCGGTGCTCGACGGGTGGGACCCGGCGCGGCGGCTGATGTTCTGCGACGAGCGCATGGTTGGCGCCGCTTCGTCGCTGGCCGCTGAGACGCCCGGCGCTTGGGCGATCCTCATTGGTCCGGAGGGCGGATTCTCCGAGGCCGAGCGCACCCGGCTCCATGGGATGGATGCGGCGCGCCCGGTCTCCCTCGGCCCCCGTATTTTGCGCGCCGACACCGCCGCCGTCGCCGCCCTGACCCTGTGGCAAGCTGCGTTGGGGGATTGGTAAATCATGGCGCTGATCCGTCCCGAACTGATACCGGTCCTGATGCGCTGGCGCGAAGCGGCGTTCGGCGCGGCCTTGCTGACGCTGGGGCTGTGGTGGGCGGTGACATCTTTTGGCGTCTTACGCTGGGTCGGCGTGACGTTGATCGTCGCGGGCGCGGCGGTCCTGCGAAGCGGGATCCTGCGCCTGATGCGCCCCGGAGATGGCGGCGGCGCGGGGATCGTGACGGTGGATGAGCGCCAGATCACCTATCTCGACGGGTTCGGCGGCGGTGTTCTGTCGGTCGAAGCGCTGGTTTCCGTCGCGGTGTCCCGGTCTCCGGCGGGTACCCTGCGGTGGCATTTCACCGATACGACCAGGCAGCGCCTGACGATTCCGACGGATGCCGAAGGGGCAGAGCGCTTGTTCGATGCCGTGGTCGCCCTGCCGGGTTTGTCGGAGGAAAGGGCGCTCTCGGCGTTGCGCCATGCTTCGACGGAGCTAAAGTCGGTCTGGCACAGGCCGCAGCCGCGCTTGACTTCGTGAGGTCTTGCGCACAGGTGCGAAGGCGATCCAGCAAGAGAAAGGGATCCGATGTCCATACCTCAGTCGGGCGGGGGCCCCATCGAGCGCCATGAGCAACTGGCCGAGTATCTGGCCGACGGGTGCAAGCCCCGCGATCAGTGGCGCATCGGCACCGAGCACGAGAAATTCGGCTACTGCACCGAGACCCTCAAACCGCTGCCCTATGAGGGGGATCGCTCGATTCTCGCCATGTTGTCCGGGCTGCGCGACCGCTTTGGCTGGGCCCCTGTCGAGGAGGCGGGCCGTCTGATCGGGCTGGAAAAGGACGGGGCGAATATCTCGCTGGAGCCGGGTGGACAGCTGGAACTCTCCGGCGCGCCGCTGCAGACGATCCACGAGACCTGCGATGAGGTGAACAATCACCTCGCTCAGGTGAAGGAGATCGCCGACGAGATCGGTGTGGGCTTTATCGGGCTTGGCGCGGCACCGCACTGGACTCATGACGAGATGCCGCTGATGCCCAAGGGGCGCTACAAGCTCATGGACGGCTACATGCAGAAAGTTGGCGCACTGGGCACCCAGATGATGCGCCGCACCTGTACTGTGCAGGTGAATCTGGACTTCTCCTCCGAAGCGGACATGGTGAAGAAGCTGCGCGTCGCGCTGGCCTTGCAGCCTGTCGCCACCGCGCTGTTCGCCAACTCGCCGTTCCTGGAGGGCAAGCTCAACGGTCACAAATCCTGGCGCGCGCGGATCTGGCGGGATCTGGACGCGGACCGGACCGGGATGCTTCCATTTGTGTTCGAGGACGGGTTCGGCTTCGAGGCCTGGGTCGAGTACGCGCTCGATGTGCCCATGTATTTCGTTTATCGCGAGGGCCAGTATATCAATGCGCTCGGGCAGTCCTTCCGGGACTTCCTCAAGGGCGAACTACCTGCGTTGCCGGGTGAAAAGCCGACCCTCTCAGATTGGGCCGACCACCTGACGACGATATTCCCGGAGGCACGGATCAAGAAGTTCATCGAGATGCGCGGTGCCGATGGCGGTCCGTGGCGGCGGCTCTGCGCGCTTCCGGCCTTCTGGGTCGGGCTGCTCTATGACGACAGCGCGCTCGACGCGGCGTGGGATCTGGTCAAGGGGTGGGATGCGGAAACCCGCGACGCGCTAAGGGTCGAGGCCTCGATCCACGGATTGCAGGCCGAAGCTGGTGGGGTATCCATGCACGAACTGGCGCGTCAGTCGGTCGAGATCGCCAACGCTGGACTGAGGGCGCGGGCTTGTGCCGGAGCAGGGGGTCTCGTACCGGACGAGACCCATTTCCTCAACGCGCTGAAGGAAAGCATCGAGACAGGCAAGGTTCCGGCGGATGAGCTGATCGAGCGCTATGATGGCCTCTGGAGTGGTGACGTTACGCAGGTCTTCGGTGAATTTTCCTATTGATATTGGATGTCACCGGAAAACGGGGCATAGATCGGGGCGTTGATGTCGCTGTCGCGTTCAGGCAGCTGCGAAACGCTAAACGGAGCAAATATTATGAAAAAGTTTCTCATCGCCCTTCCGCTGGTCGCCCTTGTGGCTGGCTGTCAGTCCGGTGGTAACAATCAGGGTGCGCTGACTGGCGCGGCTCTTGGCGCGGCGACCGGTCTCGCTGTGTCCGGTGACGATGACCGCGCTGCTGGTGCGCTGGTGGGTGCCGCTGTGGGTGCCGCTGCGGGCAACTACATCGGCCAGAACAACAACGGCCAGTGCGTGTATGAAAACGCCAATGGTCAGCGTTACACGGCTGCTTGCCCGTAAGATCCGATCCGCGCTCCGGGGGGCAAACCTCCGGAGCGCCCGACCGGGCCGGGATCACTTTTTTCCGATTTTCGGCTCGGTGCCCGCACGCAGACGCGTGATGTTGGCGGCATGGCGATGGTAGATCACCGCCGTCATCAGGCCGAGCGCCACCGCCAGTTTTATGTTTCCGAACAGCAGTGCAATCAGTGGAATGAGGGCCGACGCCGTCAGAGCCGCGAGCGATGAGATGCGGAACACGCCCGCCATCGCAATCCAAGTGGCGACTGCCAGCAGACCGTAAGGCCAGTGCAGAGCCAGCACCGTTCCGATAAAGGTCGCTACGCCTTTGCCACCCTTAAAGCGCAGATAGATTGGGTAGCAATGCCCGACGAAGGCCGCGACCCCCGCAACCAGCGCCGCATCCTCGCCGACCAGCGCCCGGGCGATCAGCACAGCGACGGCGCCCTTGCCCGCGTCTCCGATCAGAGTCAGTGCGGCGGCGAGCTTGTTGCCGGTCCGCAGAACGTTGGTCGCGCCGATGTTACCAGACCCGATCTGCCGCAAATCCCCAAGCCCCATGATCCGGGCAATAAGGATGCCAAAGGGAATAGAGCCAAGCAGATAGGCGAGGAGGGCGGTCACGATCAGCATGGAAAAATCCCGGGTCCGGTCCCGCCATTGCGGGAAAGCTACATCTTCTCACGGGAGTTTCATTTGAGTGCTGGCGCCGTCAAGTTATTTTGTCTCCTAACGATTTATGGAGGATCCCATGGCGGGCCGCTGGACGAATACCCTGACGCAAGACGATGTGACGCCCTACAACGCCTTTCTGAACCGGCGCCAGCTGATGCTCGGTGCGGGGGCCCTTGGTCTGGGGGCGGGGCTGGCTCCGGTCGTGGCGGAGGCCAAGGGCGGGCTTGAGCCGAACAGTTACGAAGAGATCACCTCTTACAACAACTTCTACGAATTCGGCACCGGCAAGGACGACCCCAAGCGAAACGCAGGCAGCCTGACCACTAACCCGTGGTCGGTGACCATCGACGGCATGGTTGAACGCCCCGGCGCCTATGCCTTCGCCGATATCATGAAGAAGATGACCATAGAGGAGCGGATCTATCGTCTGCGTTGCGTCGAAGCGTGGTCCATGGTCGTTCCGTGGAACGGCTTTGAACTGGCTGACCTGCTGAACATGGCGGGTGTGCAGTCCGGCGCGAAATATGTCGCCTTCGAGACGCTCTACCGACCTGAGGAGATGCAGGGTCAGCGCACCCGGTCGCTGCAATGGCCTTATGTAGAGGGGCTGCGTCTCGACGAGGCGATGCATCCGCTGACGATCATGGCTACCGGTATTTATGGTAAACCGATCCCGAACCAGAACGGCGCGCCCCTGCGTCTGGTGGTGCCCTGGAAATATGGGTTCAAGTCGATCAAATCGGTGGTCAAGATCACCCTGACCGATACCCAGCCGCCCACGAGCTGGAATCGCTCGCAACCCGGTGAATATGGCTTTTACGCCAACGTAAACCCGGAGGTGAGCCACCCGCGCTGGAGTCAGGCGTCCGAGCGCCGGATTGGCGGAGGCCTCCTGTCGGCTCGAATCGATACGCTGATGTTCAACGGCTACGAGGCCGAGGTCGGCGGGCTGTATAAAGGCATGGATCTGAGGGCCAATTACTGATGACCTTCGCGCAGCGCATAAACGGGGGCCTTCGGCGCATTCCGACCTGGCCGGTCTATGTGTTCGGTCTCGGCGTCCCGCTTTGGTATCTCTATCTGGCGATCACCGGGCAGATGGGCGTTGAGCCGATCAACGCGCTGGAACGGGCACTGGGTCTGGCAGCTATGCAGATGCTGGTGGCGGTCCTCGCGGTGACACCGCTTCGCAAGCTCACCGGCGTGTCACTCGTGAAATACCGACGGGCCATGGCACTCGTCTTCTTCTTTTGGGTCGTCTGTCATCTGCTCGCCTGGGCGATTCTCGACCTGCAACGCATCGACCGGATCTGGGCGGATATCGTGAAGCGGCCTTATATCACCATCGGCATGGTGGGCTTTGTGCTGGCGATTCCGCTGGCAGTGACCTCAAACAACCTGTCGATCCGCAAGATGGGCCCGATGCGGTGGCGGAAACTGCACAAGCTCACCTATCCCATTGCTGTGCTGGGAGCGGTTCACTTCGTCATGGTGCAAAAGGTGTGGGAACTGGAGCCATTGCTGTATCTGGTGGGAATCATTTCGCTGATCACTTTGCGCGTCCCGGGTCTACGCATCCCGTGGCCGGTCAAACCAGCCGCTAAAACTACGTGAGATTCCGATTCCCCCCGCCTTGAGTCGGGATTTTCGTGTTTGGCGGGTTTGACGAAGTGGAAATCGCGTCACGCGATCTTCGGCGTATCGCCGATCCTCATGCTCGTCGGACTGATTGTTTCAAGATTTGGCGTATTGGCGTTCTGGATCAACGATATGTGGGCTGAAAATCATGTAAAAACGTTTTCTGGCGGCTTTGCGTCAATTTCTTGAAAAAACTGCTTGCGGCGTCTTCATGGTACACTTAGAAGCCCTTTCACCGGCGGCGCTGAGGCGCGGTTGGGGGGGTCGCTGAGGCGACGCTGACACGGGGCGGTTAACTTTCGGGTTGACGATGGTCTTGAGTTGGTGTTTATGAGGCGGTCTGACATCGGGACATTATGAGGCGGGCGCGCCGTTAGTTTAGGGCGCATCTGTTGAGTTTTGTGTCGGTAGCTCTTTGAAATTGCGAGTATCTGAAGAGATATGCGGGCGGTTCTGGTCATTCGACTGACGGACGTTTGCATATCGG
>NZ_VFSV01000039.1 GCF_007004065.1 Palleronia caenipelagi | reverse complement strand
TCATTCAGCCAAAGCCGTCCTTTTCTTGGTTGTTTCATTGGCACCTTCAGCCCCTCTCGTCGCCACAGTCTTTCGACGCGCTTATCGTTCACATGCCAGCCAGCATCTCTGAGCATTGCTGCAATCCGACGATAGCCATACCGTCCATATTGCCGGGTTAGCTCGATCATATCCGCCACCAAGCGCTCTTCGTCTGGACGACCAATGGGTACCTTGCGCTGTGTCGATCGGTGTTGTCTCAGAACGCGACACGCGCGACGTTCCGAAACGTTCAGTTCTGCACGAACACGATCAATGCAGGTACGGCGACGAGCGGGGCTCAGAAGTTTCCCTTTGCGGCCWCCGCCAGGATCAGCTTGTCCAGGGTCAGATCCGAAACRGCCTTGCGTAGCCGCTCATTCTCTTTCTGAAGACGCTTTAGTTCCTTCAATTGGTCCGTGCCCATTCCACCGTACTTTTTCTTCCAGCGGTAGAACGTCTGTTCAGTCACGCCGATCTGGCGGATCGCATCCAGACGCGGCATCCCTTGCCCCGTCAGAACCTCAACCTGCCGTAACTTCGTAACAATCTCTTCTGGCTTTGGTCGCTTGTTTGCCATCTGTTTCCTCCGTTTTCCTAACATAGCGGAGGACCACTTCAGTGGGGGAAGACCAGGGTGTCGAGTTCTGTTTGTTCGCATCCGCTTCGATCAGGCTTGCATCAACCGCCAGTCGTTGGCCACTGACCAGACCCTCTGCGATACAGCGTGCGACGGTCGTCTCAAACAGGTGCCGCAGCAGTTCGCTCTCCCGGAAGCGCCCGTGCCGGTTCTTTGAGAACGTAGAATGGTCGGGGATCTTGTCCGACAGATCGAGGCGGCAAAACCACCGGTAAGCCAGGTTCAGATGGACCTCCTCGCACAGCCGGCGCTCGGAGCGGATCCCGAAGCAGTACCCCACCAAAAGCATCCGGATCAGCAATTCCGGATCGACGGAAGGGCGGCCAGTGTGGCTGTAGAAATCTGCGAGATGAGCCCGAATGCTGCTCAGGTCGACAAACCGGTCAATGGATCTCAGCAGATGGTTTTGTGGGACATAATCTTCCAGTGAGAACTCGTAGAACAGCGCCGGCTGCGCTTCCTGCCTCGGCCCCATCATCGCTGACCCTCCCGCTCCACAACAGAAGTGAATCAGCGAACGACACCTCAATCAAGCAAGAGTTTTTCAACAAAATACGCCGCCCATAACCAACGCCGTCGCCGCTGCAGCGGGGATTGAGCGGCTGCGACGAACGGCAGCAAGGTCCGCTCAGCCGACGCTCGACCGGCGGCAATGCTGCAAACCGTGTCGAACGGCGGGAAACACGGGCCGCATCGCAGCATCTTACATGGTGACGAGCGGCGGCTCCGGGCCGAGACCGACGTTGCGCTCCTGGACGATCTTCCCCGGCTCGCCGCGTCGCCGCATGTCGGCTGTGAGCCAAGACCTACCGCGTATCAGAGGCTACTTTGAGAATTTCAGGAGGATTTAAAGTCACAACATTGATCGTATGGTCAAGCGTATTGATTTGGTAATGCGTCAATTTCCCGGGAAAATCTGACGTCGCCCAAGTACTTTGTGCTACAAAATCCAAGAAGAACGAATTTGAGAAAACTCTGAGCCAAGAACCAGAAGAAGTCTCTTGATCGCTTTGCTGAGCAAACATTTCCTCTGTCACTGAATATGACACAAAATCGAAAAATCTCACCTTCACCACGTCGCTTTCTGGTTTTATTTCAAGGGGATATGCGCCGGCGATCCCAGCGATTTCTCCCGGATGAGGACCAAGTATTGCAGCGGCTATCTCCACTACTAGGAGGCGCTGATTGATTGGCTCAATCTGCTTGGATAGCCAGTTCTCACCTGAATTCACCCATGTAACAATTGGGTGCTCCGTGTTTTCCCAAAGGTCAGACATGAATACCCTGCTTCGTGGGACATCCGTTTTGCGTGCTCAAACCTAGTACCTAATGGCTGCAACTTGCAACGGCAGCGACGTCTGCGCTGCCGACACTCGAGCGGCGGAAATGCTGCGCGCCGGGTCGAACGGCAGGAAACGCGGGCCGCGGCGCGGCATCTGAGTTGGCGATAGACGGCGGCTCCGGGCCGGAAGTTCATTCTGATACTTAGCTCTCCGTCCCAAGAACATTGACTCTGCTTTGGCGCACCAATCCGAGGGAAAGCCTCCAATCATATGATCGGATCACGTGACATCCGCGCTTTTATTTCGTGCGAGGAGCTTCCCTTCCCCCGCCCAGATCGCCCCGCGGCGGATCATTTCGGTGACTTGTGGCACCTTCAGGTCGTCGAGCTCATGGCCGATGGAGCAGTAAAATACCCGGCCATTATCCCACCGCCGGGTCCAGGTCACCGGAATGACCGTGCCCTCGATCCACCACAGGTGATCACCGGAGAAGGTCGTTGTAGCGAGCACGTCGTTCGAAGGGTCAACGAGCATGTAATATTGCTCTGACCGGATCCGGAAACTCCGGATGCCCTGCACCAGCGGGTGGTCGGGCTTGCAGATGGTCACATCGTAATCAATGTAGTCTTCCTGAGGCTGGAGGTTGTCGGGCCAGCCGGGCGGGTGGGCGACAAACTGCCCGCCGATTAGAAAATGATAGGTGGGCCGGTCGCGGAACGCGTCGCCCATATGCCCGTGCCAACCCGCCAGACCACAGCCGCTACCGATGAGCTGCAAGAGCCCATCTTCCTGCAGCTTGGTCATGTTGCCGAACTCTTCCTTATGGCCCGACCGCGCCGAGGACCAGATCGGTGTGATCAGGTCGAGATCAGCCAGATCCTCCGGTCGCTCCAGCGGCTCGAGCGTGTCGTAGATATCAACCTCGAAGCCGTTCTCTTTCAGCAGAGATTCGTACCAGTCCGCGAACTGAGTGGGCGCGTGACCTTGCCATCCTCCGACGAAAAGCGCTGCTTTCATTTATTCTTCTCCCGCATGAAATTGAGCATTGCCGCCATGTCGCGCTCCGCAAACCCAGCCGCAACGGCTTCGGACAGCTTTTCGAGCGTTACCCGGCCCTGCGGCATGGCCACCCCCAGACGTTCAGCGAGGGCGGCAGTGACGGCCATGTCCTTCTCCGCCAGCGCGACGGTAAAGGTGACGTCATGAGCGGTCTCATCGAGATAGAGCGGGCGGCGATAGCGCAGCATCGGCGCGCAGGCGGCGGAGGCTTCGATCACGTCAAAGGCCTTCTCCGGCGCGATACCGGACGCCTCAGCCAGCGTCATCGCCTCAGACAGGGTCTGATTGATCCCGTGGATCAGCGAATTCACCGCGAGTTTCATCACCGCACCCGCGCCGCAGCGCCCGAGGCAGATCGTCTCCCGGCCCATCGCGTCGAAGAACGGCATCAAGGGGCTGGCGGCCTCTGTGGTGCAACCCGCCATGATCATCAACGCACCGTCCTCGGCCGCCTGCGTTGCGCCCGAGACCGGCGCGTCAATGACCTGCGTCCCGGCAGGCTTTTGAGCCGCGAGGTCTGATATGTGATCCGGGCTCATCGTGCCCATCTCCACAAAGGTCCGTGCGCCTGTCACATTGAACAAGCCATCAGGTCCCAGGTGAACCGCTTCCGAGGATGGGTCATCTGCCAACATGGTGAATACGACATCACACTTAGCTGCAAGCTCCGCAGGGGTTTCAGCTATATCACAGTTAAGCTCAGCGCCGAGCGACTTGGCCTTGTCAGCCGAGCGATTCCACAGGACCAGGTCGTGCCCCGAGATGGCCAGCCTCCGCGCCATATGGGTCCCCATGCGCCCGAGACCGGCAAAACCAACCCGCGTCATTCAGCGTAGCCGGCGTATTGGACAAGACCACAATAAGACATGTCGATCCCCCTTCCCACCAAATGCCACAGAGGCCGTTCGATATCACCGTAGAAGGCCGAAAGATGACCCGTCATGCGGCATAAAATCCATTTTGGACAACACTGCGCCCGTTTCACGAGAATGCTGCCGCCGTGTTCCAAATTTGTATCGCAGATGACATCGTCGCGGCGCATTTCGCGCAGCGCATTCATCGCAGTTGGACGAAAAGGTACTATGAATGGCGGCTTCAGCGAGCCGCAGTGCGGCATCACTAAAATTACGCAATGTCGGCTCAGGGCCGGGACCGACGGTGCGCCGGTCGGAGGCCCGGCCCGCTATGCCGCATCGCCGCGTGTCGGCTGTGAGAAGTAATCGTACTCAATCGTGAGGTGCCGATATCCGTTCTCGATGTCATGTGGTTAGAACCAATTTCGTGGTACATGGGCGCAAAGCTTTGGCGGCGTCAGGGGGAGCGTCAGAGACGATCACATCGATCTCTGCCAAAGGCAGCGTGCGATGTCGGGCTCGCCGCCCGAGCTTGGCACCTTCTGTGACGATAATCGTACGGCCAGCCGCTTGATGCATCGCGCGTTTCATCTGTGCTTCATCATAGTCGTCGGAACTCAGACCGAAATCCCGATCAAGTCCGCAAGCGCCCAGAACAGCAATATCCGCCGAAACCCCAGCAACGCGATCCAATGCGTTTTCACCCGTTGCGATCCCGCCTTGTGCTCGTAGCGCGCCACCTAACATGAAGACGTCGATATCCCTGTTTTGGCAGGCGATGGCGACCCAAGGCGACGGCGTGATCACCAACCGCCCGTTCTGCGCGGACAGGTGTTCAACGACTGCCAAGACCGTACGACCGCCATCAACGATCAGCGTTTGTGCATCGCTAATTTCCTCGATGGCCACCTTGATCATGCTTCGATTGACTGGAGCTTCCGATGCAAGGCGCGTATGTAAAGGTGCCGCGGGGGCGGCGACAGGAACTGCCCCACCACGCACACGCTGTGCCTTACCGTCTGCCTCAAGTGCAAGGATATCGCGGCGCACTGTGTCAATTGAAACCCCATATTCATTCGCAACATCCACGGCCACGATCTGATGGCCGCCGCGCAAACGTGCGGCAAGCTCCGCCTGTCTGATATCTGGAACATTCAGTGGCATGCAAATTCCTGCAACATATTGCAGCAAACTGCATAGTGTGATCTTTTGATCCAGTCAACCGGTACTCTAATGAGGCAAAACGAAGATGAAGCTGGCGCATTTGGCTCTTTGGACGCAGGATTTGGAGGCCGCCGCAGCCTTCTGGAAAAGCTATTTCGATGCGGAGATTGGTGACCGTTATGAGAGCCGTAACAGGCGCGGCTTCGCTTCGCGCTTCGTACAGATCCGCGGCATTGAGGCGCGGATAGAAATCATGGAGGGGCCTTGGGTCACACCGCACCCGGGCGAGACCAGCGGCTGGGCGCATATCGCATTGTCCGTTGGCAGCAAAAGCCAAGTCGATACGTTTGCCGACCTGTTTCGCCATGATGGGTTGCTCGTGTCCGAGCCGCGCAAAACAGGTGACGGATACTACGAGGCGGTCGTGCGCTCACCCGAAGGGACGTTGATCGAAATCGTGGAGTAGACCGATCTCTTTGGACGGCCAGCCTCTCGTCCCTTCTTTTCGACGCCAAGCGTTTCTAGGCCGAGTGATCAGCCCGAGGTCGTTGCTAGCGGCGCAAAGCGAACCATGGGGACGGTCGATCGAATGGCAGTAAAGTCCGCACACCACCAGTTCGCCGCACCCTCGATTTCGCATCGGCAGCGAAAGTCCGGTCTGGTGAAGCTTCGGCGCAGCGCTCAACCACATCGGCAATGTCCGGAGAGGGCCGGGACCGACGGTGCGCCGGTCGGAGGGCCTGCCTCCTGTGCCACATCGCCGTGTGTCGGCTCTGAGCCCTCAGTACGATTTTCTGCGGTACAACGAACGTCGGCATTTTCGGTCATCTGCGGGCGCTTCTGATCGCACCGAACAACGCTGGTGAGATACATACCCCGGACAGGACAGCGACCGTCGCAAAGCCATAGGCCTCGAAAACCGGCTTGAAGGCTAATGTGCCGAGAAACATGGCTGCATAGGTCACCGCGCTGTAGAGGCCCAGACTGGAGCCGCGCTGATCTGGCGAGAGGGCGGTGAGTTGCCCGACCAGTATGTTCAGGCCCAAGTGGTTGATCGCCCCCCACACGAAGCACCCGACCAGCACAGCAAGCCAAAGCGGTGCAACCATCGCTAAGCCAAGATAAACAAGCAGTAGCGCCCCAAAGACAAACGGGGCTGCACGGGGCGCGCCATATCGATCAATCAGACGGTCCAGCGGGGCGACAACGCCAAACCCCACGCCATAGCTCAGCGCCGCGAGCCCGGCGAGTGCGGTGGAGAGCGCGAGAGTTTCCGTCAAATGAGTGCCCAGATACGCGTAGAGGCCATAGAAAGCCGCCATATAGCAAGCGACCCCAAAAAGGATCGGCGGCAGCCCAGCAATCCTCAGCACCACCAGCGGAGACTTGGTTTTGCCCGATGTAGCGCGTTCGACAATATCGGCGCGGCGCAGCGACAGGACGAGCAACAGGCTCACGATGCCCAGAATGGCAAAAGCGGCGCGCCAGTGTAGAAAGTCGGCGAGCATCGAAGACAGGGAGACACCTCCCACAAGGCTCAAGGTCCAGCCAGTCAACACCTTGCCCAAAGTCTCGCTTTCGCGGCCTTTCGGAGCCAGGTCGGCAGCCAACCCGTAGATCGCAGGCAGCGCCAACCCCGCAGCCAGACCCGCGACGCCTTGCGCCAGCACCAGCACCAGCAAAACAAGGGCCGCAGCGCTTGCCGCAAGAGACAGCGCAAGCCCGAACAGCGCCAGAAGCAAGGCGTGTCTCAGTCCTATGAGATCAGCCTGCGGTGCAAGAAGCAATGCGCTGAGCGCTGTTCCGGCACCGTAGGCGGCGGAGGCTGTCATGACATCCGGCGCGCCGCTTCCGGCGAATGACCCCGCCACATCGCCAGCGATCGGACTCAACACCAGTGAGTTGGAGCCAACGACGCCTATGGCGCTCATCAATAGCCAAATTGGGTTCATCACCACTTCCTTTCTCGTCCCTGAATAGACAGAACCAGAAATGAGCGGCACTCTGTTTTGTCTAACTGAGGAAAAATCGAACGAGGTTCGGCAAATGCCAAAAGACGCCCATGGATTGGATCACGTCGACCGAAAATTGTTAGAGCTTCTGACGCAGAACGCAGAGCAGAGCTATGCCGATCTGGGATTGGCAGTTGGGCTTTCGGCCCCAGCCGTGCACGAACGGGTGAAGCGCTACAAGGCAAGCGGTCGCATCACTGCCGTGACAGCACAGCTTGATCCGGCCATGACAGGGAAGCGGTTCCTTGCCTTTTTCCATGTAAACACGATCGGCTGGGGCAAGAGCGACGCGCTTATGTGCATTGCGACCTTGCCGGAGGTCGAGGAAATTCACTCCGTCACCGGCGATACCTGCATGATCCTGAAAGTCCGGATGGAAAGCACGCAAGCGATGGAAGCGCTGCTTGCGCGTCTCTATGCGCTTCCCGAGGTCGTTTCGACAAAGAGTTATGTGGCTCTCTCGACATACCTTGAACGCCCTGTGCAGGCGGGCGTCTCCGCGTCTATCAGTGAAGGATAGCGGACATTGAGTACAAGGCAGAACAGTCCGCACTGCCGATGCTCGACTGGCGGAAATGCTGCGCGCCGGGTCGAACGGCAGGAAACGCGGGCCGCTTCGCGGCATCTTACATGGTGATGAGCGGCGGCTCAGGGCCTGGACCGACGGCGCGCCTGTCGGAGAGCCTGCCTGCTATGCCGTATCGCCGCGTGTCGGCTCTGAGCCCTTCTTTGCCGGATGCTACACATCACACGAACGACCGAGTCGACGCTTAGCTCTGCAATTCACTGTAGGGGCAGACGTCCTCTTCGAAGGGCACATGCCGGCGGCGAAAATGGGTGTCAGCCATCGCTTTTGGCTGGCTGATCCTATCCATCCTGAAATGCCGGAAATCGGAGCGCGTCGGGTCCCAGCCGACGAGATACCACAGGGGCGGCAGGATCAGCATGGCTTGCGGCTCCACTTCACGCTGGGTCTTGCGCCCTTTCGCATCTCGATAGTCGAACCGAATGAAGTGGGCCCCCAGAAACGCCCTTTCGAAAGCCGGGAGCAAGTCCGGGGTCATCCTGCCCATGTCAGACAAATCCTGCAGCGGCGACAGCGGACCGACGTGCAGGCAATCCAGGAAATTGCGGAGATCCTTCACTTTGTCCGATGGCAGGGCTTTCTCGATTTTGGCAAGCCCCGCATCGGCGAGTTTGGAGAACGGAAGGTTCCCCGCTGCCCGCATCGCGGCGACACTGATCAAAAGGGCAAAGATCTCGGGTACCGTCAGCCTCGCGCTCGTCTGAACGGACTGCGGATCAAGTTGTAGCCCGCCACCGCGCCCCACATCGGAATGGATGACATAACCTGCGTCACGGAGAGCAGAGATGTCACGGAGAACAGTGCGGCGGGACGCACCGACCTCCTCAGCCAGAGCATCTATGGTGGATGTGCCATTGCGGCGAAGAATTCGCACAATCGCGTCATGTCTGACTCTCACATTCATATCGCAACCCCAGCACGTATGGTGCCATATTTTGGCACCTTTTTATCCTACACCGATTCCAGCAACTGCAAACAAGGAGATTGCGATATGGAACGGACTGCGGTGAACCCTTGGGACTGGTCAATCAAGCTGGGCTACAATCAGGCGGAAGTGATCGACGGCGCAACGCGGCAAGTGATCTGCGCGGGACAGACCGCCGTGGATGGCGAAGGTAACCCGCAGCATCCCGGCGACATGCGTGCGCAGATCAGTCTGGCGCTCGACAACCTCGAAGCCGTTCTGAAAGACGCCGACATGAAACTGAGCAACGTTGTCAAGCTTGGGGTCTATGCGACTGATGTCGATGAGGCGCTGAAGAATTTCGATCTGTTGGGCATGCGCTTTGGCCCCCATCACGTCGCCCCGCCGATGACTCTGTTGGGAGTGACACGCCTTGCCATCCCCGGACTGCTCTTCGAGATTGAAGCGACAGCAGCAGCCTGACGTCCGCGCTGCCGACACTCGACCGACGGAAATGCTGCGCGCTGGGTCGAACGACAGGAAACGCGGGCCACAGCGCGGCATCTTACATGGTGACGAGCGGCAGTTGCGGGCCGGGACCGACGGTGCGCCGGTCGGAGGCCCGGCCCGCTATGCCGCATCGCCGCGTGTCGGCTGTGAGCCCGTTGTTCCAATTCGTGAGATTGCAGCAAATGACCAGTATGTAGGTCCCTAACCGCTGACGGTGTTAGCTGGTGCCCTCATCGCATCGCAGATTGAGTCGAGCGGGACGCAAACTGAATGAGCCGCTTGAACTTCGGACAGTCCATATGCGTCTCCGCTGGGCAATCTGCCACGTGACGAAGCGCATCGCGCAATCGCGTGAGACCCCGGATCTGCTCATCGAGCGCATCCGCGCGGAGATGCAACTCTGCCGGCGGCAATTGCGGTGTTCCATCTTTGGCGAACATGCCTTTGATTTCTTCAAGAGAAAACCCCGCCATCTTTCCCAGCGAGATCAAGGCAAGCTGCGTTACCACCGGCGAGTCGAACTGCCGCCTCAACCCGTTCCGTGCAACCGACTGGATCAGCCCGATTTCCTCGTAATAGCGCAGCGTCGAGGGGGGAACGCCGCATTGTTTTGACAAAACCCCAATGTCGAGAAGTTTCATGGTTGACCTCAAGTTGACTTCAAGTGGCAGATTAGCCGTTCAGCGACATCCAAAGCAAGAGAGTAAACATGATCGACACCCCACAGGCCCGTACGCCTATTCCCATCCTGATCACCCTTGCCGCTGCAACACTGACTGCCTCGCTGGGTATCAGCGTCGCCTCCGTCCTGCTTCCCACCCTGGCGCGCAGCTTCTCCGCGACGGTGTCGGACGTGCAATGGGTCGTACTAGCCTATCTCATGTCCGTGACCGTCACCATCGTCTCTGCCGGGCGGCTCGGCGACCTGTTGGGCCATCGTCGGGTGCTGATCGCGGGCCTTGTTATCTTCATCGCCGCGTCCGTTCTGAGCGCAATGGCGTCGAGCCTTGGTGTGTTGGTTTCAAGACGTGCGTTGCAAGGACTTGGTGGAGCGATCCTGATCGCGTTGCCCATGTCGCTTGCACGTGATCTCGTCCCGACCGAGCGGCTTGGTACGGCAATGGGTTTGCTCGGGACGACCTCTGCGGTCGGGACTGCGCTTGGGCCCTCACTCGGCGGTCTGCTGTTGACATGGGGGGACTGGCGGATGGCTTTCTGGCTCCTCGCAGGTTTTGCGAGTGCCACGCTTGTCTTGTCCGTCATCTCCATCACCCGCAGGTCTGAGCGGGTAGGCGCATCTATCAGGGAGATTGATTTTGCAGGAACCTTCGTGCTGGCAGTCGCGCTTTCGGCCTATGCCCTCGCGACAAGCGGTGGGGCAGCTGGTATTCCGTTATCACCGACTGTGCTGATCCCCGGCGCCCTGATCGCAATCGCCTTTTTTGTACTCGTCGAAACCCGTGTGGCCGCGCCACTGGTGCCGATGACATTGCTACGAGACCGGACAACGGGCATTGGCTTTGTCATGAACCTAACTGTCGGCACGATCATGATGTCCACGTTGGTTGTCGGCCCGTTCTTCCTGGCCTTTTCGCTGGGGTTGAATGAGACGCTCATCGGTCTGGTCATGGCGGTCGGGCCTGTGGTCTCCGGGCTCTCTGGCGTTCCGGCGGGTCGGCTGACGGACCGGCTCGGCGCGAGGCGTGTGATGGTCATCGGCCTAGTGCAGACCATGCTTGGTTTGCTGTGTCTGGCATTCTTGCCGCGATACTTCGGGGTCGGCGGATATGTGGCCGCGTTGATCACGCTGACACCGGCCTTTCAACTGTTCCTTGCCGCCAACAACACGGCTGTTCTGGCCGATGCTTCGAAGGAACAGCGCGGCCGTCTGTCAGGTTTGCTCGGCCTCTCGCGCAACCTTGGCTTGATGACAGGGGCCTCCGCCATGTCCACGCTGTTCGTCTTCATTCTCGGAACAGCGGATGCCGCTCAAGCCCCCCTCGCGGATATCGCCCACGCCTTTTCGATGACCTTCACGGCCGCCTCGGTCATGGCCTTGGTCACTCTGGGATTGGCGATCTACAGCCACAGGGGGAGTGAACGCAGAGTGTCTGGTCCGGCGGAATGACGGAGCCGAGATCGAAGCACCATGGATAATGAAGGCGCATTGAGGGTTATCACGAAGGACGTTCGAAATCCCGATCTTCAAGGTCACCGGAAATTCGCGCTTGCTACAGCGAATTCACACTCTTGTCCGCTCAGCCGACACTCGACGGGTTTAAATGCCGCACACACAGTCGAACGGCAGGAAACGCGGGCCGCATCGCGGCATCTGACATGGTGACGAGCGGCAAGTCTGGGCCGGGACCGACAGTGCGCCGGTGGGCGGCCCGGCCCACTATGCCGCGCCGCCGCGTGTCGGCTGTGAGCCCAAAGGGACCGATGCTGCGCAACGCCTGAATGTCCGGTCGACGTGACAGCACTGCCCGTTTTAAAATCAGAGCCACCGATTTAGTCTTGCTACGCCCATTTTATTTTCTGATAGTGAAGACAACGGAAAATTTCGAGTTTGATGATAATGGCAAAACCAATTGGTCCGTTTGGAGGGCGAAGAAAACATACTAAGACCTGGATGCAGATAAACCAACCCGTAGTTGCCGAAGCATCAGCGGGAGCCTCTGGCTATTTACTCCAGAGATTTCAGAAAATGATCAGTGCAATAAGGGAGAATAAGGACAATCTCAAATTCTGCATTGAAAATGTTTGGTTTGAGGGGGCGGTTAAAGAGCAGCTCAAGAAGCATTGCAATTTTTTTGATCAAGAGCCGCTTACTCGCTACATCGTTGATCATTTCCATCTTGGGTATGCAGCTTCAGAAGACGGGCAGATTTTCCGAGTGGATTGGCTTACAACTGAAGGTAAACGGGTCGGTGTCCACTACATGCTAAAGGACGTTGGCGAAAACAGCCTCGATATTTGGGTCTTGGAAGTATTTGATATTATGGAAAGAAACACGGAGGTTGCGCTCATAAACCAACAGGACATAAAAAAGGAAGTTGGACAGTTATCGAGAAGCGGATTTCTGACAGGCGTCCAAGAACTTGTGAAGTTTGGTGTGCGTGTGCTCACGAGAGGAGCTGGGCTATGACGGTTAATAGCAATACCTTGCGAGCTATGCGTTCTATCAAAGAAAGCGTTCGAAAGGGTGAGAACGTTGATAGTTTCAACGTGAAAAAACAGTTGCCTTTGTCGCGACTTGCTCGGCTCATCGACTCCTTCTTTCAGGTTACAAGCTCGAACTCGGGTGGTGGTTCTGGATCGTTTGGTGTCAACATTGATGGATCTACTGGAATTGTTTCTGGTTCAAACAGGCCTCCGTCAGACCTCCCCCCAACTCCGCCTCCAGGCCCACCACACACTCCACCAAGACCTACAGTGTAGAGTTGCTTCAAACGAAGAAAATCAGTCGATCGCCGCTCCGCAATTCTCGCAGTGTGACGTGCGAAATGAGGCGGGTTCGGCTCTTAGCCAGACCGAAGACTAGCGAAAAAAGCAGTCATTGGCGCAGCTTCAGCGAATTGGCGCTTTGTCCCGCAAACCCGACACTCGGCGGGCAATAATGCTGCGCACCGGGTCGAACGGCAGGAAACGCGGGCCGCATCGCGCAATCTTACATGGTGATGAGCGGCAACTATGGGCCGAGACCGCCCCTAACGGAGCTTAAGTGAGGATGGAGAACTGTCCGTCACACATCGGTACACAGGCTATCTGAAAGTTTGGCTGCTCAAGCTAGCCACTTTTTGGGCTCCGACAGCTTTTGCAACTCAAAGCCGATTGCACCCCTGATGTCCTAGGCTACGAGCGAACAGCCAACAGCGTTTGGGGATGCCCCCGATCTGACCCGATGCAACGGTGCTTCACTCTGATCATATGCACAAAGGACGGGAAGATCGTCTCCGGCTCGTCGTCCCAAGAGTGTGAGCAACCTCCGGACGATCGGTGGAACCAATCGGCCCCGGTGCGGCTCTCCGTGCAGTAGCTATTTTTTGGAGTGACGACGATGGACAGCGATAAGATCAAAGGCAAAGCCAAAGAGCTCGCCGGTAAGGCCAAAGAGACCTTGGGCGACGCCATCGATAACCACGAGATGGAAGCCGAGGGCAAAGCCCAGCAGGTTGAGGGCAAAGCCCAGCAGGCCGCAGGCAACGCCAAGGATGCTGTGCGCAGCGTGACAGACTGATCTGATCCAGCCAGCGCAATAGGAAAAGCGGACGCCTCGGGTGCCCGCTTTTTTTCAATGATTAACTCGTCAGACCACGAACCGAACAGTCTTCTGGACATCGATGCCAGCACGAGGTCGGCACGCAGACGTGAAGTCAGTCTCACTTCTAGCCACGCCTTTCATCCTCTCTATGGCCTCTCGTCGAGCGAGGTTTATCAGCCATGTTAGCTGTTCATGGAATGCGGTGAGGGGATGGGCGCGAGATTGCTGCGATGCGGCGTGACGTGAGTCCCAGAGTCTTTCTTATGTGCAATAAGGCAGCAATCCTGACCTAGACGGGGTGGTCTTAGCCAGCCATTCGCAGCCTTTCCCGCGGCGCACTCGTCCACGGGCTCGTGCGCACACGAAGCGCGTAGTGCTCTTGCAGAAGATCAAAGAACCGCTCAGCCCGGTCATCGACGTGATGGCGCGCCAACGCATCGAGGTCGTAGAGATGCTCGCGAACCCCGAAGGTCACATGGACGCGGTCATAGCTGTCCTGCGTGAGCCAGATCTCGTGCAGCGTGTTGCGTGCCACGATCCGGCTGGTGTGGTCCCGCCACGCGCCTTCGCAGCCCGACCATCTCTCTGTCAGGCATGTACCAATGACGTCGATCAGATCCTCATAAGCCCAATCCCACAGATCCACATCCCCGGCGTCGAGCCCCTCGAAGGGCTCGACATAGACGGTGCGCCCGTCCTGGCTCCAGTAAAGTCCCTCACCCATGACGCACCCCCCAGCGCACGGCGCGGCGCGGATCTCCGCAGGCATCTGCCAGCGCATCGAACACTTCCGCGATCACGGCCTCGCCGTCTTCGGTCATTCCGCGTCTGGGGTAATAGCCTTTGTATCGTCCCCGGAACTCCCGCTGAGGCACTGTAAAGTTAACTTCAGCGGAGCAAGTATCGGCTGATTTTGCCGATCAAGCGAGCTCGACGCCCGCGATGTTCCACCACAAGCTCATCGCGGCTTGACGGAGATCACGGAATTCTTCGGAGGTCATTTCAAGGCGTGGCAGGTGGAACAGATTGGCAATCGGGTCGTGGATCGAGACGAAGCGCTGCAGATGCCCCGGCGACTTGAAGCCCTACATGATCCGCTCCCGGCGCCGCACCGGTTGATGAGAATTTTCACCACGATTGTTAAGGCTTTTGTGGGATCGATGCTCGACACCCGGCGCGATCTCCTTCTTCGCTGCCGAATATGAGCGCAGCTTGTCGGTGATCATGACGCGGGGAAGGCCATGCTTTTTCAGAAGCTTGCGAAGAAGTCGCTTGGCGGCTTTCTTGTCCCGACGGCTCTGGACAAGGACGTCCAGAACGAAGCCCTCCTGATCAACGGCGCGCCAGAGCCAGTGTTTCTGGCCCCGGATCTTTACCACAACCTCATCAAGATGCCACTTTTCGCCCATCCGCCCGGTCGATCTCTCGCGGATTTCTCTGGCGAATTCTCTCCCAAACTTCTCTGCCCAGGCCCGCACAGTCTGGTGCGACACGATGATCCCGCGCACGGCTAACAGATCTTCAACCATCCGCAGACTCAGCGGGAACCTGAAGTACAGCCAAACTGCAGAGGCAATCACATCCGGCGGGAAACGGTGGCGGCGATAGAGCTCGGTCCTGGGCATGACGCCAGATCGCATATCCCGACGATCACCGCATTAACTTTACGGTGCCGGCCGGACAAATGACCGCTACGCATGAAGATCAAAATCGCAAAGAAAATCCTTGCAAAACCGGAGCTGTCCACAAATGGCAATGCCCTCCAAAGTCTAGGAATTCTGCTTCAGGGCCGGAGTGACGCCCCATGTGTCAGCCAGCATGTAGCCCGTTGGCCAAGGGTCATCGGGATCCAGCAGATAGGAATGTTGCCCAGAGATCCAGGCGCGGCCTGTGATCTGCGGAATAATTACCCTGCGCTTCCCGAGTTGTTCGACGCTCAGGATCTTACCGACAAAGCGCGAGCCGATGATCGAGGCGTGGATCAGCTCATCTCCCGCTTTCATCTGTCCCCTCGCCTCCAGAACGGCCATCCGCGCGGACGTTCCCGTCCCGGTAGGCGAACGGTCCGATCGACCCGGCGCCACGATGCAACTGTTGCGCGTGACCTTGCCGCTACCCTCAAAGGGCATGGCGAATTGCACAATCGACACGCCGCGCACATTCGGGAAGTCAGGGTGAGACACCTCGAACTGGTCGCGCGCAGCCTTGCGGATCTTCTCGCCGAGTATCGCAAGATCACGTGCCTCATCCGGCTTCACCTCGAAGCCGAGCGCCGTGGCATCGACGATACCGAAGAACATCCCGCCATATGCAATGTCGAGCGGGATCGTCCCATGCCCTTCGACCTCAAGCGCGCCATCGAGCACGGCAGCAAAGGCCGGTGCGTTGCGGAAGGTGATTGACTCGCACTTGCCGTCCTCGCACCGGGCGGTCACTTCGATCACGCCACCAGGCATGTCCAGGTTGAACCGGGTTACCGGCTCCTGCATCGGCACCATGCCTGTCTCCAGTAGAACGGTGGAAATGCAGATGGTGTTGGAGCCGGACATGGGCGGGTATTCTGTCGGCTCCATGATAATCGCACCCGCCACGCATCCCGGCGAAATCGGCGGCACGATCAGGTTGACGTGGCGCGCGACCGAGCCTCGCGGTTCGCAGATGAGCAGCTGACGTATGTGGTCGTGATCGCGCTCCATGGCGATCATCCGCTCCATCATGGTTTCGCCCGCTGGGGGCAAGACGCCGCCGATGATGACGTCACCGATTTCTCCCTCGGCGTGGCAGCCGACGACACTGATGTTGATCCGGGACCGCATGATCAGCCCTCCTAGCTTGACGTGACAAAGGACATGCGGACCACCGCCACGATACCTGGACAGCAGCCGCTGCCGAACTTCATTTCTAGCACAGGCGAAACGCTCTTCCCCAGAGCAGAGGCCATCCGCGTCAATAGTCGTGGAGACCCGGACGTTCTTCGGCCCGTGCCAGATCAGCCGGCAGCAGAGCCGCAGGGATGTTCTGATAACAGACCGGTCGGAGGAAGCGCCGGATCGACAATGTGCCAACCGAGGTCGCACCGAAGTTTGTCGAGGCCGGATAGGGGCCCCCATGCACCATGCTGTCGCTGACCTCGACACCTGTCGGGAATCCGTTCGCCAGCACCCGGCCTGCCTTGCGCTCCAGTACGGGCATCAGGCGGCGACCAAGTGCTGCATCGGCATCGTCCAGATGCAGCGTCGCGGTCAGCTGACCGGTGAAGCTGCGCGCAACAGACAGCATTTCGTCGGCGTCCTGCACGACGACGACCATGCCCAGCGGACCGAAGACCTCCTCGGCCAGCACATGATTGTCGATCCAGTCCCGCGCCGTCACACGAAACAGGAAGGGCTTCGCCTCGCGCCGGTCGCACATTGATGTCAGCAGGTCCTGCACGCCGGTCTGTTGGCCAACTCTGCTGGCGCCGTTGGCATAGGCCGCAGCGATCCCTTCGGTCAGCATTACCTGAGCACCGCTTTCCGACAGCGCTGCTCGGGTGGCTTCGACAAAGGCATCTGCCTCCGCGCCCGCAATCACCACCGCGATACCCGGATTGGTGCAGAACTGGCCCGCCCCCATGGTGAGCGAACCGGCCCAGCCCTGACCAAGCTCCGTGCCACGGTTGGCGAGCGCTTCGGGCAACATGAACATCGGGTTCACTGACCCAAGCTCACCGAAGAACGGAATCGGTTCGTCGCGATGTGCACAAAGATCGAACAGCGCGCGCCCACCAGAAAGCGATCCTGTGAAGCCCACAGCCTTGATCAGGGAATGCTGTACCAGCGCCTGCCCAACATCGATCGTGCCGCCCTGAACGAGTGAGAACACTCCCGCCGGCAGCCCGCATTCGAGGATTGCGGCGTGGATCGCCTCTGCAACGATTTCGCCCGTACCGGGATGTGCGTCATGCCCTTTGAACACGACCGGGCAGCCAGCCGCGAGCGCTGCCGCTGTGTCGCCCCCAGCGGTCGAGAAGGCGAGCGGAAAGTTCGAGGCGCCGAAAACGGCGACCGGTCCGACAGGGCGTTGCATTGCGCGCAGGTCGGGACGCGGCAGGGGCTGGCGCTCGGGCAGCGCTTCATCATAGCGGCGGTCGAGATACTCGCCGATGCGGATATGGTCCGCAAACAGTCGCAGTTGACCAGTGGTACGGCCCCGTTCGCCGTTCAACCGCACCTCAGGGAGCCCTGTTTCCTGGCACCCGATTTCGGTGATCGCTTCTGCTCTGGCCTCGATCTCCTCGGCGATGGCGTCGAGAAAGTCAGCGCGCGCCGCACGAGTCATATAGCCATAGGTCCAGAATGCGTCTTCGGCGGCGCGGGCGGCCTGATCCACCAGATCAGCTGTGCCGACAGAAAACACATGCACCGGCCCATTCGCGGGCGCGGAGGTAAAGGTCTGCTCTGTTCCGATCCACTCACCTGCGATGAGGTGCTTGCCGTGGGGAGTGAATGTCATGTGCATACCTTTCTTGTCGTGTGCGCGGACGGGCTCTGTCCGGCAATCTTTACCACGGTTCTTTGCGTCACCGCGGCTGTCTGAATGATACCGAATTCTAGACCTGCAACCGCAGTTATCCGGTTCTTTAGAACGCCTAGCGAAAATTTTCCCAATGTGCCAGCGTTTTTCCTATATGAAAATTTCTTGCCTTATAAAAAAATTATTGCCATAATCAGAAATGAATCAACGGAGGAGTTCCCAATGAAAAAAACAACCACAATCACCGCTTTGATCGCCGGGATCGCCATGGCCGGTGCCGCGCAGGCAGATAAGCTCGACGACATTATCTCATCGGGCAAACTGCGCTGTGCCGTCGTCCTCGATTTCCCGCCGATGGGCAGCCGCGATGCGGACAACGAGCCGGTTGGCTTCGATGTGGACTATTGCAACGACCTCGCTGCGGCGCTCGGTGTCGAGGCCGAGATCGTCGAGACGCCCTTCCCCGAGCGTATCCCCGCACTGGTGTCCGGCCGCGTTGACGTCGGCGTCGCCTCGACATCGGACACACTCGAGCGCGCCAAAACCGTCGGCTTCTCAATTCCTTACTTTGCCTTCGAGATGGCCGTAACCGCAAACGACGAAGCGGGCATCAGCTCCTACGAAGACATGAAGGGCCACACCGTGGGCGCCGTTGCCGGCACCTATGAGGCAATTGCGCTTGAGAAGCAGATCGAGGAGTGGGGCGACGGCACATTCCGTCCCTACCAGACCCAGGCGGATGTTTTCCTAGCGCTGAGCCAGGGCCAGCTTGACGCTACCGTATCGACCTCGACCGTGGCGATGGCCAATGTCAAAACCGGCAACTTCCCGGGGATCTCGGTCGTCGGCAAGGCACCTTTCGACACCGACTACGTGGCGCTGTTCACTAACCGCAACGAATACGGTCTGCTCAACTACCTGAACCTGTTTGTAAATCAGCAGATCCGATCCGGTCGCTATGACGAACTTTATGAAAAGTGGGTCGGCGGCGACGTTCCCTCCCTGATGGTTCCGAACGCCTATCGTTAATCGGACGTCGGCATAGATGGCGGCGCGGGTCAATCCCGCGCCGTCCTTCCCTCCGCATCCCTTCAGGTAGGAAACCGCCATGTTCGAGTACACCTTCCAATGGAATCAGGCGCTTGCCCGACTTCCGAAAATTCTGGAAGGTGCGGTGGTGACGATGGAAGTGGCGTTACTCTCGATGCTTTTGGGCATCGCATTTGCCATTCTCCTGACACTGCTGCGCCTTTCCGGCTCCCGCCCGCTGCATGCCATCGCGACCACCTGGATCGAGATTGCGCGCAATACCCCTGCCCTCTTCCAGATCTATATGGCCCATTTCGGCATTGCGAGCTTTGGAATCCACCTCAGCCCGTTCGCGTCACTTTTGATCGGGATCACCTTCAACAATGCCGGCTACCTCGCCGAAAACTTCCGCGGTGCCCTGAAAGCGATCCCCGACACACAGACGCGGGCTGGACGGTCGCTGGGAATGTCGCAACTTCAGGCGTTCCGCTACATCATCGTGCCACAAATGCTCCGTATCTCGTTCCTCCCAATGACGAACCAGATGGTCTGGGCGGTGCTGATGACGTCGCTGGGCGTGACTGTGGGCATGAATTCCGACCTCTATGGTGTCACGCAGGATCTGAACGCGCTCACCTTCCGCACGTTCGAACTGTTCGCCATCGCCGGGGTCATCTTCTACGTCATCACCAAGGCCATCACCCTGAGTGCGCGCCTCGTTGCGACGCGCCTTTTCCGGTATTGAAGGGAATAACACCATGTTCGATACCGCTCTTTCATCCTCAGATCTGCTCTTTCTCGCCAAAGGTGCGGGAATGACGATCATCGTAACCGTGATCTCAGTCACAATCGGAACCGTCCTTGGCATCCTGTTCGGAGTGATCCGTGTCCAGCTGGGCGCGGTCCTCTCGGCGCCGCTGACCTTCTTCCTTGATATCTTCCGATCGGTCCCGCTGCTGATCCAGCTGGTATTGGCCAACGCCTTCATGGGCATGGTGCTGCGGCTGCAATTATCGGGATTCACTGTCGCCTGTATGGTACTGTCGCTCTACACCGCCGCGTATTGCTCCGAGATTGTCCGCGGCAGCATCGACGCCGTCCCGAGCACGACCCGCCGAGCCGCGCGTTCACTCGGCATGAGCTGGGCGCAGGACATGCGCTACATCGTGATGCCTCTGGCCACGCGCGTTGCACTCCCGTCATGGATTGGCCTTGCACTTGGCGTCATGAAAGATTCGGCGCTGGTCTACGTGGTGCAGGTCACCGAATTGCTGAAATCCACACAGATCCTGATCACACGCCTGCAAGAGCCGCTGTTCCTGCTCATGATCTGCGGCGCCTTCTACTTCCTCATCAGCTTCCCGCTCGCCCGGTTCGGCGGATATCTCGAAAAAAGGTGGTCCAATGATTGAGATCCAGAACGTCCGCAAATCCTTTGGCCCGCTCGAGGTTCTGAAGGGCATCGATCTGACCGTCCAGAGGGGCGAGGTTCTGACGGTGATCGGCGGCTCGGGTTCGGGTAAATCGACGCTCCTGACCTGCATCAACGGGCTCGAACCGATCCATTCCGGCAAGATCCTCGTCGACGGTACGGAAGTGCATGCCAAATCGACCAATCTCAACAAACTCCGGCAAAAGATCGGCATCGTTTTCCAGCAGTGGAACGCGTTTCCGCACCTGACTGTTCTGGAAAATGTCACCCTCTCACCGCGCAAAGTGCTGGGCATGGGGAAGGCCGAGGCTGAGGTCATTGCTGAAAAGCAGCTCAAGCATGTCGGGCTGGGCGACAAGCTGTCTACCTACCCTTCGCGCCTGTCCGGCGGTCAGCAACAACGCATGGCGATCGCTCGTGCGCTGGCGATGTCGCCGGACTACATGCTGTTTGACGAAGTGACCTCGGCGCTTGACCCTCAGCTGGTGGGGGAGGTTCTGGAAACGCTTAAGATGCTCGCCGAAGAAGGTATGACCATGATCTGCGTGACGCACGAGATGACATTCGCCCGTGACGTATCGGATCGTGTAGCCTATTTTCATCAGGGCATCATGGCAGAGATTGGTGCCCCGGATCAGCTTTTCGGCGACCCACAGCATCCCGAAACGCGGAGGTTTCTGGCCAGCGTTCGCTAAGGCCAATGGGGGCGGCGGCGCCGTCACCCCCCAAAAGCACCCTGAAGCAAAGAGGCGCAGGTTTCTCCCCTGCGCCTCTTTCAATGTTGTTTAGCAGCGATCACATGCCGACAGCTTCCAGCCCTGTCGCCTCAAACTGGTCGAGTTGCGCCATTTCAGCATCGCTGAGCACAATACCGTCACGCATCGCCTTGCGACGTGCCGTGAAACGACGCTCCGAGGGCAGCCGTGCGCCTTGTGCACCGATTGCGCTCAGCAGTCTTTCTCCCTCGGCAATCGGATCGCGGCCGCTGTTCGCCGCAAAGGTGTTTGGATCAAGCGCCAGAATCAGGGCACCATGGCGCGGCAAGAGGTCAGTGCCCCCCATAAAGTCCAGCGCTTCCTTGCTCATGAACTCCCCCAACATCGCGCCAGACAGCAGTTCCACCATTGTCGAGATCGCCGAGCCCTTGTGGCCGCCGAAGGTCAGCATCGCACCGTCGAGCGCGGCTTCGGGATCAGTCGTCGGCTTGCCGTCTCGGTCGACCGCCCAGCCCTCGGGGATCAGCTTACCCGCACGACGGTGCAGCTCGATCTCTCCCCGTGCCGCGACGCTGGTCGCAAAGTCGAAGACATAGGGATGCTCTCCCTGACGCGGCCAGCCAAAGGCGAACGGGTTGGTCCCCAAAAGCGGCTCCTTTCCGCCTGCAGGCGCGACGAAGGAGTAGCTCGGGCACATGGAGAGCGAGGCGATCCCCTCTTCGGCCAGTGCCTCGACATCATGCCAGAGCGCCGAGAAATGCAGACAGTCCCGGATCACCAGCGCCGCAATCCCATGGGACCGCGCGCGCGTGACAAGGACATCCTTGGCCGCATAGAAGGCCGGGTTCGAAAACCCGCCCCTGGCATCGACTTCAATGACTGATTTTCCCAAATCGCGGATCTCAGGTTCCGCATCGGGCTCCACCTTGCCTGCCGCCAGCACGCGCAGGCAGCCCTCAATGCGATAGATCCCGTGCGACTTGCAGTTGTCACGTTCGCCGTCGACGATCACCCGCGCCACCGCCCTCGCGCTGTCAGGCCGCACGCCCACCCGCTTAAAGATGTTCTCGACGCGCGACAAAAGCGCAGCATAGGAAATGACATGAGTTTTGGGCATTCTGCGGTCGTCTCCGTGGGAAAGCTCTGGAGGGTCAAATGAGCGCGCGCGGCGCCTTATCTGGCCACGTCGGTGTAGGTACAGGCCCAGAAAATCCTGGCCTCTTCGTCGCCCAGCGCACGCAGACCGTGCCTGATCGTGCTGTCAAAATAGGCGCAATCGCCCGGCTCTAACACGACGGGTTTGTAGTGTTCGACAACCAGTTCGATCCGGCCGGACAGAACATAAATTGTCTCTTCGCCGTCATGCGCCTCAAGCTCACCGGGTTTCAGCGGCCCTCGCTGTTCCACGCGGGTGACCAGAGGAATGATCTTTTTCTCTGCCAGCGCGTTACACAGCACCTCAAATTCAAAGTTCTTCGACCGCACCTTACGACCCTGTCCCGCCTTGGTCACTGTCATACGGGTTGTCTGATGGGCCTCGTGATCGGACGAGAACAGCCGCTCCATACCCACGTCATAAGCGCGGGAGATTCTCACCAGATTCTCGTAGCTTGGCGAAACCCGGCCGTTTTCAATCTTGTGGATCGTCGAAAGCGCAAGACCGGTCCGCTGCGCCGCTACTTCAAGCGTAAAGCCGCAAGCCTGGCGTACGGCTTTCATCCGGTTACCAAGATCCAGACGCAGTTGCTGACGCTCAACTTCCCAGTCCTCGTTTGCAGGCTCGGTGTCACCACGAGAAGATTTTTCCATTTGAGCCATATTTTTCTTTTCTTACCATTCGTGATCGTTTAAGCATATTTTTGTGCAGGATGCAAGGTTAGCAGTCAGCCGATAGCAAAGAGTAATCCAATGTCAGCCCTTTCCACTGCTTTCGGCGCATATTGAACGAAACGCCGCTTTATTGACAGTCAAAGAGGTAAAATATGGCGACATCAATCATCTCCGCATCCGTTCAGGGGCCGCTGCTGGTCTGCGAAGAGGGGCTGAGTGTCTGGGGCGGCGTGAATCCATCCACTGGCGAGATTATTGACGCGCTTCACCCGCAGCGCGGCCGGTCGCTGGCTGGTCACATCGTTATGATGCCCACCAGTCGCGGGTCGTGCACCGGCAGCGGCGTTCTGCTGGGGCTGGCCTTTGCAGGGGCGGCACCGCGGGCGCTCATTTTCCGCGAGAGTGAGGACATCCTGACACTTGGCGCGCTGGTCGCCGGACGCCTCTTTGGCCATGATATTGCCGTGCTGCGCCTGAGCGCGACGGACTACGACGCGCTTGCGCGCGAAGATGCCGCCGAAATCACACCGACGCATCTGCTTGCCGGTGGGCAGAGTTGGGATCTGACCCCAGCTGGTGCCGCAGGCGCGCTGGAGCTGACCGCAGCCGACCGGGCTTTTCTCAACGGCGAGCATGGCGACGCAGCGCAGCTTGCCATGGAGATCATCTCCACAATGGCCACCGCACAGGGGGCGCTCCGCCTGACCGACGTGAGCCGCGTGCATATCGACGGCTGCATCTATGCCAGCCCCGCCTTTCTGACCTTTGCCCGTGCCATGGCGGACAAGGGCGGTCGGGTGCGTGTGCCAACCACAATGAACGCGATTTCCGTCGACCATGCCAACTGGCGGGCGCAGGGCGTTGATCCAGGGTTTGGGACGCCTGCCGCCGCGCTTGCCGATGCCTATGTTGAGATGGGCGCACGCCCGAGCTTTACCTGCGCGCCCTATCTACTGCCTGAGCCTCCAACGGCCGACGAAAACATCGCCTGGGCGGAAAGCAACGCGGTGATCTACGCCAACAGCGTACTCGGTGCGCGCACCGTGAAGCACGCCGATTTCATGGATCTGTGCATTGCGCTCACGGGTCGGGCCGCACAGGCCGGTGTCTATCTGCAAGAGCACCGTGTGCCGCGCCGGATCATAGACGTCAAAAAACCCGCCGGGGCGGATGACACCTTCTGGCCAATGCTGGGCTGGCTGGTGGGGCAAGCCGCGCCCGACCGGATCCCACTGATCCGCGGACTGGAACGCTCGGCCCCGTCTGATGATGATCTGAAGGCACTCTGCGCCGCTTACGGAACCACCTCCGCCTCGCCGATGCTTCATATCGCCGGGATCACACCCGAGGCCAATCTGGCCCCGGCACCAAATGCGGATCAAGTCTCCATCGGAGCGGAAGATTTCGCGCGCCTCTGGCTGCAGTTCAACCAGGGGGCTCCGCAGGTCGATCTCGTGGCGCTTGGCAGCCCACATTTCTCGGCTGCAGAATCCGCAATCTTTGCGCAGCTAATGGATGGGACCCAAGTCTCCCCGGACGTGACCACCATCATCACCCTCGGCCGCAACGCGCTGGAAGAAATTTCCGCGAACGGCGTGCGCACCCGGCTTGAGGCCGCCGGGGTCAGGATCATCCCCGACCTGTGCTGGTGCTCGATTTCCGAGCCGGTTTTCCCGCCGCACGCACAAGTGCTGATGACCAATTCCGGCAAGTACGCCCATTACGCTCCGGGCCTGAGCAACCGCACCGTCCGTTTCGGCTCTCTCGCACAATGCGCGGAAACAGCACGCAGCGGTCTCGCCCCGGCCACGCCTCCCGCGTGGATCCAACTCAGCGCCGCCTGAACGCGCGCGGAACCGACACACAATCGATCAATCCAAGGAGACCTTCATGAACAAAGATCCATTTCTCGGAACCATCCCTGCGCTGTTGACCCCCTGCGCCGCTGATCGCCAACCCGATTTCGACGCCCTCGTGCGCAAGGGTGAGGAAATGTTGGATGCCGGCATGTCGGGCGTCGTCTATTGCGGGTCGTGCGGTGACTGGCCGCTCTTGACCGACGCGCAGCGGATGGAGGGCGTTGAACGCCTGACCAGGGCTGGCGTGCCTGTCGTCGTCGGCACCGGCGCGATCAACACCAAATCGGCAGTGGCTCATGCAACACATGCGCAAGAGATCGGCGCCGCTGGCCTGATGGTCATCCCGCGTGTCCTGTCTCGCGGAATCTCGGTCCCGGCCCAGCGCAACCACTTCAAAGCGATCCTCGAAGCTGCGCCCGACGTGCCCGCGCTGATCTACAACAGCCCCTATTACGGCTATACAACCAAAGCGGACCTGTTCTTTGCACTGCGCGACGAACACAAAAATCTGATCGGTCTGAAAGAGTTCGGCGGCAAAGCTGATCTGAGCTATGCGGCAGAACACATCACCTCGCGGGATGACGACGTCCTCCTTATGGTCGGCGTCGATACCGAGGTCTACCATGGTTTCGTCAAGTGTGGTGCGGTCGGCACGATTACCGGAATCGGCACTATCTTCCCTAAGGAGTCGCTGTTGCAGACAGAGCTGTCGCGCCGTGCGGCTGCGGGCGATCTCGAGGCGGATCAGCGCGCACGCGAACTGGCAGACGCCTTCTCCGTTCTGGCGAAATTCGACGAAGGCGTCGACCTCGTGCTATACTTCAAACATCTGATGGTCCTGAAAGGCGAGAAGGAATACGCCTTGAACATCAACGAAACCGACACACTCTCGCGTTCGCAGGCGAAGTTCTGTGAAGCCCAATTCCATCAGTTCAACGCGTGGTTCGCGAACTGGTCGAGACAGGGCGGAGTGGTTGCTGAATGCATGTGATCGACAGTCACACCGGGGGCGAGCCCACGCGTGTGATCCTTGACAGCGGGCCGGATCTGGGGTCCGGCCCACTCGCCGAGCGGGCCGCAAAACTCGCAACGGATCATCAAGAATTCTGCCGCGCGCTGTTGCTTGAGCCGCGCGGACAGCCTGCCATGGTGTGCGCGCTTCTGGTCGAGCCCGTCGATCCGACCTGCATCACCGGGGTGATCTTTTTCGAAGCCGCCGCGGTTCTGGGCATGTGTGGCCATGGGACAATCGGGCTGGCCGCAACGCTCGTTCACATGGGGCGCATGGGTCTTGGACGGCACCGGATCGAGACGCCAGTCGGTGTCGTCACGGTCGATGTACACGACCCGAACACGGTAACGGTGACGAATGTCGAGAGCCGCCGCATCCGATCCGGCGTGTCGGTCGAGATCGACGGCATCGGTACGGTCACCGGCGACATTGCCTATGGCGGCAATTGTTTCTTTATCGTCGATCCCAGCCCGATCCCGGTGACCTCGTCGAACATTCAGCGCCTCACCGATGTCACAATCGCCATACGCAAGGCGCTGCACGCGCAGGGCATTGGCTGCGAGGGCGGAATGCCGGTCGATCACGTGATCTTCTACGGACCTGCTGACACCCCCGAGGCGCATAGCCGGAATTTCGTGCTTTGCCCCAACAACGCGTATGACCGATCGCCCTGTGGCACCGGATGCTCGGCCCGGCTGGCATGCCTTGCCGCAGAAGGCCGGCTGGCAGAGGGCGAGGAGATCGTGCAGGAAAGTGTGATCCGCAGCACCTATCGCTTGTCCTGGCGCAAGGGCCTCAATGGTGGCGTGATCCCTTCGATCACCGGGACGGCCTATGTCATGTCGGAGAGCACGCTGTTCTTCCTGCCCGAGGATCCGTTCCGACAGGGCATCACTCTCTGACTTCCGTGACCCGTCTGCCGGGCCGGGACTGTATCTTCGAAAGCGACCGAGACCTCCGATGCCGACACACCCATCCCAACCCGAAATCCTTGTCATTGGTGCGGGGATCATTGGAGTCACGGCCGCGCTCGCGCTGCAGTCCGAAGGGTACCGGGTCCGCATTCTCGACCGCAAAGGCATCGCCGCTGAAGCCTCGCGCGGGAATGCGGGCGCTTTCGCCTTTGCCGAGGTTGAACCGCTCGCGACCCCCGGCATTATACGCAAGGCCCCCAAATGGCTGCTTGATCCCCTCGGGCCGCTGTCGGTGCGCCCGTCCTATGCGATGCAGATCCTGCCCTGGATGCTGCATTTCTGGCGGGCGACCGCATCGTCACGCTATGAGGCCGCGGTCGATGCCCAATCAAACCTGATGCAGCTGTCGCAACAGGCGCTTGAGCGATTGATTGTGAAGGTCTCCGGAGCACCACTGATGCGCCGTGAGGGCCAGCTTCAGCTCTACGAAAACCGCGCTCAGTTCGAGGCTACCCTGCCCTTGTGGGAAAGGCGTCGTCGTCACGGCATCGCTTTCGACCTTCTGAAAAGCCCCGATGCCATTGCCGAGATCCAGCCGGGTCTAAGTCCGCGTTTCACCCATGCGGGCTATACGCCAGACTGGATGAACACGGTGGACCCCGCCCTTTGGACAGAGCGTCTCGCCCGGGCCTTTGTCGCCACCGGAGGCGAAATCGAGGTTGCCGAGGTAAGAGCCGTCACCCCGAGCGAAGATAGGGTCGAGGTCGAGACGAGTACCGGCACAGTCAGGGCCGATCAGATCGTTGTCGCTGCAGGGGCATGGTCGCATCAGATCGCCCGCATGCTCGGAGATCGGATCCCACTGGAAACTGAGCGTGGGTACAACACGACCTTCCCTGCCGCGAGCTTCGATCTCCGCACGCATCTGACCTTCAGCAGTCACGGCTTTGTTGTCAGCCGGATCGGAGACGGGTTGCGGGTCGGAGGCGCGGTCGAATTCGGCGGACTGGAACTGCCGCCGAACTATAAGCGCGCGGAAATGCTGGTACGCAAAACCGCCAAATTCCTCCCCGGTTTTGATCCGAAAGGGGGGCAGCAATGGATGGGCTTCCGCCCCTCCCTTCCCGACAGCTTGCCAGTCATCGCGCGCGCGCCGAAATCGGATCGTGTGATCTATGCTTTTGGGCATGGTCACCTCGGCCTGACACAATCCGCCGGTACAGCTGAAATCGTGGCCGCCCTCGCTGCACAGCGCACCCCATCTATCCCGCTCGCCCCCTTCAATCCACGACGGTTCTGATCCCGCGAGGTAGGATTGCCAACGGTATTGTCATGCTAACTTCGCCTGGTTCTGTCGCAAACTTTTCTGGCGCGAGCCGAGAGCCCTTTGGCCAGACACACTTAGCCAGCGAGGTCAGCGAAGGTCTGGAACGGACTGCGTCCGGCATCACCAAGTTGCCCCTTCCGGATCATGTGAGCGGCCTCGATCCCCGCGAGGGTCGCCTGCGCAGCATCGAAGGATTTGAAGCCCATCATCGGGCGGGTGATCTTCTTGATGAACCGGTGGTCCTGCTCGATCGTTCGCCCGCTCTCTCGGACCATTGGCGTTCGCGGGCTCACTGTTCAGATACTTCACCTGCAAGACCTCGATGAGCCAGAACCAGACAGCGAGGATCAGTGCGATGTTCATGTTGTCGAGACCGGCCAGATTGGCTCCGCTCATTATCAATGACCACCTTGTCCGGCCAGCCGTTCCGGTCGATCTTCCGCTCGAAGAACCGGGTGGCTGCATCTTCATCGCGCCGTTCAGACAGCATAAAATCAAGGGGTTGACCGTCCCGATCCACCGCCCTGTAGAGATA
>NZ_VFSV01000038.1 GCF_007004065.1 Palleronia caenipelagi | reverse complement strand
CTGAGCACGACACGCACGGTCAGACAGGCCGAGACCGCCAGGTCCGAATACCGCCGCCGCGCACCGCGCTTGCCAGAGAGCGGTGAGATCCAGCCGGCCATCGCATCCTCGCTGAGCCAGACCGTCACATCACCGCGCCGGCGGAGGCTCTCGTTATAGTCGGCCCAGTTCGTGACCCGGTACTTTGCCTTCGCAAACTTGTCCCGTCGTGATGCGTTGTGCTTGAAAGGCATCCCGTTGTCCCGTCGCTACATCTATCGGCCAGCTACGCAGTCAGATGGTTTCGTGCAACAAGGTCCTTTGACAGCCACATCCACTTTATCTGCCCGCAGCAGATCGAGGACGCACTGCATTCCGGCCTGACCACCATGCTGGGGGGCGGCACTGGACCGGCGCACGGGACGCTCGCCACCACCTGTACGCCCGGGCCATGGCATATCGGGCGGATGATGCAGGCGGCGGATGCCTTTCCGATGAACCTCGCTTTTGCGGGGAAGGGAAATGCGTCCCGTCCCGAAGCGCTCATTGAGCAGATCAACGGCGGCGCCTGCGCGCTGAAGCTGCACGAGGACTGGGGCACGACCCCCGGCGCCATTGATTGCTGCCTGTCTGTTGCTGATGACATGGATGTTCAGGTGATGATCCACACCGACACCCTGAACGAGAGCGCCTTTGTCGAGAACACAGTTGCCGCGATGAAGGGCCGGACGATCCACGCGTTTCATACCGAAGGGGCGGGAGGCGGGCACGCGCCCGACATCATCCGGATCTGTGGCGAGGAGCACGTCCTGCCCTCGTCGACCAACCCGACCCGGCCCTTTACGGTGAACACCGTCGAAGAACACCTCGACATGCTCATGGTGTGCCATCACCTCGACAAGTCGATCCCCGAGGACGTGGCCTTTGCCGAGAGCCGGATCCGGCGTGAGACCATCGCTGCCGAAGATATCCTGCACGACATGGGGGCCTTTTCGATCATCGCGAGCGACAGTCAGGCCATGGGTCGGGTGGGTGAGGTGCTGACCCGCACCTGGCAGACCGCCGACAAGATGAAGAAACAGCGCGGCCGTCTGCCGGAGGAAACCGGCGAGAACGATAATTTCCGGGTCCGGCGCTACATCGCCAAATACACCATCAACCCCGCCATAGCCCACGGCCTGTCGCGCCATATAGGTTCGGTCGAGGAGGGCAAGCGCGCGGATCTGGTTCTGTGGCATCCGGCCTTTTTCGGGGTCAAGCCCGAGATGGTCCTGATCGGCGGCACCATCGCCTGCGCGCAGATGGGCGACCCCAACGCTTCGATCCCCACGCCCCAGCCGGTCTATTCCCGCGCCATGTTCGGCGCCTTTGGCCGGGCCCGGACCGAGAGCGCGTTGACCTTTACCTCCGAAGCCGCTCTGGCGGGTGGGATCGGCGAACGGCTGGGTCTCGCAAAATCTCTCGTGGCCGTGGAAAACACCCGCAGCATCGGCAAGAAAGATCTTCGTCTTAACGACGCCACGCCGGAGATCGAGGTCCACCCGGAGACCTACGAGGTGCGCGCGGATGGGGAGTTGCTGACCTGCGAGCCCGCCACCGAACTGCCCATGGCACAACGTTTTTTCCTGTTCTGAGGGCGCCCAATGCTGACAGCTCGCACCATTACCCACGCTCATGACGCCCCCGATCGGGTCACGCTCAGCTATGAGGACCGGATGCTCCGCCGAAAAGTTCTGACCAGCGACGGGGGCGAGCGCTTTCTGGTCGATCTCGACCACGCCACCTCGCTGGGCGCGGGCGACGCCTTTGCGCTGGAGGACGGACGTCTGATCGGTGTGGCACCCGCGCCCGAAGCCCTGCTCGAAGTGACCGGCGATCTGCCGCGCCTCGCCTGGCATATCGGCAATCGCCACACGCCTTGCCAGATCGAAGCGGATCGTCTGCTGATCCGGGACGACCGGGTCATGCGCGGGATGCTCGACACGCTAGGTGCCGCCTATCGCGAAATGGTCGCGCCCTTCACGCCCGAGGGCGGTGCCTATGGCCACGGACGCACCCATGGCCATCAGCACTGACGCCGCGCTCCTGACCCTCGTCCAGTGGTTTTCGCCCGCCTTCCCGGTCGGAGCGTTTCACTTCAGCCACGGTCTGGAGGCGGCAGTTTTGGACGGAGAAGTGCCCGACAGCGCGGCTTTGGAGGGGTGGAGCACAGAAGTGCTGCGCTGGGGCGCGGGACGGGTGGATGCGTGCCTGCTGGCCGCGTCCTATCGTTGCGGTACTGATGCCGCCCGCGCCGAGATCGACCATATCGCCCGCGCCCGCGCCGCCAGCCGCGAGCGCCTGATCGAGACGACTGAGATGGGCGCCGCCTTTGCCCGGGCGGTCTCGCCGCTCCTCGGTGCCGACCTCCCGCCCCGCAGCTACCCCGTCGCAGTGGGCGAGGCCGCGTGCCGTCTCGGGCTACCACTGGAACCGACGTCACAGACATACCTCCAAGCCTTCACTGCTAATCTCATAAGCGCCGGGATCCGCCTCGGCGTGACAGGACAAACCGACGGTCAGCGCATCATCGCAGCCCTCGCCCCTCTGTGCCGGGAGATCGCGTCCGAAAGCCTCGACGGCGATCTAGACGGCATCTCCGCCACCACCTTCCTCAGCGACCTCGCCGCCATGCGGCACGAGACCCTCTATTCAAGGATGTTCCGCACATGACCCGTTTCAATGGACCTTTGCGCATCGGCATCGGCGGCCCTGTTGGCGCTGGCAAGACCACTCTCACCGCAGCCCTTGCCCGCGCTTTGTCGCCCGAGCACTCCATCGGCGTGATCACCAATGATATCTATACGCAGGAGGACGCCGAAGCGCTCATGCGGATGCAGATCCTGCCACAGGACCGGGTCATCGGGGTCGAGACGGGCGGCTGTCCGCATACGGCGATCCGCGAGGATGCGTCGATCAACCTCGCCGCCGTGGCCGAGATGCAGCGCCGGCACCCGGATCTGGAGCTGGTGCTGATCGAGAGCGGTGGTGACAACTTGTCCGCAACCTTCAGCCCGGAACTCGCCGATCTGACGCTCTACGTGATTGATGTGGCTGCGGGCGAGGAAATCCCCCGCAAGGGCGGCCCTGCGATCACCCGCTCGGATCTGCTGATCATCAACAAAACCGACCTCGCCCCCCATGTGGGCGCATCGCTTGAGATTATGGAACGCGACGCGACGCGCATGCGCGGCGACCGACCTTTCGTCTTTGCATCGCTCCGGCATGGAGCTGGTGTTACAGACGTGATCAGCTACCTTCGCCGCTTTGGTGGATTCACGGCGGCTGTATTGCCAGCGGCCATGGTCGCGGGCAGATGATCTTCCCTTGCGACAGATCCTATGATCACAGCCGCTCAGATGGGGCGGTTGAAAGCGGGGCGGGAACCGGCAGGTGCCGCTGGACGCTTACGAACAAGTGAAGTCACAAACAGACAGAATACAACGCTAGGCGGCGAGCTCGCGCGCTTCCTCTTCGACCGCCCGGCGCAAATAAGAGCCGAATTCAGCGGCCATGTCTGCGACTTTCTCTTTGGTCATATACATGTTCAAGAACGCCTTTGGCAGACGTGGCAAGCCGCCCGCATGATCAATCCGCTCCAGGCCTGGGCGGATTGAGCCGCCGAGCAGGACGTTTACTCCCTGATCTGCCGCTGTGAGCATCAGATTACGTTCACAACTGCCGATGCCTGGCGCATGCTGCCAGTCGATCTCGACTCCATTCAGCGCCACAACTGCAATGTCGAGAAATGCGCAGGACAGAGCATTTGTCAAAACCAGCGGCCTCTGTTGCCAGGCCGAGCCACCCTCGGCGCCAACCCAATAGAGCGGCAATTGCATCAGATTGATGGCCGGTTCGCGGCAATCAGCCTCGGTGGTCAGGATGACGTCCAGCTCACCCTGACCGAATTGCCGGATCAGATTGGCGCTGTTGCCATCCGTCAGCACGATTTCCACCGTTGGATTTGCTTCGCGAAAATTCCGCACAGCCAGTGTCAAATGCTTGGTTGGCCAGTCTGTCGTCAGCCCTACGCGCAGACAGCAATCGGGTCTGATGCCCGTGAAACGCGCGATGATTGCATCATTCTGCGCCACGAGCTTGCGGCTTTCGGTCAGCAGCAACTGTGCGAAATCGGTCAGGACTACGCCACGTCCCTGCTTCTCCAGTAACGGTCTCTCGAAGACCTCTTCCAGACGCTTGATCTGCATCGAAAGCGCGCTTTGGGTCATGTTCAGCGCCTCGGCCGCTCGGGTGACGGCGCCGTATTCTGCCACCCCCTGCAGGGATCGCAACGTTGCGATATCCAGATTTCTCATTCTTCAGTTTCTCTTATCGGTGGCATCAAAATCATTCATTTTACGAATTCATTATTTCCGGCAATTCTATCACTGTCAAAGATGAATGATATGGGATCGCTCATTTTTGTTGATGGATATATTCAAGAGGATTGAACAATGACCATGGAATCAACAGCCCTGGCCCGCGTCGTGGCGGGAAACGGCATCATCCCTCGACCCAATTGGCTGGAACGGATTCTGACGATGTACGATGTTCACAAGACCCGCATTGATCTGGGCAGTCTGGACGACAACAGGCTACGCGATCTGGGCCTGACCCGTGACCAGGTAGAGGAGGAGATCCGGCGCAAGCCGTGGGACCCTCCGGAGTTCTTCTATAAGCTGCGCTGATCCACTCCTGTCGGCTAGTATCGGGGCCCGCACCTCAGCGGCAGAACCGGACGGGTGCAGATGGTGGGCAAGAGGGCAATGCCGCCTTGGGAAACCCTGAAAAGCAGGCTCTGCCCATTATTCTAATTGCCGCGAGACTTGGAATATTGCGGACAGGAATGGATAGCGACGCGAAAAGAAAGGTGTTCCGTCCTGATGCTGATGGAACACCTCCTGCCCTGGATGGAGCCGTCGCCGGCGGCGTAACCAGTCTTGACGGCGGTCATTAAGTCGCGGGCGTACGGGCCCTGTGCGCGGGCGGGGACCGTGCCCTTCCTGACTGATCGATCAACCGACACGCTATTCGGTGAACGGATGGCGCCTCGTGCGTATGGCGTGCATCGCTGTCGCGCCGACTTCATATGAAAGAGTCCGCAGGGTTCTGAAGCGCTCGGAACGGCGCTGCGCGATGGCGAGCGGCAACGCGGTCGGGTCCCCATGCAAGAGTGCCCGGGCAGCGGCGCGGCCGAACACCGTGCCGGGTCCGATCCCCCGGCCGGAATAGCCATAGATGGACAGGGCCCGCGGCCCAATCGATACAACCTTCGGCAGGTGATCCGAGATCATGGCGATCGCTCCGGACCATTCATGTTCGAAGGGCGTCCCGGCCAGCTCCGGGTAGATCTGCGCCAGCTTGCGCGCGGGCCAGGAACGATGCACGGCGCCTTGTGGGCCGGCGATATTGCCGACCCCTCCGATGATCAACCGCCCGTCCCGGTCAAGCCGCAGCGAGCTCATGACCCTGTCCGTACGGACCATGACGAAATCGGCTGACCTGACCCCGATGGAAATTGCGCTGAAGACCCTCGACCTGCACCCGTTGAATGCGCGGGCCGGCGCTCCTGAAACCTATGAGGACGCAGACATCGCCGTGCTCGCGGCCTCGATCGCGACGCTGGGGCTTTTAAACCCGATCATCGTGCAGAAGACCGGCAAGAGCTGGGGCGTGATCGCCGGGGGCCGGCGGCTCGCGGCGCTGCGGATGCTGGCGGACGACAAGAGCGCGAAGGGCTGGACCCACACCTCGAAGATCTCCTGCCGCGCAATCCCCGAGAATGTGGCGGGGGCCACGGCGATCACGGTGGCGGAGAATGTCACCCAGAAGCCCATGAACCCCATCGATGAGTTCGAAGCCTTCGCGCGGATGATGGAAGAGGGCGGCCACGACGCTGACAGCATCGCGAAGATGTTTGGCGTCGAGCGGCGGCGTGTGGTGGAACGCCTGCGCTATGGCCGCATTCACCCCGAGATCCGGGCTGCCGCGCGGGCGCAGGACATCACCCTTGATGTGATGAAGGCCTATGCCGAGCATCCCGACACCGAGGTGCAGAAGGCGGTCTTCGACGATCTGAAGGATCAGTATGTCTCGGCTTACATGGTGCGCAACAAGCTGACCGAGCGTGGCGTGAAGATCGGCGATCCTATCGGGCAGCTGGTGATCGAGGCCTATCGGGCTGAAGATGGCGAGATCGCCGCAGACCTCATCGAGGAAGACTCGGTGCTCACCGATCAGGAGCTCGTCGAGAGCCTTGTCATCGGGCATCTGCAAACCGCGGCCGAAGCGGAGCGGGTGCGGCTGGGCTTCGCCTGGGCCGAAGGGCGGCGGACGGTCGCGTACGAGGATCTGCGCCCCTATGGCCGGGTCTATCCCGCGCAGATCGACCGCGACGAGGCCGGCCCGCGCGCGGGCGAGATCGCCGACCGGATGGCCGAGATCGAAGAGATCGAGGAGATGTTCGACGGAACCGAGGGCGATCTCGATGCGCTGGAAGCCGAGTGGCAGCAGCTCGAAGCCGAATACGAAGATCTCGTCTCGCGCTACAGCGACGAAGATCTGGCCCTTGGCGGGGTGATAGCAACGTGGGAGCGGGGACAGATCAAGCTGATCGCCGGCTTGGTGCGTCCCGAAGACTTGCCCGGTGCAGCCGAGAAGACGGCCAGCGGGGCAGGGGAGGCGGAGCCGCTCGCACCCGATGCACCCCAGCCCCTTGGCTACTCGCAAAGCCTGACCGATGACCTGAAGAGCGAGCGCTCCCAGGTGATCGGCGCGGCGCTGGCAGGCGCTCCGGACATTGCGCAGGATCTTCTGCTCTTCAAGATCATCGCTGATCTCATGGGCCGCACCGCCCGGGTCTCCTACGCCATGGGCATCAGTGGCACGGTGGCAGGCCGTCCCCACGCGAAAGCCGAGGGCATCGATCCGCGCCCCGGCGAGACGCTCGAGGCGCTCCGGGCCGGGCTCGATCTGTCCTGGTGGGATGCCGATACGCCCAGTCCCATGTCGGAGCGGTTCGACCGCTTCCGGGCACTGGATGCCGGCATGAAGGCGCAGATCGCGGCGGTGGCGCTCGCCGAGGCGATCCAGCCCTCGCGTCTCGGTCGGGGCGAGGAGCTGCTCGCCCATGTGGCGCGGCAGGTGATCCCGGATCTCCGCGCGGTCTGGCGCCCCACCGGCGAGGCCTTTTTCGGACGCCTGAAGAAGAGCGATCTGCTGGGACTTCTGGAGCGCGATCTTGGCCAGCCGGAGGAAGCGCAACGCTTTGCCTCGAGCAAGAAGGGCGAGATCGTCGACTATCTCGACAAGCTCTTCGCCGCGCCCTTCGCCACGCTGACGCCGGAACAGCGCGCCGCCGTCGAAAGCTGGTGCCCGGACGCAATGCGCCTGCCCGAGGCGGATGACGGCCAGAGGACGGATCTCACCGGCCTCGAGGACGACGCGGAGACCGGGGATGTGTCTTTCGAAGAGAACATCCCGTTCGGAGAGCCGGACGACACCACGGATGAACCGCAGGAAGAGGCCGAGATCGAGATGGTCTGACCCGGTGCGCAGATGGCGCCGCCTCGCTCCAGAGAGAGTAGAGCATCTGTCTTGAATTGCAACATCTGAGATGATGCGATGAGCCTGACCGGACCGGAGACCTCCGAAAATCGGAGGTCCGGTCAGGCGGTATTGGCAAATTTCTCTTGCAGTGTTGCGCGACGTCAGTCTCACTTGAGCAGCGCAGCATTCTTTGTGCTTCGAAGGTCGGGTGTGTGGACAACGCGGACTTCTTCCAGTCAACCTTTCAGCACTGAGCTGATCCGATCTGGCAGATCTTCGACCCGTTCACATAAGGCTGTAGCGCCATTTCCATTTAGCTCATGCTGATCTCCATAGCCCCACGTCACACCAACCGAAGGCATGTCGTTTTGGCGCGCAGCCAAGGTGTCATTCGAGCGATCTCCGACCATACACCCCTGTCGCGCTTTCAGGCCTTGAGAGAGAAGGATATGCGCTATGAGTTCAGTCTTGTCGTCAAACCTGCCATCAAGCTCGGCGCCGTAGAGTTCATCGAAATATCCCGCGAACCCGAAGTGTTCGATGACCCTCCTTGCAAACGGAAGAGGCTTTGAAGTGCAAAGAAACAAGCGATATCCTCGGCACTTCAGGACTTTCAGCGCCTCAAAAATGCACGCGTAAGGCTCAGCTTGGAGGATGCCGCCGTTGCGATAGGCCGCGCGATACAACTCGACGGCTTCTTCAACCAGCTCTTCGTTTGCCAAGAGCTTTGCAAAGCTCTGGCGAAGCGGCGGGCCGATCACCCAGTTCAGGTCATGGGAAGATGGCACATCGTAGCCGAGCGTCTTCAACGCATGCTGCACTGACCCGGTAATGCCGGGAGCTGGATCTACCAAGGTCCCGTCTAAGTCAAACAGGATGAATTCGGCAGTCGGCTGAATTGAAGTCATACCGCATCGCTTTCATGCTTCTCTTCGCATGTCCAGTTTGGGCTCAGAGCCGACACGCGGCGATGCAGCGCAATTCTACCTGACAGGTCAGCAATTGCATCTGACAGGGGTTTGTGACGGAGGATCAGCATCACGCTATTTATGAGGTAAATTCAGTGTAGTTGTCTCCTCAAGCTCGATGGATCTGAGGCGCCTGCTCGCGGGCGGGCGGGGATGATGACCACAGGCGATCCTCCTTCAGAAGTGTGTTGGCAAGCAGCAGCAGTTTTCGCATGGCCGCTGTAATGGCGATCTTGAAGGGCTTCCCCGCGGATTTGAGGCGCTCGTAGAAAACCCTGATGTCCTCGTTCCATCGCACGGCCACTACCGCCGCCATGTAAAGGGCATTTCGGACAGATTGGCGGCCGGAGCGGATCATTCTGCGCCCGCGCAGGGTGCCGGAATCCCGGTTCATCGGGGCTACGCCCGCGAGCGCTGCAATTTCAGCTGCATTGGCTGAGCCCAACTCGGTCATATCGGAGAGCAGGATCGCGGCCGTGGCTGGCCCAATCCCCGGGATCCATGTGAGGATCGCATAGCGCCGGGCGATACGGCGATCCGCGCGAATGACCTTCACCAGCTCGGCCTCGAGAGCTTTCCGGTGGGTCCGGCAAAGGGCGATCTGCTCTTCGATCTGAGCCGTAACTGCGGGAAGGGTGGATTGGTCTTTCTGGTTCTCCAGGGCCATCAACTCCTCAACCACCTGCTTCCGGGCCACGATGAGCTCGGAGAGATGGGCCATCGCTTCAGGCGGCGGTGCGGTCGGTGCGGGCTTCATCGTCGCGGCGAACTCCGCAAGAACGCTGGCGTCAATCTCATCCGTCTTCGCAAGCCGCCCGAGAACATCGGCAAATCGCCTTGTGCGGTAGGGATTTATGATCGCCACCTGAATGCCGCCCGCGTGCAAGACAGCATGGGCCGCACGGTGGTACCGGCCGGTGGCTTCCATCACAACAAGTCCGATGCCGCCAGTCACACAGCGGCCCAGAAGGTCATGGTGCCCCGCGGCATCATTCGGTACCCGGAAGCGCTCTCCGTCGGGGTGAAAGAAAACGTCGAGATGCGCTTTACTGACATCAATGCCGGCGACGGTCGCTTCGACCGGACTGTGATCGGGGCGCGCCTTTCCTTTTATTCGGGACATCGAAACTTCCCTCCATCTGTTCAGGCCCAGGACACAATCTGAAGTCCGGCCCAGCTTTGCCACGGCCCTCTCTGGCCCAGGCAGCAACGGCCCAATCCCCACCCGATGACACCACGGTTTGGTCCCAGCGGGGAGACGTCACGCGCAGGGCGAACGTCTCGCAGGAGAGATAAAAGGCAGCGCCTTTTTCTGTGGCCTTTCAGAGACTGAAAGCGTCAGACTGACCGCAACCAGGAGTAAAAGCCATGTCAGATATCGTTCTTATTTTGATCCCAATCATCATCATCGTCCTGCTGGCCGCGATCCCGTCGATGATCGTGATCACCCGCCAGCAAAATGTCCGGCTGATCGAGACCTTCGGAAAGTTCAGCTCCGTCCGGAACGCAGGTCTGTCGCTGAAGCTGCCCTGGCCGATCCAGCGCGCCACACCGGACTTTTCGCTCCGGGTGCGAGAGATCGCGGAGGATGTGGGGGTCAAAAGCTCCGACAATGCCTTTGTGGTGGTCCCGATCCGGGTGCAGTTCTCAGTGAGATCCGGGGGGGAGGAAGCGGCCTATTACCGTCTTGATGATCCGGAAGGCCAGATCCGCAGCTATGTCGTCAATCAGGTCCGCTCCACGGCGTCGAGCATGAGTTTCGATGATCTCTTCAAGGGCCGCGACGCCTTTGAGCAGGATGTCGAGGCGACACTTGGGGCCCGCATGGCCGAGTTTGGCTACCAGATCGAAAACGTCCTCGTGGACGATCCGCAACCCTCAGACGAGCTGCGCGAAGCCTTCGACCGGGTCATTGCAGCCCAGCGGTTGATGGAAGCTGCGACCAATGAAGGCGAGGCGGTGCGCATCAAATCCGTCGCTGCGGCAAATGCGGAGGGGGAAGCGCTTAAAATCAAGGGCGAGGCCTTCGCGCAATTCCGCGCCGTCATCGCCGAGGGAAATGCCGAAGCTCTGGAGAAATTCACCGCGAAGACCGGGCTGGACGCACGGGACGCGCTGACCTTTTTCACCTCGGTCAACGAGATGGAGGCCGTCACCACGGCGGCCGAGGCCGGGGGGCGTGTGGTGTTTATCGCGGCTGGCGCGAAAGGAAGCGAAACGCAGGCCTTGCTGGGCACCACGACACAGGACTGACCCACAGCACCGGATGATCTGATGGCGCCGCCTCGCTCCCGAGAGGGAAGAACATCTGTCTTGAATTGCAACATCTGAGATGATGCGATGAGCCTGACCGGACCGGAGACCTCCGAAAATCGGAGGTCCGGTCAGGCGGTCTTGGCAAATTTCTCTTGCAGTGTTGCGCGACGTCAGCCTCACTTGAGCAGCGCAGCATTCTTTGTGCTTCGAAGGTCGGGTGTGCGGGACAAACCGGACTTTTGCCCGCACTGCGAATGCTAGCGCAGCATTTTGTCGCTTGCGCAGCGGGCCGTTCGCTGCGACACGGCCCAGTCTGCCAGAGCGGCCGTTGAAACGCCTCGCCACAGCCCGATGTCTAAGATATTGCGGGAAACTTCGGAAAATTGGTTGGTTGGAATGACTCGCTGTTGCAAGGCGACAACCAACCGCTGTGTCGGGCGAATTGAAGACGATGGCCGACTATATGCGATACGTTTCGTTGGGTTTTTGATAACCGTGCTTCGATCTCCGCGTCAGTTTCGATCGCCGGGCCCGGTTGCAAGATCACTTAGAATGGGGCAGTCGGGCCGATTGTCACCGTGGCAGGACATGACCAGATGCGAAAGCGTCTCGCGCATTGCCTCTAGTTGAGCGATCTTTTTTTCTATGGCGGTCAGGTGTTCCTCTGCGATGGATTTCACCTGAGCGCTTTCACGGCTTTCATCCTCGTAGAGGCTGAGCAGCAAGCGGCAATCCTCGATCGAAAACCCAAGCGCCCGTGCACGTCCAAGAAAGGCCAGCTTGTGCAGATCGGTTTCGCGGAACGCACGATAGCCATTATCGCTGCGCAGCGGGCGGACCAGCCCGATGTCCTCGTAGTAGCGGATCGTCTTGGGCGGAAGCCCCGAACGTTCGGCGACTTCTCCGATATTCATGTCGTGCCTCCAATCTGGCGTGCCCCGTGCTCAGAAACCGATTTGGTTTGAGCAGGTGGGGATGTTGTTTCGCTCATTGCCGGAGCGACGCGGCGCAGGCGCAGCGCATTGGCCAGTACCGAAACCGAGGAAAGCGCCATGGCACCCGCAGCAAAGACCGGCGACAGGAGTATACCAAAGGCCGGATAGAGCACGCCCGCCGCGACCGGGATCAGAGCAACGTTATAGCCGAACGCCCAGATCAGGTTCTGCCGGATATTCGCCATTGTGCGGCGCGAGACCTCGACAGCGTTCACCACGCCGCGCAAATCACCGGACATCAGCACGACATCGGCAGATTCAATCGCCACATCGGTTCCGGTGCCGATAGCGATGCCCACATCGGCATGGGCCAGAGCTGGTGCGTCGTTGATACCATCTCCGACAAAGGCGATCTTGCGGCCCCTGGCCCGCAGATCGTCGAGCGCGGCGATTTTGCCATCTGGCAGCACGCCGGCGATCACCTGATCAATGCCAGTTTCCTTGGCGATTGCTTCGGCTGTCTCGCGTTTGTCGCCAGTTATCATGACGACATGCAGCCCGGCCCGGTGTAAGGTCTCGATGGCCGCACGGCTTTCAGGTTTAACCGGGTCAGCCACTGCGATCACCGCTGCAAGCCTGCCGTCGATGGCGGCATAGAGTGCCGTGCGGCCGCGCTTTGCCAAATCCCGCTCGGTGTCCTGAAGGGGCGCAACCTCTATGCCTTCCCGGTTCATGTAACGATCCGCACCTACCATGACATCTTGTCCGTTGACGGATGCGGTTACGCCGTAGCCCGTGACCGATCGGAACGTTTCGGCCTGTGGTAAATCAACTCCTTCGTTTTCCGCCCCGCGAACAATGGCCTCGGCAATCGGATGTTCGGACAGCGCTTCGACCGCCGCAATCTGGCCAAGCACTTGCTGGCGGTCGAACCCGTTTGCGAGCACAATGTCGGTCAGTGTGGGTTTGCCTTCAGTGACCGTTCCGGTCTTGTCGACGGCGACGACACCGACCTCGGACAGCGCCTGCAAGGCATCGCCCTTGCGGAAGAGCACGCCCATCTCGGCAGCACGGCCGGTGCCAACCATGATCGAGGTTGGCGTGGCCAGCCCCATGGCGCAGGGGCAGGCGATGATCAGGACAGAGACGCCAGCAACCAGCGCAAAGGTCAGTGCCGGATCCGGGCCAAGGATCAGCCACACCACCACAGTCAGGACGGCAAACGCCATGACCGCAGGCACAAACCACAGCGTCACCCGGTCGACGAGGCCCTGAATGGGCAGTTTCGCACCTTGCGCCTCTTCGACCATGTGGATGATCTGTGCCAGAGTTGTATCGGCGCCGACGCGTGCGGCCCGGAATGTAAGGCTGCCGGTGCCGTTGACGGTTCCGCCTGTGACAGCCGCGCCTGCCGATTTTGCCACCGGAACAGGTTCACCGGTGATCATGCTTTCATCGACGTTGCTGGTGCCTTCGGTCACGTCGCCATCAACCGGGATGCGCTCTCCGGGGCGGACCAGGATCAGGTCGCCCACGGCAAGGGTGTCCACATCCACCTCGACTGTTTCGCCATCACGGAGCACCCGCGCGGTCCGCACCTGCAAGCTCAGAAGCGCTTGGATCGCGGCGCCGGTGCGCCCCTTGGCGCGAGCCTCCAGCCAGCGCCCGATAAGGATCAGGACAACGATAACCGCCGCTGCTTCATAATAAACCGCGCGCACGCCTTCGGGCAGCAGGCCTGGCAGGAATGTCGCCACCACTGAGTAACTCCAGGCCGCGCCGGTTCCGACGGCAACCAGACTGTTCATATCCGGTGCGCCCTTCGCAAGTGCCGGGATACCCTTGGCATAGAACTGAAGCCCCGGACCAAAGAGCACAAGTGTCGCCAATACGAACTGGATAAGCCACGAGGTCTGAATGCCTATCGAGTTTGCAATGAAATGGTGAAAGGCCGGGATCAGATGCGCACCCATTTCCAGGATGAAAACCGGGAGTGCGAGCGCCGCCGCAAGGGCGACGCGCCGGGACAGGGCGCGTGCCTCGTCGGCCTTGCGCTCGGCACGGGATTGGCTGGCATCGGCATCGGACAGTTCGGCCGGGTAACCGCTCGCAGCCGACGCCACCATCAGATCGGAAACCGTCATTGCCCCATCCAGAAACTCAACCGCCGCCGTTTCGGCCGCTAGGTTCACTGACACGGACACGACACCCGGCACCTCTGCAAGTGCCTTGTCGACACGGCCAACGCAGGAAGCGCAGGACATCGAGGCAATGTTCAGCGTAACCTTGGAGGTTCGCGCCGGATAGCCGAGCGTCTCCAGAATCTGCGCCGCCTCAGCCAGAACTGCCGGTTTGTCGGCTGTGAACTGCGCCGTTTCTGTTGCCATGTTGACCGCTACATCTGTGATCCCGTCAACAGCCGACAGGGCCTTTTCCACGCGCCCGACACATGACGCACATGTCATGCCTTCGATATTGAGCGTTGTTCGTTCATTTCCATCCATGACATCCGCCTTTGCGAGTCGTTTGACCCATGTATAAGGATTCCAGTCACTGGAAACTCAAGAGAAAAAGCAGAGTTTTTTGATGCTGTCGGATTTCCATTGACCTTCCCCCCACTGGAAGCTCCATATCGTGATTGAAATACCAAAAGGATACTCCCATGCGCTTCCACGTCCCCGAAATGAGCTGCGGACATTGTACCGCCACAATCACCAAAGAGATCGCCGCGCTTGACCCACTGGCCAAAGTCACCACCGATCTTGAACAGCAGTTCGTAGCCGTCGAAACCGCACTTTCGCCCGACGAAATTGTAAGTGCGATCAAAGCCGCCGGTTACGACGCAACACCGACTTGATTTCATAGCTGATGATGCGGCTACTACTGATCATCTGTATCGTTCTGCTGCTTCTGGCGCTTGCGCGTCCGGGCCTTCTGGGCATTGACATTGCCATGCCTCAACGCGATGACCTGCGCTTCTGGATAGACGCGGCGGGTCTGTTCGGCCCGGCTCTTGTTGTTGTCCTCATGACGATCGCGGTTGTGGCAAGCCCGTTGCCCTCGGCTCCGATCGCGCTTGCTGCCGGGGCAGCCTACGGCCACACGTTTGGCACTGTTCTTGTGGTGATTGGCGCGGAAACCGGAGCGATTGTGGCTTTTTTGCTTGCACGCGCGCTTGGTCGCCCCTTTGTCGAACGGCGTTTTGGGCATGCGATAGGCAAGGGTTTGCTGGGTTCCCAGAACTTGCTGACCCTGATCGTGTTCGCGAGCCGATTGCTGCCCTTTTTGTCATTTGACATGATCAGCTATGCGGCCGGCCTCAGCGCGCTGCACCTCTGGCGCTTTGCCATCGCGACGTTTGTCGGCATTGTCCCGGCGAGCTTTCTTCTTGCCCATCTTGGCAGTGAAGCGATGAACGGCGATGTAAAAACCGCAACTTGGACCGCGATTGCTCTGGGTGGCTTCACCGCCCTGTCCGTGGCCATAGGCATTTGGCGCGAAACCCGCCCAACGCGAAGGGATAAATAATATGGTCTCCCACTCCCATTCCGGCCACATGCCAGCGTAAGTCAGGGCGCTGATCATTTCTGCCTGGCTCACTGGAGTCTATTTCGTGATCGAACTGGCGGTTGGCATCTGGACCGGTTCGATTGCTGTTCTCTCGGATGCGTTCCACAGGCACTGTAAAGTTAGTGCGGTGATCGTTGGGATATGCGATCTGGCGGCTTGATCCCGCTGACCTCTAACGCCGCCATCGTTTCCCGCCGGACGTGATCGCTTATGCAGTTTGGCTGTATTTCAAGCTTCCGCTAAGCCTGCGGATGGTTGAAGATCTGTTAGCCGTGCGCGGGATCATCGTGTCGCGCCAGACTGTGCTGGCCCGGGCTGAGAAATTTGGACGGCAGTACGCAAGAAAGATTCGTGAACGGTCATCCGGGCAGATGGGCGATAAGTGGCACCTTGATGAGGTTGTGGTAAAGATCCGGGGCCGGAAACACTGGCTCTGGCGCGCCACAGATCAGGAGGGCTTCGTCCTTACCCAGAGCCACCGGGATAAAAAAGCCGCCAAGCGTCTTCTCCGCAAACTTCTGAAAAAGAACGGCCTTCCCCGCGTCATGATCACCGACAAGCTGCGCTCCTGTCCGGCGGCGAAGAGGGAGATCACGCCGGGTGTCGAGCACCGATCCCATAAAGGCCTTAACAATCGTGGTGAGAATTCTCACCAACCTGTGCGACGAAGGGAGCGGGTCATGAAGGGTTTCAAGTCGCCGAGACATCTGCAGCGCTTCGTCCCGATCCACGACCCGATTGCCAATCTGTTCCAGCTGCCCCGCCATGAAATGACCTCCGAAGAATTCCGCGATCTCCGTCAAACCGCGATGAGCTTGTGGTGGAACATCGCAGGCGTCGAGCTCGCTTGATCGGCAAAATCAGCCGATACTTGCTCTGCTGCTCTTAACTTTACGGAGCCGCATATCGGCCTCGACCCCGAGAGCGGTCACATCGTCACGTCCAGCCTGACCACCGAGCAGGTCGGCGATCCCGGCGCGCTGCCCGGGTTGCTGGCTCAGGTGGCGGAGGTTGTGTGCCGTTTCCTCGGCAATGGCGCCTATGACAGCGCGCCGCCCGCAGCGACGATACAGGAAGCCTTCGGGCCGGATGTGGAGGTGATCATTCCGCCACCGAGCAACGCCGTCCCGGGCGATTGCGCGATCCGAAATGCCCATATCCAGATGATCGCCGACCACGGCCGGATCGCTTGGCAGAAGGCAACCGGCTACGGTCAGCGCTTCCGTGGCGAAGCCCAGATCGGTCGCTTCAAGCAGGTGATCGGACCCGCGCTACGCGGCCGCAAAATGGAGGCACAGAAACTCGAGATCGTGATCGCCGTCAAAGCCCTTAACCGCGTGACCGACCTCGGTCGCGCGGCCTACAGGCGTGTCATTTGAAAGGCCAGGGATGGGGACGAATGCGCGCTCAGCTTGATCTATGCAGCACGCACCTCTGGCTGCGTATCAAGGCCATCAGGTACGGCACACCCCGTCTCGTGCGTGAAGACCTGGAATGCGGCGTCGTCGGTGCAGCCATGATCATGGCGACCGCCACGGGACCCGTGCCAGATCTGCAAACCGTCGCTGCCAGGATGGTGCGTTATACCGACGAAATCGACCCAGACCCCGCCAGGGCCGAGATCTATGACCGGATGATGCCATTCTATGCCGGTCTCTACAGGGAGGCCGCAGACCTCCATACCGAACTGACCGCTTTGCATTGACCGGCGTGTCACATCTGCTGTTGCCTTAGTAGGCAAAGGTGCTTGGGTCCGTTTCGACGGAGTTGCGAGCCCGATCGCAACCGAGAATGGTAATAGTGATTGTCAGGGCGTCAAAATATGCGGCGGTCACGCCCCGGCGGTTCAGAAGTCAACCGACCGGCAACGCAGGTTGGTTGACCCGCGTAAAATGATCATCATCGGGCAGGATCAGTTCCGGTGCAACGATGATCGGATCGAAGCTATCGCGGCTCCATGTTCCACCGTCAAGGTGGTCATAGGCGACCCTAATCAACTCATCCGCGCGCTGCCGGACCATGGGGATCGGATGCCGCAAAAGCCGCCCAAACGGATCGAAATCGAAACTGCCGAGCTGACATTGATCCACCTCATCCAGAGGCAGGGTCACGAGAAATTCCAGAACGCCTTCAAGACAACCGATGGAATTGACCAGCAGAACCTCCGGTAGGCGTCCTCGACGTTCATACTCTCGCGTCAGGGCGTCACGCGTGGGCGCGCGCCTGTAGCCACAGGCGATAACCCGGCCTTGACGCCCAGCAGAGCGCAACGCGTCCTGATAACCCAGAATCCGCAAGCTTGTTGCAGGCAGGTCCGCATTGCCCCCAAGGAAAACGGTATCCGCCTCTCCGGCGTCTGGAGCGGCCTGCAACAGAATTTCGGCCAGCGCCCGCGCCCCGCCCCTGTTATCGGTGACCACCGAAGGTGCGCCCTGACAGGGCTGGTCGACGAATACATGCGGCACATTCTCGGCGCGGCAAATCGCGCTGAGTTCTTCGGGATGGGTAGTTCCCACAAGCATCAGCGCATCGACGGAGTACGAGATGAGCTGCCGGACCGCTTCGACTTCCTGATCCCGCTCGCGCCGGGTGGAAACGATTGCCGGTAACCCACCCCTTGCGCGGGCCTCGTTGGAAAAGCACTGTCCGACCGAGGAAAAGAACCGGTTGTCATGCTGAGGCAGGATCATTCCCACCAGTCCCGATTTCGCCGTCCTGAGCGCCCGCGCCTGCTGGTTTGCGGAATAGCCATGTTCGGAGGCAATGCGCTGGATCCGCTCCACTGTTGCCCGGGCAATCCGGCGCTTTTTCCAATTGCCGTTCAGCGCTGCACTCACCGTCGACGGAGAGGCTTCGGCCAGTCGGGCGATATCGTAGATCGTTTGGGGTTTTGTCTCCGCCATGGCCCAGATTTAATTTCATATGACCGAATGCGCAATGCACCACCGATTGTGCATTGACAAAAATTACGGATATGGACAATTCTGCACCATCGATTGCGCAGAATCGCTCGAGTGGAGGAGCTTGGGCGTCAGGCAATTGGAAAACACACTCCTGGGGAGGATTGCGATGAGATTTGGAAAAACACTTGTGTCAGGTTTGGCCTTGGCTGCCGGTCTGGTCACCGCTGCCAACAGCGAGACGCCGACCATGGGTGTCGTTGTGAAAATCGGGGGTATCCCGTGGTTCAACGCCATGGAGACCGGCATCCAGGACCGGGCCGAAGAGATCGGCATGGAGGCCGAGATGATCGGCCCGACCTCCGCGGATCCGGCCTTGCAGGTGCGCGCTATCGAGGACCTGATCGCGAAGGGCGTGGATGTGATCGGCGTCGTTCCCAATGACGAGGCGGCGCTGGAGCCGGTCCTGCAGAAGGCCCGGGATGCTGGCATCAAGGTCGTCTCTCATGAGGGGCCGGGCTTGCAAAACGTGGACTGGAATTTCGAGCTCGCCTCGGCGCAGGGCTTTGGCGAGGCCCATGCGAAACTCCTGTGCGCGAGCACCGAAGAGGTCGGGACCTATGCGGTCTATGTGGGCTCGCTCACGGTGCCGCTCCACAATGCCTGGGCTGATGCAGGCATCAAGTGGATCGAGGAGAATTGCAGCGACAAACTCACCCCCGTGGGCGAACGCTACGGCGTGGCCGAGAGCGTCGATGACAGCCGCTCCACCGCGCTCGACCTGATCGCGGCGAACCCGGATCTGCGCGGTTTCCTCGCCTTTGGCAGTCAGGGACCCATCGGGGCGGGCCGCGCCATCGAGGAGCGCCGCCTGACCGGCAAGGTCCATGTGATGGGACCGTTTTCCCCCGGACAGGGTCGTAAGCTGGTGAAAGACGGAACAATAACAGGCGGCTACATGTGGAACCCGGCTGAGGCGGGCCGCGTCTTCGTCACCATGGGCAAGATGCTGGTGGATGGCGAGGAGATCGCCGACGGGACCGACATTCCCGGCCTGGGCGTTGTGAGCCCCGACGGGTCCAACATCATCACCGACAACCTGCTCGAGATCAACGCGAGCACGGTGGACGAACTGGCCGATAAGGGCCTCTGATCCTCCCTGACCTCCCCGCCCGTCTCGCACGGGCGGGGTTTTTCCGGGAGCGGATGGTGGAGACCGGGATGAGCGGAACAAAGGAAGGCGCGCCCTTCGCGCTGAAGCTGCGTGGCGTGTCAAAACGATTCGGCGGGGTACAGGCGCTCAATCAGGTGGATTTCAACGTGCGCGCTGGCGAGGTGCATTGTCTTGCCGGTGAAAACGGCTGCGGCAAGAGTACGCTGATCAAGATCGTCACCGGCGTCTATACCCCCGAACCCGGCGCGGAGATCGAGGTTTTTGGCGAGCCGCAGACCGGCATGACACCGACGCAGGCGCGTGACATGGGCATCGCGGTAATCTGGCAGGATCTGGCGTTGTTTCCCCATATGACGGTCGCCGAGAATATCGGCTTCGATCAGATGGTGGGGGGGCGTCCCCGGCTGGCCGCGCTTGGGCAGATCCGTGCGCGGGCCGCGCAGCTTCTGGAGCGGCTCGGGGTGACCCTTGATCTGGACGCCCGACTGAACACCCTGCCGATCGCCCAGCGCCAGATTGTGGCCATTGCACGGGCTCTGATGGGCGAGGCGCGGCTCATTTTCATGGACGAGCCCACCGCTTCCCTGACCCAGAGCGAAACCGATGCGCTGCTCGGGATTGTGCGAACCCTTTCTACCGAAGGGGTCGCCATCGTCTTTGTCAGCCACCGGCTCGCTGAAGTGCTGGAGATTTCGTCGCGGGTCACAGTGGTGCGGGATGGTCGTCTGGAGGGCATCTATCCAACCGAAGGCATGACCCAGGCGCGGCTCGGTGAGTTAATGACGGGCCACACCATGGACCATCAGGTGATCGCCCGGGACAAGAGTGCGGCAGCGCCTGTGCTGGAAATCGACGGCCTCAGCCGCCATGGCCAGTTTGAGGATATCTCGCTCACCATCCGCAAGGGCGAGGTGGTCGGGCTGACCGGCCTCATCGGCGCGGGCCGGACCGAACTGGCCCACGCACTGATCGGGCGAACCCGCCCGGATCGGGGCATGGTTAAACTCTGCGGGCGGGAGATACGGCCCCGCAACATCCGCGAGGCGATCTCGCTGGGCATAGCCTATGTCTCCGAGGACCGGCTGTCACTCGGTCTGATCCAGCCGCAATCCATTGCCGACAATATCTCGATCACCGTGCTCGACCGGATCCTCGGCGGATTGGGGCTGATCTCACCAGCACAGAAAAAAGTCCTCGTCAGCCACTGGATCGAAGATCTCGCGGTCAAGATCGGCCGTCCCGAGGATGCTGTCAGCACGCTCTCGGGCGGCAACCAGCAGCGGGTTGTTCTGGCAAAATGGCTCGCCACCGAACCGCGTCTGCTGATCCTCGACAGCCCCACCGTCGGGGTCGATGTGGGTGCGCGGGCCGGGATCTTTCGCATTGTGCATCGTCTGGCTGAGGCAGGTCTGGCGATCCTGTTGATCTCCGATGAGGTGAGCGAAGTCTACCACAACGCCGACCGGATGCTGCATATGGCGGACGGGCGGCTTGTGGAGACCTACGACCCACGCGGTACGACTGTCGAAGCGATGGAGGCCCGGATCTATGCCTAGGCTCTTTACAACCCATCCGGTCGAAGCCCGTCTGGCCATCGTGCTCGCGCTCATAGTGCTCGGCCTGTCCCTCAGTACGGACAGCTTTCTGACGCTTGCTAACCTGACCTCGCTTCTGAACAACAATTCCGTGGACCTGATCTGGGCGGTCGGCCTGCTGGTGGTGCTGATCGCGGGGGGGATCGACATCTCCTTTGCCGTGGCCGCGTCCGTGGTGCAGTACCTGACCGCGCAGATCTTTGGCGCCACGGGGGGCAACTGGGCGCTGGGGTTTATCGTCGCGGGCAGCCTCGGGATCGGGCTGGGGCTCATCAATGCCGCGCTGATCCATGGCTTCCGGGTGATTTCCATCGTCATCACCATCGCCACCTTCAACGCCTATTTCGGGCTTCTGATGTCTTTTACCAAGGGGCGAAACATCTATACCCTGCCCGACTGGTGGGTGGACCGGATCTTCATCTTCGAGCACCAGTCCGAGAACGGCGTATGGTCGGAGCTGAACCTGTCGGTGGCGGTTATGATCGTCTGTGTTTTCGCCACGGTGGTGCTCATCCGCTGGACCAATATCGGCCGCCAGCTCTACGCCTTTGGGGACAACCCCGAAGGCGCGCGGCGGGCCGGGGTGAATATCGCTCTGATGCAGGCGGTGGCCTTTGGATGGATGGGGATGATGGCCGGAATCGGCGGGCTGATGCAGGTCAACATTGCCCAGGAAGTCATCCCGAACGCGCTCTATGGCCGCGAGCTCGACGTGCTGGCGGCGGTGGTTCTCGGCGGAGCGCGCCTTGGAGGCGGGCGTGGCTCGGTGCTGGGTTGCATCCTCGGGGTGATGTTCGTGGCGGTGACGCGGAACGGGCTGAACCTGCTCGGTGTCTCGCCCTTTGCCTTCCAGATGATCATTGGTGCGGCGATCCTCGTGGCGATCTCGTCGTCGAACCTGAACTTCGACTGGCGCGGCGCGGCGCGACGCCGAAGAGCCACAACCGGAAGGGACGCGGCATGAGCCTTATTCACCGCATCAACCGCAGCCTCGGCTCCGAGGCCCTGCCCCTCCTCGGCGCGCTCCTCGTTGTGGTGGTGGGGTTTTCGCTGGCAACACCTCTCTTTCTAACCGCGTCCAATTTCGGCTCCATGGCGTTTCAGCTCCCGGTCCTCGGGCTGCTGACTCTCGCCATGATGGTGCCGATCTTGTCGGGCGGACTAAATCTCGCGATCATCTACACCGCCAATATCTCCGGCCTCACCCTCGCCACTGTCCTGATCGCCTTCGGTGGACCGGAAGCCGGGATCGGGGCATTCCTTATCGGCAGCCTCGCCGCGCTCCTTGTGGGCACGCTGGCCGGGCTGATGATGGGGCTCATCGTGGCTTATGTGGGCGCTCATCCCATCCTCGTCTCGCTGGCGATGATGATCTTCCTGCGTGGCCTCGGAGAGTTTCTGACGAGGGGCGGAGATATCTCCGGCTTCCCCGATTATATGAAGGTCATCGGTCACGGCAGCCTCGCGGGCATCCCCGTCCCGCTCCTGATCTTCATCGCCGCCGCGATCCTCTGGCACATAATGCTGCGACGCACCCGGCACGGGTTCTCAGTGTTTATGATCGGCTCCAATATCGACGCGGCGGAGTATTCCGGTATCCCGACCAAGCGCACGCTGGCCACGCTCTACGCGCTCTCCGGCCTCATCTGCGCCGTGGCGGGGATCCTGATGGCGGCGCGCTTCAACTCGGTGCGCGTGGGCCATGGCGAAGCCCTCCTTCTCGTCACCGTGCTGGCTTGTTTCCTCGGCGGACTGGACCCGTTCGGCGGCTTTGGCCGGGTTCTGCCGGTCTGCCTCGCCCTTGCGATTCTGCAAGCCCTCTCTTCCGGCCTCAACCTCATCGGCGCGAACCAGCATCTTGCGACAGCGGTCTGGGGCCTGTTCCTGATCGCGGTCATGGCGATCCGCTGGGCGGCGGGCCGGCTCAATATCACCCGTTTCGGAAGGACCTGACATGGAAGGCTTTGGCGTACATACCAGCATGTGGACAATGACCTGGGACCGCGCGGGCGCCGAGCGCGCGGTGGCGGCGGCGGTCCATTACGACATGGACTTCCTCGAAATCGCGTTGCTCACCCCGGACAAGGTAGACGCGGCCCACACGCGCGACCTGTTGGAACGCAACGAGATGCGCGCCGTCTGCTCGCTCGGACTGCCGCAGGAGGTCTGGGCGTCGGTCAACCCCGATGGTGCCATCGACTTCCTCAAACTCGCCCTCGACAAGACGCAGGAAATGGGCGCCGAGGCCCTGTCCGGCGTCATCTATGGCGGCATCGGCGAGCGCACCGGCGTGCCGCCGACCGAAGGAGAGCTCTCCAACGTCGCCCGCGTGATGGAGGCCGCCGCTGCCCATGCGAAAACTCGGGGGCTGCTGCTGGGGGTCGAGCCGGTGAACCGCTATGAGACCCACCTGATCAACACCGCGCGGCAGGGCGTCGAGATGATCGAACGGGTCGGAGCGGAGAACGTCTTCCTGCATCTCGACACCTATCACATGAATATCGAGGAAAAGGGCGCGGCAAACGGCATCATCGATGGCCGGGACCATATCCGCTATATTCATCTGTCGGAGAGCGACCGGGGCACGCCGGGCTCTGGCTGCTGCGATTGGGACGAGATCTATGGCGCTCTGGCGGCGATCAATTTCAAGGGCGGGCTAGCCATGGAGAGTTTCATCAACATGCCGCCCGAAGTGGCCTTCGGCCTCTCGGTCTGGCGCCCGGTGGCGGAAAGCTTCGAGGAAGTCATGGAGAACGGCCTGCCCTTCCTTCGCAACAAGGCGCGGCAATACCGGCTGGTGGACTGACCTTGCAGAGATCGGTGGCGAGACCTACCCTCGCCCCATGACCCACTGGCGACCCCCGGCACAAATCCGATTTAAGGCGATTGGCTTGCACTGGCGGGCCGGTCTCTTGCTCGCCGCCGAGGTGCGCGACGACAGCGGACGGATCAAAGGCGTCCGCCCCCTCGGTGGAACGGTCGAGTTCGGGGAAACAGCCGAAGCCGCGCTGATCCGGGAGTTTCGCGAAGAGCTGGGCATCACCGTGACCCCTCTCGGCCCACCGGTGTTCTTCGAGAACATATTTGTGCACGGAGGCGTACCGGGTCACGAGGTCATTGCCGCATTCGATGTAGACCTGCCATCCGGCGCCTTTGTCGGTCAGACCCGGATTACCTTTCGTGAGCATGACGGGACCGAATGCACCGCCCGCTGGTTCGACCCGGCGACGCTGGACCACCCCTGCGGACCGGCGCTCTACCCCACGGGGTTGCAGGCATATCTCCGGTCGCGCTGACCGGGGCCGTCAGCAGGTCCTGCTTCGACGTGCCACGGCCTGAAGCTCCTGAAACACCGCGAACCGCGCATCATGGATCTGCCGCAAGGCCCCGCTGGCCGGGCTGTAGGTGGCGCTGTCGCGGGACATGGCGGTCATGGCCGTACTTACCTCTGGGAACGCGCCACCCGCCACTGCTCCAAGAATGGCTGACCCCAGCAGGACCGGCTCGTCGGTCTCGGGCGCGGCCAGCGGTACGCCTGTGGCATCAGCGAGCATCTGGCGTACCAGATCGCTCCGTCCGGCGCCGCCGCTGATCACCACCTCGGAGACCTGCGCGCCTTTCGCCGCCTGCGCCTCAATGATCTGCCGCAAGCCATAGGCGACGCCACAAAGCCCCGCGATATAGAGATCGACGAGGCTCTCCACATCCTCCGCCATACCTAGCCCCGCGATCACCGCGCGGGTATTCGGATCGGCAAAGGGCGCGCGGTTGCCGAGAAATTCCGGTACCACGTGGAGACCTTCGGCACGGGCGACAATCTGCTCCATGGACCCGCTCTCGACCGCGTGCTGACCCAGCCAGTCCGGCAAAGACATCCCGGCGGACCCGGCCAAAGCGGCGGCTTCGGCGTGGGCCGGGTGGTGACGGATGAGCTGGGCGATAGCGGCCCCGGCAGCGGACTGGCCGCCTTCGTTCAGCCACATCCCCGGCACCATCGCCGCATAATAGGGCCCCCAAACACCTGGCACGAAGACCGGATCCCGCGTCGTCGTCATGGTGCAGGAAGACGTGCCGAACACGTAGGCCAGCCGGTCCGACGCATTGGCCCCAACGCTTCCGATCCCCCCCGCGTGTGCGTCGATGAGACCAGCACCCACAGGCGTTCCGGGTCGCAGCCCCAGATCGGCAGCGGCGGCTTCGGTCAGGCCTTGCCCCAGAGCCGTCCCGGCCTCGACAATCTCCGTCCCGATCCGGGTAAATCCCTCATTAGCCAACGCACCCAGCCCGATCTCGCGGAAATAATCCGCGTCCCAGCCACCGGATTTGGCCACATAGGTCCATTTGCAGGTGACGGTGCAGATGGAGCGCGCCAGAGAGCCCGTCGCTTTCCAGGTCAGAAAATCCGTCAGGTCAAAAAACTGCCATGCAGCATCAAAACTCTCGGGCTTGTTTTCCTTCAGCCACAGGAGCTTGGGCGTCTCCATCTCGGGGCTTATCACGCCCCCCACATAGTCGAGAACCCGGTGCCCCATGTGGTTGATCCGCGCGGTCTGCTCGAGGGCGCGATGATCCATCCAGACGATGATATCCCGCGCAGCGTCGTCGCTGTCTCCCACGGGCAGAGGCTTCCCGCCCTCGCCCAACACCACCAGCGAACAGGTCGCGTCGAACCCGATGCCGCCGATGCTGTCCGGGCTGACGCCGGACGCCTCTACCGCCGAACGGGTGGCCGCGCAGACCGCTTGCCAGATCTCGGCCGAGCTTTGCTCTACCCGGTGGCCAGGGTCATGCCACAGGGTGATGTCGCTCTTGCCCGCGCCCAGAAGCTGCCCATGCGCGTCAAATACCCCGGCTCTTGCGCTGCCGGTGCCGACGTCGATGCCGATGAAATGGGTCATGGGACTTCCCTTTACAGATCGCAGCCATGGGGCAGGATGGTCATATCCCGGATAACGACCCCCTGAGGTCGGGTTACCATGAACATCACCGCGTCGGCGACCTCCTTGGCCTCCATCAGGCTCTGGGTCGCCAGCGCTTCCTCCATCTTGGCTTTGGGCCAGTCGTCAAGAAGCGCGGTGATCACCGGCCCCGGCAAAACCGCCCCCATGCGCACGTTATGGGGGATGAGCTGGCGGCGGGTGGAATGGACAAAGGCCTGCACGGCGAATTTCGAGGCAGTGTAAACGGGTTCCCAGACCACCGGAACGACGCCCGCGACCGAAGACGTAAAAATCACGTCCCCCGATTTCTGCGCCACCAGATGGGGCAAAACCGCGTGGACGGAGCGGAAGGCGGCCTTGGTGTTCAGGTCCAGCACGCGGTCCCAGTGATCGGGGTCGGCTTCGAGAACCGCGCCGCCGACATAGGCCCCGGCATTTGCGTAGAAGATATCGAGGCCCCCGGTGGCCTCCAGAAGACGCGGCAGCATCCCCGAGACCGCAGCCCCGTCGAGCAGATCGAGGATGATACTGTGCGCTTTTGGCCCGAGGTCGTCACACGCGGCCTCGAGGGCCGCTTCGTCCCGGTCGATGAGGACCACATCCGCCCCGGCCTCCGCCATCGCCCGCGCGGTCGCGAGGCCAATTCCCGAAGCCGCGCCGGTGATGGCCGCTGTCTTTCCGTCCAATGCTCCGCTCATATCAACTCCCTGTCTTCAAAAACTGTCTCAGACACTTGAATAGCCCCCTTCGATCATCACCAGCTCGCCATTGACCAGATTGGAGGCGGGCGACGCGAGGTAGAGCGCGATGTCCGCGATCTCCACCGGCTGCCCGAACCGGCCCAGCGGCGTGCGGGCCAGGAACGGGTCGCGCTTTTCTGGCGCGGACCAGAGCTGGGTGCCCATCTCGGTCAGCACCACGGTCGGGCAGATAGCGTTGACCTGCACGTTGTGAGGTGCGGCCTCGGTCATAAGGGATTTCGTCAGCGCGTTCAGACCGCCTTTGGACGCCGCATAGGCTGCGTGGTCGGGTAAGGCGATCACCCCGGTCTGAGAGGAAATGTTGATGATCTTGCCCTGCTTTTGCGCGATCATCCCGGGCAGGACAGCGCGGGACAATAGGAACGGCGCGGTAAGGTTGACCGCCAGCGTCCGGCTCCAGTCTGCCGGATCGTAGGTGACCACCGGACCGGTAATAGCGATCCCTGCGCAGTTCACCAGAACGTCCACAGGCCCGCCTGCCAGAGCCGCCTCGGCTACCGCGACGGTGTCCCCGGCATCGGCGAGATCCCCGGTGACCGCCTCGAACAGTCGCCCCTTACGAGCCACCACATCACCGAGCAGCGCCAACCGCGCCTCGGACCGCCCGTGGGCCACAATATCCGCGCCAGCATCGGCGTAGACCTCCGCGATAGCCCGCCCGATGCCGGATGAGGCGCCAGTGATCAGCACCCGCTTTCCCTCAAGACTGAACCGTTTGTGCCACTCGGCCATGGGTTACTCCAGATTGGTGTGCCGGGCGCGCATCGCCTCGGGGCTCACCCCCAGTTGATCGCGCAGCTCCAGCACCAGAACTTCGCCAAAGAGAAACATCAGCGCCTCATAGAGCGAGCCCATGGGCAAGATCGAGGTGGCGGCCTCCCCCTGATCTGCGGCCATGGTCTGGGCTGGTAGATGCACCACCAGATCGGCGGCGCTTGGCACAGGACCATCCGGTTCGGCGGTGAGGCAAGCGACGCGGGCGCCTGCATCCCGCGAGACGCCCAGCAGCGCCGCAACGGTCGAGAAATCCCCCGGCCCGGCGCTGAGCACCAGTAAATCCCCTACCCCCAGCGGCGGCGCCGTCATGTCGCCTACCACATGGACATCACAGCCGAGATGATAGAGCCGCATGGCCAGCGCGCGCATCATCAGGCCTTCGCGCCCGACCCCGTAGCAGGCGATGCGCCGCGCGCCGGTGATTTCCCGCACCAGAGGTCCGGTCTGGGCCAGCACATCAGGGGCGAGACCGGGGCGCAACTCATCCAGCAGGGTTTCGGCGAGGTCGGTCATGAGGTCATCCCTCTGCTACTTTGATCTGGATTTTCACATCCGTGGGGCGGGCTTCGACGGCGCGGTCGAAGGCGGCGATGCTGTCGGCAAAGGCGAAGGTCTCGGAGATCAGCGGCTTGAGGTCCACCTTGCCCGAGGCCATCAGCGCGATGGCGCGGTCATACATGTTGGCGTAGCGGAACACGGTTTCCATGCGCAGCTCCTTCGACTGGGCCAGCACCAGATCGAACGGGATCGGATCAGGGGGCATGCCCACCCACACGACGCAGCCCGCAGGCGCCGCGGCCTCCAGCGCCGATTGCACCGATCGCGGCGCGCCCGCGCATTCGAACACCACATCCGCGCCCCAGCCATCCGTTGCGGCGGCGAGCACCTCGGCGGGATTGTCGCGGGTGACATTGATCGGTTCGATCCCGTCATAGGCCGCCGCGACGCCGAGCTTGTCATCCACCAGATCGGAGATGAAGACTTTGGCACAACCGCCCGCCAGCGCAGCCAGTGCGACCATGATCCCGATGGGACCCGCGCCGGTCACAAGGGC